>JAEEQB010000074.1 GCA_016285075.1 Prevotella sp.
TAACAGTTGAAAAATGAAATCTGTATTGCCGTTACTACTGCTGTGCGTAGTGCTCAGGATGAATGCCGCAGAAAGCGCAAAGCCCTGGACATTCTGGTACTGGATGTATGGAGCCGTGACAGAAGCAGGCATCAGAGCCGATCTTCAGGCCATGAAGGACGTCGGTTTAGGTGGTTGCTACCTCATGCCGATACGAGGTACGGCAGAGGCTCCTGCCAATCTGCCAGCATGGGGTGAGGCACCAGCCCAACAGCTGACGTCAAGGTTCTGGGAACTGACAGACTATGCCATGCAGCAGGCAGACTCCCTCGGATTGGAACTGGGCATACACATCTGCGATGGCTTTGCCCTGGCAGGCGGCCCATGGATCAGCCCGGAGGAATCGATGCAGCAGGTGGTTTGGACAGACACGATTGTCCAGGTGAAGACCAAGGAGACGCCCATGCCCGCTCCTGCCTTAGGACCAGGTGGCTACTATGAGGATATTGCCGTCTTTGCCTGCCCCGTATGGGGTACCGCCTGCCCCCCCCACCCCATTGTCAGCGGCACCATCCCACGTGATGAAAACGGCACTTTCCGCTCCAAGGAACCCGGCTACATACAATATGACTATGCTGAGCCTCAGACCATTCGCAGCATAGAGATCATACCGAGCGGTAATAATGTACAGTCCCAACGCCTGATGGTGCAAGCCAGCGACGACGGTGAGAACTACCGGGACATACGCCGGCTGCTCCCTCCGCGCCAGGGTTGGCAAAACACCGATCAGGACTATACCTACGCACTGCCCGAAACCACTGCCCGTCATTTCCGCTTTGTATGGACGCCCGAAGGCACAGAGCCAGGGGCAGAGGATCTTGACGCAGCCAAATGGAGCCCAGTGCTGAAGGTGAAAGACATCAGGCTCAGCACTGAACCCTGTATCGACCAGTACGAAAGCAAAAACGGCAGTGTATGGCGCATCGCTGCTCCCTACGAATCGGTATCAGACAATTGTCCCATGATGCTTACGGCAAGCACGACGCTGCCTCCAGGCCGATGGCGCATCATACGCTTCGGCCATGTCTCTACAGGACACACCAACGCCACGGCGGGTGGCGGCAAGGGTCTGGAGTGTGACAAGTTCTCAGCAACTGCTGTGAAACGGCAGATAGACAACTGGTTCGGCGCTTTCATGCAACGGCCGCATCACCACGTGGTGAAGTACATGCATGTTGACTCCTGGGAGTGCGGCTCGCAGAACTGGAGCAGGAATTTTGCCGAGGAGTTCAGAAAACGTCGCGGCTACGACCTGCTACCCTTCATGCCCGTCTATGCAGGCATCCCCATTGACGGTATGGCCGAGGCCAAGGCCATAGGAGTGAACAGTGAACAGGTGCTGCGCGATGTCCGCCAGACCATCAACGACCTCATCAACGACGTGTTCTTTGCTACAGTCGCCCGGAAGGCTCATGAATACGGTGTGCAGCTATCGTCGGAGAGCGTGGCACCGACAATGGTCTCCGACGGAATGGAGCATTACAAATATGTGGATGTACCGATGGGTGAATACTGGCTGAACTCCCCCACCCACGACAAACCCAACGACATGCTCGACGCCATCAGCGGTGCCCACGTCTACGGCAAGGACGTTGTACAGGCAGAGGGATTTACCGAGGTACGCGGCGTATGGGACGAGACACCCGCCAGCATCAAGCCCCTGCTCGACCGCAACTTCGCCTTGGGCATGAACCGACTCTTCTTCCATGTCTTCACCCACAACCCTTATATGGACAGGAAGCCCGGAATGACGCTTGATGGCATCGGTCTCTTCTTCCAGCGCGACCAGACGTGGTTTCCAGAAGCCAAGGCACTTGTGGACTACGTGACACGCTGCCAGTCATGGCTGCAACGGGGCAGGCCTGTGGCAGACATAGCCGTCTATACAGGTGACGAGATGCCCCGACGTGCATGGACGCCTGACAAGATTGTGCCCATGCTGCCCGGACTGTTCGGTGCAGAGCGCGTGGCCTCAGAACAGCAGCGAATGGCCAATCAGGGAGTACCCATGGAGGAATCACCCGTCGGCGTAAGACATTCAGCCGGTATTCTCGACCTCAAGGACTGGATCAACCCGCTCCACGGATACCAGTATGACTCCATGAACAAAGACGCACTTCTGCATCAGCCTTTCAACTATAAGGTGCTTGTGGTGCCCGAAGGGTGTCTTGTCTCTGATGAAGTCCGTAACCATATCAGTGCGTTGCGCCAACAAGGTGTCATGATCATTGAAAAGCCCTATGCTGCCTCTATCCTCGAAGGGGTTAAGCCCGATGTGGTGCTGCCTGAGGGCATAGCCTATACTCACAGGGCTACAGATTCTGAAGACATCTATTTCCTGTCGAATCAGACTGACAAGAACATCAGTTTCCAACCTCTGTTCCGTGCAGACTGTCAGCAGCCTGTACTCTATCGTCCCTTGGACGACAAGACCATTCCCTATGACAAAGGAACGATCAGCATGCATCCCCATGAAGGTCTATTCGTGGTTTTTAACCGGCAGGAGGCTCCTTATCCCATGCCGGTGACTTCATGTCTGCATCAGCGGCGCCCTGGCAACAAATTGTCCTGGAGCCAGACCAGCGGCTGGGACATGACCTTCAAGGAAAGCGGGCTCACTCTTCACACAGATACGCTCTTTGACTGGAGCCGCCACGCCGATGATGCCATCCGCTATTTCAGCGGGCATGTCCGCTATGCCACCTCTTTCAGATATAAAGGCAATACCTCCGTAAAACTCAGCCTTGGCGAAGTACACGACCTGGCACACGTATGGGTGAATGGCATCGACTGCGGCATCGTCTGGACACATCCCTACGAGGTGGATATCACCCAGGCACTGCGCAAAGGCAAGAACCGGCTTGAGATAGAGGTGGTCAACACCTGGCACAATGCCCTGCGTGGACTTGACCAGGGCAAAGCACCCTATAAGGGCATCTGGACAAATGCCAAGTACCGCACAAAAGGCAACGGACTGCTACCTGCAGGACTACTGTCATCGCCGAGACTATTGATAGCAGAATAAACCTATATATATATGAAACATACCATACACATGAACATGATACGCACCGCATTAGCATTGGTGATTGGCTGCCTGCCACTGGGTGTCAGCGCTAAAGTCACGCTGCCACGGTTCTTCAGCGACAACATGGTGCTGCAGCAGCAATCGGAATGCAACATCTGGGGAAAGGCTGACAAAGGGAGAACCGTTGTCGTCATTACCTCGTGGGATAAACAGTCTTACTCGGCAACAGTAGACCAGGAGGGATATTTCTCTGTGAAAGTCAAGACCCCCAAGGCCGGAGGCCCCTATGACATATCGTTCGCGACAGCACCATCACAACCCTCCTCGCGTCAGGCATCAGGACTTGGCCTGGACTGTGTGTTACACAATGTACTCATAGGTGAGGTATGGATATGCTCAGGACAGTCGAACATGGAAATGCAGATGAAGGGGTTCAAACAGCAGCCCGTCGAAGGAACGACAGAAGAACTGCTACACTGCAAGGACTCCAGCCTGCGTCTGTTCACGGTGAAGCGTCACGCATCGCTGGTACCTGAATGGGATGTCACAGGCGAATGGTCTGAGGCTTTTCCGGCCAGTGTGCGTGACTTCTCGGCTACTGCCTACTATTTCGGAAAGGCATTGCGCTCAACGCTTGATGTACCCGTCGGACTGATTGTCACTTCCTGGGGTGGTTCGGCTTGCGAGGCATGGATGCACCCTGATTGGCTGAGGGCTTTCCCCAAGGTGCAACAGACCATCACGGAGACTGACGTGCAGAAACTCCAGCAGCGTTGTCCCACAGCCCTTTATAACGGACAGCTGAAACCGCTCATCGGCTTTACCCTGCGAGGTGCCATCTGGTATCAGGGTGAGGACAATGTGCCCCGCTATGACTATTATGCCCCACTGCTGAAGGCCATGGTGGAAGGTTGGCGGGCTGATTGGGGACAAGGCGCTTTCCCGTTCTACTATTGTCAGATTGCCCCCTACGACTACTCACTGATTGACCGGAAAGACAGCCAGTATCTGCGCGAGCAACAGCAAAAGGCCGAATCAATGATCAGCAATGCCCGCATGGCGGTGCTGATGGACGCGGGCCTGGAATATGGCATCCATCCACGCAAGAAACGCCAGGCTGGAGAACGGCTCGCCATCCTCGCTCTCGCCAATACTTACGGCGTAAAGGGACTACCCGACTTTGCTACCTATAGCGGCGTGGAGTTCCAGGGTGACACAGCTGTCATTGCCTTCGACCGTTCGAAAGAGTGGGTGTACTTTGAGCATGGTCCTCACAGCCAGAACTTCGAGATAGCCGGTGAAGACCGCGTATTCCATCCCGCGGATGCATGGGTCAGCCGTAACCGTGTCTACATAAAAAGCAACGAGGTGAGACACCCCGTTGCTGTGCGCTATGCCTTTAAGGACTGGGTAGAGGGCGATCTCATGCACGATGGCCTGCCTGTCAGTTCTTTCCGGACGGACAATTGGTGAGAAACACGCTATTGACCCATTTCCCACCAGTCGAAATTAAACAGCTTGGGTCCCTTGCGGCCTCTGAAGACCAAGTACAGGTCGCGAGGCTCACCTGACAAGCCGGCTGCCGACGGCAGGAATTCGGCAGAGAGCGTCTGCCAGTTCTCCCAACCACCTGTGGCAGGCACCTCCAGACGGGCAAGCAGCTGTCCCCTGATGCTGTCGGTATGCACTTCTATCCGTCCTCCGCGCAGTCCCGAAGCCACACGGGCTGTGAACTTACGGGGAGCCGTACTTCCAAGGTCCACGTTCTGCAGTTTGATGTAGTCGCCGTTATGGATGTCGCAGACATAGACACTCACCTGATTGTTCTGCTCAGTCTTCACTCCCGACGAGAAGGCCATCGTCTCGGCCTCCACACGGCGACAGGGGTTGAACGTAGCCAAAGGTTTCACACCCTCGTCGGTAGGAAGAATGGTGGGGAAAGTACCGTCTGGGTTATAGGTAAACTCCTCAACGGCCACACTACGGCCGAAACCGCCGCCTTTGGGCAGCTTGCCCGAATGATAGAAGAAATAGGAATGTCCCTTGAATTCTGCAATGCCTGCATGGTTGGTGAACGACTTTGTATCCGACAACGGCATGATCTCACCGGCATACGTCCACGGCCCTGTGGGCGACGGTGCCCAGCTGTAGCTGATGTGCTCAGGTACACCACCGGCAGCATAGACCAGATAATAGAGATTGGTTTTCTTGGGAATACGCCTCAGTTTCCTCTCTTTCGGTGCCTTCGGCTGGGGAGCCTTCATCAGCCACGGGCCTTCCACATAAGAATCCTTATACTGCTTGCCTTTCTCGCGTTCGTTCATCTTTGGCGATCCGAAGCTCTCCTCGGTCATAGGCAGCTGGCCCAGTTCTCCTTCGTATGAAATCATATCGGGGTTCAGCTTCAGGTAATAAACCTGCGGATTACCCCACATGAGCCATGCCTGTCCATCGTCATCAATCATCACCGTAGGATCGATATGATCCCATGAACCGTTCTCGAACAGTGGTTTGCCAATGGCATCATGGAAGGGGCCTGTCGGCGTGTCGCCCACAGCCACACCGATGGCCATGCCACGGGACAGCTTTGAATGGGCACAGATGTACCAATAGAACTTCCCGTTACGTTCTATGCACTGGCTGGCCCAGGCACGGTCATCTGCCCACGAGAAGTCCTCGAGCGCCAAAGGTGAGCCGTGATCGGTCCAGTTCACCATGTCCTGCGTGGAATAGATGCGCCACTCCTGCATCCAGAAGAAGTCGGCACCATCCTCGTCATGACCCGTATAGACATACATCGTGCCATCGTGTACCATCGGTGCTGGGTCGCTGGTAAACCACGTCTGCACAAAAGGATTCTGTGCACCGGCCGTCAGAGCCAGTGCTGAAAAAAGAAGGGTAAACAAAGATTTCTTCATCACTCTGAGGTTTTTGTTGATTTTGCCTGCAAAATTATGGAGAAACCTTTATTTTCCCTTTCCCTATTGTTTCATTGTTTATTGAAAAGGTAGCACACGCTACCTTTCTATTAATATACGGGCATCAACTGCCACTACACTGTTACCATCGGCCAGCAGGGGGTTGATGTCCATCTCCTTGATTTCTGTTGCAAAGCGAAGCAATGTGGAGAGTCTGACAATGATCTCGGCATATTTCTGCTCGTTGATACCTTGCTGCCCACGCGTCCCTTTCAGTATCTTGTAGCCGCGAAGGGAGTGTATCATGGAGTAGGCCTCGGCATAGCTCAATGGTGCCAGGCCGCTCGACACGTCCTTCAGCACCTCAACAAAGATGCCACCCAGGCCACAAAGCACCACATGACCGAAACGCTGCTCGTACTTCGCCCCGATAAACAGTTCCGTACCTTTCAGCATCTTCTGCACCATGACTGACGTAGCACCCTCTATCTTCATCATGCGGTCGAACTCCAGCCCCAAGTGTTCAGGCGTGCGGATGTTCAGTGCCACACCGCCTACATCGCTCTTATGGACAGGACCCACCACTTTGGCCACCACGGGGAATCCCACCTTCTGGGCAAAAGCAGCCAGTGCTTCCTTGTCAGTACTTACCATCTCGGGGACAAGCGGTATACCGGCACACTGCAGTATCTCCCTTACGGTGTCGGGGGCGAGGTATCCGCTGTCGATTCCTTCAAATTTCAGACGGTTGGTTTCACGGTAAATCACCTCACGTATCTTCGGCACGTCCACACCATACAGCTCCAGTTCGGGCGGGGCTGGCTGTGGCGTACGCATGATCTGGCTCAGTGCAGTGGCCAGGGTCACTTCGTCGCTGAAGTTCACATGGCCCTTGGCTAGGAACTCTGCCACCTCCGGTCCTGCCGTGTGAAGGCTGGGCAGGATGGGAAAGATGGGCTTGCTGCACTCCCGGATCTTCTTGTCCAGCACGTCATAGGCTTCATAGAGCTGCGTCAGGCCAGGCGTGCCGTAGATGACAGCTATTGCATCGATGTTATCAAACTTCTTCTCACAGAAGTCAATGGCCGTACCTAACTGTAGTGCAGTGCCCGTAGCCAGGATGTCAATGGGGTTGGCAACGGCAGAGCCCGGGAAGAGTTGTGATTTCAGTTCCTCTGTTGCTGGTCCATCCAACTTGGGAACGTTCATTCCGCCTTTTGAAAGGGCATCGGTCAGCATCACACCAGGACCACCGGCATGTGTGACAATAGCAAAATTCCTACCTTTCAGCGCAGGAAGGGTAAAGATACAGCCCACGGTAGTCAGCTCTTCACGGCTGAAGCAGCGCACAATGCCTGCCTTACGGAACAGAGCCTCCACGGCAGAATCGCTCGAGGCAATGGCTCCTGTATGACTGCTGGCCGCACGACTGCCACTCTCACTGCTGCCAGCCTTAATGGCGGCTATGCGGCAGCCTTTGCGAATCAGACTTCCTGCATGGAAAAGCAACTTGTCGGGATTCGCCACATTTTCTATATATAGCAACTTCACCTTTGAGTCGGTATCAGCATTGAAGTGCTCGTCCATGTATTGCAGCACATCCTCTATACCTATCTGCTTGCCGTTACCAACTGACCATACGCTGTTGAACTGCAAGCCCTTGCTCACGGCACTCTCCAGGATGAACACTGCTGTAGCTCCGCTGCCACTGATGAAATCGGCACCCAGCGGATTAAGTTTCGGTATAGGAAGGGTGAACACAGAGTGATGATGATGGTTCAGCAGTCCGATGCAGTTGGGACCAATCAAGGCAGCACCATATTTCTCGCAGGTGTCCAGGATGCGCTGTTCCAGCTTAGCACCTGCCTCTGTCTCCTCACCAAATCCTGCAGAGATGATCACAAAGGCACGCACCTCCTTCTCGCCGGCCAGCAGTTCCACGTAGTCAGGACAGAACTTTGCTGCCACTACCAGTACAGCCAGATCCGTAGGCGGCAGGTCGCAGGCATCGTGGATAGCCTTGATGCCCTGAACCTCGTCTTCCTTGGGGTTGACAATACGCAGCTCACCTTTGTAGCCGCCGTTCAGCAGGTTTCTCACTATGGCACCGCCTGGCTTGTGAACATTATTCGAACCGCCAATCACGACGATGCTCTCTGGATTCAATAGTTGTCGATTAATCATAGGAATCTGTTGTTTTCGGTTATTAGTCCACTATCTGGGCACAAAATTACGAAAAAAGCTTGTAAAGAACAACGGATTTTGGAGAATTAACGCAATTCGGCCTAAAATAAAGGTAAAACGGGGAAAAATGAGGAAGTACGAAAATGAGGGTAACGCAAAATTGGGAGGATTGGTGAAGGAGTTAGGTTTCTTATTCGTAACCCTAAAATGGTCTCGCGAATGGGTTTAATCTCCTTAATTGATAACGCAAATCAGGGCAGAACACAGCACCTTTCACCGTCCGATTCTTATTCCGCAAACTGCTACATTTTGCATAGCGATGGATAACACAAAAGACAGTAGTTTTGCAGCCAAAAATTAAAAAAGGAGTAAGAAACATGAGAAGTACTTTCAACATTCTGTTCTACGTGAACAAGAGTAAGGTGAAGAACGGTGTGGTGCCTGTGATGGGACGTGTGACGATTAACGGCACCCAGAGCCAGTTCAGTTGTAAGAAGTCCATCCCGCTTGACATGTGGGACGTGAAGGGCAACTGTGCCAAGGGACGAAGCAAGGAAGCCTTGCAGATTAACCGCGAGTTGGATAACATCAAGGCGCAGATCATCAAGCATTATCAGCACCTGTCAGACCGCGAGGCTTTTGTGACGGCTGAAATGGTGCGTAACTCCTATCAGGGCTTTGGCAGCGAGTACGAGACGCTGTTGAGTGCTTTCGACAAGGACATTGCCAATCAGAAAAAGCGTGTGGGAAAGGACAGGGTTGCCAGCACCTTATGGGCAATGGAGCGCTCACGAAAGGATGTGGCTGAGTTTATCCAATCTCATTACCGTCGCACGGACATATCGATGCTGGAACTGACGCCTGAGTTCATCAAGGACTTTTCCGCTTATCTCAGCACAGAACGAGGACTGGCCAATGCCACTATCTGGCAACGCTGCATGTGGCTAAAGGGTGTCGTACTGAGGGCACACTATAACGGCAAGATTCCCCGTAACCCATTCGCACAATTCCATATCAGCCCCAACTGCAAGGAAAGGGAGTTCTTAACTGAGGATGAGCTGAAAGCCGTTGTGACGCATGAGTTTGAGGACGATAATCTTGCCTTCGTTCGCGACATCTTCGTCTTTGTCTGCTTTACAGCCCTTTCGTTTATTGACGTAAAGGAACTGACTACGGACAACATCGTGGACATCAATGGCGACAAATGGATTACCGGCCATCGTCACAAGACGGGCATCCCGTACCAAGTGAAGCTGATGGACGTGCCCTTGCAGATTATCGACCGCTACAAACACCTACAGGAAGACAAACTGGTGTTCGGCAAGATGAACTACTGGTCGATGTGCAAAAAGCTGAAGAAGGTGATGGAAGCCTGTGGAATAGAGAAATCCATAAGTTTTCACTGTGGACGCCACTCATTCGCTACATTGGCGCTTTCAAAGGGAATGCCCATTGAGAGCGTAAGCCGAGTATTGGGACACACGAACATAGTCACGACACAGATATACGCGAAGATAACAAGCCAGAAACTCAACAATGACCTGACGATGCTGGGTGATAAACTCAATGCATCCTTCAAGGACATTAAGACGATATAATGGATGGGACTCAAAAAAACTCAAAGCAGAAAGACGAATGATTAGCGATAGTCTGTCATTCGCCTTTCTGCGTTATTATTCATGCTGCGGACGTGTGAGTGCTTTCTCTTTTTCCCTCTTGTTAACGTGCCGGATGATAGCATGATTCCAAGACCTTTTCCAGATCGCTTTCACGATATAATACTTTCCCACCTAATAGAATATAAGGTAGCACGCCATTATTGCGATATTCTTGTAGTGTCCTTCGACTGACTTTCAGAATTTCAGCTACCTCCCTATCAGTAAGGAATCTTTCACCATCAAGTAAAGGACGGTAATTACCCGTGACATCCTTGTACAATGCCAGCACCTCCTTCATGCTCTCCAACACTCGTTTCACGCCAGCATTATGTGGCATTATCAGTTCGTTCATATACCACCTCCCTTCCGTTTATGACTTTCGTACGAATGAGTATCTTTCTTTCTGACCTCTACAAGTGGGATGACGCGTTCTACATCTTCTGGCTTATAGTAAGTCTTATGCTCGATTTGAGAGTATGCTAACGTTCCGTTTTGACGGAGCGTCTGCAACGTTCTTGGGCTGATGTTCAGTATCTGGCACACGTCCTGATTGTCGAGCCACTCGCCAAGTCGTTTGTCTGTTCCTCTACCAGCCATTGCCTTCATTTGTGTGACGAAGCTGTTGAAACTCGTCAGCAGTTCCTCGTAGGTACTGCGATCTATTGATATAACCTCCATAGTCAAACTTAGTTTTTGTGAATTTGCGGGCAAAGGTACATCAAAACAAACAAACGATACTGCGCTGAAAAATAGTTCTTGGTTTTTAACACAGATATGGAAATCCTTGTGCTACAAGCCTACTGTCCGATGAGCTTGCTCAACCTTGGTGTGCGGCAACTCCCATTGCGGCATTGAGGCCATAACGGGGTAGTAGGCTACCCCTATTGTGGCATTAATCCGAAGGGTGGGATTAAGCTACCACAATTGTGGCACTCCCTGCAAGCAGGGGGTATTAAGCTATCCCCTAGTGCTGCATCTGAACTATTTTTGCACATAAATGCCAAATTGTTTGTTACTTCAAGAATAAAATACTAAATTTGCACACGAAACTCCAATTGAAGCAGAAATGAAAATTAAATCACTCCTTCGATATTCTTACCGGATGATAGAGTTTTTGTTCATACTCTCTATTACCGCTGGTATTGTATCCATGGGGCTGAGCAGTCATGATAGCGCCGAAATGATAGGAATGCTAATGACTAACATTGGTGCCATGGCATGGTTGTGGTTTATATCCTTACCGCTGCTTTTAATTGTCTTCGCTTCTTTTCTACGTTGTTCTATTCCTCCTCTTTCTATATACAAGAAGGTTGTTCTCTCGCTCCATCTCTTAAATGTAGTCCTATGGTTTGTTTTCTACATTATACTTCCAAAACCAGAGCCATGTGATGCTGCCATGATGGAGGAGCATTACAAGAATCATCAAGACGACATGTATGATTTAGTCAGATATGTACGAAGTTCGTTGGATGACAGTTGTTCGATAGTCCTTCAATATAGGGATAATGAGTTACAGGTGTTGTCTATAGCGAACAATAGCGAGCGCAAGACATGTACCTGCATCAAGAATCAAGAAGAGTTCGATATGATTCTACATACAGCAGGTTTATCGATGCAAGAGATGACAGTGATTCAAGAGAAGATGCACAAAGCTGGCATTATTGGAATTGACATAAAAAAGAATCCGATTTCTCGCTGGATGACAGCCAAAAGCGAATTGCAGTTCAGGTGGTTTGGAAGCAACATATATCAATTTGCTCTCTACGATTGTCCTTTGACGGAAAAAGAAAGGAATGAAATCTTAAGATTGCATCAGTTTATTCTATATAATGATAGCGTTGTATTTGAGTCCTATGGAGACTATTGTGATCTGAGAGGTTTTCCTGATAAAGATAAATACCAATCACTGAATGAGGTAAATAAATGAATGTATGGAGCGAGAAATGACAGATAATTCCCAACCAAAAGGATTAGCAGTTCGCATATTGGGAGAGCAGCCGACTGGTCTTCAGAGAACAGTTTTCTGGCTCATGATTCTATCGCTCACACTGTGGCCGATATGCTTCTTCGTTTCCATTTTCTTCTTTGATGCTCCAATCCGTTCGACTGTTGACGAAATCAGCCGTTGGGGTATGGTGCTGACCATTTGGCTTTATCCCCTATATCTGTTGCCATTAATAGGATTATGGTTCCAATTGTCAAAACGTCTAGGTGCAACCTGGCTTTTCTATCTATGCCCTCTGATACCTATTATTATATTCTTCTCGTTTGTGGAATTAGCCTCAAGCGAATATGCAGCAAGGAAACCTGAAGGGTATGATTCAGCGACATTCAAACGCATAAACGAATCATTCGCCAAAGACATCAATCATGTATATTATTGTAATGAGATTCTGGAAGATGCGGATCCAAAAACTTTCCGCGCTTTAAGCGAAGAATATTCTGCTGATAGTCGGTATGTCTGGTATAGAGAGAATAAAATCGAAGGCGCAAATCCACAGACTTTTGTCGCACCAGAGAAAAACGACTCTCTTAACTTTACGATTGGACTTGCTCATGATGACCACGATTATTATAGACAGAACAATCCTCTTCACATTGCAGATATGGGCAGTTTCAGGCAGATAGATGGCAGTTGGGCTGTGGACCGTCAGAATGTCTATTTTATTGGACTGGAAGCTCATGTTGGAAAAGACATAGTGCCTATAGGCGATTACAGCACATTCAGGGTGTTGAATCATTTGTATGCAGTCGATGCCAAATGTGCTTATTACAAGAATAAGATAGTAGAAGGGGCTGACCCAAAGACTTTTGTCGTGCTGGATGGTGGGAATGACTATGGACAAGATAAAAATCGCGTCTATTATCAAGATCGTGGAACAACAATACGAAACCTCGATGCTTTGAAGCACAGGAATATGGGCAACGGCCTGTATGAGACATTCCATACCGATGGTAAGACGGTATATAATCCTGAGCTGATGGCAATGCCCGTTGGCACAGACTTTTCGACTATCCACAGGGTAGAACGTTATCGCGACTGGTATGCAGACAAAAACCGGGTTTACTATGAAAACCGCCTTTTGTCTGAGGCCAAACCGCAGACATTCAAGGTCTTTCCGATACACTATGTGTCAAAGGATTATGTGTCAAACAATAATAAAGATTTCAATTACTCCTATGATGCCAATCGCGTATATTATCGTGATTCATTAATGCTTAGGGTAGATGTCGCCTCTTTCATTTGTGGCTATGATTATGTTGACTCTATTTCATTTGCTTTCGACAAGAACCGATATTATGAAGGGAGTCCCAATCCCCGACTCGAAAAACTGCGTCAAGGAAAATGTCGGGTTGATAGCGAATGACAGCATTATTCAGAAGTTGCTAAAACAGAACAATAGAAAAAGCAAAAACGTTATATCAATATATGGCAAAACGTAGAGAAATAAGAAACAGTACGGCTGAGTTCCTCATCTTTCAGATAGAAGGGAAGGAACAGGGAGTAGAGGTGTACTATAAGGACAAAACGGTGTGGTGTACCCAGAAGGCGATGGGTATGTTGTTCGACTGTACCTCTGACAATATAAGTGTACATTTGCAGAACATCTATGATACGGATGAACTAAAAAGGGAGGCAACTACCGAGAAAATTTCGGTAGTTCGTCGTGAGGGTAACAGAGATGTAAATCGCACGCTTCAGTTCTATAATCTCGACGCGATTATTAGCGTGGGATATCGTGTCAATAGCATCCGGGCTACTCAGTTCCGCCAGTGGGCGACAAGTGTACTGCGAGAATATGCTATTCGTGGCTATGTGCTGGACAGAAAACGCATGGAGAACGGCACGTTCTTGGATGAGGATTACTTTGAGCACCTGTTAGCAGAGATTCGTGAGATTCGTCTTTCTGAACGACGATTCTATCAGAAACTGACGGACATCTACGCTACCGCTATTGACTATAATCGCGATGCGCCAACAACAAGGCTCTTCTTCAAGATGATGCAAAATAAGACGATGGTGAGCACCAATCGTCTGCACTATGCCGTGCATGGCAGAACAGCCGCTGAGTTGATAGTTGAGCGTGCTGATGCTGAACAGGAGCACATGGGGTTGACAACCTGGGAAAATGCACCTGACGGTAAGATTGTCAAGACGGATGTCGTGATAGCCAAAAATTATCTGAAAGAGATGGAACTGGCGGACATGGGACAACTGGTAAACGGTGTTCTCGAATTAGCAGAGCGAATGGCTAAGCGGCATATTCCGATGACAATGGAAGACTGGGCCAAACAGATTGACACTATCTTAGCAGCTGGTGGCAATGAGGTACTTCAGACTGCAGGGAGCGTGTCTGCCGAAGAAGCAAAAGAACATGCAGAAACAGAGTTCGAGAAGTATCGCATAGTACAAGATCGTCTGTTCCAAAGTGACTTTGACAAATATCTGGGCGAATTACCTTTTGATGTCGAATAATTGGCAAAGCATTTGGAAAATTAAAAAGAAATGATTACCTTTGCACCCGAAGTTGAGTCATAAAACGGCTGGTGGCACATCTTCGGGTGTTCATTGAACGCAATTTATAGCAGAATGTGGAATTGAGTACGGTCTCCAATTCGTAACCCAGTTTTCCCTCAATTCCCCAGACTGCCTTTTATTTAAAGAAATCCTGCAAATTCTTACAAAGTTACGAAAA
>JAEEQB010000027.1 GCA_016285075.1 Prevotella sp.
GTTGTCGATTTGGTTTGGAAGCTGCAAAGATAACCAAAAGGGCTGATTCTCGTGCAAGAGTCAGCCCAATTTTTCTTCATGCGCATACGGGCGCGATGACATCAAGGTTTAGCGGACAGTAATAAAAAAAATCTGCACATAGTCTGATGGTTTGACCATGTGCAGATTTTTATGTAAAGCGATACTACTCGTCAAGGAGTATCTTCATCATCTCGCAGGCAGCCTTGGCAACCGAAGTGCCAGGACCGAAGATAGCAGCAACGCCAGCCTTGTAGAGGAAGTCATAGTCCTGAGCAGGGATGACGCCACCGGCAATTACCATGATATCCTCACGTCCCAGTTTCTTCAGTTCCTCTATGAGCTGTGGTATCAAGGTCTTGTGACCTGCTGCCAGGGAAGAAGCACCAACGATGTGTACATCATTCTCCACAGCTTCACGGGCAGCCTCAGCGGGAGTCTGGAACAACGGACCCATGTCAACGTCGAAACCGCAGTCGGCATAACCTGTAGCCACAACTTTCGCACCACGGTCGTGACCGTCCTGACCCATCTTCGCAACGAAGATACGTGGGCGGCGACCTTCTTTCTTAGCAAACTTCTCGGTCAACTCGCAGGCTTTCTCAAAGTCGGAGTCGTTCTTACTTTCTGATGAATACACGCCTGAAATTGTTCTGATTACTGCTTTATAACGGCCTACGATCTCTTCGCAGGCATCTGAAATCTCACCTAGCGTACAACGCAGCTGAGCAGCCTTCACTGCCAAGTCGAGCAGGTTGTTCTCGCTCTTGCGTCCTTCGTTGAAGTCACGCACACAATCGGTAATGGCCTTCAGGGCAGCCTGGCAGGCAGCCTCGTCGCGAGAGGCACGGACCTGAGCCAGACTCTCCTCCTGCTGCTTGCGCACGGCAGTATTGTCGACCTCAAGGATATCGATAGGATCCTCGTGCTCCAGACGGTACTTGTTGGTACCGACAATGGTCTGAACGCCTGAGTCAATACGGGCCTGTGTACGTGCAGCAGCCTCCTCGATACGCATCTTGGGCAGACCGGTCTCGATGGCCTTAGCCATACCACCCAGTTTCTCAATCTCCTGGATGTGTTCCCAAGCCTTGTGTACCAGCTCGTTGGTGAGCGTCTCCACATAGTAGCTACCTGCCCACGGGTCGATCTGCTTGCAGACCTTGGTCTCGTTCTGGATATAGATCTGGGTGTTACGGGCAATACGTGCAGAGAAGTCGGTTGGCAGGGCGATGGCCTCGTCAAGGGCATTGGTGTGCAGCGACTGGGTGTGACCCAGCACGGCAGCCATAGCCTCGATACAGGTACGGCCTACGTTGTTGAAGGGATCCTGCTCAGTGAGCGACCAACCAGAGGTCTGCGAGTGGGTACGAAGGGCGAGTGACTTCGGATTCTTGGCACCGAAGCTCTTCACAATCTTTGCCCACAACAGACGACCAGCGCGCATCTTTGCTATTTCCATGAAGTGGTTCATGCCGATAGCCCAGAAGAACGACAGACGGGGTGCGAAGGCATCCACATCGATACCGGCATTTACACCAGTACGCAGGTAGTCCATACCGTCGGCAAGGGTGTAGGCCAACTCGATGTCAGCAGTGGCACCTGCCTCCTGCATGTGGTAACCCGAGATGGAGATGCTATTGAACTTAGGCATCTTCTGCGAAGTGTACTCGAAGATATCAGCGATGATCTTCATGGAGAATGCAGGCGGATAAATATAGGTGTTACGCACCATGAACTCCTTCAGGATATCGTTCTGAATGGTTCCTGCCATCTCCTCGAGCTGAGCACCCTGCTCCAGGCCTGCCACGATGTAGAACGCCAGGATAGGCAGCACGGCACCGTTCATGGTCATAGAGACGGACATCTTGTTCAAGGGGATGTCAGAGAAGAGCACTTTCATGTTCTCCTCGTTGCAGATAGACACACCGGCCTTACCTACATCGCCGACTACACGGGCGTTATCGGGGTCATAGCCACGGTGTGTAGGCAGGTCGAAGGCAACGGAAAGGCCCTTCTGACCAGAAGCGAGGTTACGGCGATAGAAAGCATTCGACTCCTCAGCGGTAGAGAATCCGGCGTACTGGCGAATGGTCCACGGGCGGAAGGGATACATCATACTGTACGGTCCGCGGAGATAGGGAGGAATACCGGCTGTGAAGTCGAGGTGTTCCATTCCTTCGAGGTCTTCTTTCGTATAGACAGGACGAACCTCGATGTGCTCGGGGGTCTTCCAGTTTTCTACTATGCCATTGTCTTTGATCCACTTGGCACCATCCTGAGCCTTGATGCCTGCATAGATATCAATATCTTTAAACTGTTTACGCATAATTCAAGTCTCCTATTCTTTAAATACCAAGTTTCTGATTATATTCTTTCAATGTCTCGAGCACATTGCACTTCACGTGGATGTAGTTCTCAATGCCAGCAGCCTTGAGGTCTTCCATACAAGCAGGAGCACCAGCCACTACGAACATTGCGCGTCCATCCAAGTACTTGAAAGCAGGAATGGCATACTCGGCATACTCATCATCGCTCGAACAGATGACTACGATATCGGCCTTTGCCTCAAGTGCAGCATCTACACCTTCCTCTACGGTCTTGAAGCCGAGATTATCAATCACTTTATAGCCAGCACAAGCCAGGAAGTTGCACGAGAACTGTGCACGGGCCTGACGCATAGCAAGGTTGCCGATGGTGAGCATGAAAGCTGTTGGGATCTTGGTCTCCTCGGTATGTATACGGAGATCTTCGAAATCGGCAGCGAGGCGGGTGCTGTTGATAGCCTTGAAGGCGGGCTCACACGACGGGTCCGCTGCTGTGGTACAGCAACAAGCGCAACCCTTGGCTTTCTTGCCTTCGCTCTTCTCGGTGAAATTGGGGAACTGGTTGGTACCCAGCAGGAACTCCTTACGCTTGGCAGCATCACCATGACGTTTTACATTGGTTGCGTTGATATCATCCTGAATGGTACCAGCCTTGACAGCTGCTAGGAATCCACCCTCCTCTTCTACCTTCAGGAATATCTTCCATGCCTCAGTAGCCAAAGCATCGGTAAGATGCTCGATATAATAAGAACCAGCAGAAGGATCGACGATGCGATCGAAGTGGCTCTCTTCCTTAATCAGCAACTGCTGGTTGCGAGCGATACGCTCAGAGAAATCAGTAGCCTCCTCGTAAGGAGCATCGAACGGTGTTACCACCATCGAGTGGACACTGCCCAGGGCAGCACTCATGGCCTCAGTCTGTGAGCGAAGCAGATTCACGTATGAATCGAACAGCGTCTGGTTATAAGTAGAAGTGGTAGCATTGATGATCATCTTGCAGGCACAGTCGCACTTCGGCTCATACTGCTTGACAATCTGAGCCCACAACAGACGAGCAGCACGGAACTTGGCAATCTCCATAAAGTAGTTCTCGCTGACACCCATGTTGAATTTGATGCTCTTAGCGGCCAGATCAACATCCACCCCGGCATCAACCAACTGCTGCAGGTATTCATTACCCCAAGCCAACGCATAGCCCAGTTCCTGCACGATATAGGAACCGGCATTGTTGAGTGCATCGGATCCTACAGTGACACAACGGAAATTAGGATACTCTTTCAAAGCCTCCACAAGTTTGGGAGCCTCTTCGAGAACCGGAGTAACATCCTTGCCCTTCATCACCATCTTCTTCATGGGATCCCATTCAATAGAGCCCACTACTTTCTCCTTGTCATAGCCTTTCTCCTGGAAGAAGTCCACCAGGATCTGAGCCAATTCAAGCGAATGCTTCGGACAAGTCATAAAGTTCACCTCGACGATGTCACAATAGATACCCTCGAGCAGCGTTTCAACGGTCTCTTTCGAAACCAGTGAAGCAGGAAGCTTAAAGCCCAGCGAGTCGACACCCTTGTTCAGGATATCCAACGCCTTGGCGTTAGCAGCCTTAGGATCGTCCACCACAATGTTCTGGCGGACATACCACACATTAGAGTCCTTCTTATTGCCACGCACGAACGGGAACTCCCCTGGGAGAGCGTCGGGTGTCTTCAGGTTCGCCAGGTCTTCCCGGCGATAGAAGGGCTGCACATTAAAACCTTCGTTTGTTCTCCATACCAAGCGTTTCTGGAAGTCTGCACCTTTCAGGTCGACCTGAATCTTGTCCAACCACTCTTGAGTGGTCGGTGCGGTAAACTCGGTAAAGAGTTTCTCTTTGTTTGCCATAGTTTTTTTATGAATTATTATATAAGCGTTGTTTTAAGTTCCACTTTGAGACCGCAAAGTTACAACATATTTTTCTATTCAGCGAATAAAGATGAATAATTTATGATTAAAAAAACAAAAAAGGTATTTATCGTTGCGGTGCAGGGGCAGAATCAGACATCTGTTCTTGGCCTTGGCTATGTTTTTCTCTGCTATCAGGGTTTGTAGTTGTGAAGCGCACCGTAGCATGTTAAGGGTTTGGGTAGCCTTGATGCGCAGGGCATATTGACGGCTTTCTTCTGATCATCAACGTGGGCAGCTAAGAGACCGAGGAGCTACAATCAAAAAAAGACTGAGCCCACTCTGTCAAGCAGACTCAGTCATGATTATTAAATGTGTCGTTAGCGGATTATTCCACATTCATGCTTACATCATTCCGCCCATTCCGGGAGCACCGCCCATTGGCATTGCGGGCTCTTTCTCGGGTTTGTCACAGATAAGGCACTCTGTGGTGAGGAACATACCTGCGATGCTGGCAGCATTCTCAAGTGCCACACGAGCCACCTTGGCCGGGTCAATGACACCTGCTTCGCGAAGGTCTTCATATACATCGGTACGCGCATTGAAGCCGTAGTCACCTTTACCCTCACGAACCTTCTGAACGACAACGGCACCCTCGGCACCACCATTGACTGCAATCTGACGCAACGGCTCCTCGATGGCACGGCAGATGATGTTGATACCCGTCTGTTCGTCAGCATTGTCACCTTTCAAGTTTGCCAGAGCTTCCTGAGCGCGGATGTAGGTGGTTCCGCCACCGGCAACAACGCCCTCCTCAATGGCTGCACGAGTAGCACACAGAGCATCGTCCACACGGTCTTTCTTCTCCTTCATCTCAACCTCTGAGTTGGCACCGACGTAGAGCACTGCCACACCACCTGCCAACTTGGCAAGACGCTCCTGCAGCTTCTCCTTATCGTAAGAACTGGTAGTGAGTTCAATCTCCTTCTTCAGCTGAGCAATACGGTCCTTAATGGCCTGCTTGTCACCAGCACCGTTGACGATGGTGGTATTGTCCTTGGAAACAGTCACCTTGTCGCAAGTACCCAGCATCTCGAGCGTTGCCTGCTCTAACTTCAGACCCTTTTCCTCGCTGATCACCACGCCACCGGTCAGTGTAGCGATGTCCTCAAGCATGGCCTTACGACGGTCGCCGAAGCCAGGAGCCTTCACGGCACAGATCTTCAGACCACCACGCAGACGGTTCACCACAAGTGTGGTCAGAGCCTCGGAGTCCACATCCTCTGCAATCACCAGCAGCGGACGTCCGCTCTCGGCAGCAGGCTGCAGGATGGGCAGGAAATCCTTGATGTTGGAAATCTTCTTATCATAAATAAGGATGTAAGGATTTTCCATCACGCACTCCATCTTCTCTGAATCTGTGATGAAATAGGCTGACAGATAGCCACGGTCGAACTGCATTCCCTCAACCACGCCGATGTGGGTGTCACGACTCTTAGACTCCTCAATGGTAATCACTCCGTCCTTGCTAACCTTGCGCATAGCCTCAGCCAGCAATTCACCAATCTCCTTATCGTTGTTGGCAGAAACAGTGGCCACCTGCTCAATCTTGTCGTAGTTGTCGCCTACCAGCTCTGCGCTCTTGGCAATGTGGTCGGTAACGGCCTTCACAGCCTTGTCGATACCACGCTTCAGATCCATAGGATTGGCTCCTGCAGTAACATTCTTCAAGCCTTCGCTAACAATAGCCTGAGCCAGGATGGTGGCAGTGGTTGTGCCATCACCAGCATCGTCACCGGTCTTCGAGGCAACGCTCTTCACCAGCTGAGCACCGGTATTCTCAAACTTGTCCTCCAATTCAATCTCCTTGGCAACGGTCACGCCATCCTTGGTAATCTGAGGAGCACCGAACTTCTTTTCTATCACTACGTTACGACCCTTAGGACCAAGTGTCACTTTAACGGCATTTGCCAGTTGATCAACTCCCTGCTTCAGCAGGTCACGAGCCTCAATATTGAATTTTATATCTTTTGCCATAGTCTTCTGTTGCGCACTTTGCGCTAAATAATAATTGATACAATAATAAATAATAGTAAATAATTACTCGATGACAGCGAGCACATCGCTCTGACGCATCATCAGGTACTTGGTGCCCTCCAGTTCCAGCTCTGTTCCGCTGTACTTGCCATAGAGCACTTCATCGCCTTCTTTCAGAATCATTTCCTCATCTTTGGTACCTTTGCCCGTGGCAATAATCTTACCACGAAGGGGTTTTTCCTTGGCGGTGTCAGGAATAATGATACCACCAATCTTTTCTTCTGCAGGTGCCGGCAATACCAGCACGCGGTCTGCTAATGGTTTAATGTTCATAATGTCTTATTTTTTATTGAGTTTAACGTTTTTATCATGTCTGCCATCCTTGTAGCCAAAACCGTGCCAAACTGACAAAAAGGGACGTGAACTGACACTTTGGCACTCAAAAACTGACATATTTCCAAAATTTATCCGTAACTTTGCACGCACTTTTCAAGCATTATGACATGAACCTCATAGAAGTAACTTCTCTACAACAGTCAGGGCTCAACCTGTTCTGCACCCTCACCGAGGCACAGCTTCGCAACCGTCTGGAACCCGAAAAGGGCATCTTCATCGCCGAAAGTCCCAAGGTGATCCAAGTAGCACTCCAGGCAGGCTACGAACCCGTTGCCTTGCTCTGCGAAAGGCGTCATCTGACGGGTGACGCTGCAGGGATTATATCGCAGGTAGGCGATATTCCCATCTATACGGGTGAACGTGATGTCCTGGCACAACTGACAGGCTACACGCTGACACGCGGTGTGCTCTGTGCCATGAAGCGTCCGCAGCTACGCTCAGCCGAGGACATCTGCCATGATGCCCGCCGGGTCGTCGTCATTGACGGAGTAACAGACACCACCAACATCGGTGCCATCTTCCGTTCCGCAGCAGCCCTAGGCATTGACGCTGTGCTGCTGACCCGCTCCTCATGCGATCCACTGAACAGAAGGGCAGTACGAGTATCTATGGGCTCCGTATTCCTGGTTCCCTGGACATGGATCGACCATGCCAACTCTCCCCAGGATCTGGGGTTCAAGACAGTAGCGATGGCTTTGACCCAGAACAGCATAGCCATTGACTCCCCCCTACTCCGTTCAGAACCGCGACTGGCCATCATCATGGGCACAGAAGGTGACGGACTGGCACACGAAGCCATAGCCAAAGCCGACTACGTTGTCCGCATCCCTATGGCCCACGGTGTCGACTCTCTCAATGTGGCTGCTGCCTCAGCAGTGGCTTTCTGGGAACTCGGGAAATGACAAATTGACAACAAAAACAAGGTTTTGCACTTGATTTTTCCCACGATTCCTCAAAAAACATAGGCAATTTGATATTATTTTGCCGTTTTGTGTCGCAAATTGAAAAGTATTTAGTACTTTTGCAGGCGATTTGAAAAAATGGAGCTAAACAAACAACTTATATTATGAACAAGATTGTAAGGAAAGAACAGTTCTCTGAAAAAGTTTTCCTCTTTGAGATTGAGGCACCGCTCATTGCGAAAAGCCGCAAGGCAGGTAACTTTGTCATTGTTCGTGTAGGTCAGAAGGGTGAGCGCATGCCGCTGACCATTGCTGCCGCTGACACAGAGAAAGGCACCATCACTTTGGTTGTGCAGCAAGTAGGCTTGTCAAGCCAGAAACTTTGCATGCTGAATGTGGGCGACTATGTGACAGACGTGGTAGGTCCTCTTGGTAATCCTACGAAGATTGAGAAGTACGGCACTGTGGTATGTGCTGGTGGCGGATTGGGCGTGGCTCCCATGCTACCCATCATCCAGGCACTGAAGAAAGCAGGCAACCGTGTGCTCTCAGTCATGGCAGGACGCTCAAAGGATCTGATTATATTAGAAGATAAGGTACGCGAGAGCAGCGACGAGGTCATCATCATGACCGATGATGGCAGCTACGGCGAAAAAGGCGTAGTGACAGTAGGTATGGAGAAGTTCTTCGAACAGGAGCACGTGGACAAGGTGTTTGCCATAGGTCCTCCCATCATGATGAAGTTCTCGAACCTCACAGCCCAGAAGCACAACATTCCTTGTGAGGTCAGCCTGAACACCATCATGGTGGACGGTACGGGTATGTGCGGTGCCTGCCGACTGACCATCGGTGGCAAGACGAAGTTCGTGTGCATAGACGGTCCGGAGTTTGACGGTGCACTCGTTGACTGGGACGAGATGTTCAAGCGCATGGGAACCTTCAAGCGCGAGGAGCAGGAAGAGCTGGCTCATTTTGAGGAGCATCTGGACTCGGTAAGTTGCGATACTATCGCAACAAACGCAAGTACAACGGATATCGTGATGGATGATGACCCCACCAACGACACTATTGACATCCTCACCAATCGTGATGCCGAATGGCGTAAGGAGTTACGAGCTTCCATGAAACCCAAGGAGCGCACACAGATAGAGCGTGTGGTGATG
The DNA here is from genome assembly GCA_016285075.1 of Prevotella sp. Taxonomy (GTDB): domain Bacteria; phylum Bacteroidota; class Bacteroidia; order Bacteroidales; family Bacteroidaceae; genus Prevotella. Next base: position 8,725 of record JAEEQB010000027.1, read on the forward strand.
CCCGAGCTTGACCCCGTCTATCGTGCCACCACCCGTACAGAGGAAGTAAACATCGGCCTGACAAAGGAGATGGCTATGACCGAAGCAAAGCGCTGTCTGGACTGCGCCAAGCCTACTTGCGTGGAAGGATGTCCCGTGAACATCAATATCCCTTCGTTCGTCAAGAACATTGAGCGCGGACAGTTCCTCGCTGCTGCCAAGGTGCTGAAGAACACCTCTGCCCTACCCGCTGTCTGCGGCCGTGTATGCCCGCAGGAGAAGCAGTGCGAGAGTAAGTGTATTCACCTGAAGATGAACGAGCCAGCAGTGGCAATTGGCTATCTGGAGCGTTTTGCTGCCGATTACGAACGGGAGAGTGGCAACATCTCACTGCCTGAGATTGCACCTGCTAACGGCATTAAGGTGGCAGTTGTTGGTTCCGGCCCTGCAGGTCTGAGCTTTGCAGGCGATATGGTAAAGAAGGGTTACGATGTGTACGTTTTCGAGGCATTGCACGAAATAGGTGGTGTGCTGAAATACGGCATTCCTGAGTTCCGTCTGCCCAACAAGATTGTGGACGTTGAGATTGACAACCTGGCCAAGATGGGCGTTCACTTCCAGACCGATGTCATAGTGGGTAAGACTATCAGCGTGGAGCAGCTCGAGGAACAGGGCTTCAAGGGCATCTTCGTAGGAAGTGGTGCCGGACTGCCCAACTTCATGAACATTCCCGGTGAGAATGCCATCAACATCATGTCGTCCAACGAATATCTGACACGTGTCAACCTGATGGATGCTGCCAATCCCACCACGGACACCCCGTTGAATCCCGCAAAGAGCGTGCTCGTTGTGGGTGGCGGAAACACAGCCATGGACTCCTGTCGTACCGCCAAGCGCTTGGGTGCTGACGTGACACTGGTCTATCGCCGTTCCGAGGTGGAGATGCCTGCCCGACTGGAGGAGGTGAAGCATGCCAAGGAAGAGGGAATCCGCTTCCTGACGCTCCACAACCCAATAGAATACAAAGCAGACGAGACGGGTGCTGTTTGCCAGGCAGTACTACAGGTGATGGAACTCGGCGAACCCGATGCTTCAGGCCGCCGCAGCCCGGTGCCTGTGGAAGGCAAGACCGTGACACTCGACGTAGACCAGGTCATCGTTGCAGTAGGTGTAAGCCCCAACCCATTGGTGCCCAAGAGCATACAAGGATTGGAGTTAGGACGCAAGAACACCATCGTGGTAAACGATGCTATGCAGTCGAATCGTCCAGAAATCTTTGCCGGAGGCGACATCGTACGTGGAGGTGCAACCGTCATCCTGGCCATGGGCGACGGACGCCGTGCTGCCCTTAACATGGACAAGCAGCTGCAGGGAGCCTCATAGGTTCCATACCCACTTGATGTTCTCAACGCTCATCGTCTCGACCTCCTCCTCGGTATTGTCGGGCAGGTTGCAGAAAAAGTCAATGCCTGTTCGGCGTTCCAGTTCGCGGACGTTGATGACGTAGTTTCCAAGAGCATCGTTCGAGTGGTCTTCGTTCAAGTGCTCCACCCAGAAGGCCAGCGCCTTATAGCCGGTCTTCGATTTGCGGAGCAGTGCCATAAAGAAATATTTCGGGACAATCAGTCCATTGGATAATGTGACGAGTATGGGGTCAGGAATACCACCCGTGCTCGTCACGTTGTCTATGGTGCCACCCTTACACACATACAGCGTGTCCTCAGACTTGGAGCCTGTGCTGATCCAGGAACGTAGCTTCTCCTCCATCTTCTGCCACACCCCCGCATTAAACTGATGCCACTGCGGCTGCATGTTGGTCAGGAAGAATGTCTGAAAGTTGGCATCGGTAGAATACAGACGGTCGGCCGAAGGGCAGATGTGCCCATGGTCAAACCCGCTGCCACGGAAGGGGTCGCCATTGAAGTAATAGTCCGAAGGCAGTTCGGGGTCAAAGGGATATTGGTTATAGTCAGAATAATACCGGCTTGTATTCTGCACACGGTTCGAGGCATACATCTGATAGCACGACCAACGCTGCGAGCGTTTGTCACAGTCCCACTCCACACTGTAGTTAATGCCGATCCGGTCATTACAACTATGGATTATCACTCGGCTGTTACCACCCTTCACCCTGGGAAACTCCAGCCTTTGCAGGGCTGGTTCCACACTGATGTCGTTGCGGTTCACATTGCGTGTTGCCTCCTTGCTGTCAATGTCATCGTCATCATTGTTGCATGCCACAAACACGCATGATGTAAGCAACAAGGGAAGAAAGAGTCTGAACAGCTGTTTCATGTTGGCCATATTGTTTTCTTGTTTTTAGTTTTTTCCAATCATCAATTGTGCTGCAAAAATAGTTACTTTTTACGAAACTTCCAAATTTTTCATTACTTTCTTGCGAACTGAGCACTTTACCGAAACAAAAGCAGCACTTTACTAGAAATAAACCTGGAGTTTAGCGTCATGAAACTGCCATTCTACGGAACACTCTGTATAGTTGTAAAGGGATGCATCTTGCCGTTCGTTCTCCACATTTCCACTACTCAAACCTTAACTCTGTTAAGCTACCATAAATATTTTGCTTTCATCAAGGGTAATTGATAATTATTACGTACCTTTGCAGTGCAATTTTGGAACGATATGAAAACAAAAAGAATAATCATCAGATTGGTACTTGCCTCCATTCTCACCATGGGAGCAATGCCGGTCTTTTCTCAAGAGCCTGCACAAAAAGACTCAGCAAAAACCGAGACAGTACAGCCACAGGCTGCAGAGACAACCACTGACACACTGGCTGCAGAAGAGACAACAGCATTAGACGATATAGCTGGACTCAATGAAGAAGAGTTCAGCTTGGGGTTCCACCAGCAGCTGAAACAGAAGTTTATCGATGGTACCCCGTTATTCATGTCGTTAGTGGCACTCACCTTGGTCCTCGGACTGGCTTTTTGCATAGAGCGCATCATCTACCTGACGCTGTCAGAAGTCAAAACCCGTAAGCTCCTGGAAGACATTGATGCTCGTGTGACGTCAAACGACATTGAGGGCGCACGCCAGCTGTGCCGCGACACACGTGGCCCTGTGGCCTCTATATGTTATCAGGGACTGCTGCACGCCAACGAACCAACCGACGACATTGAACGAAGCATGGTGACATACGGCTCAGTACTGTCAGCAAACCTGGAGAAAGGGTGCACATGGATCAAGCTGTTCATTGCCATGGCTCCGTCGTTAGGATTCTTAGGAACAGTCATTGGAATGGTAATGGCTTTTGACCAGATCCAGACGGCAGGCGACATCAGTCCCACCATCGTGGCATCGGGCATGAAGGTGGCACTCATCACAACCATCTTCGGTATCGTGGTGGCTCTGATCCTACAGCTTTTCTACAGCTACATCACTTCAAAGATTGACCACCTCACGGCTCAAATGGAAGAAGCATCCGTCACCCTGCTTGACTCCCTGGCCAAAAGAAAGGTGGAATGACGTAACTCATCACTCATCATTTAGCAAATGCTATGACCTACGTAGATATTGTACTCTGGCTGACTTATCTGCTGATCATTTCAGCAATAGGTGTCACGATATGGGCTGTGTTTCGTGGATGGAGAATGAAGGAACGCCAGTCCACGGCATTGGAAGTGCGTCATGGTGACAAGACGGGCTACTTGACAGCCGGGCTCCTGGTTGTGACGCTGGCTATTACTTTCCTCTTGGGCTCCTCAGAACCTCTTCCTGTCAATGGGAAGCTCTATGAGGACACGTTCTGGCTGAAAGCCACAGACATGTTTATCTTCACATCCATCATACTGATTACCATATGTTCCGCCGTCATCGTCGCAATGAGATTCCGACGCTAAACACCACGTCAACAGCTGACATCTCGTTCATGCTGCTGATTTTCTTCCTGGTCACCTCGTCGATGGACACCGACAAGGGACTACGCAGGCAGCTACCCCCGTTGACAGAGGACACACAGCAGATGATGGACGTGAACCGCGAACATCTGCTCACCATAGGCCTTGACGCACAGGACTGCCTGACGGTTGACAGCCAGACAGTGACACTCCCCCAGCTTCAGCAGCAGGTTGAGCAGCACATCAGGCGTATCCACGATGAACATATCCTTTCGCTCAACATCAGCCGAAAGGCCAATTATGATGCCTACTTCCAACTGCAGAACACACTTGTGGCTGCATACAACCAGCTACGCAACGAATATGCCACAAAAAAGTATGGGCACCCCTTCCGCGAGTGTAGTTACATTGAACGTGAAGACGTTGCCCAGTACTATCCGCAGCGAATCAGTGAAACAGTAATTGAAGAGGATCATGCGGAATGAAATGTGTTTGTTTTTTTACAGTTTAATATTTGCATAGTGCTATGATACGCCGCATACGTCGCCGAGAACACGAACTGCCACAGCTGAACATGGCTTCCCTACCCGATCTCATCTTCACTGTGCTGTTCTTCTTCATGATTGTCACTCACATGCGCACGGTGGAGCCCAAAGTAAAGTACACGGTCCCAAGAGGCACGGAATTGGAGAAACTGGTAAAGAAACAGGCAGTGAGCTATATCTACATAGGTCAGCCCATGGCTAACCTGCAATCGAAATACGGTTCTGAGACCTGTATCCAACTAAACGACAAGATAGCCAATGTCAGCGACATAGAGAACTTTATTAAATCAGAACGGAAACGCATGTCACCAGAAGATGCCCAACGCATGACCGTAAGCATCAAGGCCGACGAGAACACTGAAGTAGGAATCATCAGCGACGTAAAACTGGCTCTTCGACGGGCTGGCGCATATGTCATTAACTATTCGTCAACCCAGAAAAACACAAAACGGAAATAACAGTCTATGATGCTACGCAGACCAAAACACTTAACAACGTTGTCAGCTCTGTCAGCAAGCACACTGCACCGCAGCAATCGCCTGTATACCCACGAATACGGCGCCAAATAAGCAAATAGAGAAAATACATCACTATACATGGTGAGAACACAACTGTAGACCATTCCACCTGGCTACGCATCAGGTAAAGGAAAATAACCAGAGGCAACAACCCCTGTACAGCCAGTCCTACAGACGCAGCTGTCGTAGGACGCCGATACACAGTATGATTCTTGGCACTCTCTGCTGTACGTGCATAAGGCATCATGATGATCAGCTGAGAACTGACCATCTTGGCATAGGGGTCGACTGCAAGCACAGCCAGGGCAGCCATCTCGGGGGGCATGGAAAACAGCGTAAAGAACAACAGCAAGAAATAAAAGATAAGACTCACCACGCCAAAAGTGCCAATGTGCGAATCCTTCATGATGTCGAGGATACGCTCACGATTAGTGCCTCCACCACCAAAGCCGTCGAAGAAATCAGCCAGCCCGTCCTCGTGAAGAGCACCTGTTATCAGCATACGTGCCACAATGGCCAGTATCACGACAACGGGCCAAGGCAGCAGCCACGAACCGAAATACAGCACCAAAGCCATTACGCCACCCGTCAACCAACCCACTAAAGGCCAGTGCTCAACAACATGGGAATAACACTCCTTGGGTGGCTGCGCCAAGCGCCAGAAAGGAAGGCGTGTGAAGAAAATAAACGATGCCAACAGACGGTCTATATACCGGGTTCTTTCAATAGGTACTTCCATATAATGTGCAACTATGACAACAATCGGTTACTTCAACAGCTTTTCAATGCTCTTGTCTGATGCTTCAGGCAGGAGACTCTTCAGGTGGACAAACATACGGTTGAAAGACTCCTGAGGAGTACGCGGACAAAAGCATTTGTTCCGTCCCAGCAATCGTTCGGGCGTAGTCAGCAGAGACCATCCCCATCCGTACTCGCGGTTATGACGGTCACGCGGATAGACAAAGTCCTCGGTGACAATCCTGCATGCTATCTGCAGACGAGTAATGTAACTGTCGAAACGGCTACGCATCTTGGGACCAGTAAAACCACAGGTGGCACGAAGCTCACGTGTAATCATACTGCCATGTTCCTGTAGCGTCAGAAGTATTGAGTTCTCAATAGAGCCCTGCTCTGGTTCCGGATAGACGCTACGGCGATAATTGAACAGGTCGGGCCACCATTCCCGACTAACGAAACCGGCCTTGCCACCGAAGAACTTGCCGTAGACACAGTCACCATCCGTAACGATGGTTCCTTTCCACTTCCACAAGGGCCAGTCCCACCCACCGTCTGGAAGCACGACATAACGGCAATCATCGTCCACCACATCTTCAGCAGAATAGCCTCGTATCCCACTGTCCAATAATGGCAAGAATCCTACTTCACGAATGAAGTCAATCAACTCTGCGCAACTGTGTATCTCGTTATCAGAAATCATTTTCATTTTAATATGTGTCTATCAGCCTCCAAACAACTATGGCCACTACTTGGACGCTGCAAATTTAGACAAATTTTTCGAAATTACGTACCAGTCGAGCTAAAAATGTAGACAAATTGCCTCGAAAAGTTAGAAATCAAGGCTTCCATGTACGTCAGGCCAGTGGTTTGCCTCCGTTTTCCTTCAGTCCCTATGTCGACGCTGTCACCTTGTCTTTGGCAGTGCGTTTGCCGCTATCAAGCCAATCTCGGGACATGCACCCATTAGATGATGCCCATTCCGGACGAGCACAAAAAGGGGATCTCATCGCTGAAATTCCCCACGAGTCCTTTATTCAAGGCATATATAGAGTTTACGGCAAATCACTTGCGTCCGAAGTGGCTACCATTGCTACGATTGCCGGTAGTAGCCTGAGCAATGTGACGGTTGGGAGTACCAATGCCTTTTTCGCTGTTCACATTTGCATTTGAGTGGCCACCGATATTGCGCACAGGCTTGCTCTCGCTACGGACAGCAGTCTTGTGGTTTGCCATCGGCGTGTTGTGATGCACTATGGGCTTAGTCACCTTGCGGTCAGCATAGTAGCGGACATCACGATGGTTGTTTCCACCCTTGTAGGTCACAAACACCTTAGGACGATCATTGTAGAAATGGCCTTTCTTATAGTGAGAGTACACAGCGAACGTCCAGTTGCCTGCCTTCCATGCCACAGGACGATAGAAGTGGTTCAGAGCCACATACTTGTCGTACTGCCAGGCGGTCAGCACATGGCGGAGGTCAGCATTGCGGCGGTCCCACCAGATGCCGAATACATCGCCGTGCCCGTTCAGGCTCATCAGGTAGTCGAGATTGATCTCGTAGACTGCCTCATACTGTGCAGCGGTCAGGTTGAGCTCGTAAGCCATCTTGTCAGAGAGGAAGAGGGCCTCGTTCTTTGCTGCGTTATAGCTCATTGCGGTGGCAGAGATAGTCATGACCATCATCATTGCCAGAATCATCAACTTCTTCATATCTTTATCTCCTATACTTTTAAAGAGTTAAACATTACATTTGTTTCTTTTTCACGCTGCAAAGTTCGACATTTTTCATGGCATTTACAAAGGAATAATCCTAAACAAAAAGGGTGTTTTCCCTAAACATGAATAGGGAAAACACCTCCTGTCTCTTCACTTTGAGTTTCTGGTCTCCTCTTTACTCAAACATCGGAGTTAACTTCAAGTAAAACAATACACGAAAGTCAAGTACGTTTATTTCAAGATACTCTCCGCCATACGCTTACCGGCATTGAAGGCACACTGCAAGTCTTGCTCCCAATGCTCATCACGATACTGTCGCTTGGCTTCTTCAGAGAAACCGGCAAGTTCGAAACGATCATAGTTCTTCACCTGATAGGTGTTATAGGCTATCAGCCGCTCAGGCTCGCCGAGGGCAGCTGTGATGCAGTATTCCATCGAGCCATAGCCCTGACTGTTGTTCCTCTCCGGGGTTCCGTTCATCGTTTCCATCAGTACAACAGGCATCTTTTTCGGAGCTGTCATGCTGTAGTCATTGTATGAGAGCCAGGGAAAAGCCAGACGTTCAAGAAATGTTCGCATCTGGCCTGTCACGTCACCAAAATATATCGGTGAACCCAATACCAATCCATCGGCCTGTGCAATCTCTTCCAATACAGGAGTCAGTTCATCCTTGAACTTGCATACGTTTGACGCCCTACCCTTTATCTTACAAACCAGGCACGACATACAGCCTTTATAGTCCATGCTATACAAACGAACAGTCTTTACTTCAACCTGATCGCTGACAGACATGGCACCTTCAGCGAATTTCTGCAACATCGAGGCCGTATTGAAGTTCTTTCTTGGGCCTCCGTCAATAATCATAATTTTCTTCATTATCTGTTTTTTTTTGTTAGTTTAGCATCTCGCTCATTGCCTCTTGTTTGTTATAACGCTGCACAGATACAACAGCTTCAGGCATTCGGTTATCTGATGAAATTGGTTCTCAGCGGGCTCTCCAGTTCCGGATGCCCATCCTCACTGACATTCAGCTTACGAATCATCCATGCCATGTTGCGCCCTAGTGTACGCATGGTCTGCATGCCCTCCTCGTCCTGTGCGGCCTGCCCTGGTGTCTGACCATAAACCATATTCCAATATTGGGAACTGACAACTGGCATGTTCAGGATAGTAAAGTATTTGTTCAGACGGTCAAAGGCTGCCGATGCGCCACCTCTGCGGCATACCACCACACTGGCACCAGGCTTGAAGCGCAGGTCATTGCCTAGTGAATAGAACACACGGTCAAGCAAGGCACATAGAGAACCGTTGGGACCACCATAATAAACAGGCGAACCCACAACCAGTCCGTCTATACCGTCCTTCACTGTCCGCATCACCCTGAAATAGAGGTCATCGCGGAATGTGCATTTCCCCTCCCTTCCACACATGCCACAGGCGATACATCCCTGGACGGCCTTTTTGCCGATGCTGATAATCTCGGTCTCAATACCCTCACTGTTAAGGGCCCTCGCCACCTCGCTCAGAGCCGTAAACGTATTACCATTCTCCCGGGGGCTTCCATTAATCAAAAGTACTTTCTTCATATCTGCTGTCTCATTATTGAAAGTAGGCTGTCAAACTGCCTTTTTTGTCTAAATACACTTAAATTTGATGGCAAAGATACTAAAAAACGCGTCAAAATTGTTATCTTTGCACAAAGTTTAACAAAAAGATGTTTCCCGTTTCGCTCACCACTAAGGAAAACATGACAGAAACTTATAATTGAACAACAGAAATACGATACCAAAATGATTAAGAGATTATTGGATTTCCTGGATGCATCGCCAGTAAACTTCCTGGCAGTCAGGAATATTGTGAAGGAACTGGAACAGGCTGGCTACCGTCGTCTGGATCCTCGCGAGGCTATCGGTGAGGTAAAGGCTGGTGACAAGTTGTTTGTAACCAAGAACGACTCTTCGGTCTATGCCTTCCACATTGGGTGCAAGAGCCTTGCTGACGCAGGGTTCCGGATGATCTGTGCCCATTGCGACTCTCCCACGTTCCGCATCAAGCCCAATGCAGAGATGACGTGCGAAGGTGGCATCGTCAAGCTGAACACCGAGGTCTATGGCGGTCCCATCATGTCAACATGGTTTGACCGTCCGCTGACCATTGCAGGCAGGGTGATAGTTCGCAGTGACGATGAGCTGAATCCCAAGACCCTTCTGCTGCATGTCAGGCGTCCGCTGCTGCAAATCAGCAATCTGGCTATTCATTTCAACCGTCAGGTAAACGATGGTGTGAAACTGAGTAAACAGAAAGATATGTTGCCCATACTCGGCATCGTCACTGACAAACTTGAATGTGGAAATCTGCTGATGAATGTCATCTGCAGCGAACTGAACATCAAACCGGAGGAGATTCTCGACTTCGACCTCTATTTGGCCGATGCCACACCCGCATGCACCTTCGGGGTACATGACGAGTTCCTGTCCTCTGGCCGTCTGGATGACCTCTCGATGTGCTTTGCTGGCTTGGAGGCACTTCTCGCCACACCTGACACGGGCACAACGAAGGTGCTTGCCATCTTTGACAATGAAGAGACTGGCTCACAGACCAAACAAGGCGCTGGCAGTCCTTTCCTATCGATGATGCTGAAGCGTATTGCGCTGGCACAGAACGGTACGACAGAAGCCTTCTTCCAGGCTGTAGAGCGTGCCTTCATGATTTCTGCTGACAATGCCCATGCCTGGCATCCCAACTATAGCGAGAAGTACGATCCAACTAATCATCCCGTACTTGGAGGAGGTCCGGTCATCAAGTTCAATGCTGCCCAGAAGTATGCCAGCGATGCCGTATCTGCGGCAGTATTCTCAGAGCTGTGCCGCAAGGCGGGTGTGCCCTGCCAGCGTTTCGTCAACCACTCCGATGTAGCAGGAGGAAGCACATTAGGAAACATCCTTGCCTCTTCAATACCCCTCAGAGGCGTCGATATGGGCAACGCCATCCTCGCCATGCACAGCTGCAGGGAAACAGGAAGCGTAGCGGACCACCTCTATACAGTAAAGGCTTTCAGTCAGTTCTTCAGTTAAGTTGTCTGATATCAAGTAAGATAAACATCTATGAAACGTATAGCTTTTTCATTCGTATGGATGGCCTTGCTTTTCTGCTCATGCCACTCCAACGCCCCGAAGAGGGTTCTAACGGCAGAAATGGCCTATGAAGGAGTCAACAACTATTGTCACAGTACCTATGACTGGAGCATTGCGGAAGACAATCCTTCCATAATGAATATAGAGATGGGTGAAGAGACTGATTCTGCTTATCAAGTAGTATTCCATAGTTATACAGGTGCTTTGGTGTATTTCTATGTTGGTAAAACCGATGGCACAACAAGAATGGTGGAGTATGTTCCGAATCTGGATATCAAGAACGAGGCTGGAACCATTGATCTGTATGATTACTTGGAGAAAAAAGACTGAAGAAACCGACACCCATGTCAGTCTTGACATTCACCATCCACAACCTGCCCACGGGCACTGGCTAATACCTACTTCTTGTTAATCTGCTTTTGTTGCGGATGAACAGTGCACAATACTTAAAACACCCGTTTTTAGGTATTGTGCACTTCATTTTTTCGCCGTACCTTTGCACCGTCCAAATAGAAGCATAACATGGTAACGAAAAGAACAACGATTCCTACAGAGATGAAAGTGCTGATGAATCACATCTACGAGCTGCACAAAGGAGTACGGCAAATGGTGCTGTTCACCTGCAACAAGAAATACGGCAAGCAGGCCGTTTCACGACTGGAGAGCCAAGGCATCCCCTACATACTGCAACCTGCCGGAGAACAGAACCTGAACGTCTATTTCGGAAAGCGCGAGTGTATGGAAGCCATCCGGATCATTGTCACACGTCCGTTGAACCAGCTCACTCCTGAAGAGGATTTCATCCTCGGTGCCATGCTCGGTTATGACATCTGCGCACAGTGCGAACGCTACTGCAAACGTAAATGTAAGCACAATGGTACATGTAACGACAAATGCATGCTACCTGAGGGACACAAGAATTAATCACTTCTTTGATAAAACATAAAATGAAAACAACAATTGTCATCTATGGTTCCTCAACAGGAACCTGTGAGGCCATCGCAGAGAAGATTGCCTCGAAACTGGGCTGCAAGGCCGTAAACGTACAAGACCTTACTGCCGATATCGTAGCCGCCAACCAGAACCTTATCCTCGGCACTTCAACATGGGGTGCAGGAGAAATGCAGGATGACTGGTACGACGGTTTGAAAACCCTCCAAAGTGCTGACCTCAGTGGAAAGACCATCGCCCTGTTCGGCTGTGGCGACTGTTCATCGTACAGCGACACCTTCGTAGGCGGCATGGGCGAACTGTATAATGGTATCCGTGAAAGCGGAGCCAGATTCATAGGTAGTGTTGAGACTGACGGTTATACATTCGACGACTCAGAAGCCGTTATCGATGGAAGGTTCATTGGCCTACCCCTTGATGACATCAACGAAGACGACAAGACCGACAGCCGTATCGAGGCCTGGCTCACTGCCATCACTCCTGATTTGTAATCACAGGTAAAAAAATTCATAAGAGTATTTGTTTAGTATGAGGTGGTTGGTCGGTGACGATCAGCCACCTTTGGTATCATACTAATCCCCGTCCAAGCCCTAACAGGAAGCTGCCGAAGCTGACGAGTGCCCATATCATGAGGGCTATAAGCAATAGCAGGACAATGAGCACGATGGCTGATTGCAGGGCTCGTCGGTTCACCTGGCTGATAATGGCTTCGTCACCGTCAACAAAACCCTGAATCATCTGCATATTATGGATATTGGCACGATGGAAGAAATCTATAACGTCGCCTACGAAGAAGGGAATCATACCCATCAGCACATCACGCAGGGCATTGTTCAGTACAGCCAGTGTCAGTGGTAAGCTCTTGATGACACGCAGCGAGAAATAGACGAATGACACAACGCTGAGTAAGGCAATGGCATCACCCCAGCCAGGGATGATGCCAATAAGCGCATCCAGATAGTAGCGGTCCATGTATTGCGTCAGGCTACTCATCGTCTGATAGACCTTGTTGTCCATCAGCCGCCTGCGCTGTTGAAGCCGCTTTTCTTCGTTCATATGACTACAGCGGTTCCGCTGGTGGCAACCATGAGCATAGAGCCCTGGGATCCGATGGTCTCATAGTCGATGTCAATGCCTACGATGGCATTGGCTCCCATAGCCTGGGCACGTTGCATCATCTCCTGCAGAGAGGTTTCCTTGGCCTCGATAAGCACTTTCTCGTAACTGCCAGAGCGACCGCCTACGATGTCACGGATGCCAGCCATAAAATCTTTGAACATGTTGGCACCGATAATTGTTTCACCTGTCACAATACCCTTGTACTCGCGGATGGTGTGACCTTCAATCTGTGGGGTTGTTGTTAAAATCATAATCGTTTCTTTTAAAAGTTACTATCTATTTGACGTAAAGACAATACGAAAAGTTGCAAAGCAGACAAAAAAAACAGCAGTTACTCGTTGATGGCTTCAATATAAAAGCTGAAGGGCCGGAATCCGTCATTGCAACTGATCATCGCACTCATTGGGTTCTTCATCCAGCCGTCATAGAAATTGCCCTCGCCTCTGGCCAGGGATTCCACAAATTCACGCATGGAATACCAAGCCGAGGGACACATGCCTTCCGGGCGCTGGCCGTCAATGGATATCCACTGCTGGCCTTCACTCACATCGCATGTATGCTCAATGGGATTCTCGTATCTGGCCATCAAGTCATGATAGACCGTCTGGCGTACAGCAGTTATCCTTACCTTATTTAATTTAATATTGTCCATTTTGTTGTCCTTAAATAAAAAAGATCACACACCGTTGAACAGATGTGTGATCTTGAAGTTTCATTTGAGATTGAATATCTCTGAAGCTTACTTTAAGCCTCAGCGGGAGCAGCCTCTTCAGCAGCGGGAGCCTCAGCAGCAGCTTCTGCCTCTGCTTTAGCAGCAGCCTCAGCAGCCTTCTTCTCGGCCACCTTCTTGGCAATCTCCTCATTGACTTTCTTCTCCTGAGCCAAAGCAGCTTTTGCTGCATCAAGCTTAGCCTTCTTGGCCTCAGCCTCAACTGCGGCAAAACCTTTCTGCTTGTCAGCCTTCCATGCATCGAACTTCTTCTGAGCAGCAGCTTCGTCGAAAGCACCTTTCTTGACACCACCACGGAGGTGCTTCATCAGGTACACACCCTCACGGCTAAGAATGTTACGAACGGTGTCAGTGGGCTGTGCACCCGTCTCTACCCAGTAAAGTGCACGCTCGAAATTCAAGTCTACTGTGGCAGGATTGGTGTTAGGATTATACATTCCAATCTTCTCAGTGAAACGACCATCACGTGGTGCACGAGCGTCGGCGATAACGATGCGGTAAACTGCGTAGCCTTTACGACCGCCGCGCTGCAATCTGATTTTTGTTGCCATTGTCTTTTTGCTTTAATTTGTAAATGATTTGATGTAATAAAAATGAATTTCATGCTCCCATCTCGTGAAAGCGGCTGCAAAGGTACTATTTTTTGTTGAGATTCTGTTTCCGGTAACTGACATTTTTCCTGATTTTAACTATTTTTGGGGCTTGGAGCAGTTCTTTCTGCGGAAAATAGTTTAATTTTGTGGCCGATTATGACAAAAATGGAAAAGAAAGAACTGTCAATATTGATTCCAGCCTATAATACTATATGTAGCCGTTTGGTGAGTGATTTGAACAGACAGGCTGAAGGGCTGGGAATCAGCTACGAAATCATCGTGGCTGAAGACGGTTCTACTGACACGAAAGCCGTGGAAGCCAACAAGGAGATGATGGCCTCCCTACCCCACTGTCGTCATTTGGTGAGACAAGAGAACATGGGCCGTGCAGCCATCCGGAACCTGTTGGCACGCGAGGCTCGATACAACTGGCTGCTCTTCATTGACAGTGATATGGCTGTGAAGAATGAGGATTACCTGCTGCGGTATTTGAATGCCGAAGAGGCAGAGGTCGTGGACGGTGGTGTCAGCATAGACGGCGATCCCTCGGCATTGAACAGCAACCTACGCTATATCTACGAGAAAGCATCCGAACAGCAACACACAGCAGAACAACGCCAGTTACGACCTTACCTGCACCTCCATACTGCCAACTTGATGATGAGCCGCGAGGTGATGATGAGGTGTCCGTTTGACGAACGGTTCCGACGCTACGGTTACGAAGATGTGCTGATGGGAAAGCGGCTTAGGCTACAGCAGACGCCCATTCTTCATATCGACAACCCCCTGAGTTTCTGCACGTTTGAAGACAACCGGAGATTTGTAGAGAAGACAGAGGAAGGCCTGCGGACCCTTCATGAATTTCGCAACAATCTACGTGGCTACTCATCGTTGCTAACCCTTGTAGAAGGCATTCATGTGTCAGGAGTGAAATGGTTGCTTCGGCAGCTTTTCAAAACCTTCAAGCATCCCATGCGACATAACCTTTGCGGCAGGAGACCCAGTCTCTGTTTGTTTAAACTCTACAAATTAGGATACTTTCTTACACTGACAGATAATCATTGACTTTATTATTGAAACATAGACTTATGGTACGAAGATTTGCTTTTAAAATGAAACTGAAGCCTGGCTGCGAACAGGAGTACGAAAAACGACACGCTGCCATCTGGCCGGAACTGGTGAAGATGATCAAGGAACAAGGTGTGGGCAATTACAGCATCTACTGGGACAAGGACACCAACCTGCTTTTTGCCTATCAGGAGTGCTCCAAGGAAGGGAACTCTCAGGACACAGAGCATGTTGACCCTGTCACACAGAAGTGGTGGGATATGATGGCAGACATTATGGAGGTGAATGCCGACAACTCACCTGTCAGCATACCACTGGCAGAAGTGTTCCATCTTGAATAATTGATTACCGAGGAGACTTAATGCAGGTTCTTATCGAGCTCTTCAATTCCCTTGATGGTACAGAAACCACGGATTGCGACAAAGACCATATTGCAGAACAACTCCTCGAACGAATAGTCCTGATATAGCTCTTTTTCAGACATATATACCCCAATTGAATCAAAGAGCTTCACTACAAGTTCGTAGTTCACATCACTACGGAAATAGCCTTCGTCTACCCCTTTGTGCATGATTTCAAGGAACAAGAGCCGATGTTCTTTCCGATTGGTTTCAAGGAACTTCATCACCTGGGGGTATTTCGCAAGGTCTGAATAGAAATCAGGGTTCACACTATGGAAGACTTCGGCTTCTCTCCGGTAAACTTCCAATATGAACGCAATGACACTGTCGCTTTTTTTGGCCCTCTTTTCCAGTTCCTCGTCACGCAGTTTCTTATATTTCTTCACTCCTTCGAACAGCAGGACTGCCTTGTTTTCATATATCTCATAAAGCGTACGCTTGGAAATACTCATCTCACGGGCAATGTCATCCATCTTTACCGCACGGATTCCCATGCGGATAAATTTGGTGAAGGCAATGTCCAAAATACGCTCGCGAAGCAAGTGACGATAGGTTGTTTCTTCTTTCTGGTCGTGCATAAGCATACAAAAAACGATGCAAAGATACAAAAAAAACGAAAAACTCAGTATTTTTCCACCAGTTTTTATTAATTTTGCATGCCGAAAGCAAAAATTAACGACATTATACTATGGTAAAGATTTCAAAAGAAGCCGCTCTAATCTATCATGAGAGCGGAAGACCTGGAAAAATTGAAGTAAAGCCAACAAAGGCATACAGGACACAAACCGACCTTTCATTAGCTTATTCTCCTGGTGTGGCCTATCCTTGTCTTGAGATACAAGAGAACCCTGACGATGCGTATCGCTATACTGACAAGGGCAACCTGGTTGCTGTGATTTCCAACGGAACGGCCGTATTGGGGTTGGGAGACATCGGTGCGATGAGTGGCAAACCCGTCATGGAAGGAAAAGGGCTGCTATTCAAGATATATGGTGGCATCGACGTGTTTGATATAGAAGTAGACGAAAAAGACCCCGAAAAATTCTGTGAAGCTGTGGAACGCATTGCCCCCACTTTTGGTGGCATCAATCTCGAGGACATCAAGGCTCCTGAGTGCTTCTACATTGAAGAAAGACTGAAACGTACGCTCGACATCCCCGTGATGCACGATGACCAGCACGGCACAGCCATCATTTCTGCAGCAGGGCTGAAGAACGCCTTGGAGGTAATAGGCAAAGATATCAGCAAGGTGAGAATCGTGGTGAATGGTGCAGGAGCTGCAGCCATCTCGTGTACCAAGCTGTATATGGCCATCGGTGCACAGAAGGAGAATATCCTGATGCTCGACTCGAAGGGCGTGATTACCAGCGACCGTGAAGGGCTGAACGACCAGAAGCGCTTCTTCGCCACCGACCGTCGTGACGTACACACGCTGGAAGAGGCTGTGCGTTGTGCTGACGTATTTGTGGGATTATCAAAAGGTAATGTGCTGACCAAGGACATGGTCCGTACAATGGCAGAGAACCCCATCATCTTTGCGCTAGCCAATCCCGTTCCGGAAATAAGCTATGAAGACGCTATGGAAGCACGCCCCGATGTGCTGATGTCAACAGGCCGTACAGACTATCCCAACCAGATCAACAACGTCATCGGTTTCCCCTATATATTCCGTGGCGCACTCGATGTCCATGCCACTGCCATCAATGAAGAGATGAAACTGGCAGCCGTACACGCCATTGCCGATTTGGCCAAGCAGCCTGTTCCTGACGTGGTAAATGACGTGTACAAGGTGAACAACCTCACCTTCGGCCGCAACTACTTCATTCCCAAACCCGTAGACCCCAGACTGATCACAGATGTGAGTGCTGCTGTGGCTAAAGCAGCCATGGAAAGTGGTGTAGCCCGCAAGCAGATCACCAACTGGGAGGAGTATAAGGATTCGCTTTCCGTTCTGTTAGGACAGGAGACGAAACTGACACAAAAGCTGTATGCCACAGCAGCTGCCCATCCTCAACGTGTGGTCTTTGCTGAGGCTGTTCACCCCACGATGCTGAAAGCTGCCGTGCAAGCCAAGGCTGAAGGCATCTGCCAGCCTGTGCTCTTAGGTAACGACGAGGTGATAGCCAAACTCGCCAAGAAACTTGACCTGAACATTGATGGCATAGAGATTGTGAACCTGCGTCATCCTTTGGAACAGGAGCGCCGCGAACGTTATGCACGCATCCTAACAGAGAAACGGCAACGTGAGGGCTACACTTTCCAGGAGGCAAACGACAAAATGTTCGAGCGTAACTACTTTGGCATGATGATGGTGGAGACGGGTGAAGCCGATGCATTTATTACCGGTCTCTATACCAAATACTCCAACACCATCAAGGTAGTGAACGAGGTCATTGGCATACGCCCGGAATACCAGCACTTCGGTGCCATGCATATCATTAACTCTCCAAAAGGCACCTTCTACATTGCCGATACGCTGGTCAACGAGAATCCTGACTCCGACACTTTAGTAGATATTGCCAAACTGGCAGCCACTGCTGTGCGTTTCTTCAACGAGAAGCCTGTAATCGGCATGATGAGCCACTCCAACTTCGGAAGTTCCACCAGTGCCGGTGCCAAGAAGGTAAAGCGCGCTGTGGAAACCATGCAACAATTGTATCCCGACCTGCCCATCGATGGCGAGATGCAGTTGGACTGTGCCATGGACAATGAACTGCGTGACGAACAGTATCCTTTCACCAGGCTGAAGGACAAGAAGGTCAACACACTTATCTTCCCCAATTTAACATCTGCCCGCTCCAGTTACAAGATGCTACAGATGTTAGGCTCAGATGCGGAAATCATCGGCCCCATCCAGATGGGACTGAACAAACCTATCCACTTTATTGATTTCGGAGCCTCCGTCCGCGACGTAGTCAATATCACTGCCGTTGCAGGCATCGATGCCTATGTGGATAAGATCAAGAAGCGCATCAATGGTGTCCGTTATTAAGATAATGCAAGGGAAATGCCACAAAATGTCATCATCAGCATAGCGTCAAACCGTAACCAGAAGAACAATCTGGCCAAGGCCCGCGAATATCTGGAACAGATTCTCTATGGTGTTTCGTTTTCCAGTGAGCTATGGACAGAGCCTTATGGTGAACATAACGGTAGTATCTATCTGAACCAGTTGGCACTGGGCGTCTATGACGGTACGTTGTCAGAGCTGGTTACCCTGCTGAAACAGAAGGAAAACGAGATGGGACGCACTGATCTGGACCGCCACATGGGTATCGTGGAAATAGACCTCGACATCCTACGGTTCGGGCATCAGCGTCTGCACCTCACCGACTGGGACCGTCCCTACGTGCAACAGCTTATCGTAGAAATAGACAATTTTATCACACACCGATGAGACAAATACTATTCTTTTCACTTTTTCTGTTCCTCTCCATATCCAGGCTCCATGCACAGCAATTTGAAGAGCACTTCACAGACAGCACCTTGAGAATTGACTACACTTTTTCAGGCGATGCCCAGAACCAGCAGCTCTATGTGGACGAACTGTCACGGTCACCGCACTGGTACGGACGTCGCACACGGATGAAGGAACTGCCGCTTCGCGGTAACGGGGAAATAACCGTCAAAGACTGCGAGACACACGATACACTTTATCGCCAGTCATTCTCAACGCTGTTTCAGGAATGGCTAGCCACCGACGAGGCAAAGCATACACGCAAGTCGTTTGAGAACGTTTTCTTAGTGCCTATGCCGAGACATAAGGTGGACATTACCGTTGAGTTGCGTGACTATCACGACCAGGTTAACGCCAGTATTACTCATACTGTCGACCCCTCAGACATCCTCATTCGGCATACAGGGGAAAGGCAGGTGATGCCTTTTGTCACCCTGCAACAAGCCGCTGACGCCAACCGCTGCATTCATGTGGCCTATGTAGCTGAAGGCTACCGACAGGAAGAGATGGACATTTTCCTTGAAGATTGCAGGACAGCCATGCAAGCCCTTTTCGAGCACAAGCCTTTCAGCGACCTGAAGGAACGTTTCAATATGGTGGCGGTCCTGTCTCCGTCAGAGGAAAGTGGCATCAGTGAACCAGGAAAGGGCATCTGGCGCAACACCGTTCTCGGAGCACACTTCGACACTTTCTATTCTGAACGTTACCTCACCACCCTCCATCTCAAAAAACTGAACGACATATTAGCGGGAATCCCCTACGAGCACATCATCGTGCTTTGCAACGGTACCCGATACGGTGGCGGGGGTATCTACAACAGCTATACACTCACTGATGCCCACGGTCCCAATTTCCGTCCTGTGGTGGTTCATGAGTTCGGTCATTCTTTCGGTGGACTGGGCGATGAGTATCCCTATGGTGAAAGCGATCCCATGTACTATCCTGACACAGAACCCTGGGAACCCAATCTCACCACCCGCCACGATTTCCATAACAAGTGGGAGAACCTGATAAGGGAAGGAAAGGCAGGAATGGTGGAAGGTGGCGGCTACCAGACAAAAGGCGTGTGGCGCGGTTTTGAAAACTGCCGCATGCGCACCAACGAAGAGCCTGAGTTCTGCCTTGTCTGCCAACAGGCACTCGAAAGACTGATCAAATTCTACACAGAATAAACGAAGCAAAAGAGGCAGATGATTTCTATTCGTCTGCCTCTTTTGCTTCATGCACCACCACTTTCACCTTTGCAATACGGTGACCGTCTACTTCTGCTGCTTCAAATGTGAAGTTCTTGTAATCTATCTGCTCATTCACCAGAGGAAAGTCTCCCTTCAATTCGAGCATCAGTCCCGCCAACGTATCAGCATCTCCCTGCACCTCATCAAATGTTTCATCGTCAATCTGCAGGTAACGGTAGAAATCACTTAACAGCGTCTTTCCCTCAAACAGATAGGTATTGGCATTGAGACGGACATAGCTCTGTTCCTCCTCGTCATACTCATCATTGATCTCACCTACTATCTCCTCGAGGATGTCTTCCAACGTTACAATACCACTTGTGCCTCCAAACTCGTCGACAACAATAGCAATGTGAACCTTATTCTCCTGGAAATCACGCAGCAAGTCATCTATTTTCTTTGTCTCTGGTACGAAGTAAGGCGGACGGATGAGCGATTGCCAGCGGAAATTGGACGACTTGTGCAAATGGGGCAGCAAATCCTTGATGTAGAGAATGCCACGTATGTTGTCAATAGAATTCTGATAGACAGGTATGCGTGAATAGTTGTTCTCTACAATGCAGTTGATCACATCGGTAAACGAAGAACGGAAGTCAAGATCCACCACATCCTGACGGCTGGTCATGATTTCCTTGGCTGTCTCATCACCAAAGCGGACAATACCCTCCAGCATATTCTTCTCTTCCTTCAGCTCTTCTTTGTCAGTCAATTCCAGCGCCTGCTCCAAATCATCCACGCTGAGCACATGATTTTCTCTCTCCATCACTTTTTCTGCCAGAATACCTGAGCGGATAAGGACGCTGGCCAACGGATAGAACAGACGGCGAAGTCCCATGAGCACACCAGAAATGGAACGGCAGACAGAAAGCGCATGCTGCTGGCAGTAAACCTTAGGCATGATCTCACCAAAAAGAAGCAGCAGGAAAGTCAGCAGGACAGTAATCACGACAAACTGCAACCACACAGCGTTACCAAAGTCAACAACATTGGCAAAAAAGTAATTGCAGAGCATAATGATAGTCACATTCACCAGATTATTGGTTATCAGGATTGTAGCCAATGTACGCTCCGACTCACTGCGTAATGCCATAATACGCTTATCGCTGTCATCATTGCTTTCCTCAATCTCGTTCAGGTCATTGGGAGAAAGTGAAAAAAAGGCTATCTCAGAACCAGATGCCATAGCAGAGAATATCAACAGCAGACCAGCCAGGACAATAGAGAATATGGCACCAAAAGAGGGTGCCATCAACTGTACTTCAGCAAATAATTGCGACAGGTAATCCATCAGCTTTTCTTCGGGATTGAATGATCTGATTTAGGAGTCAGCAGTTCCATATTCTCTGCCCATATCTCTGTCTGATACTGGCGTTTGCCTTGCTTGTCATCATAGCTGGTATAGCGCAGGCGCCCTTCAATATAGAGTTTGTCACCCTTATGGACATACTGTTCTACAATCTCCGCCAGCCGACGCCATAGAATCACATTGTGCCAGTCGGTACGGTCAGGGACTTGAGTGCCGTTCTGTAATGTATACCCCCGTTCCGTCGTAGCCAGGCGAATACGAGCCACTGCCACCCCTTGGTCTACATAACGGACTTCGGGGTCTTGTCCTACATGGCCTATCAACATCACCTTGTTCATGGAATACTATTTTGCCTTACCCAGGAAACGGAACTTGAAATTCTTTCCCTTGGCTGAAGGGAACTGGCTTCGTTCGTCAACACGCTCGCGAAGATGATCCACTATGCGGTTATAACAGTCTATACCCGACTCCGCCTTCAACTGAGCCACGAATTGCGTATCACGGTACTGGAACTTACCTGTCGAGGGTACCAGCAACACACGCTTGAAATTCACCTCACCCTCATACCAGCCAGGGTTCACCTCGTTGAGTCTCTGAATGACAGGAGCCACTATACGTTCACGTGCCTCGGAAGCAGGATTGACATGCAAGGCTTTTTTCTCCTTGAAGTCCTGCATCGTAGCAGCCTCGGTCTTGATAATAATAAAGTATACGCGTGGGCGAATCTTATAACGCTTGGGGTAGAAAACGTCGCTGGCCACATAGTCACGTATGTCGGCCTCTAGCTCTGCAGTCATACCAATCTGATCGATGTCAGCCAGAAAATCAATAGCCTCATCAACATTCGAGACAAGTGTCTCTTGGTCAAAATATCGCAAATATAAATTCATTCGGGCTAAAAAGCTTGTTGTTTTTCTATTTCCAAATCAGAAGAGAGTAAAAATAAAAACTCTGGAGTTTTGGTTGGTAATAAGAGCGGAAAACGGGACTCGGACCCGCGACCCCAACCTTGGCAAGGTTGTGCTCTACCAACTGAGCTATTTCCGCAGAAAAGTTTAAAAATATTGGTGAAGAGGAGGAGACTCGAACTCCCACGTCGCAATTGACACTACCCCCTCAAAGTAGCGCGTCTACCAATTCCGCCACCTCTCCATCAAACACAAATCGAGAAAAAAGAGTGCCCAGAACAGGACTCGAACCTGCACGCCTCGCGGCACACGCACCTGAAACGTGCGCGTCTACCAATTCCGCCACCTGGGCATTATCGATCAAGGGCCTTTCCCTTCATCTCTCTTTTGTCTCAACATGTTGAGCGGAAAACGGGACTCGGACCCGCGACCCCAACCTTGGCAAGGTTGTGCTCTACCAACTGAGCTATTTCCGCATCATTTCACCTCCTCAGAGAGGTGCGTTTCTCTAAACGCGGTGCAAAGGTAATGCTTTTTTCCGAACCGCCAAAACTTTTCAGCATTTTTTTTCGAAAAATCTTTATTTCCACGTTTTTTCTTGTCGTCAAACAGGCTCCTTATACCTTATATATAATGATACCCGTTACATATACTCGTATAGCTGTATATGCAAGATTTTCCATTCACCCACACTGATGCGGGCGTGGCGGCCTTGATGGCTCTGGTCACCATTACAACGACGAATATATTGTATCTGACCTTGCCTGTCGACAGAAACTTCATCGACAGAAAGGAGGCCAAGACGTTTCCCTTGAATTTTTCCTGCATCCCTTTGGCTATAGGTGCCTTTTGTTTGATCGGAAGGCAGTTTCTTTAACAAAGTGTCACCTGTCTCTACGAAACCGTCCTCACCCAGTTTTTTCTGCTGCATGCCTTGGCCTGACATCTTCTGGTGCTCTTCACGTGTCTTGAAGTCAATCACCACACCACTTCCTGCAAGAAGATAGTCATACTTGCTCAGTCTGACAAGCATCGCACCACCCTCCAGCCATGTTGAACCATCAGTAGCACGGGCATCCCAAGGCAGTGTGAAATAATGGCGGCAGGTCATGACCACACCCTCGTCATCGATGATACGCTCCTGGTCTTCCTGGTCGAGAAGAAGCCCCCACGTATTCTGGTGCTTCAAATGAAACACCTGAGACAAGAGGTTATAGGCATGGGTAACTGATTCTGTTTCCTTGGGCGATGCCTGGTCAATAGCAAATGGTGAGAAGCCAATGGCTTGATGCTCGCCAAAGGCATAGAGGGCTCGTACCCCGCTATTCTCGCAACAACGGCTTTCGGGTATAAACAGGCGGTTCTTCACGTTGCCCCCAATTCCCGAGCTGTTCTTATCTCTCCGTAAAATGTCTTGAGGCCTTAGCGGCATGGCATATTGTGATGCCCAGGACTTGAAGCCGGTATCGTAGATATCGGGAGCAAGGAAATCTATACTCGGTGCACCCGTCTTCCATATATCTACGAGATGAGCCAAGGGACCTGCTGACGGATATTCACCAGGCTTGCGACCACGACTGTTCATAGCTGCATTCACATAGAGTGGCATATCATGAATGCGTCGGGCAGCCTTTGCCAGATGCTCCACATAGCAGGCATAGTGCCAAGCCATGAACTTCTCGTCAGCATAGTCACCCGTACCGAAGATTTCGCTCCAAGTGCCTTGTTTTTTGATGTCCAATGCCCGAAGCAATGTATGAGGAACAGGCTGGCAATATGCTTTCTCCGCCAGGGGTGAGTGATCGCGCGCCGACTCCAACATCCCGATCTCATTTTCTATCTGCATCATCACAATCACCTCACGATGCGGATCTTTTGCTGCGATGTGTTGCATCAATGCAGAAAAAGCTTTCAGATCGGCTTGTAATACGTTGTCACTGAAACACGAGGCTATTTCTAATGGTTTCCCTTCTTCTGTCATCGCTCTTGGGAATCGCTTATAGTCATGTTTGAACCATGCAGGCGCATAGCACGACATGGAATTCTTCCACACGCCGAACCAAAGCGGGACAATCTTCAGCCCTTCCTGTCGGGCTATATCGATAGTACGGTCAACGAGTGTAAAGTCCATCTGCCCCTCCATTGGCTCCATCAGTTCCCAATAAAATGGCACTAATACCGTATTCAGCCCTAAGGCTTTCATACGCGGAAGCACCTGATCAATATCACTCACCGATGTAGCTGCCGAATTACTAAGCTCACCACCAAGAATATGCAGATCTGTTGACTGAGCTCTGCCACTTATTGACATAAGCAGGCATAAGCTCATAGTCACAACAACTAATTGTGTATTCTTTCCCATTTCCATCGTTTTACTTCATTAAACAATTCAAGACCGCAAAGATACAAAAAAATGCTGAAATAATGGTTCCTTTACAAACAATTATGAATCGAAACATCTTTTTTTTCGTGACAAAGAACCGTTTATGCAAAAAATGTTGTAACTTTGCAGCAAAGAAATGTTATGCAAGAGATTTGGACTCTCATCAATAAGATGTCGCCGTATCTGCTTCTGGGATTCGGCTTTGCTGGTCTGCTGCACGCCTTCGTTCCGTCTTCGCTCTATCGACGGTACCTTGGCGGCAACGACTTACGGTCTGTGCTTTGGGCGGCCTTGATCGGAGTGCCGCTGCCACTATGTTCGTGTGGAGTGATTCCCACGGCAATGTCGTTGCGCAAGGAAGGGGCTTCGAAAGGAGCCACAACATCGTTTCTGATAGCTACGCCACAAACAGGCGTTGACTCTATTCTTGCCACCGCATCACTACTCGGCATACCGTTTGCCATCGTCAGACCTGTGGCTGCTTTGGTTACGGCTCTTTTGGGAGGGGAAATGGTGAATCTGGTTTCACGAGGCGATAAGAGCGAAGTGGCAGGGCAGCAGTCTGAACAGCCAAAAGAGAACCTGTCCTTCATGCAAAGGTTGGTGGAGGCCTTGCGCTATGGGTATGTGGATATGATCCAGGACATAGGGCGTTGGCTTGTACTGGGCCTGATGATTGCTGGTCTCATCACTATCCTTGTACCCGACGACTTCTTCCTTCGCTTTGCCGATACACCAATAGTTGGTATGTTGCTAATGATAGCCATCTCCATTCCGATGTATGTCTGTGCCACCGGCTCCATCCCCATCGCGGTCGCGCTGATGCTCAAGGGCATTACGCCTGGTGCCGCACTCGTACTGCTGATGGCCGGCCCTGCTTGCAACATGGCTTCCATCCTGGTTATCCGCAAAGTGCTGGGTCAGAAGACGCTATGGTTCTATCTGCTTTCCATCACCCTTGGTGCCATCATATTTGGTCTGGGCATCGACTATCTGTTGCCACATGAGTGGTTTACGGCTCACCTGATGCTGTCGCACACCAACAGCCATCATTCTCCAGCCCCTTTCAGCGTCTTGTGCAGCGTGGTGCTTGGCGGACTGCTGATATATGGGCTCTTTAAACGGTACATACCCGACAAAGGCACGATGAGAAAAGAGAAACGGCAATTCAAAGTGGAAGGAATGATGTGCAATCATTGCCGTGCTAATGTGGAGAAGACCATCCAGCAGCAGGAGGGAGTCACGACCGTTGAGGTTGACCTCGCCTCAGGCATAGCGACAGTGGAAGGCTCCTTCGCTGACGAGGACATCATCAAGGCTGTTCAAGGCATTGGCTACGATGCACAGACAAGATGAGCATGCCGGCTTCCTTCACGGCAACATTCATCTCGCCAGAAGTCATGCCTCTTTGTCCTTACTTTTGCCAGCGGCGGGCAAAAGGACTCAATCCATACGGTTAAGATAGTCTTCGTAAGTAAAGGTACGGAGCATCTCAAGGCTTCCGTCGGTATGGCGCATAGCAATGGAGGGATGAGTGACACCATTGAACATACAGGTCTTGACTGTTGTATAATGTATCATGTCCTCAAAAATCACCTCCTCCCCTACCCTCAGTTCGTGGTCAAAAAGCCAATAGCCCATGAAGTCACCGCTGAGACAGCTATTTCCTCCCAAACGATAGCTCAATGCCTGACTGGCGGAGTCAGAAGACGGTGGATTGTCTACATGGATGGCGCCTCTCACGTCGGGATAGTAAGGCATTTCCAAACAATCGGGCATATGGCAGGTGAAGCTGACATCGAGAATGGCCGTGCGGATGCCTCTATCTTCAACCACGTCTACCACATGGCTCACCAGCGGACCCGTCTGCCAGGCAAAGGCGCTACCCGGCTCGAGGATAATCCTAAGCCAGGGATAACGCTGGTGCAGGCCCTGCAGCAGTTCCACCAGCAGTTCTATATCGTAGCCGCTACGCGTCATGAGGTGTCCTCCGCCCAAGTTAAGCCATTTCAGCTGAGGAAACCATTTGGCAAACTTTTCTTCGATATGTACCAATGTACGCTGCAACACATCGGCACCGCTCTCGCAATGGCAGTGGCAGTGGAACCCCTCAATGTCGGAGGGCAACTGCAGGGGCAGTTTGTCAGCAGTAACGCCAAAACGGGTACCTGATGCACAGGGATTATAGAGCAATGTGCCCACCTCGGAATACTCTGGATTGACGCGCAGACCGATGGAAACACCTGCGGCCTGCGTATGCAGACGATGATACTGGGAAAGCGAATTGAAAGTGAGGTGACTGGAACAGCGCACTATTTCCGGAAACTCCTCGTCGGTATAGGCGGGTGAATAAGTATGGGCAGGAGCCCCGAACCGTTCAAAGGCCATACGGGCCTCACTAAGCGAACTGGCTGTGGTACTGCTGATATACTCACGGAATATGGGGAAGGTTTTCCACAATGCAAAAGCCTTGAACGCCAGGATGATCTCAACATCGGCACGGCGGGCCACGTCGGCTATGAGCTGTAAGTTGCGGCGCAGCTTCTCTTCTTCAATGATATAGACAGGTGCAGGCATGATGATAAGTGCTGAGCGATAAGTTATGTGAGATGTTTTTTGATGTAATGATAGAAATTTGCGCAAAGGTACGAAATATTTCTTAAATCATACACCATAATTCATAATTATATTGTATCTTTGCACAAAAATAATAAAACCAGCAGATACGCCCGTGAAGCTTATCATCATGACAAAGCCCACGTTCTTCGTGGAAGAAGACAAGATTCTGGCAACCCTCTTCGAGGAGGGAATGGACAACCTGCACCTTTGCAAACCTGGTGCCGAGCCTGTCTATTCCGAGCGTTTGCTTACCTTGCTGCCTGAGGACTCTCTCAGCCGCATTACCGTTCACGAGCATTTCTACCTCAAGCAGGAATTCCGGTTGCGCGGCATCCATCTTGACAGCCCAATGGTTCCGCCGCCTCAGGGATATCGTGGGAACTACAGTGTGACCTGCCACTCCACAGATGAGCTGAAAGAAGCCAAGAGGCATGCCAGCTATGTGTTTCTCGACATGCCCTTGGAGGAATTACAGTCATACGGTGGCAGCAATCAAATTGACAAGAAAGTCTACGCCTGTTCCCACATAACATTGTCCAACATCCAGGTTGCCAAAGAGTTAGGATTTGGTGGCGTAGTAGTATGCGACGACCTGTGGCAGCATTTCGACATCCATAGCCAGCAGGACTACAAGGAACTGCTGCAGTACTTCAGCAAACTACGCAAGTCGGCAGGATAAGCCACAAGATACGTGAAACAATGGTAAACCTAAATAACATCAACAATATGGAAAGCTCTTCAATCGTCTTCTCGGGTACTGCCACAAGATACCTCGCAGAGAAGATCTGCCAAAGTCTGGGGTGCCCACTCGGACAGCTCCAGATTACCAAATTCTCTGATGGTGAATTTGCCGTCAGCTATGAAGAATCTATTCGCGGACGCGATGTGTTCCTCGTACAGAGCACATTTCCCAACAGCGACAACCTGATGGAGCTGCTGCTCATGATCGATGCAGCCAAGCGTGCTTCTGCCCGCACCATCAATGCAGTGATTCCTTACTTTGGCTGGGCCCGACAGGACCGCAAGGACAAGCCACGTGTATCTATCGGCGCCAAGCTGGTGGCCGATCTGCTCTCCGTGGCTGGTGTGAACCGTGTCATCACGATGGATCTCCATGCTGACCAGATACAGGGATTCTTCGATGTACCCGTTGACCACCTCTATGCCTCGGGAGTCATCTTGCCTTACCTGCAGGGACTCCATCTTGAAGACCTTGTGATAGCTTCTCCCGACGTAGGCGGTTCCAAGCGGGCCAACACCTATGCCAAGTATCTGGGATGTCCGCTCGTGCTGTGCAACAAGACGCGTGCACGGGCCAATGTCGTTTCCACCATGCAGATCATCGGCGATGTGGAGGGTAAGAACGTGGTCATTGTCGACGACATGGTTGATACGGCAGGCACCATTACCAAGGCAGCGGACCTGATGAAGGCAGCCGGTGCCAAGACGGTCCGTGCCTGTGCCAGCCATTGTGTGATGAGTGGTCCCGCCAGCGACCGTGTACAGGAATCCGCGCTGGAAGAGATCGTATTCACCGACTCCATCCCCTATACCCAGCGTTGTGCCAAGGTCAAGCAGCTCTCCGTAGCCGAAATGTTTGCAGAGGCTATCCGTCGTGTCATCAAGAACGAGAGCATCAGCAACCTATATATTGTATAAAGCCGCTTCTCAAACCACCTCATACTAATAAAGGCTGCGCAACCAAAGTTCGGTGCGCAGCCTTTATTAGTATATGTGCCTATTTTACTTAGACAATTTCTCCGTTAGGCAGTTCCAGCCATTTCACATAACAGAAGTCCTGACGGTGAGGCAGGTTCTTGTTCTTGGGATACATACGGATAGCACTCTTATACTGACCAGCCTGACGGGGTGAGTGATAAGCCTCGAAAGTATAGTTGTTGCCTTCCTTCTTCACCATCTTCAACGGCTCTACAGAGAAGACATGCTCCTGGCCGTCAGCATCAGTAGCCACATTGACCTTCTCCAGTGCCACTGCGTCGTCAAGGCCCTGCTCGTTGATGACATAGCGCAACAGGTATTCCTCACCTGCCATGTGCAGGCCAGAGGCCGGTGCCGTAGACTCGGACGAAACCACGCTGATGGCATCCCAGCGCTCAACGACAGTCTCCTTCCACAAGGCAATCTCCTTGGCCAGACGATTGTCGTTCTTCGAGAGTTCCTTGAAGCGCTTAGCCAACTTCTCATAGAACTTGCTGTAGTAGTCGTCCAACTGGCGCTTCATGGTGTAGTGAGGTGCTATCTGGGCGATAGAATTCTTCACCACCTTGATCCATCCCTTGGAGACACCCTTCTTGTCCCTATTATAATAAAGAGGTATAATCTCGTTCTCCAGCAAACTGTAGATGGTAGCAGCATCGAGCTGGTCCTGATAGCCCTGGTTCTGGTAGGTGCGCTTCTCTGTGAGTGCCCAGCCGGCACCCTCGCGATAGCCCTCAAGCCACCAGCCATCCTTCACACTGAGGTTCACCACACCGTTCATCTCAGCCTTCTCGCCAGATGTACCTGATGCCTCTAACGGACGAGTCGGCGTATTCATCCAGATGTCCACACCCGACACCAGACGACGAGCCAGCAGGAAGTCATAGTCCTCAAGGAAGATGACCTTGCCCTGGAACTCCTCACGCTGTGAAATCTCGAATATTTTCTTGATCAGTCCCTGACCTGCACCGTCGGCTGGGTGTGCCTTACCGGCAAACAGGAAGATGACGGGACGCTCAGGATTGTTGACAATCTTGCTCAGACGATCCAAGTCGGTAAACAGCAGGTGAGCACGCTTATAGGTAGCGAAGCGGCGACAGAAACCAATAACCAGTGCATTGGGGTTAAAGCGATCCAGCAGCTTGACCACACGCGAGGGGTCACCTTGGTTCTTCAGCCACGTCTCACGGAACTGTATCTTAATATAATCGAACAACTTGGCCTTCAGTGCCTGGCGTGTAGCCCATACCTCCTCGTCAGGACAGTTATAGATGCCGTGCCAGATTTCCTCGTTCGACTGGTCGTTCATGTGCTTTTCATCCAAGTACTTGGAATAGACCTTTCGCCACTCTGTAGCGCACCATGTGGGGAAGTGCACGCCGTTGGTCACATAGCCGACGTGATTCTCTTCGGGATAGTAACCGGCCCAGATGGGGGCGAACATCTTCTGTGACACCCATCCGTGAAGCTTCGACACACCGTTGACCTCCTGACAGGTGTTGCAGGCGAAGGTCGACATACAGAACTTCTCACCCTTGTCATCAGGATTGGTACGGCCCATGCCAATGAACTCGTCCCACGAAATACCCAGTTTCTGGGGATAAGCACCCATGTACTTACCAAACAGCCCTTCATCGAAGTAGTCATGACCTGCGGGAACAGGAGTATGTACCGTATAGAGGCCGCTGGCACGCACCAGTTCAAGAGCCTGGTTGAAGTTCAGACCGTCCTCCTCAATATAGTCGCACAGGCGCTGCAGGTTGCAGAGTGCAGCATGTCCCTCGTTGCAATGATAAATGTCTTTCTTGATGCCGAGTTTCTTCAGCAGCAGCATACCACCGATACCCAGCAGGATTTCCTGCTTCAAGCGGTTCTCCCAGTCACCACCATAGAGGGCGTGGGTGATAGGCTTGTCGAAATCCGAGTTCATCTCGTTGTCGGTATCCAGCAGATAGAGCTTCACACGACCTACGTTCACGCGCCAAACATAGGCATGGACCTGATAATTGGTATAGGGCACATCCACAACCATGGGATTGCCTTCCTTATCCATCTGACGTTCAATAGGCAGAGAACCGAAGTTCTGGCTCTCATAGTTAGCAATCTGCTGTCCGTCCATGCTCAACGACTGTGTGAAGTATCCGAAACGATAGAGGAAACCTACGGCACACATGTCAACGTTCGAGTCACTGGCTTCCTTCACATAGTCACCTGCCAGCATACCCAGACCGCCAGAATAGATCTTCAAGGCAGAGTGGATTCCGTACTCCATACAGAAATAGGCCACTGAGGGACGCTTGCTGTCGGGCTTCACGTCCATATACTTACGGAACAGAGCATACACCTCCTTCACACGCTTCATCAGCGCCTTATCTTTCACAATCTCTTCCTTACGCTGCTGGCTCAGACGCTCGAGAAGCATCACAGGGTTGTGCTTCACATCGTGGTAAATCTTAGGATCGAGGTCGCGGAACAGGTCGCGGGCCTCGTAGTTCCACACCCACCACATGTTGTGGGCAATCTCGTCCAAACATTTCAGTTCCTCGGGAAGCGTGGCCTTGACGGTCAGAATCTTCCACGTAGGGGCATTTGCATAATCGGCTTTAATCTTCATCTTTTATACTATTATTCTTAAATTGATTGTTTTCTTTGTTCTGCTTTTCTCAGTGCAATGTCGTAAGCTTCATCATAATACTTGATGAACTCGCTCCACAGGGCCTTCTTTGACAATGCGCCCGCTTTCTTCCTGCAGGCGTCAACCTCCTTCTGCGACAGGATGGAGAAACCTGCCACCGTATCCTTGATGGCATCGGCCACTTCAGAGTAATTGTAGTCAGTGCGGTGGATCACCTTCACCCCGTCCGTAATCTCGCCATAGTGTCCGAACACACTGTTTGCCCAAAGACCGAATCCAACCAGGTCAGTGGTAATACAGGGTACCTTGAAGGCTACGGCCTCAAGCGGTGTATAGCCCCATGGCTCATAATAGCTGGGATAAACACACAGGTCATTACCCAGGACTACATCGTAATAGGTCATGTTGACGATACCATCCTCACCGTCCAGATAGCAGGGCAGGAAAATCACCTTCACCTGATCCTCCTTGCGGTTGTGCATATCATAGTACTTCAACATGCCCAGCACATTGTCGTGGCTCATGTTATGAAGCCAATGGGTGACCTGAGGCACTTCCAACGGCGTGTTGTAAACGTTGATCGGGCTGTCAAGACGTTCCTGCAGATCCTTACGCGGCTCTCCCACCCATCCGGGCACCTCAATGAAAGCCACCACCTTACGCTTCAGGTCCTTGTCGCGAAGCAGCCGGTTCATGGCCTCTACAAACACGTCAATACCTTTGTTGCGGAACTCATATCGTCCGGAAGTCGACACAATCAGCGTGTCATCGTCCAGCTGCTCACCCAGCAGGGCATTGGCAACCTGCAACAGACGGCGGCGGGCAGCCCTGCGCTTACGGGTGAAGGTAACAGTCTTAGGAACGAAACTGTCATCAAAACCGTTGGGCAGCACTACGTCTACCGGCTTGTCCAGCAGCTCCACACACTCACGGGCAGTAATGTCGCTCACCGTAGTGAAGCAGTCCACGTGATGTGCGGTCTGCTTCTCTATGGAATGCTTTGACTGCATGTTCAGTTCATTAGCCATCTGGTCACCGTTATAAGCAAACAGATAGTCGTACAGCGGTTTCTGGTTACCTGCTATGCTACGTCCTATGCTTGTGGCATGAGTCGTAAATACCGTTGCTATCTGGGGCAAGCGATTGTTAATATACAGGGCACCCAGACCACACATCCACTCATTGGCATGATAGACAATCTTGGTACTGTTGTCGAAGGTTTCTTTGCTGACATGAAAGTTGTAGAAACTTTCTACCACAAGCGCAGCAGCATAAGAGAACATAGAAGCCTCATCATAGTCGCCATAAGCATGGAGGGAATCCACACCGTAGTGCTCCCACAACCAACCATATATTTCGTTCTTCTTCTCAAAAAACGGCTGGAAATCCACTAACATCGCTATGGGATCACCCGGCACCGTCCAGCGTCCTACCCTCACAGACACGCCCTGTTTCTTAGCCTCCCATTGCCACTCGGCAAAGAGAGATTTCTCCTCCTTGAAATAAGGAGACTCTTTATCTTTCCAAAAATCGGGACCAATGAATATTATCCTGTCCCTCATCCGGTCCTGTAGTGTCTTTGCACGAGTGGATAGCACGGTGTAAATTCCACCAACCTTGTTACATACTTCCCAACTCGACTCAAAGATGTAATCAGGCGTTAAATGATCATTTCCCATTAGTTATAATTATAAACGCCTGCAAAGTTAATTAAAAAATTTCAAAAACCCGCTATAAATCACCATATATTTTCTTCACTTTATACGATTAATTGATTTAAATTGGTTACCTTTGCCGCAAAATTGCCGACAAAATGAAGAAAACAATTGCCATCCTATTGTTTTTCCATCTGTCGCTCGCCCTTGCACTGGCACAGACAGACAAGAAAGACGCCCCCTCTTCAAACAAGGAGGATTCTTTTCGCGCGTACCTTTATAATAAAGAATTCGAGGTATATCTGCGTATCAATTTCTATGAGCAGAACATCACCGTTCCTGGTCAGGAACTCTACGGGGAACTGCCCGGCTACCTGGGCAAGGAACGGAACTCTTTCTGCTGGGTCATCACCTCTGCCAAAGTCATTGACGAGCAGAAGGCGGAGTTGGCACTCATCAACGACTACGGCAGCGAAGACCTTACTGCCAGCCTCACCCGTCAGAATGATTCCACTTACGTGTTGCGCCAACTTGAAGGCAGCAGCCTGAAAGTGCCCAAAAACGGTCGGTGGCAGAAACTGCCTAAGCAACTGGAACTGAAGCGGAAATAATCGGTTGTAGAGCCTTTCCCCTATTAAGGAACCAGGGAAGTATGTCCTAAGACAACTTCCCTGGTTCTTGTGATTCCGGCGGGATGAGAACCCACCCTGAATTTCAATTGGTTATAAGAAAATGTGTTACATATTATCCTCAGGTACACATCGGCCTATTCTATCGAAACATATCGTCTCATGGGGCATCGCTCTGTCCCTGTCCTCCTAACTAACTTAGTTAGTTGTTAGACAATGCAAAGGTAGGCATTATTTTTGTTACCACCAAATTATGAACCCATTTTTATATGTAGCAATAGGTGTAATAACAAAAAAAAAGACCAGAAATCTTTCCTATTTTGGAAAGTTTATTGTATCTTTGCAGCGCAAAAGAACATAAAAAGAATGAACGAAAGATTCAAAGTGGTATACTCTGATGAAGCTCTCGACTTTATCAACTCTCTGCCACAAAAGGCTAAAGACAAGGTGGCCTATAACATTTCTAAGTGCATGGTCATAACAGACAATGAACTCTTCAAGAAGTTGGAAGGCACCGAAATATGGGAGTTCCGTACTCTATAATATTAAGTATAGACTCCTGGCCTTTTGGGATACTGAAGAAGAAACATTGGTAATAGCCACTCATGGCTTTATCAAGAAGACTCAGAAAACGCCAGCCAAGGAGATTGCCAAGGCAGAGGCTATGCGAAAGGAATATTTTAATGACAAAAAGCAAGAAAAGAAATGAAACTACATTCTCACGAAGAAATGCTGGACACGGTGATTGGCAAGAAAGGGACTGCTGCACGTAATGACTTTGAGGCAAGACTGAAAGCCGAAATTGATGCCTACCAGATTGGCGAAGCTATCAAGCAGACCAGACAGCAACAGAATCTCACCCAGAAGCAGCTGGGTGAACGAATGGGTGTTCAGGAGGCTCAGATTTCAAAAATCGAGAGCGGCAAAAGCATTACCTATGCCACCATTGTAAGAGCGTTCAAAGCATTAGGTGCCAAGTCCGCTTCACTCGATCTTGGCACACTTGGTCGCGTAGCACTTTGGTAAGACATCGTCAACGTCAATATTCACAACCAGACATTGAAACTTTAGCAAAAATCTCAAAACTATTGAATATTGGTGTGGAGGAGTTGTTCAATAAGAAATTCATAGAATCTGTTTAGTAATTATGGCATATGGTGGCAAGTAAGTTATATAAGTACATTGATGCGAATGGAGGATTGAAGATGCTGCAAAACAGTAATCTTCAATTCACTAATGCTAGCAAATTTAACGACCCCTTTGATTGTCACCCAGCTTTGTTTGACTATTCTAACGTACCGATTACCCCCAATAACTGGCCTCCTGCTGATTTTATGAAGTTGAAGGGAGAAACCGATATGGAGAATCTTAGAAACAGTACTTGGATATGTTGCTTATCTAAAGTGTATGATTCTCTGCTGATGTGGTCTTACTATAATAGCCATAAAGGTATTTGTATAGGATTGAACATTAATAAAGTCCTAAATTGCTGTCAGCGTAAGTTTATAGGGCTGATGTACCCTTATCCTGCTGAAGTTAAATACAGGGACATCCTTCAGAAGCCTGATTATTTCAAAGATTTTAACACTTGGGATGAAATGCTTACTACAAAGGCAAGAGTATGGGAGCATGAACAGGAAGTTCGTTTGATTACAAAAGATCCTATGTGGATTCATGCAGAACGGGATATTCCCCAAGAACTTTATGAGGAAGAATTGATTGACGGAAAAGAAATCAGACATTATCCTCCCATAACAGGAGATTGTTTTGAATCAATCTATTTGGGAGTGAATATTTTCCCACGAAACAAGGATGAAATCATCAAAGCAGCAAAGAGATTAAATCCAGAAATAAAGATTTATCAAATGACAACAGATCCTGAGACCTTTAGGCTGAAGGAACAACTAATAGAACAATAAACAAATGGCAAAAAAAACTATAAAACCTGCTAAGGAAGAGACTCTTGAGACGATACTCTTTAATTGTCGTAATAGTCTTCGTGGTCGTGCTGCTATGACAGATAAGCGTGACTTGTTGCTGACATTGGTGTTCCTGAAGTTTATTGGTGAGCGATTCAAGGAGCAGCAGGAGAAGATTCGCGAAGGATTCAAGGAACAAGGCATTGATGATGAGGGTTTCATCGAGATGCAGCTGAAGCGTCCTCAGCACTATCTGCAGGATGGTGTGTTCTTCCTGAGTGAAGAGACTTTCTGGGACAACTTGATTCTGACTCCTGCAACGGGTATGGCAGTTGCTTTCGATACTGCCATCAAGATGCTTGATGACAATGAGCCGAAGTTGAAGAATGCTTTGCCACAACAGATTTTCACCAAGACACAACTGGAGTCTGGTGTGCTGAAAAGTGTAGTTGACGAGATAGAGAAGATAGACCCTAAACGCTTCGTAGAACACGACTTGATAGGTCGTGTGTATGAATACTTCCTTCAAGCATTCTCTATCAATGCTGATAAGGAAGAAGGTGAGTTCTATACCCCTCATAGCATCGTAGAACTGATTGCATCCCTTATAGAGCCATTCGATGGAACTGTCTATGACCCTTGTTGTGGTTCTGGCGGTATGTTTGTTCAGGCTACCAAGTTCATCGAGGCACATGGTGGCAACACCCAGGCTGTGAATGTGTATGGTCAGGAGTCAGAGCCTGCAACCTATCGTCTGGCAAAGATGAACCTTGCCATTCGTGGCATCAGTTATCATTTGGGTGACAGAGCTGTTTCTACCTTCTCTAACGACCAGCATAAGGATATCAAGGTGGACTACATTATGGCTAATCCTCCTTTCAACCTGAAGCGTTATGCTGATTATGGCGACTTTGAGAACGACCCTCGATGGAAAGGCTATGGCACTCCTCCTACGAGTAATGCCAACTATGCTTGGATTCTGCACATGCTTAATAAACTGAATGTTCAGAATGGTGTGGCAGGTTTCCTTCTTGCCAATGGTGCCCTTGATGATGATGACACGAAGGCTATTCGCCAGAAGCTGATAGAGAATGACAAGGTGGAAGCTATCATCGTATTGCCTCGTAATATGTTCTACTCTACAGACATCAGCGTAACCCTATGGATTCTGAACAACAACAAGAAGGGTGGTCCTCGTCATGGGCGCATGCTTCGCAATCGTGAAGGGGAGGTGCTGTTTGTTGACCTCAGAACATGGAATGATAATATCTACGAGAAGAAGTTTGTGAAGCTCTCTGACGAGCAAATAGCAGAAGTCTGCAAGATATACTTCGATTGGGCTACAACAGCTTCTGAGAAATATGCCAAGCCAGAGCTTTATTACGCAGCCCATCTTGATGAAATTCGCGAGAAAGGTTTCTCGCTTGTCCCGAGCCGCTATATAGAGTTTGTGGATAGAGATACAGAGATAGACTATCAGTCAGCCCTCACACAGATGAGTCAGCAGTTTGATGCGCTTAAAAAGCGTTGGGATGAGAATGAATCTACACTTGTAAATGCATTTAAAGTGTTGGGGTATGGAAAAGAGTAAGAATATCACCCTGTTGGATCAGGACTACTTGCAGTGGGTGAAAGAACTGAGCACCCGCTATCGCCGTAGCCAGATAAAGGCAGCAGTAAAGGTAAATGAGGAGATGCTCCAGTTTTATTGGGAACTGGGCAGGGACATCGTGGAGATGCACATAGAAGAACGATGGGGAGAAGGTGTAATGAAGGCTCTTTCCACCGACCTTCAAAAACTGAACCCTACTGCCCATTGTTTCTCAAGAACAAATCTTTACTATGTGAAGAAGTTCTATCTTACTTATTCCTCCTATACTATAAAAATCCCTCAACTTGGGGGACAAATAGAAAAAATCCCCCAGCTTGGGGGACAAATTACTCAACACGTTGAGGGGAATGCGGGCGATGCAAATACTCCACAAGTTGTGGAGCAAATCAAGAGAGACATAATGTCTATTGGCTGGGGGCATCATAAATTACTGATGGACAAATGTTCTGACAACCCACAGAAGGCTATCTTCTTTGTCCACCAGACTGTGCTAAACGGGTGGAGTCGCAGTATGCTGCTCAATTTCCTTGATACAGACTTATATGAGCGACAGGGCAAGGCATTAACCAATTTCAGTACAACTTTGCCTGAAGAGACAAGCGACTTAGCTCAGGAACTGACAAAAGATCCATACGACTTTGCTTTTACAGGTATCACGGGCAGATATAATGAGCGACTGTTGAAAGACAAACTGCTGAGCAACATCACCCAATTCATGGTGGAGTTGGGAACAGGCTTTGCATACGTAGGAAAGGAATATCGTCTTCAGGTTGGTGAGAGGGAGCAGTTTATCGACTTGTTATTCTACAACCTTAACCTGTCGTGTTATGTGGTGGTGGAAGTGAAAATCGGCAAGTTCGAGTTTGCTGATGTAGGTCAGTTGGGGGGATATGTGGTATCGTGCAATCATCTCCTGCGAAAGGAAGGGCGTGACAACCCTACCATTGGCTTGCTGATATGTAAGGAGAAAGACCGCATACAGGCACAATATGCTTTAGAGTCAAGCAGTCAGCCATTAGGCATTTCTGAGTATGACCTTGAGAAATTCTATCCAGAGAAGGTGGAAGGCACCATCCCGACCATTGAAGAGATAGAGCGACAACTGGAACGCAGGATGGAAGAAGAAAAGGAGGATGGAGATGAGTAAGGTGAAATGGGTAAGACTTGGGGATTATATCTCTCCACGAAACGAAAGGAATTCAGACCTTAGATATGGTGTTGAACTTATCGAAGGTGTTAATAGTGATGGGGAGTTTCAACCTACCAAAGCTATTACTGACGGAATCGACCTTAAGCCGTATAAGGCAGTATGGTCAGGAGATATAGTTTATAATCCTTCACGACTCAATATTGGTTCTCTTGCATATAGAGAAAGTGGAATGTGCATAGTTTCACATCTATATCAAGTTTTTCATGTTAAGGAGAAATACAAAAATGAATTGTTGCCTGAATTCCTTATTATTTGGTTTAAACGCGATGAATTTTCACGCATAGTTGATTACTATAACTACGGGAGTCAGAGGGCTGAATTCAATTTGAAGAAATTGGGGGAGTTGATAATTCCTCTTCCTTCTCTTTCCGAACAGCAGAAGGTGGTGAATGCATGGAAGGCATTTAGGGAAATCAAGGAGCAGAATGAAGCAAAAGCAGCTCCATTGATGCAACTCTGCCAAAGCTATATCCAGGAGTTGAAACATAAATATCCTGCACAAGAGATAGGACCGTATATTGAGGAAAGAAAAGAAATAAATTCAAAAAATCAATTCGGAGAAAAGGATGCAAAAGGAGTTAATACAAATAAAGAAATACAAGAGTGTAAGAGAATCGGTGACAAATTAAATACTTATAAAATTGTTTACGACAATGACATTGTATTTAATGCTAATATTAAGTTGACTCAAACAAGTGAAAAATTCGCTGTAGGACTTTATCATGGAGAAAGTCAATGTATAGTTACCAATTTTTACACAGTCATGACGTGTAATAATAACCTTATTCCTGAGTATCTTATGTTATGGCTGTCTCGAGATGAATTTGCAAGATATGTAAAATTTATGTCATGCAGTAGTGTCAGAGATAGATTCTCCTTTGATGAAATGAAACATGTATCTCTACCTCTTCCCCCTATCGACGTTCAGCGTGCGATTGTAAACATCTACAAGTGCGCCAATGAAGCCAAGCAAATAGCAGCAGAAGCAGACAGACTCTCACGAGAAGTCTGCCCAGCATTGCTACAACATGTAATACATAATTGATTATGGCAAACAAAGGAAAATATTACGAAAGTCAGTTTGAGGAAGCTACCATAGAGCTGTTGCAAGAGGCTCAATGGCAGTACACCTTTGGCGATGAGCTGCATCGTA
Organism: Prevotella sp.; assembly: GCA_016285075.1. GTDB lineage: Bacteria > Bacteroidota > Bacteroidia > Bacteroidales > Bacteroidaceae > Prevotella. Next base: position 48,514 of record JAEEQB010000027.1, read on the forward strand.
AGTTCACAGACCCTCTGATAGAAGAGGATTTGCGAACATTCCTCAATGCTCAGTATGCCAAGAAAGGACTGACAGAAGCAGAGATGGACAACGTGGTGGCAAACCTCAGGAATGTAGGTGGCCAGAACGAATATTATGCCTGTCAGAATGCCTTCCTGCTGTATCGTGATGGCTATGACTTCACATATAGCGACAATCGTGGTACTCCTTTCCGTATGGAGTATATCGACTTTGAGCATCCTAATCGTAATATCTTCCGTTGTGTCAACCAGTTCGTGATGGAACAAGGTCAGGAAAATCGCCGTCCTGATATTCTGCTCTTCGTTAATGGTATTCCTGTCTGCATCATAGAACTGAAGAACCCCACTAAAGCCAATGCAACCATAAGGGATGCACACACCCAGATATGCACTCGCTATATGAGGGACATTTCTTCTTTGCTTCGCTATTGTGCGCTTGCAGTCATAAGTGATGGTGCAAAGAATGCACTTGGCACTCCTTTCACTCCATTTGAATTCTTCTACGAATGGAAGAAGGTGGAGAATGAGGACAAAGCTGGCAAGGGACTTGATACACTCAGGACACTCGTAAAAGGTGCGCTTTCGCCAACAAGACTGCTGGAGGTGCTGCGCGACTATGTATATTTCCCTGACCCATCAAAAGAAGATGATACGACAGAGATTGTTTGTCGCTATCCGCAATTCTTTGCCACCAGAAAGCTTAGAGACCACATACTACAACATCTGCGTAGTGTAGGAGGTGATGGTAAAGGTGGTACATACTTTGGTGCAACAGGTTGTGGTAAGACATACACCATGCTGTTCCTGGCTCGTCAGTTGGCACTTCGCTGCAAGTCACAACTGGGTAGCCCAACGATATTGATCATTGTTGACCGAGAGGACTTGGAGACTCAAAGTGGCAAGCTGTTTGGACGTTCCAAGCGATTCTTGGAAGATGAAGCAGTCAAGGTGTTTGAGAGTCGTCAAGAACTGGCCAATGAGATGATCCTAAGAAAGTCAGGGGGTATCTATATCACCACCATACAAAAGTTTGCTGAGTCAACAGGATTGCTGACAGAGAGAACCAACGTAATCTGTATGAGTGATGAAGCCCATAGGACACAGAACAATCTTGGCACACATTTGGTTATCAATGACGGTACGAAAAGTAAGAATAGCGAGATGCTTGCCAACAATGAGAAGATAGGGGCAAAGGTTACTTATGGCTTTGCAAAATATCTTCGTGATGCATTGCCCAATGCTACTTATGTAGGATTTACTGGTACACCTATTGACGAAACGGTTCATGTGTTTGGTCAGGTGGTTGACCAATATACCATGCAGGAGTCAGAGGCAGATGGTATTACTGTACCAATCAAGTATGACCCACGCTTGGCTCGTGTATTTATGAACAGGGAACAGGCTGAGAAAGTGGAAGCATATTATAAGATGTGTGCTGACGAAGGTGCTACTCCAGAGGATATAGCCAAGAGCAAGGCTGCCATGTCGAGCATGCAGGTCATTATTGGTGATGATGATGTGCTGGAGAGAGTGGCAAAGGATATTATTGCTGACTATATAAAGCGCACGGAAGGCATTGACCGCTTGCAGAAGGCTATGATAACCTGTATTGACAGACCAACTGCGTTCAAACTCTATAAGAAAATGCGTGAGCAGATGCCCTTGTGGTTTGAGAAGAAAAAAGCACTGAATGAACTCACTCTGACAGCAGACGAGAAAGAGAAGCTGAATGACGTAGCTTTCGTAAACATGGTGATGACTACCGACAAAGATGATGAGAAAGAACTCTATCAATTGTTGGGAGGTGGTGCCAGCAAAGAATATCGAAAATTCCTGGATACAGAATTCAAGTCAGAGAAATCAAACTTCCGCATTGCGATTGTAGTGGATATGTGGGTAACAGGCTTTGATGTACCAAGTCTGACATTGCTTTATAACGACAAGCCTCTATCGAAACACACACTGATACAAACCATATCACGTGTAAATCGTAAATATAAGGATAAGGAATATGGCTTCGTAATTGACTATATCGGAATCCGTGAGGAAATGAAGAAAGCCATGAAGAAATATGGTGGGGAAGTGCCTCCAGCAGAAGACTTGGATATAGCTTATGGTATCTTGGGAAATCAGTTGCAGCTATTGAAAGAGATGCTGATAAAACTGGATTTTACACCTTTCTTCGGCAACAATGATTTGGTTCGCCTGCAGTTCTTACAGGAGGCAGCTGAATACATCTTAGCTAATAGTGTGGAGAGGAAAGGCGAGGTGTCCTTCATCAAACGATTTAAGGAGCATGTAAAACGCCTTCGTTCTGCCTTTAACATCTGTAACCCTGCAGGCATACTTTCAGAAGAGGAAGTGATGTGGTGTCAGTGTATGATGGGTATCTGTTCGTATGTCATGAAGATGACTGCGACAGAGCATGATGCCGAAAGCATGAATCGTCATGTAGAGCAGATGGTGAAAGAAGCTATACTGGCAAGTGGTGTAGAGCGATTCTTTGAAGAGGGAGAGGAAGAAAACATATATGGCGATGCCTTTGTGCAGGAATTAGAAGATGTCAAGATGCCATTTACTAAGTTCCAGTTGCTTTGCAAATTGGTGGCTAAAGCTATCAAAGTATATAGAGGGACCAATAAGATTCAAGCAGAGAAATTCCAGATAATGCTTGAGAAGGTTATTGACGAGTATAATACTCGCGATAAACTGACCTTCACTAATGAGGTGACAGAAGGTGTGGTAACAGGTGTCGTGAATATTGTTGAAGATAAGATCAGCACTCTTACTGACAAATTAAAGCAGATACTGAAAGACTTGAAGGTAGATAGCGAAAAGTTCAAGGAGTTGGGTATTACCTTTGAGGAAAAGGCTTTCTTTGATGTTCTGACAGAAGTTAGAGATACGCATAAGTTTGAGTATGCAGACGAGCGATGCATAGAACTGGCCAAGAAGATCAAGTTGTTGATTGATGATACAGCTGTTTATGCTGATTGGCTCAACAATGATAATCTTAAAAATAAGTTGGCATCACAACTGACTGTTCTCATCTACAAGGAGGGCTATCCACCAGAGTGGGACGAAGAGGTGTTTAAGAAGGTTCTTGATCAGGTAGAGAATTACAAGAAGAATGGCACTTCTAATCTGAAGTTTACGAAACTTGCAAATGTAGAGGATGATAAGGATGTTCGCAACTTGATATACAATCGTCTGCAAATGGATGCTAACATAAGCGATATGGAATTGCAGCGAGAAGTGACAGAACTTTATGGTACTCGTTATCCAGATATGGGGCTTAACGACTGGCGCCATATCATTGAGGCTTATACACCAATGGTGAGAGAGACCGCTAAGTCTAAGACAAAAGAGGTTTCTATGCGTCATTATGGAATGGCAGCAGAACCATCTACAGAAGAAGACGAAGAATGAACAATTAAAAACTTAAAGATATGGCATTCTACATACGCTATCATCCACTGCGACCTGATGGCGGATGCTGGTATTCTGAGAATAGAGAAACATGATGATCGTCTTTGTTTCCGTAATCCTGGACTGCTTAAGTTACCTGTAGAGACCATCTATCGGGGTGGTAACTCAAAGGCTCGTAATCCGAAGATACAGAATATGCTTCGAATGATTGGCTTTGGTGAGAATGTTGGCTCAGGATTCCCAAAGATAATCGCTGCATGGAAGGAAACCAATTGGGGTGAACCACAACTGCTGAACAAACTGGATGTAGATGAAGTGGAACTGATATTGCCAGTCCCATCACCTAAGTCAAGTAATGTTGGGTTGCCTAATGAGTTATCCATAGAGTTGCCTGAAAGGTTATCTATAAGGTTATCTAAAGAGTTATCTAAAGGGTTGTCTGAAACGGCTGCAACCATTTTTAAACTGATATATGCTGATAACTATATCACAAGAGGCGATATTGCCAAGAAGGTAGGTGTCTCTGTGACAGCTGTTCAAAAGCATGTTAATAAACTGAAAAGCATCAGACTTCTTGATAGAGAGGGTTCTGCAAGCCATGGACATTGGATAATAATAGATAGCTAGTGGTGCAAATGTGATGCATTATGTCAAATAAATAATCCGCAAGATACTGTGTGTCAGTTTCTTGCGGATTTTTTAAAGTGATTCCGGCGGGATTCAAACCCACAACCTTCTGATCCGTAGTCAGATGCTCTATTCAGTTGAGCTACGGAACCTCGTTCCTTATTTGCGGGTGCAAAGGTACACACTTTTTTTGAACCAGCCAAATTTTTTCTCACTTTTTTTGCTTCTCATGCTATTTTTTTGTATTTTTGCATGCAAAAACGACAATTTTACAGCCAATGAAGACGCTACTGATACTTGTAGGCAAGACCACAGACAAGCATTTCCAGGCTTCCATCAACGACTACGTGGAGCGTATTGGGCACTATATGCCATTCGAATTAGTCACCATTCCCGAGCTTAAGAACACCAAGCACCTGTCCGAGCAACAGCAGAAGACTGCCGAGGGTGAACTGATACTTCGCCAGCTCCAGCCTCAGGACACGGTGGTTTTGCTCGATGAACACGGACGCGAACTGCGCAGCGTGGAGCTGGCACGATGGCTGCAGCAGAAACAGGCCACAGCCCGCAGGCTGGTTTTCGTCATCGGCGGTCCCTATGGCTTTTCACCTGACGTCTATGCCCGTGCCCAAGAACAGCTGTCACTCTCCAGGCTCACGTTCTCACACCAGATGATCAGACTCATCTTCACAGAACAGATCTATCGCGCCTGTACCATTATTAAAGGAGAGCCCTACCATCACGAGTAAGAGATAGACTCGAAAAAAAAACGATTGTTTTTGTGACTTATACTGATATAGGTAGACACATTTAGTAACAATTAAAAATGTGTTTTTATGAGTAAAAGTCAAAACAGTTACACTTATCTAAGTGAGGAAGAGAAACTATCTCTTCTGCGTGAGTATCATC
>JAEEQB010000028.1 GCA_016285075.1 Prevotella sp.
AATGAATATCCCAAACAAAGGTTAAATACGTTAATTTTGCCTCCTTATTTCTGACATTGTCCAACCCTAAATCCACCTCTCTACCGTTTAATGTGTAAGTCGTTGATTATCAATGCTTAATATATTCAATAATTGCAACAGTCTGGCCTCTGTCATTATCGGCGACAGCATTACGATTTTAGAAGAAGGCGTTTTCTCTGGTTGCTCAGCCCTGAAATCCGTCACTTTTGGCAACGGTGTGGAAACAATAGGAGATAAAGCTTTCTCTGATTGCAAAGCCCTGACCTCCGTCACAATCCCCAACAGTGTGACGAGAATAGGAAGTGGCGCTTTTCTGGTTGCAGTGGCTTGACAACCATAACGATTCCTAACAGTGTTACGAGAATAAGAGGCCTTGTTTTTCGTGGCTGTGATATATCAAAAGTGATTTCAAAGATTGAAAATCCGTTTGCTATTGATCCAGATATTTTCAGTCGTAATACATATTCTAATGCAACGTTGTATGTTCCAGTAGGTACTCTTGATCAGTATAAGGCTACAGAAGGATGGAAGTATTTCTCTTATATTGAAGAAGGGGATGGTAAATGAAACATAATTGGTTAAAATAGAAAACGATACAAATGAAATTAATATCACAAAAGTATATGAGAAATATTATTCTGTTTATCCTTTTTGTAGTAATGGGTGCACAGTGTGCAATCTCACAAGTGACTAATGGAGGACTGAAAAAAGGGTCTATTAAGGAAATTGATGCAGCAATGGCTCGTACAAAAGGTACCAAGTACATTGATGAAAACTATAAGATAACTTTGCCGTTACATATTATTGGTGATACGAAAACCCATGAATCGATCCCACTTGGTGACATAAAAGCGACAGTGACCATAGAGGTTATCAATTTCGGTCAATATGGAAATACAATATTACAGACATGGAATTTCGACTCTCCAGAGATACCGAACCAAACAATAAGTTGGTCAGGAAAGAGTGTACACTTGATGCCATGTTACGATAATGGTATAGGATCATTTGCTATTCTCAGAGGCAGCACAATTTGCGGGCAGGTATCCTGTATGAAACAAAATGATGGTAAAATATTATGGGCAGGCATTACAAACTCTGTTGAGGAGGCAATCACAATGAGAGAGTTCCACAAAGGAATGAGTATTTCTGAAGTTGAGGACGTTTGGACACAACTGCGTTTCTGTCAGTTCAAGTTCTCAAGAAATAGCGGACAATACAAAGTGTATTCTGCCTATTGGCTGGATATGCAGAAACGATACAATATCTTTGGCAATTATAAATATGTTATGAGGAACGACAAAAAATATGCAGACTACTACTTTGACTCTCAAGGTAAACTTGTAAAATGGATACTATATATATAGCCGTTGATACCGATATATTGTTTTTGATATAGTATTGTGGTGTGATATTAGAAAGGGGCTATAGAGGACAAAACATGTTACCATCGAAGCGTATAGAGCTTTATTTCAGCTGCTATAAGATGGTGACTGAGAAGGGACTCACCCAAGTCAAACAGGCTCAGAATCGAATTTACAGGAAAATAGCAATAAAGAAACCTCTACATGAAGAGTGATGGGAATATGAAAACAAGTAAATTCTTAGTATTGTTAGTGGCTTTTTGTGCCATTATGTTATGTGGCTGTGATGCCAACAAGGGAAAGGTGAAGGAACTGGCTAATCAGTTCGTTGCAGTGTATAACGATGGTGACAAGGCAGTAGTCTATGACTTGCTGCCAGCTGCCAAGACGTGTGAGAATCTTCTCATAAGTGGCTCTATCGGTCAGGCCGATGGTATTAATGTCGAGAAAGATGACTCCACGGGCAACTACATTGCCACGATCAACGAGCTGAAACAGCAGCGGTTGGTGTTTACTGTTGACAGCGTTGGAGGCATTCAAATGATAGATGCGTATGGCGTATTCCATCTTGACTCTATTTCTAATGAAATCGCATTGAAAGCTGGCGTACCCGTGAAAAAACTTTCTGACATAGAAATTGGAAAACTGATGGATTCAGAAGGTGACTTTATTAGCTACCTTAAACAGAATAAGCAAACAAATTTCTTGTGGGCAAACAATGGAGGCTATTCATGGAGTCGAACCAGTTCGGGGGTTAACGTGACAATGATCTTTACTATAAGTAATAATTCATCGAATTCTGTCAGTGGTAAAGACTATTATGTTATTGTAACAACTCAACAGAAATCTACAGGTAGTGCTTTCCCAACAAAAACGATAGATGGTATAGACCTTGCACCAAACGAGATGCGTGAATTCAATGCATCAGAACCGTCGCTTTACAATTATGCTAAAGAACGTGACTTGTCTTACACTGTTGACATCAAGTACCGATCAGAGTCCATCCTGTCTTTCCTATTGAACTATGGCAGATTCAGTGGTGATGAGTACGACGATTACCAAAAGTCTCTGCAAAAAAGCGAAACAGCTGTATCGGGAGACAAATTGACTCTGAATCTGAAAGGCCAACTCGGAGGTTCTGACGATGCAGTGTTTACCTATGATGGCAAGACAGACGAAGGCGAAGTCACGTTTACTGTCAGTGGGCAAAATAACGTTCGTAAGCTGAAGATGGGTTCCTATGACAAGACAACCGACAAACTTGTTATGAAAGAATACTTCACCAAGGGTGACTATGTCGGCGACTTCGATGGGACATGGAAGGATGGTGTCTATCAAGGAGTATTTACTAATACAAAAGGGGGAAAGGTTGATTTCAAATTGGTAGAGAAATAAAGGCAGAAATAAAAAGGAAACAGTCCCGTTTACATCAATCATTTATACAGCCCGTCGTGCATTCACCTACCCTGTACGGCGGGCTTTTACATCTACATAGTGGTATATCGGGAGACGCATAGACGAACTCAAGAGCAATGAAAGCCTCACGGTCAGACAGGTGCTAATAATGCTTGATGATCTGTGCCTTGATGTTATCCAATTCGCGGATAATCTGCAAAGTTTCCTAGCTTCGACCCTTGGCACAATTGCCCTTTACATCCCACAAATCAAGCGGAATCGTCTTCTTACAACTAAACTGGCTCTGGGTTCCGTTAATCGTCACCCTGCCCATTACTGGCACCACACCATGGTACCCTCCCCGAGACACTCAGTCTCGTGGTCCCTCCCTTCTCCTTAGTCTTGTTCACATGGAACAAAATGTTAAAAGTACTTCTCATGTTTCTTACTCCTTTTTTTATCTGGCTGATAAACTACGATCTTTTTAGGCATTCATCGCTATGCAAAATGTAGCAGTTTGCGGAATAAGGAACGGGCGGTGAACAGGCTGTGAAAAATGCGTCATTCTGCCCCTATTTGCTTAATCGATTAACCCGCTTAAAAACCCATTTCTTGGCTTACGATTAGGCAACCTAACTCCTTCACCAATCTTCCTATTATTGCGTTACCCTAGTTTTTGTACTTCCTCGTTCTTCCCCGTCTTGCCTTTATTTCAGGCCGAATTGCGTTAATCTTCCAAAATCGCTTCGCAGTTACAACCTTTTTTCGTAACTTTGCAGCGAAATGATAGACAGAGCGACTGTAGACAAGATATTAGAGGCTGCGCAGATTGTTGACGTGGTGGGGGAATTTGTGACACTCCGCAAGAGTGGCGTGAACTATAAAGGGTTATGCCCGTTTCATGACGACCGCAACCCCTCGTTCATGGTGAGCCCTTCGAAGAATATCTGCCACTGTTTTGTCTGTGGTAAGGGAGGCACTCCTGCCGGATTCCTGATGGAGCACGAGCAGATGACCTATCCCGAGGCTTTGCGTTGGCTGGCCAAGAAATACAATATCGAGATTGTTGAGAAAGAACTGACCGATGAGGAACGTGCGCAGCAGAATGAGCGTGAGTCGCTGTTCGTGGTCAACGAGTGGGCTCGTGACTGGTTCCACAATACGTTGAAGAACACTCCCGACGGCATAGCCATTGGAAAGCAGTACTTCCGGAGCCGTGGCATCCGCGATGACATCATCGAGAAGTTCCAACTGGGCTATTCGCCGCAAAAGCGCGATTCACTGAGCACCACCGCAGTGGCCAAGGGGTTCAAGAAAGAATTTCTAGTTAAGACTGGGTTGTGCATAGAAAATGAACGAGGTATCTATGATCGCTATTCTGGTCGTGCCATCTTCCCTTGGCTCAATGTCAGTGGCAAGGTGGTGGCCTTCGGGGGACGCGTGCTCGACTCAAGGACGAAGGGAGTGGCACAGAAATACGTTAATTCACCCGACTCAGAGATCTACCATAAGGAGCGTGAGCTGTATGGCATTTTCCAGGCTAAGAAGACTATTGTCAAGGAGGACCGGGTGTTCATGGTTGAAGGATATACCGATGTCATTGCCATGCATCAGGCGGGCATAGAGAATGTAGTGGCCAACTCCGGCACCGCCCTCAGCAAATACCAGATTAAGTTGCTGCGCCGGTTCACACAGAACATCACTCTGCTCTACGATGGCGATGAAGCCGGTATTCACGCTGCCATGCGAGGTGCTGACATGTTGCTGGAAGAGGGCATGAACATCAAGGTGCTGCTGCTGCCCGATGGTGATGACCCCGACTCCTTTGCCCGAAAGCATTCTACCGAGGAACTCAAGCGGTATATAGAGTCTGAGCAGCAGGATTTCATCTCGTTCAAGACCCGGCTTACTGTCGAGGGCGTCAGTGATCCCGTGAAACGAAGCGAGGCCATTGGGGGTATCGTGCAGAGCATCTCGGTCATTCCTAATCCCATCCTGCGTTCCACCTATCTCACCGACCTGTCTATGCGTGTGGGCATGAAGGAGCAGACGCTGCTTAACACCATGAACCAGTTCATACGCAGGAACCTTGAGGAGAAGAGGAAAGAACAGGAACGGGAGCGTCTGGCATCCGCTGCACAAGGAATTGCAGAGAGTGGGGCACCCGTATCACAGCCGCAGGTGCCAGTTACAGAGACTGTTATGCGGGAGAACCAGCCGCAAGTGCAGTCAGCAGTTGCCGTGTCGCCACTGGAGACCCTTCTCGTTAGCGAGGTCGTGCGCCATGGTGAGGAGATTATCTATGACAATATTGAGACCGATGACGGGCAGACCATCAATCTGACCGTAGCACAATATATAGACTACGACATGGGACAGGACCAGTTGCAGTTCAGCCATCCGCTCTATCGGCAGATCCTGGACGAGGCAGTCAGCCACAGCGGCGAGGCGGGGTTCCGTGCCGAGCCTTACTTCACAGCCCATCCCGACATTACCGTCAGCCAGCTGGCTACTCGACTGGCTGTAGACCGCCATCAGTTAGGCGGACGATTCGCCTTGTCGCCAAAAGAAAATTCCCTGCGCCAGAGGATTGTCCACCTGATGATGGACTATCGCATGGAGCTGATGAACCAACGGCTCAAGGATATACAGTCAGCCATGCGAAAGGCATCCAGCGACATGGACCACGTCATGCAGCTCATGAAAGAATACCGGGACACCGAGGAAATGCGCGATGCGTTGGCCAAACGCCTGGGGAGGGATGTGGTGAGTTAACAGTTCATAGTTCACAGTTCATAGTTAAGAGTTTTGCACGGATTGAGCATAGGACTGGTAATCCTTTACCAGGTGATAGCGGTGCTGACGATTATCCATGTGGTGATGGACAACCGGCAGCCTGCAAAGACCATGGCCTGGGCACTGGTCATCTGGTTCGTACCCGTCATTGGCGTGGTGCTTTACCTGTTCTTTGGCATTAACACCCGCAAGGAACGTCTTGTCAGCCAGCGTTCGCTCGACCAACTGTCGAAGCGGTCCATGCTGCAGTTCGTCGAGCAGCAGAACCTTCAGTTGCCGGAGATTCACAAACCCATTATCGACCTTTTCATCAACGAGAACTTCTCGCTGCCCTTCCGCCTGAGTAGCGTTGAGGTCTATACTGACGGATACCAGTTCTTTCCCGCCCTGCTCAGGGAGATAGCTGGTGCCAGAAACCATATCCACATCGACATGTATATCTTCGAGGACGATGCCCTGGGATACCTTGTCAGCGATGCCCTCATTGCACGGGCCCGCCAAGGCGTTGAGGTCAGGGTGATCATTGACGATGTGGGCTGTTGGAATGTCAGCCACCGTTTCTTCGAGCGGATGCGCGAGGAAGGTATTGAAGTGGTGCCCTTCCTGCCTGTGCGCTTTCCCTCGTTTGCTTCGAAGGTCAACTATCGCAACCACCGCAAGCTCATTGTCATCGACGGGCGTGTGGGTTTCATTGGCGGTATGAATATCGCTCTGCGTTATGTCAAAGGTATCACCATACGTCACGGCAGGAAGTCCACAGCCCAGAGCGATACCTCCCGCATGCCCTGGCGCGATACCATGCTGCGTATCACCGGTCCAGGCATCTACTCTCTTCAGAGGGCTTTCCTCATCGACTGGTATTTCGTAGACCGCACACTTCTCAGCGATCGCAAATACTATCCTGGCAATACCGGTTCCTATTCCACCTTTACCACCTTCCAGACCGTCACCAGCGGTCCTGTCACCCCCTATCCGGAAATCATGCAGGGCTATGTCCGCATTATTCTCGGTGCCCGTCGCTACGTCTATATCGAGACTCCTTATTTCCTACCTACGGAGGCTGTGCTCTTTGCCTTGAAGACAGCGGCAACGGCAGGCATCGACGTGCGGCTGCTTGTGCCCGGAGGTAGCGATGCATGGTTTGCCGATTGGGCCAGCCGTTCCTATCTGCGTGAGGCTGCTCAGGCTGGCATCAGGGTAAGCCTTTACACGGGCGGATTCCTCCACTCCAAGCTCCTGGTCTGCGACGATAGCATCTGCACTTGCGGATCTACGAACGTTGATTTCCGTTCCTTCGAGAACAATTTCGAGGCCAACGCCTTTATTTATGGCGAGGATGTAGCACTCAGCCTGAAGCAAGTATTCCTGACCGATGAGTCACAATCCACTCTGCTCAGCGACCTTCCGTCCCGCATGCATCCCCGTTTCCTCGTACGGCTGTGGGAGTCGGTTATCCGCATGCTCTCCCCCCTCATGTAATTAGGACCATCAACCAGTCAGGAAGGTCCTGTTCAGAAAAGAGACCGAAAGCCGTGAGGTGCTTCAAAATATATGATGCTTTTGGGGCAAGCAACTTAGGACAGGGCAGCAGCTTTGCTATAAAAATGACTGAAATGCTTACTCTTTGTCGCAGTCATCATGCCTGTTATTGCGTTGGACATTGGCAGGGAATCCAGATCCAGAACGTGGAACCGTGGCCTTCGCCTTCCGACTCGACACCGATCTTGCCACCGGCGAGCTCGGCGATGGTCTTGCAGATGCTGAGGCCGAGGCCCGTACCCTGGACAAAGTCGTTGAGTTTGACGAAGCGTTCAAATACATCGGCCTGCTTGTCCTTGGGAATGCCTGCACCGGTGTCCTCGCAGTACATGTAGAGCCCTCCATCCTGATAGCGATAGCCCACACGGATATGTCCCTCGTGGGTGTACTTGACAGCATTGGTCACGAAGTTGGTGATGACCTGCTGCATGCGACCCTTGTCGAGGGTGGTGACAAACGACTGGTAGGGATTGTCCTTGATGAACAGTAAGCCCAGTTCCTGTACGCGTTGCTCCAAGGTCTGGCAGATATCATTGAAGGCCTGTGCGAAGTCTACCTCTTTGGGGGTGACAGTAATGGTTCCGGCAGACATGTCGGAAGCTTCAAGAATATCGTTGATGAGGCGTAGCAGCATGTCGCAGTTGTTGCGGATGATCCGTATGAACTGCATGCGTTCCTCTTCGGTTTCCACAACAGGCAGCAGGTCGGAGAATCCTACGATGGCGTTGAGCGGTGTGCGTATCTCATGCGACATGTTGGCAAGGAAGGCACTCTTCTGTATTCCAGAGTTTTCAGCGCGTGCCATTTCGATGCGTAGTTGCTCTTGTGCCTTCATGAGGCTGGTGATATTACGTGAAATGCCAAAGAATTCGGTGAGTTGTCCTTCCTTGCTGAAAATGGGAATGCCAGAAACGGAATACCATGTAGGTCCGTCGTCGAATAACGTATAGTCGAAGGGGAGAATGGTGGTGTAAGGCTTGCCCTGTTGCATAGCTTTCTGTATCTCACCCACTGCCTGTTGCCGCACATCGGTTTTAATGGTTTGCATGTATTCCTCCAGTGTCTCACTGTATTCTGCTTTTCCTGGGGTACGGGTCATGTTGATGACATTCTCTGAGATTTTGAATCTCCAAATGAACATCTTGCTTTCTTGCAGCAGGTAACCGAGCTGGCGTTCGTAGTGTTTGATGGCATCGTCGATGGTATGGAGCTGCTGGTCATGTCTACTTTGCTCGAGATACATTTCTCGTTCGGCAGTGATGTCGCGGTTGGTAACGACGTAGTAGATAAGTTCATCCTCATCGTTGGCGATGGGGATAATGCGGAACTCATTGTATTTGTCTATCCCGAGCTGAGGCTCATAGTAATGCTGGCCGACATGGAAGATGTCGCGTGAGCCAGGCAGATAGACTCCCTTGAGGTTGGGGAAATTGAAAAGTATCATCTTTTGGTAGAACTGCTCGTTGCCGTTATTGATTTCACAGAACTCACGCATCTTCTCGTTCATGTCAAGCAGTTTACCATTGGCATCGTAGAACGACATGGCGATAAGGTTGGTCTCGAACAGTTTCTTGTACTTGTTTGCCATGTTCTTGATGTACTGGTCTTCGTTCAAATCGTCGGTGATGTCTTTTGCGGTGTATACAACATAATGCGGTTTTCCATGTTCCTTTTCGACAATGGCATAGCCGTAGAAACAACGCCAACAGGGAGCATCCGGCTCACCCTGGTTGAAATGCAGGTTCATGTCGAAGTGACTGATGACACCTGTGATCAGCAGTGTATTGTGGTCATGAAGAGGCTTTATATCTTCGGGCAATAAACGTTGGAGGAAATCTTCGACCTTCATGCTGCCGTTGGAAAGCAGATTGCCATACTTGTTGTAGAGCATGTTTTTCCGGATGTCCCACTCCACCATGAAGTAGTCGCCCATGTTGAGCACACGGTCCATCATCTGCACCATGTCAGAACTTTCCTGGAGGGTTTCGTTCACTCTTCGTGTGACAATACGTATGAGCAGCAATACGATGATAGCAGCCAGGAGAAGTCCTCCCAGTATGATCAATGCCAGAGGTGAGGCATCGTTGTGCTCACGCTCGGGATGGAACCAATGGTCGTAGATTTTCTGAAGCTCTCCAGCCTGTTCAAGTCTCGTATATTCTTCATCGATGAGGTCGATGAGGCCTTTGTTGTATCCGATGATTCGCAGTTCGCCGGAAGGGATATCGATATCGTCAAGGACAATGTTCTCAAGTCCTAGCTCCTGAATTTTGTGGCTGAGGGGTATTTCTCCCCAGATGAAGTACTTGTACTGTCCTTTGCTGATACCTGTCAGCCCGTCCTTGGGCGAGTGGTACTCTATGGAAAATACATTATTGCCTTTTTCAGCGATAGCCAATGCCGCATAGTCATCTTTCTTGAGCATCAGCGTGTCGCTCTGCTGGAGGTCTGAAAGACGGTTCAGGGGCAGCATGTCGGAATGCCGTGCCACTTTCACGTTGTAGTAGTTGATGTACTTATGGGTAGACACGTATGGAGCATGATTGTAGTAGTTGTACAGGGCGTGGATGAGGTCGGCTTGTCGGTTCTGAAACATGTTGGTGGCCACGTGCCATTCCTCCATGATGAACTTGTGTGGAATGTTAAACTTGTTGAGCACAAGGTTGAGTATATCGATGTTGTATCCGGCAGGGGTCCCATCGGAGTCGATGAATTCGAAGGGACGGAAATCCCAGTCGCATACAATGACTAACGGGCGCTCTTTGGTGTAGCCGAAATCATTGGCGGCATGGAGTTGAGGTAGAAGGGCTAAAAGGAAGAGGAGCAGTACCCCATGCCTTTTGCAGTTCCGGAACATACGTTGTGTCATTGCGTGCTTCATTATCTTTGTCCTCTATTCTCAATTCTATTTTCTTAGCATCTCACTGTAGGTGCAGGGGACGGTAATCCATACGATGGTGCCCTTGCCGTACTTGGACTTGATGCGTATTCTGCCTCCCATCAGCTTGAGCACTTCTTGGCATATAGGCAGGCCAAGTCCGCTGCTTCTGCTTGTGGAGACAAAGCGTTCGAAGATGTTATCGAGCAGCTCTTCGGGAATGCCATTACCCGTGTCCTGAACCGTCACCGTTAGGTTTTCCCCGTTATAGTCGTAACTGGCACGGACGAAGCCTGAAGAGGTGTGCTGGGCTGCATTAATCACGACATGGTCAATGACTATGCCAATGTTGTTCAGGTCTATGTCGAGCACAAGGCGTTCATAAGGCTGGTCTATGATGTACCTGACATCGGCCTGCTGGTAATCAGCCCATGCTGTCTGACAACGTCCCTTGAAGAAGGCTGCGAAGTCGTGGGGTGCAGTCTTGAACTCTATCATGCCTGCATCGAGGCGTGAGAGTAGTAGGATATTGTTGATCAGGATAAGCAGGCTACGCGAGTTTTTCTTGATTTCATCGATGAATACAATCTCGTCGTCAGGAACATGTTCTTTCTCAAAGAGTTCTGCGAAACCCACTACGGAGTTGAGCGGGGTGCGGATTTCATAACACATATTGTGCAGGAAGGCATTTTTTAACGTCTCCACCTCCTGCGCCTTGATGGTTTCCTGGGCGAGTTTTTCCTCAGTGGCTTTTATATCGCTGATGTCCCGACAGATACCGAAGTAGCTTGTGATGTGTCCGTTGTCGTCGGTCACCGGCACGAAGGAGAAATACAGACAGAGCTGTCTGGATTTGATGCGTAGTGTAGTCTTGATGTTATCCTTGAGGGGCTGCATGGTGAGGTTGTCCATGCTATTGAGAACGCGCTGGGCGTTCTTCTTTGATTCGTTGTCGGTAAGCGACAGCAGGCGTGTCTGTGTGAGACTATGCTGGATGTTTTCTGTATCCTTGTATATGTGTAGCGTGTGAGTGTCAGGCGAATACCGTATGATGCGTATGCCTCCATGTTGCATGATGTAGTCTATGTTGCGGATGTAGTCCTGCAATTCATCAGTGGCTTTCTGCAGCTGGACGATGTTTTTCTGAAGAAGGGAATAGGTCTTGGCTGTTTCTGTGACATCGCGTCCTGTTCCATAGATACCCAGGAGTTTTCCAAGTTCGTCGCGCACTGGCACTAACTGTAACTCGTAATACAACTCTTCACGTTGCAGGAAATGAATCAGGGGACGTGGGTCATTTGATGACCTGAAAATCTGAGTGAGGTAAGTGTATTCCAGGTCGTCGAGTGACAGTTCCGGCTCTCCTAATACGCTTTGGACCGAGATGTGGGCATCAATCACACGTCGGATTCCGCCTGGTATGGCGCGGATGGCCTTATCGCTCATATTGTCGATGAAGCCGTGTTCGTCGTACGACACATTATCAACCATGGCTGAATTGAAGATGTGCTGGTAGCGCAGCATCATGTCCTTCTGCTGCTGCTGTCGTTTCCTGACATCAGTGATGTTGGTTGTGGCTCCAATGATTACGGTAGGACGCCCACTCTTTGTACGCTTCATGACAGAGATGTCTACAGAGAATATGTGGGGAACCTTGCTTTGTCTCGTTGTGACGTGGATTTCAAGCGTTTGCCGCTTCTCTTGCTCATGTGGAAGAAACCTCTTTGATGCCAGTTCTTCGAGCAGACTGCACAACTGTTCGTAGTCCTCAGGAAACATGTAGTACTCGAAGAAATAGGGCGACAAGGGAATAGTGCTCTTCTTGCCATCTTCATAGATCCTGGTAACCGTCCGCTTGGCAATGTTGAATAACCAGATATGTACCTTGCTGGTATTGAGGACCAGCGACAGACGGCTTTTGGTACGTTGCACATTTTTCGCCATCTTCCATTCATAGAGACGATAGGAGAGATAGTAGGCGAGGAAAGAAATGAACAGCAGGATCAGTACGGCGACAACATACCACACCCATGAGGGAATACCGCTTTCCTTGTGTTCAGGATAGAACCATTTGTTTTGGATGGGTTGAAGACGGCCTGTGGAGCTGAGCCAGGTGTAGACACTGTCTATCTGTGCTAACAACTTCGGGTCGTTCGACATGAACTTATACTCTCCGTGGGGAATATTGACGGGTGTCAGTTGAAGGTCGTCGTAATTGAACTTATGGATAAGCCATTTCAACGAAAGTGTGTTCCACACAATCTGACTCCCTTTTCCGTAATGAACGTGCTGTACAGCCTCCTGCATGTCGTTGTAGGGTATGGCATTCCTTTCCCATCCGTTCTGTATCATGAGGTGGTGGCTGAGACTGCCGTCGTGGACAATGACCCGCTGTGATGCCAGGTCGTCGATGGTATGGATAAGCACGGGTTCTCCCTTTTGATGGACAACGCTGTGGGTGATGATGTTGATGATGTTCTTGCTGTACTGCCCATAAGCGTCATGATAGGGGGCTTCCATGCCGCACATCAGGTCGGAATTTCCCGCTTTCAGGTCGTATAAGGCATCCTGGGTGGGTTTCAATTTGATCTTGAAGGGAATGTCCAGTTTCTTGAAGATAATCTCCAACAGATCTATGTTGTAGCCTACGGGCTTGCCTGTCTCGTTGAGAAACGCATAGGGCCACAGATCCCACGCATCCTCGTAGATGAGCGGGTGTTCCCGGGTGTACTTACGACTTTGGGGCTCCGCCTGTACCAGTAGGGGGAGAAGAACAAGAGGTAGCAGAAAGAGGTTGCGCCACTTGGGGGTTCTCAATATGTTGTATGTCCTATGCATTTTCCTTTTCAGCTTTTACTTCACAGGGAATCCAGATCCAGAACGTGGAGCCATGGCCTTCGCCATCCGACTCGACGCCGATCTTACCTCCGATGCGCTCGGTGATGGCCTTGCAGATGCTGAGACCGAGACCCGTGCCCTGGACGAAGTCGTTTAGTTTGACGAAGCGTTCGAACACTGCGGCTTGCTTTTCCTTGGGAATGCCAGCGCCGGTGTCCTCGCAGTACATGTAGAGTCCTCCGTCCTGATGGCGGTATCCCACACGGATATGTCCCTCGTGGGTGTACTTGACAGCATTGGTCACGAAGTTGGTGATGATCTGTTGCATGCGATCCTTGTCGAGGGTGGTGACGAACGATTGGTAGGGGTTGTCCTTGATGAACTGTACGACAGAGTTGCCGTTGCCTTCCTGTACGCGTTGCTCCAAGGTATGGCAGATGTCATTGAACACCTGTGCGAAGTCTACCTCCTTAGGTGTGACAGTGATGGTGCCGGTAGACATGTCAGAAACCTCAAGAATATCGTTGATGAGGCGTAGCAGCATGTCGCAGTTGTTGCTGATGGTACGAATGAACTCTAAGCGCTCCTCGTTGGTTTCCACAACAGGCAGCAGGTCAGAGAATCCTACGATGGCGTTGAGCGGTGTGCGTATCTCGTGCGACATGTTGGCCAGGAAGGCGCTCTTCAGTCTTCCGGAGTTCTCGGCACGGATGGTCTCCTGCTTCAGCTGTTGCTGGGCACGCATGAGGGCGGTGATGTCACGGGCTATGCCGAAGTAGCCGGTAATGTCGCCCTCTGCACTGCGTGAGGGAACACCGCTAATGGCATACCAGCAAGGTTCCGGGTTGGAGGGCAAACGGTTGAAGTGGTGTACGGTGTTGAAGTCCTCGCCTTTCATCATGATGCTCTTGAAGTTGTGTTCGGCTTTTTCCCGCTCCTCCTCCACCATATCTTCTATGTATTCAGAGCGTTTCATGCTGAAGCCTGTTTTACTCAGCGAATGCGAGAACTGTATGTCGCGGCTGGCAAAGTCGATTCGCCATACGTACATGTTGCTGTTGCTTAAAAGAAATTCCAGTTCGCGTTCATAATTACTGATGCTTTCATTAGCCTGGCGCAAGGCATTCTCTTGTTGCTGCAGCGAGCGATGCAGCTGACGTTCGGCAGTAGTGTCGCGGGCGGTAATAATGTAGTAGGCCAGATTGCCTGTGTCGTCGAACGACGGGGCCAGTCGCAGTTCTATATATTTGTCGAGATTCAGCTCGGGGTAGTAGGCATGCTGGCAGACATGGAAAACCTCATGGGTGCCAGATTTCACTTCGCCTTTTAACATTGGGAAATCGAAGATAATATTCTTGCGGTATACATCCTCATTGCTTTCGTCCAGATGAATCAGGGCACGCATGTTCTGATTGGCATTGATAAGGATGCCTTCAGGTGTGTAGAAAGCCATGGCAATGAGGTTGGTGTCAAACAATTTGAAGAATCGCTCGCCCAATTCAATGTCGCGCTGTTCGTCCTCCAATTCCTGTGTGACATCCTTGGCGGAGCTGACAATAAAGCGTGGCTTTCCTTTTTCGTACTCCACAATGGTGTAGCCATGTATGTAACGCCATGGATCTTCATCATTGGTGCTGTCGTGCCATTTAATGTTCAGCTCGTCAGTCTCTATCTGTCCGGATGTAAAACCTGTCACCTTTTCCTGGAAATTACTGCGCATATCAGGAGCCACGTGTCTCATAAACTCATTGATGGGCATTCCGCCCTCTGGCAGATTGAGTACATTGCCGTGGACATTGTAAACACGGCCATCCTGTAAGTCATGTTGCGTTACATAGTAATCACCGATGTCGAGTGCCTTTTTCATGATGTCTTTCAAATCCTCGGCATGTTCTACAGCCAGTTTTAAACGATGGCTCATGAGGCGGCTCAGCAGGAAGCTGACAATGCCCATGACTGCCAGGATGAGCAGGATGAAGACAGCCACATAGGAGGTGTCGTTATGCTTGCGCTCGGGATGGAACCACTTGTCCTGAATAATCTGCAGCTTTCCCTGCTGCTGCAGACGGGCATACTGATCGTCCAGGGCATCGATGAGTTCCTTGTCGTGGCCAATAATGTGGAGCCGGCTCACTGGGGCATCCTCCAGGACGTCTATCCTGACCTCGTCCAGCCTCAGGGCATGCAAATGCCATTTCAAAGGCATCTCCTCCCAGACGTAGCAGCGCGACACGTCTCTGATGATGTCTGCCAGTCCTTCACGTGGAGCGTGGCGTGTGGTCGTGTAGCCCACAGAATCCTTGAAGCTGTTCATCAGACGCTCTACATAGTCGTGGTGCTTCACTGTCACAATGTCGTCGGGTTTCAGGTCCTTGATCGACTTCAGGGGTTCGGAATCCGCATGGGTGGCTGCGACAACCTTGTCAATGGCCACCGGAAGCTTACTGGTATAGAAAATCTTGGTGTCGTAGTCATCAATATGGTCGCAGATAAGGTCGGACTTGAAGCCGAGGAAAGCCATGCGGCCCATGTAGTTTTCCTGAGGGGCTATTTGGTAAGGCAAGCCTAATTCATTAAGTAGCGTGGTCAGTAAGTCCATGAAGAATCCATCGGGCTTTCCCTGTTCATTGAGGAAGGCGTAGGGTGCATAGGTCATGTCGCACTCTATTACTATAGGGGACTGGGCATTATATTTCTCGCTCAGGTCAGCATGGGCATTCAGAATAAGAAATGAGAAGTGAGACAAGAGGAATAATGTCAGCATCCACGTCCGACCCCATTTCCCTTGAGCTCCTTCTAATGCTCTGCCTATTCTGTCTTTGTTCACTGTCCTTGTTCCCATTGTTTACTATCTTTCAATCTCACTCACCTGACATGGTATAGTTACCCACACAGTGGTACCTTTTCCTACCTCTGACTTGATATTGATGGAACCGCCCATCTGGTGTACCAGCTCGTAACAGATACTCAGGCCGAGACCTGTACCATTATTGGCTCCTGTGGCAAAACGCTCGAAGATGTGGCTCAATTCCGGCTCCGGTATGCCACAGCCCGTGTCGTCAACAGTGATCACCAGGTAATCGCCAGTATAGCCGTAGGATGCATGGACGCTTCCCTTGTCGGTAAATTGTGCAGCATTGGCAACGATGTTGACGATGACGATGCCCAGGTTTGTGTCGTCGACATCGGTAATGAAATGTCGGTAGCTTCTGTCAATGATATAGTCTACCCCAGGTTTCTTGTAGGGAGTCCATCCGTTATGGCAATGCACCTCAAATGATGCGGCAAAATCTGTGGGCTGGGTGGAGAACTCAATCATGCGGGCATCCAGACGCGAGAGGAACAGGATGTTGTTCACCAGATTTAGCAGTTTCCGTGAATTAACCTTGATCTGGTCAATAAATATGGCCTCGTCCTCTGCGGAATGAGGCATCTGAAAGAGTTCTGCAAATCCCACCACGGTATTCAGCGGCGTACGTATCTCATAGCTCATGTTGTGGAGGAAACTGTTCTTGACATTCTCTATCTCCTGGGCTTTGGCAGTTTCAGCCTCTAACTGCTGCTCGGTCTGCTTGATGTCACTGATGTCACGGCATATGCCGAAGTATCCTGTCACCCTTCCGTCTTTTCCGTATGTAGGGATGAGGTGTAACTGCAGGACAAGTACCAGTCCTCTCCAGTCGTGCAGAATCGTCTTCACCTCGGCCTTAATAGCCTTGTCCAGTCGGTTATCCATGGCTTCGAGTGCTCTGCTGACGGAACGCTTCGATACTTCTTTGCAGAAGTGTAGGCTGCGGGCTTGTGTTAGCGTGACCATCTCTTTATTGGTCTCGCTGAATATGATCATCTGGTGGCTGTCGGGTGAATAGTTCACGATTCTCACGCCACCAACCCTTAGAGCATAGTTGATGTTGTCTATATAGCTCTTGATCTGTGCGGTGGCTTTCTCCAGGTTTTTGATGTTCTGTTGTAGGGTTCTGTAGTTCTTTGCAACCTCGGTTACGTCGCGTCCTGTGCCATAGTATCCGATAAGTGTCTTACCGGCAGAATATACTGGTAAGAGTTGCAGTTCGTAGAATATCAGTTCTGCTTTTTTATCATTATCTGCGATACGGTTCTCTTTTGTGGCGTTCAGTTGTATGGTGGCATGGAAGTAGTCAAACTTGCCATCGTCTACATTGTCCAGGTCAATAATCTTCATCAAAGGTATGGATCTGGCACGTAAATCCTCCACCGAATGGTGGAAGGTCTCCCTGCATTTCTGATTCATGTCGATGATGAAGCCATTCTTGTCGTAATATGCCATGTCAACCATAGCTGTTTCGAAGACGGACTGATAGCGTTGCATCAGCTCGCGGGTATTCTTTTGCCTTGCCCGCTCCTTGGTGACGTCTACGTCGGCAGCGATGATGATGGCAGGCATCCCGTATTTGTCGTACCTCAGCACAGACAGGTTGGTAACGCAGTCGCTTGGTTCGTTGGCGTCTTTGTCGTTTGCCTTGTAAACCTTCAGCTCTATCGATGCTTTCTCTACTTCTTCCTCTGCTACCTGTTGTAGAGCCTTGCACAGCCGTTCAAAGTCTTCTGCAGAATATCGCTTGCCGAATTCGCCCTTCTCGTAGACTTTTTCTGATGTGTGCCCCTGCTTGATCCATGTGAATCGCTGCTTCGCTACGTTATAAGTCCATATTCTTACGTTGCTCGTCTGCAGAATCAGTGCCAGCCTGCTGTTTTCCTTGGCAATGAGCTTGGTCATGTTCTTTTCCCTTAAATGGAGTATTAGGAAATAGACCAGGGCTACCAAGGCAATAATGGCTAATACTGCAGCTGCGTTCCAAACCCACGGGGCTACGCCGGTCTCTTCGCGTTCAGGGTAGAACCACTTGTTCTGTATGCTCTGCAGTTGGTCGTTGGCCTGCAGTTTAAGGTAGGCAGCATCGAGTGCTTCCAATAGTTCGTCATCGTTCGACATGAAGCAGTACTCACCGTGGGGTATGTCAATAGGAGCAATCTCCATGTTCTGAATGTTGAAGCGATGCATGAGCCATTTCAGCGACAGCGTGTTCCACACGATGGGCTTGTCCTGTTTTTCTGCTGTCACCACCATGGCCTCTTTCATGTCGTCGTAGGGAACAGCATTGGCTCCCCAACCCTTGTCCTGCATCAGGTGGTGGCTGAAGGCACCTGCGTGGACAACGACCCTGTGGCTGGCAAGGTCGTTCATTGTCTTCACCAGAAGGGGTTTGCTTGTGGGGTAGACCACGCTATGTGTGAACAACTGAACCACCGTCTTGCTGTAATGGCCATATTCATCGTGGAAGTCGGCAGCCATGCCCAGCATCAGGTCGCTCTTGCCATCTCTCAGGTCTTCCAATGCACCAATAGTAGGTTTCAGCTTGATGACGTAGGGAATGTCCAGTTCCTTGCACAGTAGTTTCAACAGGTCTATGTTGTAACCCTCTGGGTCACCGTTGTCGTTCAGGTAGGTATAAGGCCATAGATCCCATGCATCCTCGTACACCAGCGGGTGGTCAGTGTTGTATTTCTCAGAGATATGGGCAGAGGCGGTAAGATTCAAAAGCAGAAGCAGCGACAGTATTCTCAACCATCGCAGACCATTCTGAACCTGGACCATCACCATAACCATCATTCTAACCATTCATCATAAAGCCTGTTTTAATTCACACGGTACCCACATCCAGAACGTGGAGCCGTGGCCTTCACCTTCTGATGTGACGCCTATCTGTCCACCGGAACGGTTGGCAATGGCCTTGCAGATGCTGAGGCCAAGACCTGTTCCCTGAACATAGTCGTTCAATTTGACGAAGCGTTCGAACACCGACGACTGCTTGTCCTTTGGAATGCCTGCCCCTGTATCTTCACAGTAGACATAGATGCCCTGTTTGGTCTCCAATCCGCCTGCCACCAGTTTGTTCTTGATGGTACGTTCCTCCTGACGATATCCCACCTTGATATGTCCCTCGTGAGTGTATTTGACAGCATTGGTCACAAAGTTGGTAACTACCTGCTGTATACGTTTGGGATCCAGATAGGTGGGGAATGTCTTATAAGGATTATCTTTGATAAATTCTACTCCCGGCTCCTGAACACGTTGCTTCAATGTTTCGCAGATATCGTTGAAGGCCAGCGAGAAGTCCACGTCCACGGGTTCCAGCTTGATGGCATTGGCATCCATGCCTGACACTTCCAGGATGTCGTTGACCAAACGCAGCAGCATGTCGCAGTTGTTCATGATGACACGCACCATTTCCTTCTTGTCTTCGGGCGACTCAATCATGCTTAGCACATCGCTGAACCCTACAATGGCATTCAGGGGCGTGCGTATCTCGTGGGTCATGTTAGCCATGAATACACTCTTCAGCCTGGCAGAGTCGTTGGCACGGCGTGTCTCCTCCTTCAGTTTCTCCTGTGCTTCTATCAGTTGCGTCATATTGCGTATGGTGCCGAAGCTGCCTGTCTGGTGCCCGTTCTTGTCGAACAGGGGAATACTGTTCACCAGGTTCCATTCCTTGGTGCTGCGGTCATGGAATACAGGTCTCATCTGCAGCAGGTAGGTGACTGGTTTGTTGAAGAAAGCGTCGGGGGTTGAGAATTTATTCTTTGCGCTCTCAGTCCTTCCGTCGGTAATAAGATCTGCAAATTCCTCGAATGTCATCTCCCTCTCTATCTGGCTCAGTTGCTTGTGGAAGGTCACTTTGTGGGTATTGAAGTCAGCACGCCACACACGCATGTCGCAGTTCTCCATCAGGTAAAGTAATTCGGCCTCATAGTTCTGGATCTTTTCATTGGCCTCTCTCGTTTGCCGGTCATTTTCCTTGGCTTGTAGGTACATGTCGCGTTCTTCGGTTATCTCACGAATTACCAGCAGAATATTCTGTACCATGCCCTCGCCGTTGCGTACGGGCTTGAACATGATCTCCATGAAGCTGTTTACGCCTCGCTCGGGAATGGTTATGTGTGTACAGAAATTCATCTCCTCCAAGTTGTCGGGGTCTACTATATCGCGAAATGGGGGGCGACGGAAGATGCTTTTCCCGAAATAGTATGGGTCGTGCTCGCTTTGGAAATGGAAAATCTCCGCCATGTTCTCGTTGGCGACAAGTATAACTCCGTTCTTATCGTAGAACGATATACCTGCGATGCTTTTGCGGAAGATGGACTGATAGCGGTCGGTCAGTTCGTGTTCCTGGCGTTGCTCTTTCATTTCCTTTGTCTCGTCAGTAATGGTGCACACTACGTTCCTTGGCAGCATAAGTCCCTCTGCCAGTCCGGTGGCGTAGACATTTCTCCAAATAGTGGTCTGTACTTGTGTCTGCGAATTCCAACGGAATGAAACCTCGTTGGAGTCTCCCGTTTGCTGACTGATGTGCGTGATAAACCTGTCGAAAACGGGTCGATCCTCGGGATGAATCCGCTCCATGAACTCCTCATATGTCACGCCCTCCTTGGGCAGCAAGTCGCCGAAGGTGCTTTTCACATACCTGTGCATCATGTTGAACTTCACTGTGGACACGCCTCCTATTTCCAGGGCATGCCGCATGATGCTTGTCACATTTGCCGTTTGTATGGCAGCCTTTCTGGCACGGTTGTTGGAAAAAATGGTCACCACCAAAGCAGCGATAAAAGCAATCGTTACACAAGCCAGTATCAGCAGTCCGGTGTCGTCGATTGCTGGGCTGCTTTTCAAGGTTGCAATATCGGAGAGTAGTATCTTCATGCCTTTATCCTTTTCTTATATGATGGGCAGTATTTCTTTCTTTTTCTCTATCGACGTGGCTTCGCAGGGTATGTTCACCCAGATGGTGGTACCCTTGCCGCGTTCTGACTGGCATTCCACACTGCCTCCCAGCTGTTCTGTCAGTTCTTTCACTATGGGCAGGTCAAGACCGGAACTGCAATGGTTGCCTTCGTTGTCAGTGGCGAAACGGTCGAACATGTGTGACCGTACCTCTTTGGCTACGCCGTTGCCACTGTCGTCGATGCTGATAGTCAACATTCCCTGATGGTATTCGTACTTGGCGCGTACAAAACCCTCATTGGTGTGGAAAGCTGCATTTGTACACAGTCGCTGCACTATCTGGCCAATCCACTGTTCGTCTATGCTCATCAGCAGGTGTTCGTAGGGATTTTCGATGATGTATCTCACGCCGGGCTTCAATGTGTTCATGCCTATGCGGCAGTAGCTGTCGAACACGATGGGGAAGTCTGTATCCGAGGGGCGCATCTCTATCATGTGGGCATCCAGTCGCGATAGGTATAGTGACTCGTTAACCAGAGTCAGCAGCGTATTGGCGTTACGTTTTATCTCGTCGGCAAAGAGCGGCTCGTCGGCAGGGTCGTGTTCCTGGCCGAACAGTTGCGCAAAGCCCAACACCGTGTTCAGCGGTGTGCGTATCTCATAGCTCATGTTCAGAAGGAAAGCATCTTTCAACCGTTCGGTCTCCAGCGCCTTTGCTGTCTCCTCCTGCAGTTGCTGCTGAGTGGTCATCCATTCGGTGGTATTACGACACATACCAAAATAGTGGCTTACTGTGCCATCCTTTCCCAGAATGGGGAAAATGTTGAACGTCAGCCATACCCGGTATCCTTTTTTGTCTTTCATAATGGTTCTCACCGCTGTGTTCAGCTGTGTGTTCTCACGGCGGTCCATGCGGCGCAGCAATCCTCTAGCCTGGCGGCGGTGCTCTTCGCTGACCAGCCCAATGCACCTCACCTGCGTCAGCTTATACTGCGTATGGCTCAGGTCACTATTAATCTCCAGGACGTGGCGGTCGGGGTAATAGTTCATTAGCCTCACCTGGCTTGTCTGCAATGAGTAGTTGATGTTGTTCACATAGTTTTCTATGCTCTTTGTCGCCTCCGACAGACGTCGTGTACTCTCTTTCTGACGATGGAAGGTTTCCACCATCTCCGTAATGTCGCGTCCTGCTGTGTAGAGCCCTATGAGTACTCCCTGTTCATTGCGGATAGGGTTCATCACGATATCATAGATCATCTTTCCGCTCACGGTGATGTCGGGCACCTTTCCCTGACCGCTTTTTCTGATTTGGTCAATGTTGAACGATGATGTCAGTCGGTAGCCAGCAAAGGTGTTGATGTCTATATCCTTGAAAGGATCCATGTCATTGATGGTCAGCTTGTGGCTCAGAAGGGCGCTCCTGCTCTTCACACCGAAGGTCTGGCAAGCTTTCTCGTTGATGTCGACCAAATAGCCATCCTTGTCATAGTATATCAGGTCAATATCTGATGATTTGAACACTGTCTGGTATCTCATCATCAGCTTGTCCACATGCTCTTGCTGTTTCATCTCTTCGGTGATGTCGCGTTCCAGTCCGATGATGGTTGTGGGGCGGCCTTCCTCATTGCGTTCAAACACGCGGAGGGTCACCTCAAGCGTATGGTCCATTGGCCCGGAAGTGTACTTGCTGGCATTGCCTCTGACCACAATGGTGGTCTGTTTCATGTGGTTGTGAACGATGGAAGTGAGATCCTGGCGCATCCGTTCGAAGTCATCGCGTTCATAGAACCTTGAGAAGTCCAATGGCATGTAGGTCTCCTGCACGTTACCATCTTTTGACAACAGGCTGTAGGTACGCAGGTCTGGATTGAAGAGCCACACCCTGAGCCTGCTGTTGCTCAAGATCATGGCGAGCTGCATGTTCTGTGTACGGCTGCGCATACGGTTGTCGAGCGCCCGGAAGACAATGAGCCGGTTGTAGAATATCAGGCAGAAGAACCCCATCAGCAACATGGCGACCACATAGGCCATGATATGGCTCACGTCGAACAACGTTTCCATATTCTCCTCCTGTGCTCGTGCCATGAGTGGAAAGAGCAGGCTGGCGGCGGTAAGTAGTAATTTGATTCTTCTTGTCTTGATGCGCATCGGATATCACCTATTATCGCAATTTCGCTACAAAGATAGCTATTATATGGGAATTTGCAAAACAAATTGGCATTTTTCTTTCAAAAATGTCCTTTTCTTCTTGTATGCAGCAGTTTCTCCACAGAAAAGCCTTGCAGGTACGGCTACTCACCGCCTGCAAGGCTATCCTCTCCCTTCCCTCGCACTAGAGCGGGGGAAGGGAGGATGGTTGGAGGTGTGGATCAGTTGTTCTTGAAACCGTATCCGTTGGTCAGTCCACCCGTCGACATGGTGTTGGGCGAGAATGGGAACAGGTAGATAGGAGCCTTGTCGCCATCGTACTCGTAGAAGAGGTACTTGTCGTACTCGTCTTGATTATCCACCAGTACAGATCCCCAAGCCACTTTCTGATAACCGTCGGCTTCGAGTGCAGCTGCTTCGTCGGCACTGACGGGCTTGAACAGTCCCACAATAGCAAGGTTGGTGTTGTTATTACCTTTGTAATCGAGACCATAGGAGCCCCAATCGTTGTTTACTCCACGCCAGCCTGGGTAGAGCACAGGATCATCCTCACTGCCAGCGGGACAGGCGGTGGTGAGACGCTTGCCATAAAGAGCCTTGGCATCAACCAGTTTTGTCCATACATTGGCAGAGATGGTGTTGCCGTTGTCGAAAGTGTAGGAACCATTGGCCTTGAGCCCCTCAATCATCTTGTGGGTGAGGTCCTTGATCTCCATGATCTTCTCACCGATGAAGCCTGAGCGGATGAGTGTCCAGCGGCGGTCACCCTCGCCGGCGAACTCAAAGCCGCGTTCGTCGATGATGGCTTTCAGCAGTGAGCCTTCCTTGCGGATGAATTCGTCCACCTGGCCGTTGCCACCGAAGGCACGGTTACGGATGGTCTGGAGGTTCAGCTTGGCTGTGGCCTCATCACCCAGTCCGGCACAAGCCTCTGCCAGTCCCAGGTATACCTCTGCCATACGCATATAGGGGGCATTGATACCCGATCGGCGCTGGTTCTTCGTCCATACTGTGGTCTGACGGTTCTCATCGAACTTGTTGCAGGCAATGCCACCACCATTAGCCTGAGAGCCAGGAGTAAAGGGAATAAGCTTCTCGAAACCCTTGTTGCCACCCGTGACCGTGCAACAGAGGTCACGACGCAGGTCCTTGGGGTCGAAAACACCATAATAGAAAGCGGGGTTAATACGGCCCTGGCCATAGTTCTTGCAAGGATAATCATTCGAGCTGCCACCTGCTGCAGGGCGACCTAACGAATAGGGACGGGGGTCGTTACCGCTGGCTCCCTGCTGGAAGGGCTCTTCGTAGATCGACTCGTCAGCATAGGAGGCATCGTCTCCATGCAGTTGTGTAAAGAAGTCGCTGTAGTTCTCAGAGAGTTTGGCAGTGCCTTTGTGGTCGATGGCTTTCTGGAAGTATTCCTTGGCGGTGGCATAGAGAGTCTGCCAGTCGGAACGGCGACCATAGGTAGCACCATTGTTCTGACTGCCCTTCTGCTCGAAGGTAAGCGGATTGCCTTGTCCGTCGGTGTAGGCGATGTCGCCTCGTCGTGTCTGATAACCACCAGCCTCGAGTGCCAGACGTCCGATGAGTGCGTCGACATAGGTCTGCGAGAAGAAACGCTTGTCCTTGCCCACAGGATTCATGACTGGTTCCACGCGCTTCAGGTCAGCAATGACCACGTCGTAGATAGAGTCACGGGGTGAAAGCCCCAAGGCAGCAGCACCCATCTGGCTCTGATAGGGCACATCGCCGTAGTACTTGATGAGCTCGCGGTAGCATGTGGCACGCATGGCTACAGCCTCGCCGTAGAGCTGGCTGATTTCGGTAGGTGTGCCAGCAGCCATCATTGCCTCGAAGTCTGCCTTGGCCTCAATGGCTGAAGCTACAGCGTTGGCCTTGCCGATAACAGCGAAGAGAACGCTGTAGGGGTTGTTGGGCGCTTCCTTGCCATAACCCACGGCGTCGTAATCGGCAGCAGCCGTACCGTTGACATAGAAGCATTCCGGGGTGTGGCGCAGGGGTTGTGCTGTGTACTTCTCAGGGTGGCGCATGATGTCGGAACCTGCCACGTCGAGAGCATAGAACAGTCCGTCGCCAAAGATCTGGGAGCTGATGGCTCCATGCCACTCGCTGTAGGCACCATCCATGGCTGCACGTGCTGTGGTCATGTTGGAGAATACAAATTCTCCGTCGGCGTTAGACTTTGAGCTGGTTTCAAGATAGTCGCTGCACGAGGTCAGAACGGCTATCCCTATGGCGCAAAGTGCTAATGATAATATCTGTTTTTTCATATGTTGTTTCTCCTTTCTGAATGATTAGAATGTAACGTTAAGACCGAAGGTGAATGTACGCGCCTTGGGATAGGAGCGGAAGTCGTAGTTGGGTGTGGGGAATCCGCTATAGGAACTATCGGCAGAGGGACTGACGTTGACATCGGGGTCAAGTCCGCTATAGCCTTTCAGGCAGAACAGGTTGCCTGCTGTGGCATAGAGGCGCAGGCGGTTGATACCCACTCGGCTTGTGATGGTCTTGGGCAGTGTGTATCCCAGTGTGAGTGTCTGCAGGCGGAGGAACGAAGCGTCCTCGATGAACTGCGAGCTTGCGATACCATACTCAGAATAGGGCAGTGCATACTTGGCACCGGCATTGAGAGCAGAGAGTTCTGCAGGGTCGGTGACAGCATAGAGCTCGCCATTGGCATTGACGTTGTACATTTTCCAGCAGTCGGCTACTTCCTTCAGACGGCCTTGTCCCAGACCAGTATCCTTGTTTCCCATCATGGCGTGCATGACGTTGGCGTTGTACACCTCGCCGCCTATCTGATAGGTGAAGTTGGCAGCGAAGTCGAGGTTCTGATAGCGTCCGGTGAAATTGAATCCGCCAGTGAGGTCGGGTTGGGTATGGCCGATAATGTCGACGTCGCTGGTGGTGACTACGCCATCTTCGTCTATGTCCTCAAACTTGGCCATACCTGGGAAGGCTGTCTGACCTTCGGGGCGCTTGTAGGCATCGCCACCAGCATAGCTAGTAGCTGAATAGTCAGGTATTCCTTGCTTCAGCGTCCACACTCCGTCGGCTACAGTGAAGTCGTCGACGGTATAGATACCGGCGCTCTTCAGACCCTGTATCAGTCCTACAGGCTCGTCGACCATGACCAGGTAGTCATAATAAGGTACTCGCATGGTGGAACCCCAGCCGGTATGGGCACTGGCCACGACTCCCTCCATCAGCTCGTCCACATTGTTCTTGTTGTGGTTGACGGTGGCACCAAAGCTGAGATTGAAGTCTTTCGAACGGTAGATCTCGTAGTTCAAAGTCAACTCGATACCCTTGTTTGAGGTCTGACCAACATTCTCATATTTGTAGCTGAAGCCAGTGGTGGCGTCGCAAGGAACGCGCATCAGGACATCCTTGGTGGTGTTCCAATAGAAATCGAGTGTACCGCGAAGGCGTCCGTTCCAGAATCCAAAGTCAAGGCCCAGGTTGCGCGATATGGTGGTCTCCCACTTCAGATCGGGGTTGCCCAGACAGTCAGCAGGAACGTAGGTGGTGACGGTCTCGCCGTTGATAGTGGCGGTACCGGTTTTCCAGAGGGTGTCGAAGAGACCGGCATCGATGCCATCGTTACCTGACGTACCAAAGGAGATACGTAGTTTCAAGTTGTCGAGCCATTCGCGTGATCCTGCCAAGAAGGGCTCGTCGCTGATACGCCAGGCAGCAGCAGCAGCGGGGAAGTAGCCCCACTTGTTGTCGCCGCGGAATTTCGAAGAACCGTCAGCACGCATGGTGGCGGTAAAGAGATAGCGTTCCATGAGGGTGTAGTTCAAACGTCCAAACCACGATGTGGTGTGTGCCGGTGTGCCAACGGTGCTGCCTACCTGGTCACCAGGCACACTGCTGCTCGACATTGAGATGTTTGCCATGGCGTAGTCCATGTCCCACTCGGCAGGATAGCCGGTTCCGGTGATGAAGTTGGAACTCGATTTCGAACCCAGGACTTCGTTACCTGCCATGATGTTCAGCTTGTGGTTCTCACTCAGTCCCTGCACGTCGTAGCTCAGGGTGGTGTCCCATCTCACGTTGTAGCCATCGCTGTTGTTGATACGTGCCAGGTTGTAGCTCTGTCCGTTGGTGTTACCACCGTCCCAGCGCTGCTGCTTAGCCCAGTTGCGGCTGAGGAAAAGCTCGCTCTTGGCGGTGAGACCAGGGATGACCTTCCATGTCAGGGCGTTGTTGACACCGATGCGGTAGCGGTTGTTCTGGTTCTTGTAGTCGTTGAGGATGTTCACAGGGTTGTAATCGTCCTGTGCGTTGGCGCTACCCATACCGAGGTCGGAAGGATCGGCTGAGCCTAAAGGCCTGTCAATAGGATTGAAGGTATAGGCTTGTGTGGCATAGCCAAACTGTGTGCCCTTGAACTGCATTTCTGTATAGCGGGCATCCATGTCCCACTTCAGATTCTTTGTAATGTCTTGCGAGAGTTTGAAATTGCCGTTCCAACGGCGGAATCCAGAGTTGATGAGGATACCGTCATCGTTGGAATAATTCAGTGTGGCATAGTATTTTGTCTGTTGAGTACCGCCGCTCACGCTGATGTCGTGATTCCAAGAATGGCTCGTTTCGATGACATCGTCCATCCAGTTGTGGCTGTCCATGTTCTTATACTCGTTGATGTGGTTTCCGTACTGGTTTCCCAGTCCGTAGTACTTTGCCACGTTGTCAGCGTAGGATGCTCCCAGTGCAGTGGCATAGCTCCACTGGTGGAGCACATGACTGTAGGCGTCCCAGATTTCAAGGTTTGCCGGATTCTTGCGGATCTGGTAGTACATGTTATACTTCACGGTGGTGCGGCCTTCCTTGGCACCCTTGGTGGTGATGAGTATGACACCGTTGGCACCGCGTGCACCATAGATAGCTGTTGAGGCAGCATCCTTCAGCACATCGATAGACTCGATATTGTCGGCAGGAATGTCATCAATGGCTGACACCTGCACACCGTCCACCACGTAGAGCGGCTCGTTCGACTGGGTGATAGATCCACCACCACGAACGCGGATGCTCATCGTTGCACCAGGTCGCCCGTCCTGTGAGATGACGTTGACGCCAGGTAACTGTCCTTGCAAGGCCTCGGCCACATTGGAAACAGGGTTTGAAGCGAGCTTGTCACCTGTGACTGAGGCGACAGATCCTGTCAGGTCCTTACGTTTCATCGTGCCGTAGCCGATGACAACCACATCTTCAAGTGTGGTGTTGTCCTCGTCGAGCACAATGTCAAACTGGGTCTTACTGCCCACCTTGATGGCCTGCGACTTGTAGCCAACGTACGAGATGTTCAGCGTTGTTGAAGGTGAGACATTTTGCAGCGTGAAGTTGCCGTTGAAGTCGGTCACTGCTCCTGTGCCTTTTCCTGTGGCCACAGTCACGCCAATCATTGGCTCACCCGATGCATCCTTCACTGTGCCCTTGACTGTTTGCTGTGCCCAAAGGGTCATGCATGCCAATGACAACAGAGAAGCCGCAAGGGTTCTCATGATTTTTTGTTTCATACAATAGTTAGTTTAAGTTATACATTAATTTTGAAATTTTTTGATCTTGTTTCTATTGAGCAGTTTGTTCTGAGAATAAGCCTTTGACACAGTCACTGAGTCGAAACTCTGATAATGTATAGCTGATAAAAATAGTAATTAGACATATTCGCTGCAAAGTTAAGAAATAATTACCTTTTAGCGAAATCTTTTTCCTTGTTTTTGAAGAACAGAAAACAACAAGCTACCCTTTTTAATCTTTTTTATAGATTGAAAACGCAAATACACCCTTGACACTCCCTAAATCGGTTAGAAACATGAACAGTATCATTACGGCAATATGCTAATAACTACACAAGTAATATTAATAAGGGTTAATTAATTTGGAAGTTACTACAAGATGTAGTTACTTTGCAGTCGAATAAAAAACAAAGTTCAGAAAAGGATTTATATGAAGAAACTAACAGACAAAGAACTGAGTATTATGGAAGCACTGTGGGAACATGGTGAACAGTCCATTCGAGACCTCATAGGTTACCTGTCCGAGCCTGCTCCCCACTTTAACACTATTGCCACATACGTGCGCCGTTTGGAAGTACATGGTATGATTAGTCATAAAGAGCTAAGTCCCAAATTTTATCTGTACAATGCTGCTGTTACACGCGACCAATACATCAACGCCATTCAAAAAGAAAACGTAAAAAAGTTTTTTGGCGGCTCATACATGGGGTTTATCTCAAATCTGGTGAAGGAGCACGATATCAGTATTGACGAATTGAAAGAATTGATCCGTATAGTAGAAGAGGAATGAGAGAATGAGAAAACGAAAGAATGTAATAAAGAGAAATACACATGGGCAGTTTTGTAGTATATGTTCTTGAATGGGCACTGTGCCTTTCAGCATTCCTGTTGTTGTACAAGATGTGCTTCAGCGGCAGCACCTTCCATCGTTTCAATCGTTTCTTTCTGTTGTGTAGTGTAGTGGTATCGGCTTTGCTGCCATCCATCCACATCACGATTAGCGAGCAAATGGAACCCTTCGCTGAGGTCTGCAGAATCAATATGGGGCAGTTAGATCCTGGACCTGCCATCTCACATCTTCAAATGCAAGCGACAGAGGCACAGGATGAGCTGACGACAACGCAAAAGGTATTTGTTGCCATTGTTCTTACGTACATTATTTATATGACTATACAGGTGGTCAGTTGGCTCAGGTCGTTGGTAAAGATGCTGTTCTTTCTGCATGGGAAGCGGAAGAGGAAAGTGGGCCGATGGATACGATTGGTGACACATAGCGAAGATTACGGCCCATTCAGTTGGATGAACTATATTGTCATCTCTGATAAGGAGAACGGTTTCGGCCGTCGTGCAAGCATGCACCATGAGTTGTCGCACATCAAGCTGCTGCATCCCCTTGATTTGGTGTTCATTCTGCTGTGTACGCTGGTTAACCCTGTGTGTTGGCTTGTTATGAAAGAGATAAAGGTGGTTCACGAATACGAGGCTGATGAGGAAGTGATCAATCATTATCACATTCGTAGCCGTGACTATCAGCGATTATTAGTCATGCGGACAGTTGGGGCGGAGGCCTACGCACTGGCCTGTTCGTTTAATCTTAACATTAAAAAACGAATTATCATGATGAAGAAAAAACAGTCAACGTGGTGGCGCCTGACGTGGATTGCCATCACCCTCCCGCTCGTAGGCTTTGCGCTTACGGCATTCTCGAAACCTAAAGAATCCTTGAAAGAGGTCGTGGACAGTAGTGTCAGAATGATCGAACAGCCTATTGCTGATGCACTCAGTTCTGATGTGGAGGAGTCAGAAGTAATAGAAACTCCTGCTCCTGCATTAGTCAAGGAGGTGAAAGCCATAGAAGCGGTGAAACCCGACGATAAGATTACCGGTACTGTGAAGAACAAGAACGGACAGCCGCTTCAGTATGCCAACCTCGTTGAGATAGACAAGATAGGGCGTATCGTGGCCACTGCCGTGACTGATAAGAATGGCAACTATGTCATGAAGGTGGTGAATCCCAGTAACAAGATCCGCTGCTCATACGTAGGGTACAAGATGCAGTCGTTCGACATCAGCAGCAATCAGATAGACGTGACAATGGAGGAGGCTATGAAGTTTACGGATGTAAAAGTTGTGGGACGGACTGATAGCATTGACAGCAGCAGCTCGCGATACAAAGACAGGGATTTCTCCAATGGAGATGACGGGACGTTCAACATTGGGGAACAGGATCCAACGTTCCCTGGTGGCAAGGCAGAAATCATGAAGTATCTGAGTGCTCATCTTCGCTATCCTGCTGTAGCCCGAGAGACGCAGGCGGAGGCAGAAATCCTGGTGCGGTTTACGGTTGACAAGACTGGATTTGTGCGCTCACCCCAGGTCGTTGAGGTCAACTCCCGAACACCTCTCATCACCGCTGAGACGGTAAAGGCTGCCAAGGAGGGCGATGAAGAGGCCATAGAAGCCACCAAGAACTATTACGACGCCGTTGAAGCCCTGAAAGAGGAAGCCATCCACGTGGTGCGCAATATGCCCCGGTGGGTGCCTGGTCGTCAAAATGGTATGCGTATAGAAACCACCTACACGCTGCCTGTCAGTTTCAGATTGGAACGCTGATGTTTGTTCACTGATACATCCAGACAACTTCCTGGCGTAGCGGTCAATGTAGGTGAACCATGAAGACTGACAAGCCCTCTCAAGACATTGCGGAGGGTGATTATCGGCATGGCTGGCTACTGCCAGGAGTTGCTGATTTGGAATACGGCGCTGGGAGTGATCTGCTGGGCTTCCTTCTTGGTGAGTTGATGGCTCCAGGCTGCTCGTGAAGCGGTGGCAGCACCGGGACCGTGGTTGTTGTACTCCATGTAGCGGGCTGTCTGTTCACGGTGTTGCTCCCAGTGGTGCCAGCCTTCGGGACGTATCTGTGCGGGCAGCTCGCAGTTCATGAAGAGGGTGTAACCGTAGTCGCGCCAGGGACGTCCCAGGAACACCTTCTCGACATTAGCAGCGCAGGTAATGGTACAATTGTTAAAGATGTAACCATAGGCCACGTCGCGGGGTGTGGAGGCAGCGGTGATGTAGGAATTGGCCTTGCAATGGATGGTGCAACCCTCGAACCACGCGGTGGAGGGACCGAAGATGAAGTCGGTGGTTCCCTCAATGTAGCAGTTTGTGAACTTCAACCGTGTGTTAGCCATGCCAGTATAGACAGTGTCCTGATGTCCCAGGAAACGACAGTTGATGAATGTCAGACGGTCGCCCACAGTATGCAGTGCCACGGCCTGTCCGAGGCGTGCGCTGTTGTTCTCGATGGTGATGTTCTTCAGGGTGATGTCATTTGCATCGATTCTGAGCGTGTAGGTGCGGAAAGTGCCCATGGGCCGCATTTCCGTTCCTCCCTGTGTGGGGGCTGGGGGCAGGCTTTTGATGTTGGCGTGGTCATCGTAGGTGATGATGGTCTCGTCGCGGTCTTCTCCGCATATCTCGATATGTTGTATCCATTGCGGGATGATGAGCTTCTCCTTGTAAGTGCCTCGCTTGACATAGATCACCTTGTGGTAGTCCATGAAGGCACGGCACACCTCGATGGCCTCGCCCACGGTGCGGAATACGCCAGTACCGTCGCGCGCCACTACCAGTGTGTCGGGGTTGTCGTAGCTCTTGGCAACGGCGGGGCTTGTCGGTAGTGTACACAGAAGAAAGGTCAGTGCTGAAAGCACCATCCAATGGATGGCTTTTCCATGTCTGGCAAGGCAAAGGCTGAGTACACTCGGTTTCTGATGGTCTCTGGGGGGGGGGGGGTGAAATAGTTTCATTGTTATTGGAGTTTGTTTTTTATTCTCATGCCGCATGCTTCATGCAGGGATGGGGGGTATGCTAAATGATCCTGATGACTTCCTTTAATCCTTCCACCTTTTTCAGATTGTCGGTGACAGCCTGCACATCCTTGCAGTCGTGGACGCTGATTTCAAGAGTGCCGTTAAAGAGACCCTCGTCACAGGTGATGAGTACTTTGTGTATGTTCACACTGAGCTGGGAGGAGAGTATCTGGGTCACCTCGTTGAGCAGACCTATACGGTCGATACCGCTAATGCGGATGGTGGCATCGAAATAAAGCCGTCGGCGCATGTCCCATTTGGCATCGAGGATGCGGTTGCCAAAGGAGGTCTTGAGTTTGTTGGCCACGGGGCATGCACGTTTGTGGATTTCAATCTGGTTTTTGTTGTCAATGTACCCCAGAATGTCGTCGCCCGGTATAGGGTGGCAGCAGGTGGTGAACTTGTACTGGTGTAGGTTGTTGTCGGTGATGAAGATAGGTTTCTTGCGGTTGAACTTCTCTGGTACGATGAAAAGACCGGAACCATTGGCAGACTGGGAAGTGGAATCTGGACCTTGAGGGTCTTGATCAGAATCCTCAACTTTACGTGGCTTGACGAAGGGCACGTACTTGCGCCATCCGCCACTGTTATCGGTGGTTTTCTTGTGTTTACCGTTCAGTTCATCTATGTCTTTTTCACCCAGGATGATGGCTTTCTCGCCCAATGCCTGGTAGAAGTCCTCACGCCTACGGATGTCGTGGTATTCTGCAAGCTGGTCAAGTATGGCGTAGCTGAACTCGAGACCGTTGCGCTGGAGGAAACTTCCGAGCAGTTCCTCACCCTGTTTCTGAATGTCGCGGTTCTGACGGCGTAAAATAGACTGTATCTTGGCCTTGGCCTTGGCTGTCGACACAAAACTGATCCATGAGGGCTGCACATGCTGTGACTTCGAGGTGAGTATCTCAACCTGGTCGCCGCTCTGCAGTTTGTGGCTCAGTGGTACGAGTTTGTGGTTAACCTTGGCGCCTATGCAATGGCTGCCCAGGAAGGTGTGGATGGAGAAGGCAAAATCAAGGGCGGTACATCCTGCAGGCATGGTCTTTATCTCACCCTTGGGCGTAAAGACGAATATTTCGGAGGCGAAGAGGTTCAGCTTAATGGCATCGAGGAAGTCCATGGCATCGGGTTGGGGGTCGTCGAGTATCTCCTTGATGGTGCGCAACCAGCTGTTCAGCTCGGTCTCGTCCTCGGTATACTCCTCCTGTTCGCCCTCTTTGTACTTCCAATGAGCAGCAAATCCCTGCTCAGCTATTTCGTCCATGCGGTCCGAGCGTATCTGCACCTCTATCCAATGTCCCTGCTTGGACATCAGTGTCACATGTAAAGCCTGGTAGCCGTTGGCTTTCGGATGGTTGAGCCAGTCGCGCAGTCGGTCAGGGTGAGATTTGTAGAGGCGTGAAATGGCCACGTAGATATTGAAGCATTCGTTCACCTCTTCCTCGCGTTTCGCTGGGGTGAAGATGATGCGGACTGCGAGGATGTCGTAGATCTCTTCGAAGGTGACGTGCTTGTTCTGCATCTTCTGCCAGATGGAGTAGGGGGTCTTCACACGTTCGCGTATCTCGTAGGTGATGCCCATCTGCTTCAGTGCCTTCTCAATGGGAGCCGTAAACTGCGCAAACAGCTCGTCACGTTGCATCTGCGTGGCTTTCAGCTTGTCCTGTATGGACTTGAATTCCTCGGGGTGTTCGAAGAGGAAGCTGAGGTTCTCGAGTTCAGACTTGATGCGATAGAGTCCCAGGCGGTGAGCCAGAGGAGCATATATGTAGAGCGTCTCACCCGCTATCTTGTACTGTTTGTTGGCAGGCTGTGAATCCAGCGTGCGCATGTTGTGCAAGCGGTCGGCTATCTTAATCAGAATGACACGGATGTCCTCGCTCATCGTCAGCAGCAGTTTCTTGAAGTTCTCGGCCTGTGCCGATGCCTGCTCGCCGAAGATTCCTCCGGAAATCTTCGTCAGTCCGTCGACAATCATCGCAATCTTTGAACCGAAGATGTTTTCCAGGTCTTCTACGGTGTAGTCGGTGTCCTCTACTACATCGTGGAGGAGGGCAGCACAGATGCTGGTAGAGCCAAGTCCTATTTCGGAGCATACTATCTGAGCCACAGCAATGGGGTGCATGATATAAGGTTCGCCTGACAGGCGCCGCACCCCGCGGTGAGCCTGCCGTGCAAAGTGGAAGGCCTTGGTTATCAGGTCTACTTTCTTTCGGTGACGTGATGCCAGATAACTGTCAAGCAACGCCTGGAAAGCGTCGTCAACCATCTTCTCATCGGCATCTTCGTGCCGTACATGCTCATCATCCATAGTTTCTCCTCCTATTATATGTTTTTATCGTTGTAGTTATCGAAGTTGTCGATACGCCTTAAGTTATCGAAGTCCTTTGCAAGTAAACAGTCTCCTTCGTTGCAGAGCGAAGCGATTGTTCGACCTTCGTTTGCTTGCAAGGCAGGAACTTCCAATACTTAATGTCATGATTCAAATCATCATTTTATTCTCAGCTTCTTGCCTGCCTGGATGTTGTTGCCGCGGATACCGTTGAGTTTCTTCAGCTTGGCCACGGTGGTACCGTTGCGGCGGGCTATTTCTGACAGGGTCTGTCCGCGTTTGACGGTGACACTGCGCCCTCCACGAGCAGATTGTCGGGCCTTGCGTGAATTTTTCTTGGATGCCTTTGTTGAGCGTCCGCGTTTGGTAGCCTTGGCAGTGGTGACAGGTGCCAGATCGGCAGCAATCTCCACCTCTATGCGCTTGCCTATCAACTCGTCATTGCGTGAACTGAATATAGAATCCTCCATATCGATGAACCGGCCAGTATCGGCAAGTGGAAGACGGATGGCTGACAGCTCGGTAGCACCAGGAACCACGTCCCGGCGATAGGAGGGATTGAGGGCACGCAGCATCTCAAGGTCCAAGTCCAAGACCTCTGACACCTGGCGCAGGTGCACATTGTCATTCACCATGATAGTGTCGGTCTTCTCAGGCAGTGTGAAACGCATAGGACAGATGCCGTGTTCGCAATAGTAGGTCATAATGTAGTTGGCGGCTATGAACGCTGGCACGTAGCCACGGGTCTCACGCGGCAGATAAGGATAAATCTTCCAGTAGTCGCGTTCGCCGTTGGCCCGGTGAATGGCTTTGTTGATATTCTCTGGGCCACAGTTATAGGCGGCTATCACCAGATGCCAGTCTCCAAACACTTTGTAGAGGTCGCTGAGATATTTTGCGGCAGCATACGATGCCTTCACAGGGTCGCAACGATCGTCCACGTAGGAGTTGACGTTCAGCCCGTAACGTTTGCCTGTAGCAAGCATGAATTGCCAGATACCTGTTGCTCCAGCAGGTGAGACTGCTTTCGGATGGAGTGCAGACTCAATGACCGGCACGTATTTCAGTTCCAACGGCAACTGGTAGGCATCAAGGGCCTCCTCAAAGGTGGGCATATAGAAGTTGCTGGCACCAAGGATATAGCTGACGGTGCGGCGCAGACGTCCTGCATAGCGGTCGATGAAGGTCTGTACGACCTCGTTGTAGGGCATTTCGATGACGGTAGGCAGACGACGCAGGCGGTCAATATAGACTTCTGGGGGGAAGTAGGGGTTTTCTGCCGTGGACTGGCAATCATCGGTACTGCTTAGATACTTGTCTGCCATGTAAATCTGCATCAGACTGTCCAGGTCGTAGGTCATAGCTGCGGGGAAGTCTATCACCTCCTCGTTGCCTTCTTTGTCAGTCAGCGTGATCTCATCGTTGGCATCGATAAGTTCCGTCTCATCCTCTTCTTCCTCTTCTTCGTCATCAACCTCTAATTGCGCGAACGAGGGGATGAGTGACAGATGATACATTAGGAGTATCGATAGAACCTTCATCCACCAATTTGTTTTTACCTTTTCGCTGTTCTTTCTATTGTTGTTAGTTTTCATCATCTTTTTACTTGTTTTGCTTATTACTCTGCCTCAGAAGTTAATCTTGCAGTTTACACCGAGAGATGAAGCCTGCAAAGGATTGTTACTGATGGGGGAGCCCATGACAGCAGGCTCCACTTTCATGCTCAGGTCACTAGAGATGTCGAATACAGACAGCTCGGCGTCAACATAGGCATCGATGACAGACAGGGCATAGACGCCGCACATGACGAAGAAACTCATGTCACGCCAACGGCGGTATCGGTCTTTTCTCCTTTTGAACAGGTTCTTGTAGCGTTCTTCATTCTGTGGTGTAATCCGACGTCCCAGAGTCATGAAGTTCATGTAGCTGTGGGTACCAGGGTCGTCATCCATGATGTCAAGATAGGCCTGGGCATACTCTTTGTACATTTTGTTGTTCCATGTGAGCGCATAGATACACCCCATGAACCCTCCATAGAAAAGAGGTAGTTTCCAGTATTTCCTGTTGTACATCTGTCCTGCACCGGGTATGACCATTGCCAGCCACATGGCACGTTGGGGGTTGGGTATCCATGTGTCCCAGTCGCGTTGCTGCTTTGACAGACGGGGAGGCAACAGCCCGGTCTTAGCTGTAGTGTCGACGTTGCCTCCTTGGAGTTCCAGTTCCTTGGCAATACTCTCGCTCTGCTCCTGTAGCTGGCGTACAGTCTCATCGGTAATCAGAGAGTCGAGTGGTGCCAGTTCAAATTCGTCAATGTTTTTGACCAACGTGTCGGGTATGGCCTTAATGACAGAATCGGGGACAGTTGTCTTGATGACAGAATCATGAATTTTCTTTGCTATCGTATCAGGTACTTCTACCTGTTGTGCTGAAGCAGAGATAAGTGACAGAAAGAGTGCCATGGTTAGGCAGGCGCGATAAGGGAATAAGGCAATGAGTGTCAACAAAGCCTTAATCCACCTCGTTTTCTTTAGTATAATATGTACGCGATAAAAGTCACTCATCACTTAACAATCATCACTGTTTTAGCGTTTCCAAGATGCGCTGAAGTTCTTCATTGCCACTGAAGGCAATGGTGATTTTCCCCTTGCCTGAGGGTGAACATGTCACTTGTACCTTATGCTGAAGCCGTTCTGTAAGCCATTTGCTGGCATCAGAGAAGGTTCTGTCCATTTGTGACTTGCCTGCTATTCTGCGTTTCACAGTTTGCACATCCTCACCCATTTTCAGTAATTGCACCATCTCCTCGACCTTGCGAACGGAGTAGTTGTTTTTCTGAATATCCTTGAATACCTTCAGCTGCATCGATGGACTGTCGAGTGCCAGAAGAGCACGTGCATGACCCATGTCTATGTCTTTGTTTTTCAACGCCATCTGGATCTGGGCAGGCAACTTTAGAAGACGCATGTAATTGGTTACAGCTGTACGGCTTTTGCCTACTCGTTCCGATATCTTTTCTTGCGTAAGATTAGTTGTCTCCATCAAATGCTGGTAGGCCAGGGCAATCTCAATGGCATTCAGGTCTTCGCGTTGAATGTTTTCCACCAGCGCCATCTCCATCACGTTTTCATCTTCCACCGTACGTATATAGGCGGGAATGGAGGTCAGCCCAGCCTGCTGGGCTGCACGCCAACGGCGTTCGCCAGCAATTATCTGATAACGCCCATCGTTCATCAGCCTCAATGTCACAGGCTGGATGATGCCTATCTCGCGGATGCTGCTTGCCAGCTCTTGTAAAGAATCCTCGTCAAACTCACGGCGAGGCTGGTTGGGATTTGGGTCAATCTGGGAGATGGCTATTTCGTTCAGATTTGATGACCCTTGCGTCTTTACTTCAGCACCGGTGTCAATCAGAGCGTCAAGTCCGCGGCCATTGCCGATATCATCCAGTCCGCGACCCAGCACGCCACTGGCATATTTCTTTCTTACTGCCATGATGTGTACTAATTAAGCATCCTTGTTAATAAGTTCCTTGGCAAGAGCCAGATAATTCTTGGAACCCGTGGAGTCGGCATCGTAGAGGATTACGGGAAGTCCGTGAGATGGGCTCTCGGAGAGTTTCACGTTGCGTTGTATGACAGTCTTGAATACCAATTCCTGGAAGTGGCGTTTCATCTCATCGTAGATTTGGTTGGCTAAACGAAGACGTGAATCGTACATGGTGAGTAGGAATCCCTCTATTTCTAATTTCTGATTCAGTTTCTTCTTGATTATTTTGATGGTGTTCAGCAACTTTGATATTCCTTCCAGTGCAAAATACTCACACTGAACAGGAATGATGACGGAGTCGGCTGCCGTAAGAGAGTTCACTGTGATGAGACCTAATGACGGAGAACAGTCTATCAGAATGTAGTCATACTCGCTGCGTATAGGATCAAACATCCTCTTGAGCACTTTTTCGCGGTCGGGTAGGTTCAGCATCTCTATCTCTGCACCTACCAGGTCAATATGGCTAGGGATGATGTCCAGTCCCTCAATGTCGGTTGTGTAGATAGCTTCGTGTACGTCAGTTTTGTTGACGATGCATTCGTAGAGCGAGTATTCCACCTGCTTGATGTCTACGCCCAGTCCGCTGGAAGCGTTGGCCTGAGGATCAGCATCTATTACAAGTACATTTTTTTCTAATGTAGCCAGTGAAGCAGCCAGGTTGATGGTTGATGTTGTTTTGCCTACACCACCCTTTTGGTTGGCTAATGCAATAATCTTTCCCATTTTTTATTTAGTTGTTTTGTTCTTTTTCTCTTTTTTGGCCATCCCGGCAGGCTATAGATTCATGCACGCAATGCACACCATAGGGCCGAATAGGCGAAATTCGGTGCAAAGGTACACATTTTCCGTGAAACATTTGCTCTTTTTACTTTATTTTGTACTTTTACTCCCTTTTTTACTCCTACTTCTGCGTCATGATTCTGTCTGCGCCTTTGGCCAATTCACCAGATACAATTGTCCTGTGGCACGTGTAAAGGCCGTATAAAGCCAATGAATGTATTCGGGGGTGAGCATGTCATCAGTCATGTAGCCTTGGTCGATGTAAACGTGTGCCCACTGCCCTCCCTGCGCTTTGTGACAGGTGACAGCATAGGCAAACTTCACCTGCAGGGCGTTGTAGTAGGCATCTTCCTTGAGCTTTTTCATCCGGTCTGCCTTGAGGGGAATGTCAGCATAATCTTCCAAAACAGCCTCATAAAGATGTTCCTGCTGCTCGTGTGTCAGGGCAGGAGCTTTTGAGGTGAGGGTGTCGAGCAGCATGGTGACTGTCAGTTCTTGATAGTCGTAGTCGGGTAACTGAATGGTAACATCGGCAAAGTGGAAACCATAGAGTTCGCGGATGTTACGTACGCGCTGCACTATGGCCACATCGCCATTGGCCAAGAAATCAATGGTGGACTGATGAGTGGCTTTTTCTTTTTCACTCCAATAGTAGTTGTTCTTGACAATCATCAACTGGTCACCTAGGCACAACTCGTCCTCACGGTCTAATATGGTGCGGCGGATACCTTGGTTGTAGATGTTTGCGCGTTTGTTCGATCGTGTAATCACAATGGTGTCATCCACCCCTGCCTGGCTGTAGCTGGTTGCCAG
The DNA here is from genome assembly GCA_016285075.1 of Prevotella sp. Classification (GTDB taxonomy): domain Bacteria; phylum Bacteroidota; class Bacteroidia; order Bacteroidales; family Bacteroidaceae; genus Prevotella. The sequence goes on from JAEEQB010000028.1 coordinate 39,634, forward strand.
CTGCTCTATCAGCTCGTCACCTGTAACAAGATGGATATCGGCAAAGCCTTGGAACCTGATTTGTGGCAGCGCCAATCCATGTCCCATCTGCACCCCGCCAAACTCACGAATCCTCGTTGCGTTCCAAAGAATGCCCGAGTCCTGTGCCTGACGCAGGACTTCGTTCAGTGTGGCCTCGTAGACTTCTGTCCCGTATGCACGTAGGGTCGATGACTGCAGGGCAGGACTCGCTTCTTCTCCAACAGGTGGCAACTGGGCATGGTCGCCGATGAGCATCAGTCGGCAGTTGTTGCCGTTGTAAACAAACTGCATGAGGTCATCAAGCAGGCAGCCTGAGCCAAACATCGCATTTCCTTGCCCTTGATTGGCTATCATCGAGGCCTCGTCCACAATAAACAGGGTGTCGCGCTGCAGGTTTACGTTCAGGTTGAAGGCGCCGAGGTCGGCGGCGGTCTTCTGACGGTAGATGCGGCGGTGGATGGTGTAGGCAGGGTGTCCTGCGTTCAAGGCAAACACCTTGGCAGCCCGGCCTGTCGGTGCTAGAAGCACCATTTTCTGTTTCAATGCTCCCAAGGCACGCACGATGGCACCCGCCAACGTTGTCTTGCCCGTTCCGGCCGAGCCGCGCAGTATCATGACCGTATTCTCCTGACGGTCAGTCATAAAGTCGGCAAACGTATGGGCAGCTTGTGCCTGCTGAGGCGTAGGTGGAAAGGACAGAGCCTGCAAAACCATGCGTCTTATCTCGTCATCAATCATTTGCTTCCTTTTATCTTGTTGTTGCTTTACCTGCGCAAAGGTACGCTTTTTAATTGACAATTGATAATTGACAATTGATATTTTTCTCACTTTTTCACCTTTCCACCTGAAAAATTGAGTGTGACAAGTCACGCATATAATAGTGTTCATTTCAGTATGCTCTCAAAACTATCCGCTCTGTTTTGGCATGAGTATTTACAACAATGCCAAAACTATCCAAAGATACAAAAAATATCGAGGATACGATAATTCGCAACATATATTAAGAAAAAGAATTCGGAAATCTTGACAGATTGACAGAAACGGCCTTGTTGTTTCCAGTTAACTCGATGAATCGTTTGAGTTAACTCAATCGATCGATCGAGTTAACTCAATTGATCGATCGAGTTAACTCACGTTTTTTGGGCAGATAGCTGAACAGACTTTTCCTGATAAGAAAAAAATATTGACAAAGTTTTCAAATCAATTGCAGAAGATCCAATCTGGTTGATTTTTTCCTGGCAATGTTGTCGGTGGTCTTTGATTTTTTTTCTTCCGCAAATAACTTTCTCCCTGTCAGTAGGAGTTTTTCTCTTCTTGCAATCTAAGGCTTACTTCGATGCCAAGCGGGCAACACCGACATTCTTGTTCATCCCCCTGCGTATATCTCTATCGCGTACATTATTATATTTATATACTTTCGCTGTTATTCTGTACCATTGCGGTATCGAAAAACGTATCCGCTACACATAGGCGCAAGTACGAGTGTTTATATAAAAAACATTAAATAATGTTATATAAAGGCTAAATAGTATTGCGTAATTAAATAAATATGTGTACCTTTGCAGCCGCAAAAGTGGTTATTGCGCTGGCTTTAAGCTAACAATACGCTGAAAAAGAACGGTTTAGCACTTCCAAAAGGGTAGGCTGACTGATTCTGATTTTTGTGCGCATATGGGTAGAGCATTGCGGATGACACTGGATGGAAATAGAAAACTTTATATATTAACATTATTAATTATTAGACTGAAATGCCAGGATTAATTGGAAAGAAAATCGGAATGACATCCGTTTTCAGTGCCGACGGTAAGAATGTACCGTGCACTGTTATCGAAGCTGGTCCTTGTGTGGTTACTCAGGTTAAGTCTGTAGAAAAGGATGGCTACAAGGCTGTCCAGCTCGCTTTCGGCGAGAAGAAGGAGAAGAACACCACCAAACCTATGATGGGTATCTTCAAGAAGGCTAACACCACACCCAAGGCCCACTTGGCCGAGTTCAAGTTTGACGAGGAGTACAACCTCGGAGACACAATTACGGTGGAGATCTTCAACGACGCGGAGTTCGTGGACGTTGTTGGTACTTCAAAAGGTAAGGGTTTCCAGGGTGTCGTGAAGCGCCACGGTTTCGGTGGCGTAGGCCAGACTACTCATGGTCAGGACGACCGTCTGCGTAAGCCGGGTTCTATTGGTGCTTGCTCTTATCCCGCCAAGGTGTTCAAGGGAATGCGCATGGGTGGACACATGGGTACTGACCGTGTGACAACTCAGAACCTCAAAGTGTTAAAGGTGATACCGGAGCATAACCTCATCCTCGTGAAGGGCAGCTGCGCTGGTTATAATGGTTCAACCGTAATTGTAAACAAGTGATGGAAGTTAGTGTATTGAATATCAACGGTCAGGAGACCGGACGCAAGGTCACTCTGAATGAGGAGATCTTCGGCATTGAACCTAATGACCACGTTCTGTATCTGGACGTAAAGCAGTACCTGGGCAACCAGCGTCAGGGTAACGCCAAGTCAAAGGAGAGAAGTGAATTGTCGGGTTCTACCCGCAAGCTCGGACGCCAGAAGGGTGGTGGCGGTGCTCGTCACGGTGATATCAACTCACCCCTGATGCGTGGCGGTGCCCGCGTGTTTGGCCCCAAGCCCCGCGACTATCGCACCAAGCTGAACAAGAAGGTGAAGGCTCTGGCCCGCAAGTCGGCTCTGAGCTACAAGGCCCAGGAGAATGCCATCGTGGTGGTTGAGGACTTCAGCTTTGAGGCTCCTAAGACCAAGGATTTCCTGAATGTAGCCAAGAACCTCAAGGTAGACGGCAAGAAACTGCTGTTGCTCCTGCCTGAGACCAATAAGAATGTGTATCTGTCGGCTCGCAACTTGCAGCGTGCAGAGGTGCTTGAGGCCAACAAGGTCAATGCGTACAAGATCTTGAACGCTGACGTGCTGGTGATCACCGAGAACTCGCTGAAGACTATCGACGAAATCTTAAACAAGTAAAGTAAAGGAGACATAAGATATGGGATTTATCATAAAGCCGCTGGTCACTGAGAAGATGACCAAGATTACAGACAAGTCTTCCGTTGAGCGTACTTATAAGGTGAAGGGCGAGGAGCGTACGAAGAAGGCCGAAGTGAAGGTCGGATTCATCGTGAAGCCTGAAGCCAATAAGCTTGAGATTAAGAAGGAAGTCGAGGAATTGTACAATGTCACTGTGATTGCAGTGAACACGATGAGGTATTCCGGCAAGCGTTCTTCCCGCTATACCAAGTCGGGTCTCGTGAGAGGCCAGAAGAACGCCTTCAAGAAGGCAATCGTCACTCTGAAGGAGGGCGACTCAGTTGATTTTTATAGCAATATCGAATAAAAGAAATGGCAGTACGTAAATTAAAGCCCGTAACTCCGGGTCAAAGACACAAGATTATTGGCACGTTCGAAGACATTACTGCATCCGTGCCAGAGAAGTCTCTCGTTTACGGCAAGCTCTCTACCGGCGGTCGTAACAACACCGGTAAGATGACTGTACGCTACATGGGTGGCGGCCACAAGAAGAAGTATCGTCTGATTGACTTCAAGCGAGAGAAAGATGGTGTTCCAGCAGTAGTAAAGACAATCGAGTACGATCCGAACCGCTCGGCTCGTATCGCTTTGCTGTTCTACGCTGATGGTGAAAAACGTTACATTATTGCTCCTAACGGACTTCAGGTCGGCGCTACGCTGATGTCTGGTGCAGAGGCAGTGCCCGAGGTGGGTAATGCCCTTCCGCTGGCCAACATCCCCGTCGGTACGGTGATTCACAACATTGAGCTCCGTCCGGGTCAGGGTGCCCTGCTCGTCCGTTCGGCTGGTAATTTTGCTCAGTTGACTTCTCGTGAAGGTAACTACTGCGTGATTAAGCTCCCTTCGGGTGAGACACGTAAGGTACTCTCTGCTTGTAAGGCTACGGTAGGTAGCGTCGGTAATTCCGACCATGCACTGGAACAGTCGGGTAAGGCTGGTCGCAGCCGCTGGCTGGGTCGTCGTCCCCACAACCGTGGTGTGGTGATGAACCCGCACGATCACCCGATGGGCGGTGGTGAAGGTCGTCAGTCCGGTGGACATCCGCGTTCACGCAATGGCTTGTACGCTAAGGGTCTGAAGACACGCGCTCCGAAGAAGCTTTCGAACAAGTACATCATTGAAAGAGCTAACAAGAAGTAATCACGAAGTTAATTAGAGTATAGAATTATGAGTCGTTCATTAAAGAAAGGTCCATACATCAACGTATCGCTTGAGAAGAAGATTCTCGCCATGAATGAAAGCGGTAAGAAGAATGTCGTGAAGACATGGGCCAGAGCATCAATGATCTCCCCGGACTTCGTGGGACACACTGTTGCAGTTCATAACGGTAACAAATTCATTCCTGTCTACATTACTGAGAATATGGTTGGCCATAAGCTCGGAGAGTTCTCCCCGACACGCCGTTTCGGTGGACATGCTGGCAACAAGAAGTAATGACAGGTACAAATCCATTTAAAAAGAAGCAATAATGGTAAAAAGAAAGAAGATAATGGCCGAAAAGTTCAAGGAGGCCAAGAAGACGCAGTATTTTGCAAAGCTGAAAGGCTGTCCCTCTTCACCTCGCAAGATGCGCTATGTCGTTGACATGGTGCGTGGCATGGAGGTGAACCGTGCACTGGGTGTACTCCGCTTCTCGAAGAAGGCTGCTGCTGCTGACGTGGAGAAACTTCTCCGCTCTGCCATTGCCAACTGGGAGGCCAAGAACGAGCGCAAGGCTGAGGACGGCGAACTGTTTATTACCCGCGTATTCGTTGACGAGGGTGTAACGATGAAGAGAATGAGACCCGCACCCCAGGGTCGTGGCTATCGGATCCGCAAGCGTTCGAACCACGTCACCCTGTTTGTTGACGCTAAAACTAATGACGTAAAAGAATAAGTATGGGACAGAAAGTTAATCCAATAAGCAACCGTCTTGGTATCGTAAGAGGTTGGGATTCCAATTGGTTCGGAGGCAAGGACTTCGGAGATAACCTGGTAGAGGATCAGAAAATCCGCAAGTACCTCAACGAGCGCCTGGCAAAGGCCAGCGTTTCGAAGATTGTCATCGAGCGTACGTTGAAGCTGGTCACCATCACAATCTGCACCGCACGTCCGGGCATCGTCATTGGCAAGGGTGGAGCCGATGTTGACAAGTTGAAGGAAGAGCTGAAGAAGCTTTATAATAAGGAGATTCAGATAAACATCTATGAGGTGAAGCGTCCGGAGCTGGATGCAAACATTGTGGCTAATAACATCGCTCGCCAGGTGGAGGGTAAGATTGCTTACCGTCGTGCCATCAAGATGGCTATTCAGAACACAATGCGCGCTGGTGCCGAGGGTATCAAGGTGTTGATCTCTGGACGTCTGAACGGTGCTGAAATCGCACGTAGCGAAATGCTCAAGGAAGGACGCACACCGCTGCACACCTTCCGTGCTGACATTGACTACTGCCACACTGAGGCCCTGACAAAGGTTGGCCTGCTGGGCATCAAGGTGTGGATCTGCCGTGGTGAGATCTACGGAAAGGTAGACCTGGCTCCTAATTTCTCTCAGGAGAAGGGTATGGGCCGTGGCGCTGCCCCCGCCGGACGCGACCGCGATCGTAAGTTCCGTAACAAGAAGAGTAATAACCGTTAATAGAAGAATCTATCATGTTACAGCCTAAGAGAGTTAGATATAGAAGACCTCAGGACGGACGTGGCAACAAAGGCAACGCCCACAGAGGCACGACACTGGCTTTCGGTTCCTTCGGCATCAAGACTATGGATGCCAAGTGGATTGACAGCCGGCAGATTGAGGCAGCCCGTGTTGCCATCAACCGTTATATGAACCGTGAAGGTCAGGTGTGGATACGCATCTTCCCCGACAAGCCCATCACCCGCAAGCCTGCTGACGTGCGAATGGGTAAAGGTAAGGGTGACCCCGCTGGATGGGTTGCACCTGTCACTCCCGGACGCATCCTCTTCGAAGTGGAGGGTGTACCCTTTGACATCGCCAAGGAAGCACTGCGCCTCGGTGCACAGAAGCTCCCCGTGAAGACTAAGTTTGTTGTGAGACGTGATTACGATAAAAACGCTTAATTAGAGTATGAAGACGAAAGAAATTATGGAGCTCGAGACCAAGGATCTGGTAGAGCGCATTGAAGAAGAGGTTGCAAGGTACAACCAGATGTTGTTGAACCACACAGTCTCTCCGCTGGAGAATCCTTCTCTGATTAAGGCTACACGTCGCGACATCGCACGTATGAAGACGATACTTCGTCAGAGAGAACTTAACAAATAACAATGGTCCAGATGGAAACAAGAAATTTAAGAAAGACAAGACAGGGTGTCGTTATCAGCAACAAGATGGATAAAACCATTGTTATTGCAGCCAAGTTCAAGGAGAAGCACCCAATGTATGGTAAGTTTGTCCAGAAGACAAAGAAGTACCACGCACACGACGAGAAGAACGAGTGCCAGATTGGCGATACCGTTCTCATTATGGAGACCCGCCCCCTCTCTAAGACCAAGAGATGGCGTTTAGTACAAATCGTAGAAAAAGCTAAGTAATTATGATACAGACAGAATCAAGACTTACAGTAGCTGACAACAGCGGTGCACGCGAGGCTCTCTGCATCCGTGTGCTGGGTGGTACCCGCCGCCGCTATGCAAGCGTGGGCGACATTATCGTCGTTGCCATCAAAAACGCTATCCCTACCAGTGACGTGAAAAAGGGTGCAGTTTCAAAGGCTTTGATTGTTCGGACCAAGAAGGAAATACGTCGCGCCGATGGATCGTACATCCGTTTCGACGACAACGCTTGTGTACTGCTGAACAATGCAGGCGAGCTTCGCGGCAGCCGTATCTTCGGCCCCGTTGCACGTGAGCTTCGCGCCGTGAACATGAAAGTAGTATCTTTGGCACCTGAGGTTCTTTAACATTTTAAAAAAGATTTAAGAGTAATGGCAAAGTTACATATTAGAAAAAACGACACAGTCATGGTCCTGGCCGGTGAGGACAAGGGCAAGACTGGTAAGGTGCTGAAGGTGCTGGTCAAGGAGCAGCGTGCCATTGTTGAGGGTGTGAAAATCGTCACCAAGAGCGCAAAGCCCAGTGCCAAGAATCCTCAGGGTGGCTTCGAGAAAGTCGAGGCTCCTATCCATATTTCAAATTTAAGTCTCGTCGATCCGAAGAGTGGCAAACCTACCCGCGTGAGCATCAAGCATGAGGGTAAGAACGTCATCCGTATCGCTAAAAAGTCAGGGGAGGAGATTAAATAATGGCAAATACAGCACAATTGAAGCAGGTTTACAAGGAGCAGATTGCTCCCGACCTGCAGAAGCAGTTCAACTACAGTTCGAAGATGCAGATTCCTGTTCTGAAGAAGATCGTCGTCAACCAGGGTCTGGGTGACGCCACGCAGGACAAGAAAATCATCGATGTAGCCATCAACGAAATCAGCGCTATCTGCGGTCAGAAGGCTGTGGCTACCTATTCGAAGAAGGATATCGCCAACTTCAAGCTGCGTAAGAAGATGCCCATCGGTGTGATGGTGACACTTCGCCGTGAGCGCATGTATGAGTTCCTGGAGAAACTCGTCCGCATTGCACTTCCCCGTATCCGCGACTTCAAGGGTATCGAGACCAAGTTCGACGGCCGTGGAAACTACACGCTGGGTATCCAGGAGCAGATCATCTTCCCTGAGATCAATATTGATTCAGTGGACCGTATTCAGGGTATGAACATCACCTTCGTTACTACTGCAAAGACTGACGAGGAGGGTTTTGCACTTCTGAAGGCTTTCGGTCTTCCTTTCAAGAACGCTAAAAAAGACTAAGAGATATGGCAAAAGAATCAATGAAGGCCCGCGAGGTGAAGCGCGCCAAGCTCGTTGCCCGCTATGCTGAGAAGCGTGCTGCACTCAAGAGCATTATCGCTCATGCCGATGTGACAACCGAGGAGGGAGCTATGGCTGCCTATGAGGCTGCACGTAAGCTCCAGAGCATTCCCCGTAACGCCAACCCCATTCGTCTGCACAACCGCTGCAAGATCACGGGTCGTCCCAAGGGATACATGCGCCAGTTCGGACTCTCACGTATCCAGTTCCGCGAGATGGCTTCTGCCGGACTGATACCGGGCGTGAAGAAAGCTAGCTGGTAAAGAAGATAATTCACATTTTTAATATTGTCGGGGCAGTCCCGATTAATTAAACATTTATATTTTATGACAGATCCAATAGCAGATTATCTGACCAGGCTCAGAAACGCAATCATGGCTCATCACCGTGTTGTGGAAGTTCCTGCGTCTAACTTGAAGAAGGAAATCACTAAGATCCTCTTCGAGAAGGGCTACATCCTGAACTACAAGTTCATTGAGGATGGGCCTCAGGGCACCATCAAGGTTGCTCTGAAGTATGACCCTGTAACCAAGGAGAACGCTATCAAGTACCTGAAACGCGTCTCTACACCAGGTCTTCGCCAGTACACTGGCTATAAAGACATGCCGAGAGTTATTAACGGACTGGGTATCGCCATACTTTCCACGTCCAAAGGTGTAATGACAGACAAAGAGGCTGCTGCCCAGAAGATTGGCGGCGAGGTGCTTTGCTATGTATATTAATTGGAGGATAGCATTATGTCAAGAATAGGAAAATTGCCAATTAGTATTCCTGCTGGCGTTACCGTTTCTCAGGACAACAACGGTGTCGTGACCGTTAAGGGTCCGAAAGGTGAGCTCTCGCAGAAGGTGGATGGTTCCATCAAGATGAAAGTGGAGGATGGTCACGTGACGTTTGAGATTGACGAGAACAGTCCCGTCAACATCAAGCAGAAGCAGGCTTTCCATGGCCTCTATCGTGCATTGGTCAACAATATGGTTGTCGGTGTGAGCGAAGGCTATAAGAAGGAGATGGAGCTCATCGGTGTGGGTTACCGTGTCAGCAACCAGGGCAATCTCATCGAGTTCGCACTGGGCTATACGCACCCCATCTTCATCCAGCTTCCCAAGGAAGTGAAAGTTGAAACCAAGATGGAGCGTAACCAGAACCCCCAGATTATCCTGGAGTCTTGCGACAAGCAGCTGCTTGGTATGATTTGTGCTAAGATTCGTTCTTTCCGTATGCCTGAGCCTTACAAAGGAAAGGGTATTTTGTTCAAGGGCGAGGTTATCCGTCGTAAGTCGGGTAAGTCAGCCTCTGCGAAGTAATCAATTAAGTGTCAAGTATTAAGAATTAAGAGATTATGACAACGAAGAAAGTAGAAAGACGAATTAAGATCAAATATAGAATTCGTAAGAGCGTGTTCGGTACTGCCGAGCGCCCCCGTATGAGCGTGTTCCGCTCTAACAAGCAGATCTACGTTCAGGTGATTAATGACTTGGAAGGTAAAACACTTGCTTCTGCATCGTCGCTCGGTATGGAGGCCATGCCGAAGATCCAGCAGGCCGAGAAGGTGGGCGAACTGATTGCCAAGAAGGCTCAGGAGGCCGGCGTGAGTGCCGTGGTCTTCGACCGTAACGGCTATCTGTATCACGGCCGCGTGAAGTCGCTTGCTGATGCAGCACGTAAGGGTGGACTTAATTTCTAAACGATTATGGCAATGAAAAACGTAAAAGTAAATAGTGACGTAGAGTTGAAAGACAGACTGGTTGCCATCAACCGTGTTACGAAAGTGACGAAGGGTGGTCGCACCTTTACATTCGCAGCCATCGTGGTTGTCGGAGACGGCAACGGCATCATCGGCTGGGGACTGGGCAAGGCTGGCGAAGTTACCGCAGCTATCGCCAAGGGTGTTGAGGCAGCCAAGAAGAATCTGGTGAAGGTTCCCGTTCTCAAGGGTACCATTCCCCACGAGATGGAAGCCCACTTCGGTGGTGCACAGGTGTTCCTGAAGCCCGCTGCTGCCGGTACTGGTCTGGTGGCTGGTGGCGCTATGCGTGCCGTGCTCGAGAGTGCAGGCATCAAGGACGTGCTGGCTAAGTCGAAAGGTTCCTCGAACCCCCACAACCTGGTGAAGGCTACCATCGTCGCCCTGAGCGAGATGCGCGATGCCTACACCGTGGCCGGTACTCGTGGTATCAGCATGGAGAAAGTGTTTAAAGGATAAAAGGAGACTAAGATTATGGCAACAATTAAGGTTAAGCAGATTAAAAGTAAAATCGGTTATCCGGTAGACCAGAAGCGCACCCTCGAGGCTCTCGGCCTGCGCAAGATTTCCCAGGTTGTTGAAGTTGAGGACAATCCTTCTATCCGCGGTATGATTCGCAAGGTTCATCACCTGGTAACAGTTATTGACTAACATTTAAAAACGAATTCGATTATGAAACTGAATAATTTGAAGCCGGCAGAGGGTTCTACTCATTCACGTCGCAGAATCGGCCGCGGTCCGGGCTCTGGTCTCGGTGGCACTTCTACCCGTGGTCACAAGGGTGCAAAGGCTCGCTCTGGCTATAAGAAGAAGATTGGTTTTGAAGGTGGTCAGATGCCTCTGCAGCGTCGTGTTCCGAAGGCTGGTTTCAAGAACATCAACCACAAGGAGTACTTCGCAGTGAACCTGTCGGTGCTTCAGAAACTGGCTGAGGAGAAGAACCTCACCAAGATCGGCATTGCCGAGCTGGTGGCTGCTGGTCTTACCAACGGCAAGGAGCTCGTGAAGATCCTGGGTACAGGTGAGCTCAAGGCCAAAATCGATGTAGAAGCCAACGCATTCTCAAAGACTGCCGAGGAAGCTATCAAGGCAGTAGGTGGTAACGCAACAAAAATCTAATCTAAGATGAAGAAGTTTATAGAGACACTGAAGAACATTTGGAAGATTGAGGACCTGCGCCAGCGTCTCCTCATTACTATCCTCTTTGTGGCAATTTACCGTTTCGGCTCGTTTGTGGTACTTCCCGGTATCAACCCGGCCATGTTGGATAAACTGCAGTCGCAGACTGCCGGCGGTCTGATGTCGCTGCTTGATATGTTCTCTGGTGGTGCATTTTCCAATGCGTCTATCTTCGCACTTGGAATCATGCCTTACATCTCTGCTTCTATCGTAATGCAGCTGCTCGCTGTTGCTGTACCTTATTTCCAGAAGATGCAGCGTGAGGGCGAGAGTGGTCGCAAGAAGATTAATCAGTATACTCGCTACCTGACAGTAGCCATCCTGCTGTTCCAGGCACCGAGTTACCTGATTAACCTGAAGATGCAGTCGGGTGCTGCACTGGCCTCTGGCATTAGCTGGCCGGTATTTATGATTCCCGCTACCATCATCCTTGCTGCCGGCAGTATGTTCATCCTCTGGCTGGGTGAGCGCATTACGGATAAGGGTATTGGAAACGGTATCTCGATGATCATTATGATCGGTATTATCGCCCGTCTTCCGCAGGCTTTCTTCCAGGAGGTCAGCTCGCGTTTCACCGCCATCACGGGTGGTGGACTGGTGATGTTCCTTGTCGAGATTATCATCCTTTATGCAGTTGTTTGCGCATCTATCGTTCTGGTACAGGGTGTCCGTAAGATTCCTGTACAGTATGCTAAGCGTGTCGTGGGTAACAAAACCTACGGCGGTGCTCGCCAGTATATTCCCCTGAAACTGTTTGCTGCCAATGTGATGCCTATCATTTTTGCTCAGGCACTGATGTTCATCCCGCTGGCTGTCGTACAGTATTCTGCTCCGGAGAATGCAAGCTGGTTTGTACGTTCTATGCTTGACCATCACAGTTGGACTTACAACATTATCTTTGCTGTGTTGATAATTGCATTCACGTACTTCTATACCGCTATCACGTTGAACCCCACTCAGATGGCAGAGGACATGAAGCGTAACAACGGTTTTATCCCTGGTGTGAAGCCTGGAAAGGATACCGCTGACTTCATTGATACAGTCATGTCGCGCATCACATTGCCCGGCTCTCTGTTCATCGCCTTTATTGCTATCATGCCAGCATTGGCCGGACTGCTGAATGTACAAGATGCATTCTCTCAGTTCTTTGGTGGTACTTCATTGCTGATTCTCGTCGGTGTGGTGCTTGATACACTTGCACAGATTGAGTCTCACCTTCTGATGCGCCACTATGATGGTCTGCTCAGTTCTGGCCGCATACACGGCCGTGGCATGCAAGCTTACTAAACATCTTCTATGAAGATATACCTGAAGACTGAAGATGAGATAGAGCTGATGCGCCAAGCCAACCAGCTGGTTGGAAAAACCCTTGGCGAATTGGCAAAGCATATCAAGCCTGGTGTAACGACCCTCCAATTGGACAAGGTAGCCGACGAGTTCATCCGCGACCATGGAGCCGTTCCGACCTTCAAAGGTTTCCCCAATCCTTATGGAGGGCCGTTTCCCGCCAGCATCTGTACTTCGGTAAATGATGTCGTCGTTCATGGAGTGCCCGATGAAAAGACGGTACTGAAAGAGGGTGACATCATCTCGATTGACTGCGGCACGCTGCTGAATGGATTCAATGGCGATTCCTGCTATACGTTCTGCGTGGGCGAGGTCAGCGAGGAAGTGAAAACGTTGCTGAAGGTCACAAAAGAGGCACTATACCTTGGTATACAGGCCGCTCAGGCCGGTCACCATGTAGGTGATATCAGTGCCGCTGTCCAGGATCACTGCGAGCGTCATAAATATGGTATCGTGCGTGAGCTTACAGGACATGGTATAGGGCGGGAGATGCATGAAGACCCGCCAGTGCCCAACTATGGCAGGCGCGGTAACGGAACGATGCTGAAAGCCTCTATGTGTATAGCCATTGAACCAATGATAACAATGGGAAAGCGTGACATCTGGCTTGATGAAGACCGTTGGACTGTACGTACACGTGACGGAAAGCCTGCGGCACATTTTGAGCATACTATCTGTATCCGCAAGGGTCAGGCAGAGATATTATCCTCATTTGATGAAATAGAACAGTAAGCATGGCAAAACAAGGTGCTATTGAGCAGGACGGAACAATTGTAGAGGCATTATCGAATGCCATGTTCCGCGTAGAACTGGAGAACGGTGTGCCCATCATTGCCCATATTTCCGGCAAGATGCGTATGCATTATATCCGCATTCTCCCCGGTGATAAGGTGAAAGTAGAAATGAGTCCATACGACCTGACAAAAGGTCGCATCGTATTCAGATACAAATAAACACAACAATACAGATAACAGTTATGAAGACAAGAGCATCATTGAAGAAGCGTACTCCTGATTGCAAGATCGTGCGTCGTAAGGGTCGCCTGTTCGTTATCAACAAAAAGAACCCTAAGTACAAGATGCGTCAGGGTTAAAATGTTAAATAAGTGTAATTAATTCGGAGGTTTGAGAAAATCTTCGTAACTTTGCACGCTTTTTAGCAGAATTTCGAAATTTAACAGTTATTTTTTTATCATTTTTATCAAACAATGGCAATAAGAATTGTTGGAGTAGATTTGCCCCAGAATAAGCGTGGCGAAATCGCATTGACTTATATCTATGGTATAGGTCGAAGTAGTTCAGCAAAGATATTGGATAAGGCAGGTGTCAGCCGT
>JAEEQB010000075.1 GCA_016285075.1 Prevotella sp.
TCGGCATTAAGTTGCATTGTTGTCATACTTACTATATTTATTCTGCCTGCAAAAATAAGCATAAAATCTGAAACGACAAAATAAAACTGAAAAAACATAATGCTATGAATGAATCGGACACCCGTTTACATAAGATTGATCCGAAGCTGAAAGCAGCCGGTTGGGGTGTGACAGAAGGCAGTCGCATCACCACCGAATACGCTTTCACGGAATCAAGGGGACAGGTTTTTGAATCTGAGAATTAACGATTCAAAAACCTGTCCCCTTGATTCTGCTTATCTGTTTTCAACGAGATGTCACTGACCTGTCCCTTGACATCTTACAACTTTTTTTATCGTGTGCAAAGGTACGAAAAATTAGCTATAAGACAGGAATCTTGTGCTGAAAATCAGTATTCTTGCGCAAAATTGTGATTCTTGCGCAAGCAGTTTTGCGGTTTTATGGGCAGTGTAGTGGCTTTTTTGGCAGAAAAGCGTAATTTTGCAGTCAAAAACAATTAAACTGCGCATTTCCATATTTCCATGACAGGAGCAAATCTACTTATCGCAGCCATCATTGTTGCACTCTTGATAGCATTTATAGTCACGATGCTGATACTGAATGCTAACGCAAAGAAGATCATCTCTACTAATACGAAGTTAGTGGAGAATCAGAACACGTTACTTGAACAGAACAAGATGCAGGGCAGTGAATTGAAGAAGCGGATGAGTGAACTGGAGGAACAGAAGAATGAGCTGGAGGAGCAGAAGGAGATGATAGAGACGCTCCAGCGGCAACAGGAGCAGTTGGTTGAGCAATTGAAACAGAGTGCGATGGACGAGGTGACGCAACTGCGCGAACAGACCCGTCAGCACCGTGAACACATTGAACTGACGGCCGACATGACCGATGATGAGCTGATGGCGTGGATAGACCAGCAAATGGATGAAACACGTCTCTTCACAGACTCCAACCTGACGCTAAAGACCACGGCCAAGGCACTCGGACTAACCCAAAAGCGACTTGGCGGGCTGTTCAAGAGCCATCCCAAATACAACAGCTTAGGCGATTATCTCAATGAAAAACGTTTTCTATACGCCTGTCGCCTGTTGCGCGAAGAGCCTCAATGGACCATTGAGGCAGTTGGTGCAGAGGCAGGCTTTGGTGGTCGCCGCACTTTCCAAGTAGAAGTAAAGCGTCGACTTGGCATCACCCCCTTGCAGTATCGGCAGTCTCAAGCATTAACAGACAACAGCGAAGAATGATTGCTCATCACTTGATGAGAACTCTTCGTTGCACCCATGCATAGATGATGATGACCGCGATGGTGGGAATCTCCATCGACAAATTTGCCAGCCCCGATTCCGGGCCGACCAGCAGGAACGAGATGACGGGGATAATGCTGGAGATGAGTATGTAGAGAGCCATCCAGATGCCTACCTGACGCAGCCGCCCTCGGTAATTATAGGCGATGGTGCAGCCGAAAGGCAGGTATACAAGCATCAGCGACATGGCGACTGGCAGTCCTACCGTAGCCATCAACACAGGGAACAGCAGCGGTACGAAGCCGGCAACATTTAGTGCAATGACAATCCACCACGCCACAGTCATAGGTCGGTAAAGTGGTTTCATGCCACGCATCAACCCATAATACATCACCAGCGCCCCGAAGGTCTGAATTGTTGCCGAGGCTAATGGGGCATGCTCTTCCATCCAGTGCATCAATGGTGTCCAGTTGATGGCAGCCTGGAGTAGGTAGCTTACAAAAGCCGCCTCAATCAACCAACGCGGCAGTCC
Organism: Prevotella sp.; assembly: GCA_016285075.1. Taxonomy (GTDB): domain Bacteria; phylum Bacteroidota; class Bacteroidia; order Bacteroidales; family Bacteroidaceae; genus Prevotella. The sequence continues at coordinate 1,777 of JAEEQB010000075.1, forward strand.
ACTTTCGACATAATCCACCCAATACTTACTTTCAATGTTTTCCGCCGCCTCAAAAGCGGCCTCGCATTGTTCCTGGCTGTCCATCATACAATTGTTTTGTTCCTGGTTGTCCATATTACTATTATTATATATTTGTACGTAATGATGCTGCAAAGATACAACAAATATGTCAATAAGAAGAAAGACGAATAAAGCTTTCTGCGCAAAAGGGCAAATCCTGCGCAACAAGTCCGAGAAGTTTTTCCTCTTTCCACCTTATTATTATAAGGAAAGTATTAACTTTGCATGGATGACATAAAAAAACTATAACTGCACCAATTTATAAACAACATAAGTAACCAATGAAGAAAAAGCCATCATGGATTCAGCCCGCCATTCTCTGGCTGCTTGTTTTCTCAGTCGTCATCAGTTGCTCCAACGACAATGACGAGCCAGATTCCAGCACCTCGCCAGGCGACGAACTCGTCAGCAAGGCTCCACTGGAAGTCGCCGTCGTGTTCGAACCCGGACATTTGGGAGACAAGGGTACCAACGACCTGCTGCAAAAGCAACTCGCCGACTTCGCCACGTCGCAGAAGGGCAATGCCGTTACTCAGTTCATCAGTATGCCTACCTTGTCAGCCACCACTCAGGCCGTGCGCGACTGGGTAGCAGGGACATACGACAAGGCCACACGCCAGCATCGTCTGCTAGTGCTCACCTCGCCGGCTTTAGGCTCTATGCTCAGCACAGGGCTGTCTTTGCGGGAGACCGATCGCGTGCTGATGCTCTCAACCCCTTTGGCCGATGCCAAGAAGGCAGGGCCTGCCGGACGTACACATGTGATGAACGTCTCACTGGCCGATGGCGTCAACCGCTTCATCGACCGTGTGTTCAAGTACTACGAACAGTACTACGACATGTTTGAGCCTGAGGAAATTCACGACGGTCCCTACCGCGTCTACCATTTGGATGCCATCAACTATGCCGATAGCATTGTTGAAACCATGCATAAGCGCTTTCCTCAATTGTCCAACAGTGAAGACGGTATATGGAGTGTCGCCGTGAATACGCCTGGCGATGCACAGAACAGTGATGCTCAGGAACTGGCCTACCTGACAGCTTCTCTCATTGCCGAAGCCGATGGAACCCTCGATGGTTTTACCGAGGAAGGCATCTGGCAGTCGGCCAATATTGTCTCGTTGGGCGTTGCCAATCAAGCATTTGACTATTTCTTCTTCTCTCATCGCAAGTCTGTATCCAGCAACCTCCTTGTGGGCGAACTTACCAACGTGGACACACGCTGTGACTACATTTCCCCCCGCTTCCCGCTGAAGGCATGGCTCGATGCCTGGGCTGCCAATCCCGACGGCCAGCCCGAGGAGCAGTGGCACGGTGCTTGGGACGGTTGTGCCGTCTTTACTCCTGGAGAGGGATTGGGAAAATAACCCTGACCAACAAAACAAATCATTAATACAACTTGAAGACAATGAGTTTACTAAAGCATATTCGCCTCTCTTTCCTTGGCACGAGACTGGTGTTGGGATTGTTGCTTCCCCCCTTGCTTCTTTCCTCCTGCAAGAGCGACGACGAGCCGGCCACCACGCCTGTTGATGTTCCCACGGAGACCCTAAACGTTGACATCATCCTGCCTGCCGACGTGCAGAAGGCCTGGCAGCCAGCCATCGATCTGGCTCTAAACAACATCAGCACAGCCCAGAAAGGACTTTCAAAGCAAATAAAGCTCAACCTGCGCTATCACGACGAGCAGGCCGCCGACATCCAGCAGACAATCCATTCCATCTGCTATCCTGAGGAAGGCGCCGACACCTGCCACCTCATCATCGGCCCAAACAGTATAGAATGTGCTCGAACGGTTCTCAGTTGTGCCGACAAGGACCGCCTGCCTGTGATGATGCCCTTGGTGGCTGGTGACGAGCTGCAGCGCATCTATGCCAACTCTCCCTATGCCTTCTTCCTGACTGAGAGCAATGCTACCCAGTGCGAGGTGTTGCTCAGCTTCCTTGGTACGAGCCAGACCCAGCGCGCAGCCCTTGTCTATAGCGCCGACACCTATGGGCAGTCGTTCCGCAACTGGTTTGGCTTCATGGCCACCGAGTTCCAGGTCAACATGACATCCGACGGGATACAGTCTTATCAGCGTGGCACCGACCTCACCGACTGGCTTACAGCCATTGAGCGCGAGGCCAAGGCCGACTATGAGCGCACCGCCGTGGTGTTGGCCGTAAGTGATGTTGCTTCCTTCCAGGCTCTCATCGGGCAGATCAAAACGGCACGCAGCCGTGCCGGCATCCGCGATGACGAAGACTGGACAACCTATATCGTCACCGACCATGGCGACGTCGACGGCGTGCGCCAAGCCGGGTTGCCACTTTACGGCCTTAGCCCCTCGTCGGCACCTGTCAGTGGTTTCGATGTGGACTACGAGCAGCGCTATGGCACGGCACCCGTCGCAGGCAGTGCGCAGGTCTATGATGCCCTGACCATTGCCGCTCTCGCTGCATCCAAACGACAGAACAGTCCGTCGGGCCCCGACCGCCTGGTAATCGACGGCGTCCCCGTCAGTTACAGATTTGCGCCTTATGGACCTACGCTTGCCGACTGGATTCGCGCCTTGGTGGCCGATAAGTCGGGCAGCACCACCTCCTGGACAGCCGACGGCCTGCATCAGGCCTTCACCCTGCTGACAGGAGGGAAGAGTCCTGCCCTGACAGGTGCCAGCGGCTCGCTCCTCTTCGACCAGAAGATGCACACCAGCATCCTGCAGACATCCTACCTGCTATGGCGCACGAATGGACAGGGCCGGCGCTTTCCGCTCTTCGTCCTCTCTACCGAGGGCGACAACGCCACGGCCTCCGTCCTCTCCATCTGGGACTGGGAGAAAATCACCAACGAAGATTTCGACCCCGACATTGTGCTCGACCGCACACTGCCAGGGGTCACCGACCACTGGGCCTTGCTCGTCAGCACCTCTACCAAGTGGAGTGACTATCGCCATCAGGCCGATGTGCTGGCCATGTACCAGCTGCTGCGTCGGCATGGCTATGACGATGACCACATCGTGGTGGTATGTGAGGACAACCTGAAAGATGCTTCCGAAAACAAGTATCCAGGGAAGATTTACGTGGAGAGCCCACAAGACAATGGCGATGACGTCCGTGCCAATGCAAAGATAGACTACCATTTCTCCGACCTCGACATTGATGACATAGGCCGCATCATCCTCGGCGATACCGACGGCGGTCGCCTGCCTCATGTGCTGAACACCACGGCTACAAGCGATGTGCTCATCTTCTGGAGCGGACATGGTACCGACGGTCGTGGCATGGTTTGGGAGAGCCCCCGTCAAAACACCGCCTTCACAGGCAGCCGCATGCGTGACATCATCAGTCAGCTTAATGACCGCGATGGCTATCGTCGCTGTATGCTCGCCATCGAGACCTGCTTCAGCGGACTCATCGGCAAGGCCATCGAGGGTCTGCCCGACGTGGTGGCTATCACGGCCGCCAACGACTTGGAGCCTTCAAAGGCCGATGTCCATGACAGCAACTTAGGGGTGTTCCTCTCAAATGCCTTTGCACGTTCTTTCCGCCAGGCTGTCAACAGCAGTCCTGACATCACGCTGCGCGACCTCTATTATCAGCTGGCCCGTACCACTTCTGGCAGTCATGTCACCCTGTATAACGACACGAACTACGGATCGGTCTATCAACTCACTGCGCGTGACTATTTCCCCTAATAACCCTCTAAACTCCTAAACTCCTAACAAACTTGAATAAATAACAATAATAACAATAAGGAATAATATGAAAAAGAACGAACTAAAGCAAGGAATGCTGCTGGCCGTGCTGATGCTCGGCCTGGGCAGCGCATGTGTCTCGTGTAGCGATGACGACAACAAGGATCTTTCGCCCGAAGAGCAGGAGGCGAAAAACGAGAAGGACAACCTGACCGCCATGGCGTTCTGGCGTGTGGCAGGCCAGCTCTGCAGCGGCTGCGACCAGACCGCCGACTGGCAGGCCGCCCGCTTGGAGGCCAACATCGGCGAGCCCTCGCAGCAGAGCGACGCCACCCGTTTGGTACTGGTAAACAATGCCGAGGCAGCACTCTCCCACTTCTCCGGACTCATCGGCACCGAGCTGCCCGACTATACTGTCAGCTACGACTGGACGCTTGACGGCGCTGGCTCCATGACCTATCGCAAGCAGACCGACGGCACGGCGTGGGCCTCGGTCGATGTGAACTTGAAGCAGCTGCCCGGCCTGAAGCGCCTCGTCTATTGCTCGCCCGAGCAGCAGGGACTGAACGCCCGCTTCGACGGCACGGCCTACTACCGCTTCGGCGACGTCATCCGCAAGAAGAACGACGAGGGCAACTGGGAATACTGGATGTGCGTGCGCCCCATGTTCGGCAAGGAGAAGAAGCAGGATATGCACTGGGTATCGCTCAGCGACCTCCCGTCGAAGAACGTCTTGAAATATGAAGCTTCGACAGGCGACAGCTACTATCTGCCCACCAAGCTCAGCAGCAGCTACCACAAGGGGCATTGGCAGAACGCAGCCGAGATGCTGTTCGCCATCCTGCACCCCGAGCAGTGGAGCGAAAACTTAACCAATAACAAGAAACTGGAGTTCTTCAACGACTTCAGCCGCGAGAATATGAACTACCACAACCAGTACTTCTGGAAGCGCGTGCAGGATGGCTGGCAGAATCACAACTTGTTCCAGGAGCTGCTGCACTTCGACAAAGCTACGCTGGAGAGCGAGATGCAGAAAATCACTTTCATCTACTACGGCTACAGCTGGTACTGGACGCTGAACTGGAACCTTGAGCTGTGGGCCTACGAATACAGCGGCATGAACAACAACTTCCACACGGCGAAGTACATCGTGAAGAAGGAGAACGTCATGGGCAAGCCGTTCGATGTGCACAAGTACGGCCAGACTGGCAAGCACGAGGGTGGCTACGAGCCTTTCCCCGTCTTCACCTACCCCTGTCGCTATGTTAAGGGCAAGGACTTGGCAGGTTTCAAGCCAACTGAATACTTAACGATAAAGAGCGCCACCAATGGCATCGAAGAGGTCTATGTATATAATAAGGAGTACGGCATCGATCCAACCCCGCAGACCGAGCCCGAGGTGTGCGAGCCTGTAAAGGGAAAGCTCATGGCCAACGTGACGAAAGAGGATATCGGCAAGCTGCTGGCCAAGAACGGAAAGATCTACGATGATGCCGCAACCGCCGAAAGAGACGGGACCACGGCTGTGGCCATGATTGTTGCCACGAAAGAAGACAACTACCGTTTTACGGACTACCAAGGCAACGATGCCGATGCCTCCGGGCTTGTGAGCCATTCGATTGATAGTCATGATATGCTGAAGAACGCGCTGGCCATCTCGCTCGACTATTGGCGTAACGATGTGTATAATAACAGTTCAATTGTTGGAGAAGATTTTGGTGCGTCGGGTAACAACCCAAGCAACGACCGTTACGTATCAAGTAACGGTTTGGGCCAGTGGAATGCTGCTACTACCTATTATTGGATGCGGGCTATTGCCGGGTGCGGCGGCGATGCTGAAATTTGGACTTACACTAATATGCTATATAGATACCAAAATGAGGTTGGCCAGAGGCAAGAAAGAAAATACCCTCGCAAGGATTGTACAAAGTTGGTAGAATTATTGAAAAAGCATCATGTAGAGTTTGAGATGTATAATGGAAACCACGAAGTCAATTTGCTGCGCGATGGAGGTTATTATAGGGGCGCAGCTTGTAGATGGATATACGAATTGAATCCTGACAATCCTGATATATCAACATTTATGTTATTCTCAACCTTAAGCACTGCAGAAAAAAGATTGGGAGTGCTTAGGCCTTTCTATGTATGGTGAGAAAAGGTAAAAAGGTAAAAAGGTAAAAAGGTAAAAAGGTAAAAAAGTAAAAAGGTAAACATTGAATATATGGAAAAAAGACTTTTCAACTATATGCTGCTGGCTGTGCTGATGCTCGGCCTGGGCAGCGCATTCACCTCATGTAGCGATGACGATGAACTCAGCGAGGAAGAAAAGGAGAAAGAGTGGCAGCAGGAAAACGACCCCTACGAGAAGATGGGAGCATCGGCCACGGCACTCTATCCGCTTCTGAGTCAGCTCTGCGGTGTCAGCGAACTGCCCGACAACTGGCAGACCAGCACCTTTGAAGCCATCGTTGGCTATGTGGAGAACGAGGCACAGCCCAGCGTGCGAACTATCACCGTGCAGGACTTTGACGATGCTCGCGAGCACTTCGCCAGTCTCATCAACCGAGACCTGAAGACACTCAACGTCGGCGCCTATCAGTGGAGCTATTCTGGCATCGGCACCATGGATTTTCAACAGGGCGGCGAGGGTGTTGCCCAAGTGGAGATGAACGTGAAGCAGATTCCCGGCCTGAAGCGTCTGGTGTATAAGACTGCCGAGCAGAGCAGGAACAATGGTTCGTTCACTGGCACGGCCTATTATTCGCTGGGCGACGTGGTGGAGAACAATGCCGACCACACGGTGTGGGTGTGCGTACGCCCTGCCAACAATACCTACGGCAAGACCGACTCCCACTGGATCAGCCTGTCGTACAGCAGCAAGTGCATCTATAGCTACAACAAGAAGGGCTATGACTACTACCTGCCCACGGGCTTGGGCTGTTCGAAAGAGCATTTGCAGAACTTTGCCACCCTGCTCTGGTGTCTTGATGTCTATCGCCAGGCTAATATCAAGCAGAACACCATTAGCAAGAATAAGGCAAATAGCATGGGACAGATCATCAGCACGCTGATGCCAAAGGGCATTGGCAAGTTAGGCAGCTTCTACGATGCCAAGTATCTGGAGACCGTGGCAATGGAATGGGGCGACGACGAGGCATACGACGATAACCCCTACGACGATGACGAATCTTTAGAAACCAACCCCAACGTATGGCGAAAGATCTTTACCTCGCTACCAGAGTTCATGGAACAGTATGGCCTTGCTTTCTATTACGAAGGCAAGTGGGAATACAGCAAGTATTTCCAGCTGCACCATGTGGCCTACAGCGGCGACCTGGCCATGATGGCTGACGACACCTATCCGAAGTTCATGTTCGATTCTGATGACAAAAAGTTCGACAACAAGAAGTATGACGTGCGCACCTTCTGGCAAGATGGTGAATATTGGCAGTATAGAGAATACAAGGATGAGCCTCAAAAGCCAGTAGGCATGGTGGCTCGCTATAAGACGGGAAAGGAACTCGACAAAAGCTATTCGCCCACCAAAGCACTTAACGGCTTCACCGAAATCTACCGTTACACCAAAAATCATCCAGCCGCAGAATCCAAGCGCTATAATCCTGGCGACATCATCAAGAAGGACGGCCACAGCTACGTCTGCATTTCCAACCATCAATTCAACACCACTGCCACCTTCATCACGTTGGGTGTGAATCCCGGTACTGGCACAAACAGCTGGGCAACAGTAGGCGACGACAAGGTGGTGAACGGCCAGATGTCGGAGCCTGGAGACATATTCACCTTCGTCAAGACAGTTTACAATGAAAGTGTTTCGCGCACGGACATCCTCAACTATCTGGATGCCATGCAACGCCAGAATCAGCTCACGGGAAATGAGAAAAAGGCCATACTCAACGAGACGGGCTATGGCACGGAACCTGCCAGGTTCTTTGCTGCAAACGGGCAGAACACACTCGGGGGCGAGTGTTACTTATTGACTGAGGCCAATGAGAATCCATCACTTTTCGGTGCTGGTCTAACTGGGATTAGGGAGTATGACTGGAGTGAAGTCTGGGACTATGAGGACAATGGTTCTATACGCACGGCATGGCCAAATTACAGTCTGATGCTTACCAAGACTCACCGCTGGAGCACTGGCCTCACCTTCGACTACTGGGTGCCATACATTGCTTTCTTCGACCCCGACAATGCCGCCATTAACCTTATCAAGCAATGGCTCAATGAAAAAGAGTATCAGAACTGCAGTCATTTCCAGTGGGAGTTTCTTGGAGAAATGGATGTTACCCTAGAAAATGACGAAAAAAACTCCGAGCTCTCCTCCTTCTTAGTTTTTTCGATGGCCATTCACTGGCAGCATACTATGTGGAACAAAAAATACCACGTCTATGACCTGACCCGCAACGTGCTTACTCCCACCACACTGACATTGAATGACGCGGGTCAGCGCCCTAAGGACGTGACCGACATCTATGTCAACAAATATGTAATACAAAAAAACAAGAAATGAATCATGTAATATCTATTAACCGTTGGATGCTGCTGGCCGTGCTGATGTTCGGTATGGCCAGCGTGACTACCTCGTGCAGTGATGATGACAAGGACACCAACGAACAAAAAGAACAGCAGGAGGAGGAGCTGCTGCAGCAACAGTCACAGCTCAACTTCGACTTCTACAACGTGATGAGCAAACTCGCTGGTGTGGAGGACATGCCCGACGACTGGCAGACCAAGACCTTCACCGCTACCATCGGCGAACCCTCGCAACAGAGCGAGGCCACACGTCTCGTAGCCACCAATACCGCCGAGGACGCTGCCCTGCGCTTCGAAGACCTCACGGGTGTTAGCTTAGGAGTCATGGACGCCTACGAGTGGAAGCGCGACTTTGGTACGCTCACCTACAAGAAGAGCCGCGACGGACAGTCGTGGGCCACCGTCGATGTCGACATCAAGCAGTTGCCCGGGCTGAAGCGCATCGTCTACTGCGCACCCGATCAGATGGGTCTCAACGGTTCCTTTGATGGCAATGCCTACTACCGCTTCGGTGATGTCGTGACCAAGCCGAACAGCGACGGCGATACAGACTACTGGATCTGCGTGCGGCCAGCCTTCGGCAAGGAAGGCAAGCAAGACAGCCACTGGATTACGCTGAGTAAGCTGCCACAGAAAAACATCTACTCCTATACCAGTAAGGGTGGCATTACACACCAGTTGCCCACCAAACTGAACAGCAGCCTGGTGCACATGGGCAACCTGGCAGAGATGCTCTACGCCATCATGAATCCCATCGAGTGGAACAACTATTACAACGAATACGAAGATAAAGTGTTCAACGACTTCAGTGAGGAAAATATACGCTATCACAACCAGTACTACTGGCAGCTGGTGCAGAACGCCTGGAACGAACTTGATATCTGGCAAAAAGTGCTGCATACTAATCGAGAGACTCTTTTGGCCCGTAAAGAGCTCACCTTCTTTTATTCAGGCTACTCCTGGTGGTTAGGCAGCACGGGTAACGTATATACCGCCACCTACAGCGGTGATAACTACAAGACATTGACGAAGCAGACCCTCTCATACGACTTCAAGTCGAAAGAAAAGCCGTTGTGGGACATCAACCAGTGGGGCAAGGAAGGCTACAACTCCAACTACGAGCCCCACTATGCCTACGTTGTGCGCTATGCCACTGGCAAGCAGCTCATGGGTTCACAGCCCAACGAGTTCATGGCCATGGACAATGTCAACGGTATCAAGGACTTCTATGTGTTCAACAAATACAACAACCAGCCCATAGGCAAGGGCAAGGAGTACACGCCCCAAGAGTTCACAAAGGATTACCTCAATCCAAAGGCCAAAAGCTACGGTTTCTTCCACCCAGGTACCATCATCAAGGACGAGGAGGGTCACCTGTGGATGTGCTACATGAACTGGGCCGACATCGATTTAGATGATGACATCAAGATCAAGACCGACCACAAGGCGCGCTTCATCAGTTTCGATGCCGTCAAGGGCGTCAAGGAGGATATCGACTACGTAAACCTCAACTATGCCGATAACCTTCAATGCACCGAAGGAGTGTTTGCCACCAATCTCGTGCCCGAAGAACAGGCTTACATCCTGGCTTGGAGCCTCTCCGAGGCGGCCTTCCCTGGCTGTTCGCAGGGCAGGGCCATGAATGCCTCGCTGGAAATGATGGGAGTCAATCCAAAAGATCTCGTAATCGAGCGCGACACCTTCGTCATCAATTCCAGTGGTATTGGCGCCACCTGCAAAAACTATGCCACCAATGTGGCTTATATACCTACAAATGGTCGACTGAAGGCCAGACAGCCCATGTTGCGCTACGTGAGGGACGAAACCCGTGCGGGAAAAAACCGCGAAAACCCTACCGAAGCCTACAAGTACAACTATTTCTACACGAAATACATCGGCGATGTCGACGTGTTAATGTTCAACAGTACCATGGATGTCCTCGATAGCTACCAATGGGCACACCTTGGAATCTTCATGGTGCCTGCCGACCGTTGGAGCATCACATGCTGGCCCAGCAACAACGATTTCCGCTTCCGGGTTTTTGCTTATACCGATGCCTTGAGGGAACCCTACGACTACCAGAACCATCTCTACGACACCCAGGCTCACAAGTGGTTTCGTAACAAAGACAAAGACAACACAATCCCCTCTTTTATCCCTTCCCTCTACTTTGAGCCTATTGTCATTGTGGCCTACATGGAAATCGACGACGATGACCAGATCGTCTTCAAGACAAACTACGGTGGCAAGAACTACACTCTCATCAACGACCCGCTCGACAAAGCCTCGAAGAGCAACTCCTTCTCCTACTTCTATAACCTAAGGAATGTTGTATGCCCGTACACCTTCGTTGACGAAGAGCTCAATACAGACGTCCTATATCCCTGGTGAGACTACACCCCTTTATTATTAACAATAAAACAAAACGTACAATGAAAAAATTAATGATTTGGAAGATTGCCGCCATCTTTCTCTGCGGCACAAGTGTGATGACATCGTGTTTCATCGATGATAATCCTGTAGACATCCCCGAAATCTATGCGAAGTGCGCCAGCTACTCTGTGAGTTTCAAGTTTGAGGCTCCTGTTGCCAACAATGCTTTCTTCCAGACCAGATATGCCTGGTGGAATGGCGAAACGAAGCACGGCCCCTTGACCGCCTATGGCAACTTCATCAGCCAGACCTATCCCTCCAAGGATGATCTCACCTTCCCCGCCCAGGAGGCTTTCTTCCTGCACTACAAGGTGAAGGATGTTGCCATAGAGGGAAACTACACCCTGAATTCAAAGGGTGAGTACACCATTACCACCTACGACAAAGATGGTACTGTGCTCGACATCAAGACGCATGCGTGGAATCTGGAGCAGGGTGGTGTCGCCACTGCCGTTGATCTTGACATCGCCCAGGCAACTGCTTATGTAGAGCTGCTTGTCAGTATTGACAAAGACGGCATCATCACCTTCACCGACAATAGCATGAAGGAGGATGAGAGCCAGAGCGGCATCGTTTGGTAAGCCAGAACCCATTGCCAAAGTGAAAGCCCCATTAGCAGTGCTGAGGGGGCGCAATGTCACCTTTGGGTTGTTCAGATAGTCTCTATGTGTTGTCCGGATAATCTTAACGAGGTGTTCATATAATCCCTTTGGGGTGTAAGAAATAATCTGAATGAGTCGTTCGAGATATCTGAACAAGTCGTTCAAGACATCTGAACGGAATATAGAAGAAATGTATACAGATGTGGGTGTGCCACTTTGAGGCGGCACACCCACATTTGGCAGTGTCAAGGGACTGTCCCCTGACACTCCTGGATGTGACAACCACAGGAGTCATCGCCTATAATTGTTTGAAAAGGTTGTGAACCTGGAATCGGAAGAAGATTTTCTCAAGAAGACTCGGGGCGACATAGGCGTTGCGCATAATAACGTCGGCACCAGCCAAAGCAGTCACCTGACGGTCGAACGCGGTATGGTCGGCATGACCCGTGTAACCCGTAGCAAAAGCATCCCAGAGTTGCAGAAGCTGTTCGCGAGTCATGTGGAAAATGTCGCATGTTTTTTTCATTTTTGAATAAACGACACAAACAAGGTACAGGTGGGCAATGTCGAACATGGGATGTCCGTATGCAAAGCGTCCCAGGTCGATAAAGTAACTCTTACCATCGGCAATGATAATATTGCCAGTCTGGAAGTCGCCGTGAGAGCAGGTGGTCACGTCGGGAAGCGACTCAACGGTGTCAATCAGGAAATCCCTCACTTTCTTTCGGATGAAACCGGCATCACGGAGAGCACTCAGTACGATTTGTTTGCGGTCGGGAAAGAAGGATGTGTCGCATGGCGTGGTTTCGAGTAGCTTCAGATGCGACACTAAGATTCCGGCCATCTCACCAATGCGTTCGGGCTGGTCGTGACAGATACGCGAT
>JAEEQB010000029.1 GCA_016285075.1 Prevotella sp.
TCGCAAATATGACGCAAAATTACGGTAAAAATCCGAAAATAGCAAGAAATGAAACAAAGTTTAACAATAACAAAAAGTGGTGTAACCACTTGGATTACACCACTTTCTTATGATATTCTTATCGTTGTTTATCTATTCTCACTTCACTTCCTCGAAGTCTGCATCCTGAACGTCATCATTGGGATTGGACTGAGTCTGCTGACCTCCCTGGAAGCCAGAACCGGCATTAGGATTAGGGCCAGACTGGGCACCGCCGGCCTGCTGATACATCCTCTGAGAAGCGGACTGCATGACCTGATTCAGGTTATTGATGGCACCGTCGATAGCGGAGATATCACCGGACTTGTGGGCATCGCGGAGTTGCTGTAAGGCCTGCTCCACACTGGCACGGTCGCCGCCCAACTTATCACCATTCTCATTGAGGAAGGTCTCGGTCTGGAAGATCATCGAGTCAGCCTGATTCAACTTGTCCACACGCTCGCGCTCTCTCTTGTCGGCTTCGGCATTCTGCTCTGCCTCGGCCTTCATGCGGTTGATCTCATCCTGTGACAAACCACTGGATGCCTCGATGCGGATAGCCTGCTCCTTACCCGTAGCCTTATCCTTAGCAGAAACCTTCAGAATACCATTGGCATCGATATCGAAAGTCACCTCAATCTGAGGAATACCACGACGGGCGGGTGCAATACCTGTAAGGTTGAACTGTCCGATAGACTTATTCTGAGAAGCCATCGGGCGCTCGCCCTGCAGGACGTGGATGGTCACCTCTGTCTGGTTGTCGGCTGCGGTAGAGAAGGTCTCGCTCTTCTTACAAGGAATAGTGGTGTTGGCCTCTATCAGCTTGGTCATCACTCCACCCAGGGTCTCAATACCGAGGGTCAGAGGAGTCACGTCGAGCAGCACAATGTCACCTACACCGCCTTCCTTGTTAAGGATAGCACCTTGAATAGCAGCGCCAACGGCTACCACCTCGTCAGGGTTGACACCCTTAGAAGGCTCTTTACCGAAGTAGTTCTTCACCAATGTCTGAACAGCAGGAATACGGCTGGAACCGCCCACGAGGATAACCTCGTCAATGTCGGCTGTATTCAGATGGGCATCAGCCATAGCTTTCTGGCAAGGTACGAGGCATGCCTGAATCAAATTGTGAGCCAGCTGCTCGAACTTGGCACGGGTGAGAGTCTTCACCAGGTGCTTAGGCACACCTGCCACAGGCATGATATAAGGCAGATTGATCTCTGTGCTGGTACTTGAAGACAGTTCAATCTTTGCCTTCTCGGCAGCCTCCTTCAGACGCTGCATGGCCATGGGATCGGCCTTCAGGTCGGCGCCCTCGTCATTCTTGAATTCCTGGACCAGCCAGTCGATGATGACCTGATCGAAGTCATCGCCACCCAGATGGGTATCACCATTGGTTGAAAGCACCTCAAACACACCACCGCCAAACTCGAGGATGGAGATATCGAACGTACCACCACCAAGGTCGAACACAGCAATCTTCATATCTTTGTTAGCCTTGTCAACGCCATATGCCAAAGCGGCAGCCGTCGGCTCGTTGACAATACGCTTAACGTTAAGACCCGCAATCTGTCCAGCCTCCTTTGTGGCCTGACGCTGAGAGTCAGAGAAGTAGGCAGGAACGGTGATGACTGCATCTGTCACCTCTTGTCCAATGTAATCCTCTGCTGTCTTCTTCATCTTCTGCAATATCATAGCTGAGATCTCCTGCGGCGTGTACTTACGTCCGTTGATTTCGACACGCGGATAGCCACCCTCATTTACAACCGTATAGGGCACACGAGCAATTTCCTTCTCCGTCTGCTGCCAGTTCTCACCCATGAATCTCTTAATGGAGTAAACGGTGTTCTTGGGGTTGGTAATAGCCTGACGCTTGGCAGGGTCGCCAATCTTACGTTCACCATTTTCTACGAAGCCAACCACAGAAGGCGTAGTACGCTTTCCCTCGCTGTTGGCGATAACCACCGGCTCGTTTCCTTCGAAGACGGAAACGCAGCTGTTAGTTGTTCCTAAGTCAATTCCAATAATCTTTCCCATAATTCTTTCCTATTTTAATTGTTAATATTCAAAATTTACACATTTCTACTAGCAAAGCGCGTGCCAAAATAACTTTTTTCGGTTAAAATTGTTTTTTGTTGCGACATTTTGGCACAAGTATCAAAACTTTTTTATACCTTTGCGGGCAGAAATCAATAAAAATCCGGATATAATATGAAAAAGTTGATTCTTACAACAGGCTTGGCACTTATGGCAATGGTAGTCTTTGCACAGCAGAAGACAGCCAAGGACTATTTAGTCAAGACCAGCAACGTTAAAATGGCAGTGACTGAAGAGGTAGGCAACGCATTAGTTGACACAGCAACTGCCAAAGCTCCTGCTCGTGACTATATCAGCACACATTTTCCGTTCCACAGCCTTTGTGACTGGCAGCCAGGTATGCGATTCATGGTTATGCCAGAGAAGTATGACCTCATTGTAAAGACTTTCTCCGACTATAACACGAACAAGGAAGTCAGCAGTGTGCCACTTCGTCACAAAATCATGGTTTATGACGGTTTTATCGAGAAAGACAAGTCCAGCAACGGTCATGCTCGGATGAACTTCCATTTGGAGGAAAACGGAGCCAGGTATTTCTACGAGATTCCCGTTGGCAGTTTTGCCGACTATTGCTATGACAAGAAAGGTGTGCCTACGCTGGCCTATTTGGGTGACGTAGATATAGCTCAGGATGTTCTTGTTGGCAAGAAGGTATTTACGAAGGCCAAGTACTACCGTATAGACACTGATGCCCAAGATGGCTTTGAAGAGTACATTGTAAGCGATCGTGAGGAGGTGGAAATCGTGGCTGTTGGTGTTGGTACTCGCAGCTATCCTGTGAAAATCATTGTCCAAGACAAGAATGGCAAGCAGTTCTACCAGAATGTGGCCATTTCAAAGACCAACTGTGGTATGCGTGACGATGAGTTCATCAAGGATGAAGAGAAGTTCCTATTTTCCAATTCATTTGAACTGGAGGATGACATCATGATGCTCTCTGACAACTATCGTGACTATATCGGCAAGGTGGTACACACCCGTTATCTCACGAAAATGCTGAACGAGAAGCAGACCAGGAATGTGAACATTATCAGCCAGTCGGGATTCCAGATTATGGAAATGCGTCCTCTTCCCCAGGCGGGCATGATGGCTTTGGTGTTGAAGAGCACTCAGACTGCAGGTATGTATTATAAGAACGTACGTTTTGCCAGTTCTTATAAAGCCGGCGAGGTGCCTGCTGAAGGAGAGGAACTCTTTGGAAAGCTCTTTGCACTGGGTGAAGGTAAGCAGATAGAGACCAGCACTGCCACGCGTGCTGCTATTCGTGAGGGACGCGTCACCATTGGCATGACCGAGGATGAGGTACTCATGGTAATGGGTGACGTAGAGTCGGAAAGCACCAACAAGGCGGGTAATAAGGTCTGGCGCAGCCGTACTCCTGGTAGCGGTAAGGTTCTGGTTATAGAGTTCGGACGTGACGGTCGAGTAATGAAGGCTGAGGTTGACCGTACCACTACCGCCAAGAAAAGAACGTCCCGTAAGACCAGTAGTAAAAAGACAACGTCAAAGAAAACCAGCTGGCAAGACAAGAACGGAACACCGATTCAGTAACGTTGAAGAATCTGTTTCTTGACACATCTTTAAAGGCTGCGCATCTACTATTCAATGCGCAGCCTTTCTTTTTTTGTATCCAATATCAAACAGGCGAAACTTGTCTTAGTCTTCCTGATTGAGAGCCTGCATGATCTTAGCCTCTATCTCCTCACAAAGTTCAGGGTTGTCCTGTAACAGCTGCTTAGTAGCGTCGCGTCCCTGAGCAAGTTTCTGATCGCCATAGCTAAACCACGAACCGCTCTTCTTGATGATATTTTTCTCGACGCCCAAGTCCACAATTTCGCCGATTTTCGAGATACCCTCTCCAAAGGTAATCTCAAATTCAGCCTTACGGAACGGAGGAGCCACCTTGTTCTTTACAACCTTTACACGTACCTGGTTACCGACAGGCTGGTCACCATCTTTCAATGTTGTCACCTTACGGATGTCCAAGCGAACGCTTGCATAGAATTTCAATGCATTACCACCTGTAGTGGTCTCGGGGTTACCGAACATCACGCCAATCTTCTCGCGTAATTGGTTGATGAAGATGCACGTCGTATTTGTTTTCGAGATGGTAGAGGTGAGTTTTCTCAGTGCCTGACTCATCAGCCTGGCCTGTAATCCCACGACATTATCGCCCATATCACCCTCAATCTCTTTCTTCGGTGTCAAGGCAGCAACAGAGTCAACCACCACAATGTCTACGGCACTTGAGCGGATCAGCTGATCGGCAATTTCCAATGCCTGTTCGCCATTGTCGGGCTGGGAGATATAGAGATTGTCAACGTCAACACCCAGTTTCTGAGCATAAAAACGGTCAAAGGCATGTTCCGCATCAATAAAGGCAGCTATACCACCTTTCTTCTGTGCTTCGGCAATGGCATGAATGGCCAATGTAGTCTTACCGCTGGACTCTGGGCCGTATATCTCGATAATACGTCCCTTCGGATAACCGCCCACGCCAAGTGCTGCGTTCAGTCCAATGGAGCCAGTTGGTATGACTTCAACGTTTTCTATGTGCTCGTCGCCAAGTTTCATGATACTGCCTTTGCCGAAGTCCTTCTCAATCTTCGCCATTGCAGCCTGCAGTGCTTTCATTTTCTCCTGCTGCGGAGTAAGCTGTTCGGTTTCTTCTTTCTTTGCCATAATTTTGTAAAGGGTTGTTAGGGTAATTAGGGTTGTTAGGGTAATTAGGGGTTAGAGTTCCAAGTCACCATCATGGATTTCGTGCCAAGGCAGTCCCTGACAGTTCAGCTGTTCCATGAAGGGGTCTGGGTCGAACTCTTCGACATTGTATACGCCAGGTTTCTTCCACAGTCCTTTGCAGAACATCATAGCACCTATCATGGCGGGAACGCCAGTGGTATAGCTAACGCCCTGCATGCCTGTCTCCTCATAGGCAGCGCGGTGAGAGCAGTTGTTGTATACATAATAGGTGTGTTCCTTGCCGTCGTTGCCAATACCACGGATACGGCAGCCTATAGAGGTCTCACCCTCATAGTTCTCTCCGAGGTCCTGCGGATTAGGTAACACGGCCTTCAGGAACTGCAGGGGAACAATCTTTACACGTGCAGTGCCTGTGCCATCAGCCAACGGTGCCTCGTACTCCACCTCGTCAATGCGGCTCATACCAATGTTCTGAATCACTTCGAGGTGTTTCAGATACTGCTGTCCGAAGGTCATCCAGAAACGGGCTCGTTTGATGGTGGGATAGTTGATGACCAGCGATTCTATTTCCTCATGGTGCAACAGATAGCTGTCGCGAGGACCGATGTTAGGATAGTTCAAGTCTTTATGAATCTCCAGAGGCTCTGTCTCAACCCACTTTCCATCTTCCCAATAGAGTCCCTTCTGGGTAATCTCGCGGATGTTGATCTCCGGGTTGAAGTTGGTGGCAAAAGCCTTGTGGTGGTCACCTGCGTTGCAGTCGACAATATCCAGGTAGTGAATCTCCTTGAAATGGTGCTTGGCAGCATAGGCCGTAAAGATACTAGTCACACCTGGGTCGAAGCCGCATCCAAGTATGGCCGTAAGACCTGCCTTTTCGAAACGCTCCCGATAAGCCCACTGCCATGAGTACTCAAAGTGAGCTTCGTCCTTCGGCTCATAGTTGGCAGTATCGAGATATGAGCAGCCGCAGGCCAGGCAGGCATCCATGATTGTCAGGTCCTGATAGGGCAGAGCAAGGTTAATGACCAATTCCGGCTTGTAGTCGTTGAACAAAGCCTTCAGTTGCTCTACGTCATCGGCATCCACCTGCGCGGTCTTGATGTCCATCTTGTATCCTGCACGATGGATGCTCTCTACTATCTTATCGCACTTCGCCTTTCTGCGACTTGCAATCATAAACTCTGTAAACACGTCGGCATTCTGCGCAATTTTAAACGCTGCCACTGTAGCGACGCCTCCGGCGCCAATCATCAGAACTCTTGCCATCTTTACTGTTTTTTTATGTTTTTACTAATTACAAGCACTCCTTCATAGAAGGTTTTGCAAAAATACGAATTTTCTTGCAACCCTGCAAGAAAAGTGGGTTGTTTTTTCCCCTCAAGGTTTTATTTCGTCAGCACGGATGCCCAATGCTGCCATGAGCGAATAGCCGAGGATCTCCTGTTGAAATGTTCCACCTACCATAGGCTGCATGGCAAAAACGGTAGTGGTCTTCTGTCCATTGGTCTGTCGCAGTGTTTCGCGTACCTTATTATATATTATAGGGTCATCGGCATTGGGAATGACCATCAGCCGCTTCACCTCTTGTTGGTTGGCTGCCAGCGCCAATGCCTCTATAAAAAAGTCTTCGCCACCCATCCTGCTGTCAGGACATTCGTAGGCAGAAATCACAAACTCGCCAAGTTCTCCCTTAAAGGCCTTTCCATGCAGTTCGGTCTTGTAGCTGGAGGGAGCAAAATTCTCCAGCTTCACTTTTCCACAACCATAAATCAGGATGACCTGAGTATTGGGTGAAGGAGGGGCAGCTGGTGGGCGCAGCCCTCCATCCAGAGCTACACACTCCAGCCATTTGGCCATATCGGCCTGTGGAATACGGCGGCCTATCATCCGCTCAAAGTTCACCGTCAGGTTGAATGCAACCTTGTCGATGTAGTCAGCGTCTGCCAAAATGACATTCTCGCTCCATTGTGCCTGTTGCTGTAAGATTTTATTCATTGCTGCAAAGGTAACACAAAAATCCGATTGCACGAAATAATTAGGAGATTATTGAAATACGTCAATTAAAAAATCATAAAAAGCACTACCAAAGCAATGTAATACGAATAAATAAGACTATCTTTGTACTCATTAATCTATTAAACACATCAACTTATGAAGAGTATATTGGAAGGTCGTCCGGCACTGAAGGCCGAGATCGACAAAACAGCCGAAGTGGCTGGCTACCTCTGGCAGAACGGCTGGGCCGAGCGAAATGGAGGAAACATCACAGTGAACATCACGGATTACGTAGATGACGAGATTCGCCAGATGTCGCCTATTAGCGATGTCAAGCAGATTGGCATCACCCTACCCCATCTCAAAGGCTGCTATTTCTACTGCAAAGGCACTGGCAAGCGTATGCGTGACCTTGCCCGCTGGCCTATGGACAACGGCAGCGTCATCCGCATTCTTGACGACTGCGCATCCTATGTCATCATAGCCGACAATCCTGTCATGCCTACCAGCGAGCTACCTTCTCATCTCATCGTTCATGCCCGCCAGATAGAGAAGGGCACCGGTTATAAGGCAACCGTCCACACCCATCCCATTGAACTTGTTGCCATGAGTCACAACAAGGAGTTCCTTGGAAAGGATGTGCTCACACGCATTCTCTGGTCTATGATTCCTGAGACCAAGGCTTTCTGCCCATTAGGCCTCGGCATTGTCCCCTACACTCTTCCTGGCAGCAACGAACTGGCCGAAGGCACTCTGAAGGAACTCGAGGACTATGACGTGGTGATGTGGGAAAAGCACGGTGTCTTTGCAAAAGGCATCGACGTGATGGACGCCTTTGACCAGATAGACGTACTATCGAAGAGCGCCAAGATCTACATCAATTCACGTGCTATGGGTTTTGTGCCCGAAGGCATGACCGACGAGCAGATGCAGGAGATGACGCGTGCCTTCAACCTGCCACGCTAAGCACCCTTTTTCACTTCCCATGGAGGGAACCATCGTTTCCTTCCGTGGGAAGTGAGGGTCAGCTATGGTCTGACAGGTTGTTTCTCTTTTGAGAACACTTGCTCTACCTTGTTTTCGGTATTTCTACGATGAAGCGGCAGCCGTTCTTGTAACTGGTATCCAAGAACAGGTCACCTCCAAGGCTCTTTGCATGCCGTTTCGACAAAGAAAGTCCCAAGCCAAGCCCTTCCGACAAATCATCAACCTTGGTGAAAGGCTTGAAAATCATTTCTTCTTTTCCTTCCGGCAATCCTGTCCCCTTGTCCTCCACGGAAAACCTCACAGTAGTGTTGGTCTGTGAAACCCTCACCGTAACATGTTGCCCGTCAGAATACTTGGCAGCATTATAGAGCAGTTCGAGAATAGTTCTTGTCAGATAGAGCGGGATGGTCATTACGCACAGGCTATCAGGCACTTCGGTTTCAAGCCGAATAGCACAGTCAGGAAACTGTTCTTTCGTAGTGGCAATACACTTGTTGGCTATTTCATTGCACGACACCTCTTCTTTCCTTTGACGCAGCATCTCAACAGTATTTCCCGTCTCGGAACTGTCAAAGAGCATGAGCACCATACGTTTCAAGTGAGCGGCATTGTACTTCATCATGGAAGTGATTTCCTTCAGGTTTTCTTCTTGAAGATCGCTTTGTGCATTTACTGCACCCTTCTGTGGCATATTGCTGTTACGCAGTACCTGTGCAAAGCCCAAGATGATGTTCAACGGAGTACGTATCTGGTGTGACACGTTCCTTACAAACTCTGTCTTCTGTCTGACGCTTTCCTCTGCCAGTCCCATGGCGTGCATCAATTCTTCATTACGCCTTTTAGCATTTTCTGTGGTTTTACGGATACTGCCCACATGGTCTTGCAGCGACTGCTGCATCATAGCAAAGCTGTTCTGCAGCTGCCCTATCTCGTCCTCACGTTGAGAATATTGAATCTTCTCATCATAATGACCCTCCGAGATACATTCCGACTGTTTCAAAAGCTGATTGAGCGGACTGATGGAATGGCTCACTGAACGGTTACATAGCCATTGGATAATCAATAGTCCTAAGAGAATGATGACGACTATGATGTAAGTCAGTCGGTGGTAGCTTCTCAGGATCTCTCTTTCTGGACACAAGAGCGCGAGGCTCCAGTCTGTTCCAGGAACAGGACTGTAGCACGCATGATAGAGTCGGCCATTCTCTTTCACATGCATACTGCCCTGTTTGCCTGCTGTCATTTCGTGTCCTAAAGCAATCCGCTCAGGATCCTGTGCAGGATCGGTATCTGAGAAAATGGTCTTCCTGAAAATACGTGTAGAGTCGGGATGTATAAGGTAGCGTCCGTCGGAATCCAGCAATACAAAGTATGAGTCAGAGTAAGCAAGCCTGACGACATTGATAGCTTCGGCAAGGCGGCTGAAAGAGAGATTGGTAGAGATGATCCCTACAATCTTTCCATCCTGTTTCCGTAGCGGCTTTGCGTAGGAAGCAATGGCATCACCAGAAATTTCAGCCCCTTCAGTGTGATCGCAGAACGGATCTAACCAGCATGACTTACCCGTTTCAAGGGGAGTCTTGTACCAATGTCGTACAAAATACTCGTAGTCTGGTTCACGTATGGTGACTACTGTGTCAATGCCTCGTGAAGTAGTATGAGCAGAATAAACCGAGAAGTAACGTCCATACTGAGGAAACACATCTGGTTCAGCACTGATGGAGCAGCTATGTACATGGTGGTTCAGGTTCACAATACGATAGGATACTGCCTGCAATGTGTCGGGTGTAAAGTTTTCCTCCAGTAGCCACGTGTTGGCATCTGCAGAGGTCTCAATGGTGCTCATGTAGTTTCTCGCGCGCTGCATAGCTAAATTGAGCATGCTGTTAGCACGTTCGGAAGCCTCTTGACGAATATAATAACGCGATTGCAAGAACAGTGCCCCTAATGCCAATACAAATATTGGGGCAGCCATCAGCACAATACTGAAGCTGAGTTCCTTGGCAAGACTACGTTTCCTACTCATTGGCGTTCCTCCTCATTGTCTGCATGTGGGACTTCCTTTTGTGGCGGAAGGCCTTTTCTCACCGACTGATTGTCAGCAGTATGAAGCATACTATTGAGCAGATCAGTGATGACATTGCTCTCCCGCTCTATCACCTCCACATTGTGGTCAAGTTCCTGCAGGCTGATATCATGATAGTTATTACAGATTGCAGCAATACTCTTTTCGATGGTAACTGAAGGAATGGTCATCTGATTGGTCATGTAATGCAAGAAGGTAGTCTTCATGCGGTCTGCTTCCTTGGCCTGTTCATAGGCCTTACGCAATACCTTGCCTCGCTCCTGCAAAGTAGTTGACAGATTTTCCAATTCGCCCATATGGGCGGATAATGACTGCTGCATCTGCTGGAAGTGATTCTGCAACTGGCCTATCTCATTCATATTTCCTGACTCGCCTGCCTGCAGCTCCGCTTCATAATGACCTTGAGCTATGCGCTTTGTTGATCGTGTCAGTCTGCGCAGGGGCTTCAACTGTCGTCGGGTAATAAAATGGCAGAACACAAAGAAGAGAATCAGTCCGACAATGGCAATAATCAACACATAATAGAGCAGGTGATTATAGCTTCCGAAGATATCGTCATCAGGATAAATCACGCCTACGCTCCATCCGAGCTGATCAAGTGTTCGCCCTTCCACATTATTACGGATGAAGGGTTTGTAGAACACATGCCAGTCTTGATGGTTCATACGGAAAGACTTCTGACCTGTCTCACCAGCTACCATCGCCTGGGCTGCTTCTTTCATCGTTGAACTGACATCCTGCTCCATCTGGCCAAACGCTATCTGGCTTGACAGTTTCTCCGGATCAGGATGTACGATAAACGATCCATTGTCAGCCAGAAGGGTTACATAGGCATTGGGTGACGGTTTGGCGGCAAGAACTATTTGCGATAGCAGATTAATGGACAGGTCGGTGGCAAGAACGCCTACGCACTCCCCACTTGGGTCAAAAATCGGGAGGCAGAAAGTGATAATCGGCTCTTCTTCAGCATCTTCATTCTTCAGTGGGTCGGTCCAAAGGGCACGCCTCTCTTTCATAGGCTCAGTATACCACACCTGCTCTGTATATGGCCGTCCGGCAAACGAGCCCTTGCTCACAAGTTCTGTACTCGCTTCCTTTGTATCACTATTACCTTTACGATAGACATAGGCCATGAACAGCTTCTGCCCTGGATAAAAATCAGGTCTAAAGACAATGGCACAGCCCTCGATATAAGGATTGCACTCCACGAGATGATGACAATAATCTTTCATGCGGGCAGGCTGGTCAAGATGTGTCAACAGATCCCAGTAAAAATTACCTGCCGTCTGCTCCACACTCAGCAATATATTATCTATCTTCAGGACTGTGCCTTCCAAAGTCTGCTCAGCATCATGCAAAGACTCTTCCTTCAATGCCTGGCGTGAGAAATAGAACATCACAGCCATTGACAACGAGAGCAGCACAGCCACCTCGCCGACCATCAACAGGCTTAGCCTGAGTGAAAGATTCTTTACAATATAGTCAAGCAACTTCATGATTCATGTGCTATCTGCAAAAAGCCTTATGAGTTTTCATCAGAAGGCATGTTTATCTTGCTCACTTCAACGGAACGGGTCCGTTAAGTGTCGGTGTAACAGGGATGATACGCCCTTGTTTGTCGAACGTCAGACGGTCAATGCATACCTCACGGTGAATGCCAGGGTCATGGTCGACAAAATGTTTGTTGATGCGATGGTAGACGATATACCACTCGTCCTTGCCGGGAATCTGGAGAATGGAATTGTGGGCAGTTCCATAGATACCATCCTCTGGTTTCTGACGGATAACAAGATAGTTCTGTTCATCAATGGTAATAGGGCCAAGAGGCGACTTGGCTGTTCCATAGCATACGTGGTAATTAGGCGAACCGGTGTCATCGACCGACCAAAGGAAATAGTACGTACCTTTACGATAGAACACGTAAGCACCCTCACGGAAGGCCCAGGTCTGGAGTGTTCCGCCTTTAGGAGTAAGATGGGTAATCGTCTCTTTCTTCACCGAGAGCAGGTCTTCGTTGAGTTCAGCACCAGCCATGAAACCGTTTCCCCAGTAAAGGTAGTGTTTGCCTGTCTTTGGATCTTTGAAGACATCCACATCGATGGCTTGCCCGCCACGTGCCTGTTGAGGACGGTCAGCATCAGTGATGATGGGGGCACCACTATCAATAAAAGGCCCTGTAGGAGTGTCGCTCACTGCCACACCTATTTCCTTACGGTTTGATTTAGGATTATGGGCAGAATAGTAGAAATAGTATTTATAGGAACCGCCTTTCTGCTTCACTTCTTCGATACATGGAGCCCAGGCGTTGCCTGTAGCCCATTTCACCTGGTCGCCCTTCACGTCAAGCATTTTCCCTTCATCGGTCCAGTCAATGAGATTCATAGAAGAGAATACGCTGAAGTCATGGCCTCCCCAACCAGGAGTACCGTCGGTGGTGCTGTAGATGTAGTACTTCTTGGTCTTGTTGGAGTAGAGTACCTCGGGATCGGCATGAAAGCCTGAGAGTATAGGCTGTTTATGGTTGCCGAACTCTTTCAGCAGGCGTTCTTTTTCGGCACGGGTGATAGGAATGATTGTGCCGTGACGGGGAGTGAACTTACCCTTGGTCTCTGTATTCTGCACGAACTGGAAGTTTTTCAGGTCTTCCGACTTGCAGAACTGGTAGTGGCCGTTGCCATAGCAGTCGTACATGATGATCCACGACTTTCCGTCAATAGCCTTACAAACGCCCACGCCCTCCACGGCTTCCTTGGTCTGCTCCACATTACCATCAAGCATCTGCCACTTGTCGGTCAGCTGTTTGGCTACGGCCTGATAGATGCCACGACCTGACTCCTGCTTGTAGAAGAGATGATAGAGCTGGTCGGCATCGTTGAAGACGATGTCACCATCGATGGTGGCATTACCAGCATCAAAAAGCCATCGGGGCTCTCCCTCAAGGTCGGTGAAGTCCTTGTTGGCGTACTGGTAGTAGATCTTGTCGTACGACCTATGGTCACTGGTGCGCAAAGAGTAGAACACCATGTACTTACCTGCCTTGCGGTCATAAATGGTTTCCGGCGCCCAGACACGGATGACGTTTTTCCAAGTCTTGGTGTAACGAGTAGGAAAGTTGACAGTGGCATGCTGCCAGTTGATGAGATCGGTAGACTTCAAAAGCACCATACCACGATTACTGGACCATCCAAGACTGGAGCGCATATCGGTGCAGACCATGTAGAAGGTCTTACCATCCTCACAACGAAGGATATGAGGGTCGCGTACACACTGGGTCAAGGCTATGGTATCACTACTGATGACAGGTGCTCCGTCATTCAGAGGAGTGAAGTTATAGCCATCATCACTTAGGGCGTAACATATCTGCTCGTCCTCTGGGGCATTACTATTAAAATAGGTAAATAGATATGCCACCATTTCATTTGGGTCTTTTGGCTCTTCCTTGACAATCTGTTTCTTATCCGCAGCCTCAGAGCCAAGAGCTGCGGCAAGAAGCATGGTGAGAATGAATAGTTTCTTTTTCATATTGGCAAATGTGTGAAAAGTTAAAAACTCCCGCCTCCCCTAATGGGAGGTGGGAGATGAATGTTAATAGTTGTCACCGTAGCGTTCACGGGTGATGTCTTCCAGAGAGCGGCCACGAGTCTTGGGTGCGCCGATGAAACCAACAACCAGTGAGATGGCAAGCAGGGTAATCATACAATAGGCTGCTAGCGTGAAGCCCTCGCCGTTGTCTCCATATATATAGGTAAAGACAAGGCCCCAGACTGCAGATAGTCCACGAACGATGAAGAACATTAAGCCCTGAGCACCAGCACGGAACTTGGCAGGGAACAATTCAGAGCCCCATAATGCATAGAATATCTGGGGAGAGGAACCTCCCTGTACACCCCAAAGAATGGCAAAGAGCCAAAGACCTACCATGCCGTTTACACCGATGGTCACGATGACGAGCCAAGCGGAAATAGCCACCAACAAACCGAAGGTATAGATAGCCTTGTGCGAGGTTTTGTCTATGAGCTTTGACACAATGAACGTTACGCCTACGATGATGGCCCACTGGATACAGTTCATCCAGTTAGCCTGTTCGTTGGACACACCGCCTGCCGTTTCGTAGATATGTGGTTGGAAGAATCCCATCACAGAGGCTACAAGGTTCCACGTGAGATAGATGGTGGCAAGGAAAGCAACGGTGCGAACAGCTATTTTGTTGGAGAAAAGCACCTGGATGTTCTCCAAGAGTCCGCTCTTCTCACCCGTGGCTTGGGTGGCAGTAAACTCTGCACTCTCCTGCAGCTGACGTTGCAGGTTCCAGGCGATGAAAGCCACAATGAAAAGGGTAAGGAACACAATTCGCGACGAGAACACATTAATGGCCTCAACAGAAAGGTCGGAGCCACCAAAGGCAAAAGCTACGGACTTCACCCAATCAAACAGGTAGCCGCCAGGGGCAAACAACATGCCGAAAAGCAAAATACACATAGGACCAAGACCCCATGACATCTGTGAGATACAGATATTACGCCCACGGTTGTTTACTTCTGATGACTCAGAGATATAGGTCCATGAGGCAGGGACACCGACGCCAACGCTGATGCCAGTCACGAGGAATCCGCAGAGCAGCATGGGGAAATTGACGCTGAGCATGATAAGCAGCACTCCCGTCATGTAGACCAGCAGGTTATAAGTAAAAATAAACTTCCGGCCATACTTGTCAGCAAGGAATCCACCAATGATGGCACCAAGGGCAGCACCAAGACAGTTGGCACTGATGAAGTTAAGCCATCCAAGGTGTACCTCAGAAAGCCCAAGATAGTTCTGCCATAATGTCAGGCCGCTGGCACCGGCAACAATGGCACCGGCATCGAGATAATTAGTGAGAGACACGGCAATGGTGCTCTTCAAACTTCCAGAATTAGCCATAATGATCGTTGTTACGTTTTTCGTTATGACGGTTTCTTAACGGCAGACGACATCACACTCGATATCGAAAATCTTGGCCACCTTGAGAATCGTATCAATGTGATGTCCCACAGCAGCTGCCATGTGATGAGTCGGGCCAGCCTCACTCCACTTATTCACAAACTCACGGCAACTCAAAGAGAACTTCGTCCGCATGTTGGTATCACCAAAGGTAAAGATAGGACCTTCCTCGTTGACACCTTCAGCCACCACAAACT
Source organism: Prevotella sp. (assembly GCA_016285075.1). Classification (GTDB taxonomy): domain Bacteria; phylum Bacteroidota; class Bacteroidia; order Bacteroidales; family Bacteroidaceae; genus Prevotella. The sequence goes on from JAEEQB010000029.1 coordinate 15,067, forward strand.
TGAATACGCCATTCTTATCCTGCGTAATAGCCAGATAGGTAACGGGACCCGTAGGAGGATAGAACTGTGTGAGATAGCCACCGCCAGCCTTGCCATGGAAAACAGGTACAATCTTCATGGTAGGCTTCTTGGCCTGAGAGATGTCGAAGTCGCCAGAGCCAGAATGTCCGATGATACAGATATCCTTGGGAAAATCAATGGAATACATCTCAGCCAATGTACCTGTGCCAGAGATCGTCTTCAGGATTGACATTGCCATAGCCACCTTCATGTCACCCTCAACAGCACAGGCCGTGTGCTGCTTGATAAGCATTGAGAAAGCAGGAATAAGCATCGAGTCCAGTTTACCGGCAACGCCCTGTGCAAAGCCGTCGTAGTGAGAGGCGATCATGCCAAGTTTTTCATCCTTCACCCACTGCTCGAAAGCCACCACATATTTGGCCATATCCCACACCTTTTCAATGGTACCGCCACCTTCAATGTCAAATGTGTCAAGAATGTCCTGTGCCTTGGCACGGATAGCGGCTTCGTCAGTGATGTTATCGGCAATAGCCCACATCTTCTCCCAGTCGAACTGCTTGGTATAGACGAACATGCGATGGTAGAGATTGGTCTCGTCGATGTAGAGATCCATCATACCAGGATACGGACGGCCTATCTGGGCAATATTGGTGTCACGGAAACGGCGACGCACTTGAGCAGCACGGCACCAATCCTCAATCTCTGCCTGCACACCAGGGTCGCCACCCTCGACGACACCCGTAATCACCGCAGAACGCTTGCCGGCCCGATTCAGGTCAGCCACCATCTCTCCGATGGCACCGCAGGCATACAACTCACCCAACCAGGTGGGAATATCCGTCTTTGCATAATCGGGAGCCAGTTTCTTCTGCAGATTCACAATCACAACGGGAACATCAAGGTCGCGAACAGCAGGCAGCATATTGTAAGAGGTACAGTAGGTAAGCATCTGCAGAATTACCAGATCCACGTCTGCTGCACGGAACTTGTCACCCGCATCCATCGACTGCTCCTTTGTGGTCACCATACCACCATCGATAATCTCAATGGTGTCGGGCAGCGTCTTCTTGAATGCTTCATACTGAGCCTCAAACTCAGGAACGAGTTGGGGGAACTGTGGCAGGTATGCCTGAAGGGCTATTGAGAATACACCTACCTTTGCTTTGGTTTCTACTAACGGTTTTGCCATAATACTTTTTTATTAATATGTTATTTGTTTACATTTTTTTTTGACTTGGGAACAAATTCGGGTACAGGAATGGCATAGCACTCCCTATCAGGGCAGAAGTCTATCATCCACTGGTCAGCGATGATGTGGTCGTCAAGTGCTTTGACATATAACCTGTGTGGACCTTTAGTCAGGTGAACAGATGTCTTATTCAGAGACTGGCCCCTCAGCACGCTCTGCTTCCAACGTTCAGAGCGATAAGGTGTCTTCAGCGATATAACGACCGGTTTCTGATCATCAACCGCCACCTGATACCGTAAGTCACCACGGTCATTGGGCTGCGTGGGAATCATGGCAGTAAGCAGGATGGCATTACCCTCCTGAGGACTGTCAAACTCATACGCTAGCGTTGCATCCTTCGGCAGGGATACAGCGTTCATCGAATGACCCAGCATCTGAATGATTTCTGGGATTCTGCCAGATGATGTATAATGGGTATAGTCGCAGGCATTCCGGGCAATGTAACTCCCGATTGAAGGATGTTGCGGGAACTGGGTCCGCACCTCCCCGAATACGGGTAGGTCACGTGGAGCAGCCGACATCAGCCCTTTCCATTTGCCGTTGCTCATCGTGTTGTAATGATCTGTCAACAGCTGTATCTCTTTATATGCTTTCTTGCTTTCTGGTTCGTATGAAAGCATCTTGCGGGTCATGGCAGCTGAGGCATGGACAGGATATAATACATGGGCGAAGTAAGCATCCTGACGAGAGTCCATCACCAAGGGTCGCCAAGTGTCGACGGTAGCCTCTATTCGGGCAAAAGCTTCCATTCGCCGGTAGCCTTCATCCAGCGAGAACTCCGAACGACCCGGCACAGACTTGCCACCAGGATATTTCTTCTTATCGAGTTCTACTTGTGTCCAACCCATGAACTCTGGTTTGCGGATGGCATTGAGATGATACAGCTCGCGCATGGCCGGAGCGATGGCACGGCCCACTTGTCCACCGAACTGGCGCATGAGCCAACGCTCAAGATGCTGCTCAAGCGAAAGAGGTCCCTCCGTAGAGGCTGTCCATTTCCCCTCCCCCAGAGACGGGTCAGCAAAAAGACAGTTGATGTCCCAAGCCATATCCATGAACAGCTCCAATTGGTAGGCTGCCACCTTGGGGTCATGTACGTTGGCAATCCACAACTTACGGCAGTTGTGGTCATAAGCAGCTCGCATTTCCTCAAAGATGAGTCCTGGCTGTGTATTGGTCAGCCAAAGGTAATCGTGCGGGCGCCCCCAATAGCTCAGATGGTAATAGACACCTCCTCCACCTTTGCGTTTCTGCTGTTCAGCATCGGGCAGACGCGTCAGATAGCCATAGTTATCATCACACCACATCAGCGTCACGTCATCGGGCACCTGCAGACCGCTTTCCAAAATCTCCAGCACTTCTTTGTAGGGAATGAATACCTGGGGAACTGTCTCTACCTTTTTATTATAATATTTGCGAATCAGTTCACGCTGGTCATTGATGACCTGTTGCAGGGCGGTCAGTTTCTCTTCTTTTGTTTTCACACCCTCCATCGATCCGTCGTGAATGCCACGCATACCAAGAGTAAAGAACTCTTCACTATGCTTCACCTGCTTCAAACGCTCAATCCAATATTGCTGCACCTGTGAGCGATTGGTTATGTAGTTGTAAGCACCACGCTGGTTCTGGTTCCATTCAGCCACATTGTTGCGCAACAACGGCTCGCAATGACTGGTGCCTACAACGATGCCAAACGAATCGGCCATCTCCTTGTTGCCGGGAACAGTGAAGAAGCCAGGCGTACCAGGATGCATGGCCGGCCAAAGGGTATTGGCCCGCAGGCGCAACATCAGTTGAAACAAACGTTTGTAGGTCTGCGGTCCCATATTGTCATCCGACCAAGGTCTCAGGCTCCAATCCTCATCGTTGATGAAGATGCCACGATACTCCACTGATGGCGTGTGCTCATAACGGAACGAATCAGGTAGAGTGATGGGATAACTGCGGCTGTATGGACGCACATCGCCCCACCACACCCAGGGCGACACCTCAGCCATGCGGCTCAGTTCCAGAATACCATAGGCTGTACCACGGGCGTTGTGACCTTCCACCACCACCTGTCCGTCCTGCACCCGGATGCAGAAACCGTCATCATCTCCTTTACCCTGTACAATACGGATGTCAGCGCTCTTGGCAGCCACGGCTTTGTGCTTCGTCACCAGCTCCATATCCTCGGAGAACATCTGCAGGGCCTGCTCCACCACTGGAGACACCTTGCCCTGCACCTGATAAGTCACAGGATCTTTGCCGTTATACCACATAAAATCCCGACCGTCAGGCGACACCCGGTAGCGGGCATTCGTCGTCAACGTGCAGAGTGCGAGGATTACTGCAATGGAAAAGCGCTTCATCATTGAACAGACTATGGTTCTATTACTTACTTATCGATGATATTCAGGTATTGCTGGTAAGCCTCATCCCAAACAGATTTGTCCTGTGGTTCGTACTTTGCCAGTTGGATACTGTTAGCGATAATGGCACGCATCTCCCAGATATCACTTACATTTCCAGCAGCCTTGGCCTGCAACATAATGTTACCAATAGCTGTTCCCTCCTGAGGTCCGGCAAGCACAGTGACTCCTGTGGCGTTAGCCGTAAACTGGTTGAGGTATTTGTTAAGGCTTCCACCGCCAATGATATGAAGTATGTCAAGCTTGAACGGAGAGAACTCCTGTATCCACTGGAACACCTGCTTGTAGCGCAAAGCCAAGGAATCAAAGATGCAACGGCATATCTCTGCCGGTGATTCCGGAACATACTGGTTGGTATTGCGGCAATACTGCTGTATGGCCTCTATCATACTCGAGGGATTAGCAAAGACAGCATCGTCGGGATTGATGATAGAACGGAAAGCCTTCACCTGCATAGCCGACCCCTGCAACTCCGGATGAGACAACTTCCGCACCTCCTCCGGCCACTCCTTGCGGCAACGTTCATAAAGCCACATGCCACAGATGTTTTTCAGGAAACGAGTGGTCCCCTCTATACCACCTTCATTGGTGAAGTTACGTTCGTAGGAGAGTTCATTGATGATCGCGTCTTTCACCTCAATGCCCATGAGACTCCACGTACCGCTGGAAAGGTAGGCAAACTGCTCGTTCTTGGCAGGCACGGCAGCAACAGCCGAACCAGTGTCGTGACCTGCAACGGCAATGACTGGTATAGGACCCAGTCCCGTCAACCGCTGCACCTCTTCCGTCAATGTACCTATCTGAGTGCCAGGCTGCACCATCCTGCCGAACATATCACGTTTCAGTCCCACGGATGCCAACAACCGTTCGTCCAGTTCCTTTGTTCTCGGGTCGAGCATCTGGCTGGTCGACGCAATGGTATATTCACACACCATCTCTCCTGTCAGCATCCACGACAGAGCATCGGGTACAAAGAGTATCTTCTGCGCATTCTTCAATGCAGAGTTGCCTTCACGCTTCATGGCATATAGCTGGAAGATACTATTGAAGTTCATGAACTGTATGCCTGTGATGTCATATACCTCTTTTCTGGTTATCACCGATTTCAGGTAGTCATCCATCGCATTGAAGGTAATAGGGTCGCGATAGGCTCGTGGAGTCCTCAATATAGCCCCATCATCACCGACACACACAAAGTCCACGCCCCACGTATCGATACCGATACTGGTGATGCAGAGTCCACGCTGTGCCACTTCCTTCAGACCGCGGATCATTTCGAAATAGAGAGCGTAGATATCCCAATAAAAATGACCGCCCTGCTCAATGAGATTGTTAGGGAATCGTGTCACTTCCTCCAGACTGATTTTTCCGTCGGAGAGGCTGCCGATGATGGTACGGCCGCTAGTAGCACCGAGGTCAACAGCAAAGAAATACTTTTTTAAGTTTTCCATATTCATGTTTTAGTAGTCAGACGTTTGCAATCCGCTTGCAAAGATACAAAAAAAGGGCAAAGTGGAAAAGGAAAAGAAGAAAAAAAATGCTATTGCCATTCAAAAATCCACGTTTTCTGCTTTCGCTGAACAGAAAAGACCGTACAGTCCAAAGGTACTTCCGTTCGGAAATGAAAAGAAAAACACTTTTTCCTTTTGCATTTCGCTCACTTATTCGTACCTTTGCAGCCAGAAATCTGAAACATAATAAAAACAAACAAGAAATGTCAACTTTAACCGTTCTGATTGTCACAGTATTTGTCATAGGCTATTTATGTATAGCACTTGAAAGCGTGACGAGAATCAACAAGGCAGCTGTTGCTTTGCTAATGTGTGTGTTATGCTGGACCCTGCTCATGATAGGGCCCGGTGCTTATTATCCTGAGGTTGCTCCTGACAGTTTGGCACATCACATCTCCGAGGTCATCGAGCACCATTTAGGCGATGCGGCGGGCACTCTGTTCTTCCTCATGGGAGCAATGACCATTGTAGAGATTGTCGACTCCAACGGTGGTTTCAACTTTGTCCGCGACACGATGAAGACCCGTTCCAAGCGGAAACTCATGTGGAGAATGGCTTTCATGACATTCTTCCTCTCTGCCATCCTGGACAATCTCACCACCTCCATCGTCATGATTATGGTGTTGCGAAAACTGGTGCAGAGCCGTGGTGACCGACTGATCTATGCGGCCCTCGTAGTGATATCTGCCAACTCCGGTGGTGCCTTCTCTCCCATTGGCGATGTCACCACCATTATGCTATGGATCAAGGGTGTCATCACCACCCAAGGCGTCATCACTGAGATATTCATCCCTTCCTTGGTATCCATGCTTGTCCCGGCTTTCATCCTTCAATACCAGCTCAAGGGTAAGTTTGACAAGTCGCAGAACCTGCCTAAAGCCGAAGTGACACAGTTTACAAAGTCGCAGCGCAATATTATCTTCTGGCTTGGCGTAGGTGGACTCTGCTTCGTGCCCATATTCAAGACGCTCACCCACCTGCCACCGTTCATGGGTATCCTGTTGGTGCTGGGACTGTTATGGACAGTGACAGAGGTTTTCCATTACAACACATCGGAAGATGACACGATGGCGAAACGTGTCAGCGACCTTCTGTCGCGAATAGACCTTTCCACTATCATGTTCTTCCTGGGCATCCTCATGGCCGTTGCTGTACTTCAAGAGGTGGGAGTGCTCACCGCTTTGGGAGAAGGGCTGAACGAGGCCTTTGCCGGCAACTATTACATCATCAATGGCATCATCGGCGTGCTTTCCAGCGTAGTTGACAACGTACCTCTCGTAGCAGGCTGCATGGGTATGTATCCTGTTGCTGAGACGGGTGCAATGGCGGTTGACGGTATCTTCTGGCAGCTTTTGGCCTACTGTGCCGGTGTGGGCGGTTCCATGCTCATCATTGGCTCGGCTGCAGGTGTAGTGGTCATGGGTCTGGAAAAAATCACCTTCGGATGGTATCTGAAGAAAATCACCTGGATTGCCTTTGCAGGCTATCTGGCTGGCATCCTGATTTACTGGATAGAGCGTATGCTGTTCTTCTAAGATACCGGCTATTCCATAGATAAAAAGAGGCAGACATCTGGTGTCTGCCTCTTTTTATCTATAGAGTTATTAAGTTTCGGTAGTTCTTTGCAGGTCCTTTGTGAAGAGTCTGAGCACCCACGAAGCGCTGGTCAAAGGCTGAATAACTAAAGTGAATTCACTTTTTGTCAAGGGAGGTTTCCCTTGCTTGGACCGTCACGAACGATTGCTTGGATTGCGACCTTAGACTGCTTGAAGGAAAAGCTCCGATTGACAGCCACCGAAACGTCAATAAGAAACTTTCGGCTCCAGTTCCTTAGCCTGATCTATCATCTTCTGCACCTCACTCAAAGCAGGCACACGACCACAGATGTTAAACTGCTCGTTGATCTCAACCAGCTTCGGCTGCAGGTTCTCTGCCACACGATGACGGAACTCCTTGACAGTGTCGACACCGGCCTTCTCCAGCAACTCGGCAAACTGAGGACCTACACCATTGATACGGAACAAGTCTGCATGATTAGTCCAGCGCAGAATAAGCTTCTCACTGATTTCTGTTGCTTCTGCCAACTCCTTGCGGCCCTTGGGGGCTGCGCACTTCTCTAACAGTTCACTGACTTTGTTGATACCTGCGGCAGTTAATTTCTCGGCATAGACATCACCTACACCTTCAATGTCGATAATCTTGTAATCCATAATCTTACGTTTTAAATTGGTTACTGTGCTTTAGCTAATAAATTGTTTTTCTGCTGCAAAAATAGTCATTTATTTTGAAATAGCCATACAAATTCGCTTTTTTTTCGTACTTTTGCCCTCGAAATGAAAATAATTATAGAGAACGACATCTGGGGATTCGACCTTACCGCTGCCTTGGAGGAGATTTCCCCACAACGGCGCGAACAGGCACTGCGCTACCGCCACGAGTTAGGACAGCGTCTCTGCGTACTCGCCTACCTGTTACTGAAACGGGGACTGAACGAGGTCTTTGGCATCAGCGAGAACCCGCTGTTTGAATATGGTGAGCATGGTAAGCCGCAGCTAACCGGACATCCAGGAGTATTCTTCAACATGAGCCATTGCAAAGATGCTGTGGTCTGTGCCGTGAGTAATCGCCCTGTAGGAGTAGACGTAGAGTCGATAGGCCGTTACAAGGAGAGCCTTGTAGGCTATACGATGAATGACAAAGAGTGCAGCCGAATCATGGGGTCAGGACACCCGGAAGTGGAATTCATCCGGCTTTGGACCATGAAGGAAGCGCTTCTGAAACTAACGGGCGAGGGCATCAGTTCTGACATGAAAACCGCATTAACCGATGCCGGAAACTATCATTTTGAAACGGTAATAGAACAAGAGAAGCGATATATCTATACAGTCTGTGAGGAAAATGAAGAATAATACTATCGTTGTTTTGTTGCTGCTTGCTTTGTCATCATGCATGAGCAAGAGCTACGAACTGGTCTGGAGCGATGAGTTCAACGCCAACGGACCGCTATCGGCAGAGTGGACCTTCGAGCAGGGCTTCCAGCGGAATCAGGAACTGCAGTGGTACCAGCCACAGAATGCCTGGGTGGAGGATGGCTGTCTGGTGATAGAAGCACGCCGTGAGCAGGTTCCCAACCTCAATTACAGGGAGGGGAGCCGTGACTGGCGATGGAGCAGAAAACAGGCAGACTACACCTCGGCCTGTGTCACCACACAGGGCAGGCACGAATTCCTCTATGGCCGCTTTGAGGTAAGGGCAAAGATTCCCACAGCTTCAGGCGCCTGGCCAGCCATTTGGCTATTGGGCAATCAATGGGAGTGGCCCCAGAACGGCGAGATAGACATGCTGGAGTATTATATCAAGAACGGACAGCCCTCCATTCTGGCCAATGTCTGTTGGGGAGGACATGAACGATGGACACCTGTCTGGCGCGAGTCGGCCACACCGTTCACTCATTTCTTGACAAAAGACCCGCAGTGGGCAGAGAAATTCCACATCTGGCGCATGGACTGGACGCCTCGCCACATCCGTCTCTACGTAGACGATGAGCTGCTGAACGAAATAGACCTGAAAGAATCCTCCAACCAAGGATTTAGCGGCAACACAGAAAACCCCTTCAACACGAAGGTGAAGGGGGTTGGTCATTATCTGTTGTTGAATCTTGCCATCGGAAGCAATGGTGGCATACCCGATGACAGTCAGTTCCCACTGCGCTATCTGGTTGACTACGTCAGAGTGTATCAGGTGAAAAAGAGATGATTTCCCCTCTTCACACCTCAACTTCATTTCTTTGTCAGGTTTCCTAAGATATCACGCGTCAACTCTTTAGTAATGGTACGCGTGGCCGCACTGGTGGCATTCTTGGCCACACGACCCGCTGCCGAAGTGTTCGACTTCGTCTTCTTGCCAGATACCTTGTCGCTCACCCATGTGCCAAGGATAGTGGCGAGTGTTGAAGTGACCGCAGTCAACACGGCCTTCCACACCTTACTCATGATACCAGGCTTCTTGGACTTGGCAGCTTCCTTCTCGGCCTGAGCAGTAGCCTTCGCCTCCTCAATGGCAGCACGCTCTTCCTCCTGTACCTGCAGCTGTCGCTCTGCATCGGCCACCAACACTTCAAAGGCACTTTCCCTGTCTATGGGTGTATCATACTTTCCATAGACACGGCTCTGTTTGATGATGTCCAGACGCTGACCTTCCGTCACTGCACCTATCTGACTAAGCGGGAAAAGAATCTTCGCACGTTCCACAATGCTGGGGGCACCCTTCTCGTCGAGGAACGACACCAAGGCCTCACCCGTCTCAAGGTTCATGATGGCCTCATCAGTCTTGAACTCAGGATTAGTACGGAACGTATCGGCAGCCACCTTCACTGCCTTCTGGTCCTTTGGTGTATAGGCACGGAGGGCATGCTGCACGCGGTTACCCAGCTGGCCGAGAATATTCTCAGGAATATCGGAAGGACTTTGTGTGATGAAGTAGATACCTACACCTTTCGAGCGGATCAGGCGGATCACCTGTTCAATCTTGTCAAGCAGAGCCTTGCTGGTATCGGTGAACAACATGTGAGCCTCATCAAAGAAGAATACAAGCTTCGGCAGTGCCAAATCACCCACTTCAGGCAGCGTGGTATACAGCTCTGAGAGCAGCCACAACAGGAATGTCGAGTAGAGTTTCGGCTGTAACATCAGCTTGTCGGCTGCCAATACACTCATGACACCCTTGCCTCCTTCATTCTGCATCAGGTCGTAGATGTCGAAAGACGGTTCACCGAAGAACTTGTCAGCCCCCTGGGTTTCCAACTGCAACAGAGCACGCTGGATGGAGCCTACTGTCATACTGGTCACCGTTCCGTATTTTGTCCTGTACTCCTTGGCATGCTGCGACACCCAGTCAAGCATCGCGCGCAAATCCTTAATATCGATAAGCAACAGTCCACGTTCATCAGCAATGCGGAACACGATATTCAGCACACCTGCCTGAGTCTCATTGAGTTCCAGCAGACGCGCCAGCAGCAGCGGTCCCATCTGCGAGATGGTGGCACGCATGGGGTGTCCCTGTTCACCGTAGACATCGTAGAACCTCACTGGACAGGCCTGGAATTCGGGATTTTCTATGCCGAACTCCGGCAGGCGCTTCTCAATAAATCCACTCAGTCGCCCTACCTGTGAGATTCCGCTCAGGTCACCCTTCATATCGGCCATAAAGCAGGGAACGCCTGCCTGACAGAACGTTTCTGCCATCACCTGAAGTGTCACCGTCTTACCAGTACCCGTGGCACCGGCTATCAAACCGTGGCGGTTGGCCATTTTTCCTGTAATAGAGAGTGCTCCCTTGGAGCAATGGGCAATGTAAAGTCCTCTTTCCTTGTCTAACATAGTCTATGGTTTTTATGATTCACATTTGGTTTTTGCGTGCACCGATGCAACTAAACGAGCACAAAAGAGAATATGCTCTCAATTGGCAGAACGCGGGCATCTTTGCCGTAATTCGACGGCAAAGATAGCACAAAAATAACGAAAAGCCAAACTTTTGGCGCGAAAATTTGGTTAATTGAAAAAAACATTGTAACTTTGCACCCGCTTTGAACAAATACCAGCTTTTTGTTCACGCAACAGGTTGATCCGTTAGCTCAGTCGGTAGAGCACAACACTTTTAATGTTGGGGTCTTGGGTTCGAGCCCCAAACGGATCACAGGAACAATCCGCAAGAAACTGAATATCAGTCGCTTGCGGTTTTTCTTTTACACCTCACACCCTACATTCGCACCACTCAATCCCTACGACAAGGTTTTACAAACTGTCTCAAATACCATGAAAGGGCAAATTAACACTTATTAGAGTTGTTCCAATAACTCCCTGCCTTTCTTTGTCAGATAGTATGATTGCATTGGGTGATTTGGAGCCTCAGGATAAAGCATCGCAATATAACCTGCTTCAATGTTTGGCACAATATATGTGCTCACAAATCCTTTTCTATCCTTTCTCTGCATCGATTCCATCAAGGCTCTCAGATTTGAGCCATTTGCTCCAATAGCGGATAATAAAGATTTTAAACGCTTAGCTTTTGCTATCTCGCGTTTTGAGGTTGAGGGGGTTGAGGGGGTATTAACTTGTGGGGTTGTGGGGTTGTGGCGTTGTATGGTTGCGCGTTTGAATGTGACCCACACGAATGCCGCATTCTGATTGAACTCTGGTTCTGGAAGATTAGCTTGCTTACAAGCATCTACCATGCGACTTACACCACTACCCCAGTTCTCCAAGAATGTAGTCTTAAACAGTACGTCAGCAATAGTCGGGTTCTGAGGAAATGAATGATGGGATTGCTTAATGGTCTCTACAGTCAATTCATCTGGCAAATGACCAGTGTTCTCAATCTCCACTCGATCATCATAGATGGCAATGCCAACGGAACTACTTGTATTATGGAACATCCTATGACAAAGGGCATTCGTCAAGGCTTCACGCAAGGCTTCGGCAGGAATCTCCAGTTTCTCTTCTCTTGTAAAGCCCACTATCTTACCACTGAGGGAAAGATGTTTGAAGAAAAATGCCATACCAGCATCAAGCAAAGTGAAGAAGTTGCCATATGCTCGTTGATTGTCGATGAATTCTATCTTGTCGTTGCCACGAAAACGAGCCATGCGAAGCAGGAACTGAGGGAACTGACTTGTATCTTGGAGGAACAATGCAGCAGCTGCATTTTTAAGTTTCCCATTCGTGGTTAGTTTCAGTTTCTCAACAAGGCTTTCCGTAGTTATGGATGGCTATGACCTGACACTTTGGACGATCTGGCACATCAATGTATTCTACAGGAAGATCTATCAGTGGCTCCAGCTTCGCAACCTCTCTGGCAATCTCCTTTCGGGTGTTGTCTGTCACCTCCTGCCCAAGTATCTTCTGTGTCGTTGGGGCAATACCAAAGAACAGCCAGCCACCAGCAGTATTGAGAAAGGCACAAGCTGAACGCATACCATCCTTTAACTCACCCGTTGTTTTCTTCATTTCCAACGTACGAGTCTCGTCACCTTGTATGATCTACATCCTCTATTGTCATAATACCTTCTATCTTTCTAATATGTTTGCAAAATTACAACTTTTTGGGCAAAAAGACAACGTTTTGTTCAAATTATATATGATTTACAATTGTTATTAGTCATAATTTGTACCTTTGCACCCAAAATGGTTTCAGCAATAAGAAAAATGAAGGAAATTTGAAAAAAGTTATCGTTTTGCTTAGTTTTTCGGTTCGCTGAATCGTCCTTGTCGTGTATGACTGATTAGAAAGTCTGTTTATGACCAAAGAAGAATTTGAAAACATATACCGTCAGCATTATGCCAAAATGTATCGTCTGGCTAAGACGATGCTCTATGATGTCGACGAAAGCAAGGATGTGGTGAGCGACATCTTCACCCGATTGTTACGGGACGGTGACGGGCCACAGAAAGATAAGATAGAAGGCTACCTGATGACTGCCGTGCGCAACCGTTGCTGCGACATGATTAGTCACAAAACGATGCGGGAACGGGTGGAAAAACTTATCTTACAGGAGTTGATGCAGTGCCCCATCATCTCCATGAATGATGATGACCGTCTGGAACGGCTGATGCAATTCATCGAAGCGGAACTGCCACCACTCAGCCAAGAAATCTTCCGACTGCGTTTCCTCAGCGAGATGAGTTATGAGGAAGTGGCGCAGGCCACAGGCGTGAGTAAAGTGACGGTTTACAACCATCTGTCGCAGTCATTACAGCGAATCAAAGAGTATTTTCAGCAACAAACAGCAAAACGATAACCATTATGGAACAGCAAGACAAATTGGATCAGTTAGTAGCAGAGAACCAGGAACTGCTCGCACTGACAAAACAAGCCTTTGTGAAGCGTGAAGTCGAAAAGGAATCCGTCCCCGTGGACGAGGAATGGGAAAAGTTCGCAGCGGAACACGCTGATGAATTAGAAGCCCTTGAGAAAGACGAGCCACACACAGCCACCATTACGAGACTGATAGGAATTGTCCCTTACAAGGTTGCAGCAAGCATCATCGGCATACTTTTCACGGCAGGAGTGGCTTTCGCTGCCATCCACATCGTACGTATGGTTAGCCATCCCAAACCGCAGACTATGCAGGAAGAACAAGCCATATCTACCAAGCCTACTCCGGTATTGCCGACAGATACTATCAAGACGGACACGACAACCAATACAAAGCCCATTGTTTTCGACAATGTGGCATTGGATAAGATGCTGCCACAGATAGCAGCCTATTATAATAAAGAGGTGGACTTTCAGAATGCCGATGTCCGCCAACTCCGTTTCTATTTCGTATGGAAACAGGACGAGACGCTTGATGTTGTACTTCATCGGCTCAACCTCTTCGAGAGCATCACCATAGAACTGGATTCGGACAAAATCGTAGTAGAATAAGCCATGAGATTTGAGCATCCCCGTCAAACGGGGAGCGGCTTAAGAAAGGGGCACAAATACAAGAACAAATGAAAAGAACAATCATCTTTCTGATATTTACTTGTGTGGCTATTTCAATAACAGCTCAGCATATTACACGCGAATATAATAATGTGTCGCTCAGCGAGGCCCTGCGCCAGCTGAATGAGCAGACCGAGAAATATACCATCAGCTTCCTCTACAACGAACTGGAGGACTTCCGCATCACCACTTCGGTACACCGCAAAACCATTCCCGATGCCATCCGTCAGATGATAGGTTTCTATCCCATCCGCATGACCATTGAGGACAGGGAAATCATTGTGGAGTGTCCGCAGAAAACAACCTCTCGATACAAAGGAACTATCATCGACGAGCAAGACCAGCCAGTAGCCTATGCCAACATTGCCCTGCTCTCACCTCAGGACTCTACGCTGATTACGGGCGGGGTATCGAACGAAAGCGGTCTCTTCGTCATTCCCTGTGAACAGCAGCCAGTCATTGCACGGGTATCATTCGTAGGCTACAAGACTTTTTATAAGTTATGCGAGACAACGAATACCGGAGTAATCAGGATAAAGTCTGACACTTATACGCTGAAGAATGTGACGGTGAAGGGTTACAAGCCAACAATGAAAATGATTTCGGGTGGCATGGAGATTGATGTGCAGAACACGCTGTTGGCTGATGCAGGTTCTGCCCTTGACGTGCTCTCGCAACTGCCACGTGTCAATGTTACATCTAATGGGGGCGTGGAAGTGTTCGGCAAAGGCAAGCCAGAGATATACATCAACGGCAAAAAGATGCGTAACAAGGGCGAGTTGGAGCAACTGACCTCAAAGGACATCAAGTCTGTGGAGGTCATTACGATGCCTGGAGCACGATATGATGCCACATTAAGCTCCGTCATACGTATCAACACTATCAAGCGGCGTGGTGACGGTTTCAGCCTCTACAGCTTAGCAAGAGGAAGTTATTTCCACGAGTTCGCCAATGCGGCAGGTGTGTCGATAACCTATCGGAAGAACGGACTGGAGATGAACTTCTACCCCTATTTCGTGAACAACTACACTGGCGAGGACAACAATTTCGGCAGCATCCTCCACATGGCCGACCACGACACGAAGACCATGCAGCACGGTCTCTTCACCGACCGCACCCAATCCTTCGTTTCCGACTTCAAACTCAGCTATGACTTCGATGCCAATCATTCTATCGGTGCCTCCTACCGCTATCAGACAACATTGAAATACAACAACACGTTTCAATCTGACTATACCGTTCACCACAACGACGTCCTGCAAGGACTTGTTTCTCAGACGGCTAATCACAAATTTGACGTGACTTCTCACAATGCCAATGCCTATTATATAGGAAAGATTGGCCAATGGGACATCAATGCCGACGGCTCGTTTGTACACACAACCGTCAAGCGCGGACAGCACATCAACGAGCAGAGCCAAGAATTTGAAGACCGCACGGTGAACACATCATCCACGCAGGACAGCCGTCTCTATGCCGGCAAACTGACAGTTGCCTACAAACTGCCTAAAGGCGAAGTCTCCTTTGGTACGGAGCTGACGCACTCTCATGTAGATGCCGACAACCACAATCCTGAAGGCTATATCGCAGAATCCGACAACGAGATACAGGAGAGCAACTATGCAGGCTTTGCTTCCTACGGTCTGCACTTGGGACATTGGTCATTAGAGGCTGGCGCACGTTATGAATACGTTCATTCCGATTACTACTCATACGGCGTTAAGGATGGTGATGTCAGCCGACGTTATAGCGGATTTTTCCCCAATCTCTCGGCATCGTGGAATAAGGGGAAGTGGGGGATGCAGTTTGCGTATGCCAAGAAGACACGTCGCCCGGCCTACGGTCAGCTCCGCAGTTATCAGCAGTACGATAACCGTTATGCCTACGAGGGCGGTAGTCCTGACCTACAGCCTGCCATCAACCACATGCTGGAGGCCATGCTCAACTGGAAATGGCTGAACTTCAGCCTCGGTTATACCTACACCAAGGACTATATGCTGTGGAAGAATGACATTTATAATGAGCAGGAAGTAGCCTACGCCCATTGGATCAACATCGACCATAAACAGGAAGTAAGTGCCTCACTTATGCTCCAACCTAAATTTGGCTGGTATCAACCGCAATTGGAAATGGACTATTATCAACAGTTCTTCGATGCCAAGCGATATGGCTACGTGAGCAATCTGCGCCGTCCCGCTTTTTACTTCGACCTGAACAACAAGTTTGTCATCAACAAGTCTTGCTGGTTGGCGCTTCGCGGAAAATATTCTCGCGCACACGATAATATGTCGCAGGAAGTGGATGCCTTCTGGTACATCAATGCACAGGCCTACAAGAGTTTCTTTGGTGGCGCACTGGCCTTCAATCTCACTATCAACGACATCTTCAACACCGGTATGGAGCGATGGAAGATGCGCACTCACAGCGTAGAGATCAGTAAGGACTGCAACAACCACAGCATGACACGCGGCATCAGACTGCAAGTGACCTACAACTTCAATACCACACGCAGTAAGTACAAAGGCACGGGTGCTGGTAATGCAGAAAAGAACCGACTATAAACTCTCTCGTTAGAGCAGTTGTCAGCCTGGGACATGCACCCTGAAAAGGTGCCCCATCAGTAGGCTGGGCGACCCCGTGACCGCCCACCTCAGTCGGGCTTCAGGGGTGAGAGGACGGGGTTTCGTTGGTGCAAGATCCAATGCAAACGGGAGAAAGGTGGTAGCAAAAACGCTTTTGCCTATACGCAAAACACCTTGCGCCTATACGCAAAACACCTTGTGCCTTAGCGCAAAATCTCCTCGCCTGAACGCAAAAACAAACGACATTTTTCCGAGGCTATCACGGGGGCTGGCGAATCACGGTAAGAGGCCTCGTAATCCGGAAGACCAGAATCATGAGCCCATGATTGCGCGTCGGGTTGTTTGCTACACCATACCGGCAACGAGGGCGTGCACCCCGATGGGGTGTCCTATCTGCATGCTGGACTACTCTGCGGGTCGAATACCGTCGGACGTGCTCCTCGAAAACACATTCTTCTCACAAAAATAATTAAATGCGCAATTGAATATTTGGCATTCTCGCCAGAAAGCACTAAATTTGCGTTCCAATCTAATTCACCAGCTCATCCAGGTATTGTTCCAGACCAAAGTTGTGTCGGTTAAAAAGAAACGTACCAACAAGATGACTGGCAGAGTAGATGGTGAATCATGTAGCAACTATCAATTAGAATCAGAAAAATGGATAATCAGCAAGAGATATTCCCGATTGTAGATGAAGCAGGAAACGTTACAGGTTCCGCAACACGAGGCGAGTGCCATAGCGGTTCCAAGCTGCTGCATCCCGTTGTGCATCTCCATGTGTTCAACTCCAAAGGTGACATCTACCTACAGCGCAGGCCTGACTGGAAAGACATACAGCCGGGAAAGTGGGACACAGCCGTTGGCGGTCATATAGACTACGGCGAGACTCCAGAAGAGGCCCTTCATCGTGAGGTCCGTGAGGAATTGGGCATTATTGACTTCAAGCCAGAGTTCATTGACAAGTATGTGTTTGAAAGCAAACGGGAAAAGGAGCTGGTGTATGTAAATCGTACAACCTGCGACGGCGAGATCAACCCTTCGGCAGAGGAATTGGACGGTGGCCGTTTCTGGACGATGCAGGAAATTCGGGAAGCCATGGGGAAAGACATCTTCACCCCGAACTTCGAGAGCGAGTTCAAGAAGTTCTTCGGCAAGGAGTTGGGAATCAAGTACGCCCTTTTCTTCGATATAGACGGGACACTGGTCAGTTTCAGAACACATGAGATCCCAGCCTCAACGATATTCGCTCTTACCCAAGCTAAAGCCAACGGACACAAAGTGTTTATCTCAACCGGGCGTCCCCCACTGATTATTACCAATTTAGGAGCCATAGAACACCTGATCGACGGTTTTGTGACCATCAATGGCGCATTATGTTTTGTAGGTCAAGGCTGTGGTTTAGTGGGGAAAGGCACAACTTCACTTGCCATTTCCAGTCATGAGCAGACCCAATCAGAGAACTGCAAGGTGGTCAGATGCAAGGACATACCGAAAGAAGCTGTAAGAGTCGTGGTTGGCGATGCACAGGAAAAGCGCTACGGGCTGATTGTTGTAGGAGAAAAGGATGTGGCCGTCCTTGACCCCGAAGGCGAGGTAGACAGAGTTTTCCGTGGTGAGATAGCCGTCGAGAATCTCGGTCTGTCAAAACCGTTGGAGACGGTGCTTGAGCAACGGATACTCCAACTGACACCTTTCTTTCCCGAAGAATACGAGCGGGAATTGATGGCTCGTATTCCAAGCTGCACCTCCGGCCGATGGCATCCGGCATTTACGGACATCACGGCAAAGGGGGCTGACAAGGGGGAAGGGATCCTGGCTTTGGCTACCCACTTGGGATTAGACCCTCACTATACGATGGCCTTTGGCGACGGTGGCAACGACTCTTCCATGATCAAAGCAGCAGGTATAGGTGTCGCTATGGGGAATGCGCTTGAATCACTGAAGAAAGAGGCAGACTTTATTACATCTTCTGTTGATGACGATGGAGTCCTGAATGCTTTGCGCCACTTCAAGCTGATATAGACAGCTGTGCCCATTCTGCCAAGGCTGCCATTCAGGCTAAAACGGCAGCCATACATCCCGAATACAGGCACTTGGCTATTATTCTACATCTTTGACCTACAATTGTTATACGGCTGAAGTGCGAGACAATGACACCAAGCCGTTGGTGACAGTCACAGCTTTTTCTCCCTCAAGCATATCGACAGTCTTATTGATGATATCGCAGATCTTGGCACCAGCACTCGAGAAACCAAGTTTCCTTGCTACAATGGTAGGAATCTTGTCCTTGGGCAAAGAGAATTCTTCTTTGACAACCTCCTTGATGGCATTCGCAATCTCTATGACAGGTATCTCTGTAATATTCCGTGAAGAGGGTGCTCTATAGCCTTTAAAGTTACTGGCGCTCTTCTTGTCCAGCCAAAAACTACAGATGCCATCGACAGAAAGAGGGTCTTGGTATAAACCCGACAAAGCAAGAGATACCGCTTTCTGAACATTAGGTCCAGCATGACCAAACCCCAGAGCTTTTGCCAGTCGCTTGCAGAGATAATTCTCTGTGACAGGCTGCTCGGCCTTCAGGATCTTTTTTATCAGCTTGGCATATTTCTCGTCACTGGGATTGAAAGCATCCTTATCCACATTCTTGATTGCTATCTCGCACTCCTTATATGGAATCAATGCCTCGTTCCTGACAACATCGTCGTCAACACCCGATTCTCTTATCTTTTCTGCATCAAACACGTATGACGCCGTTTCTTCTGCCGGTTCGTCCTCCGACTTTCCCGATTCTGCCAGCTTCAGCTCTTTCAGTATCTGATCCAATGCTCTTTCCCGGTTTTCATACCAATCAATGCAGTACACTCTCATGATTCTCCAGTTAAGCATACGCAACACGCTTGGCTGTACTATTTCTCTGTCTCTGGTAGTCTTTGTCTCAAAGTAGTTCTTCCCGTCGCAAAGTATTCCGAGGATGAATTTCTCGGGATGCTCCTTGGTAGACACTGCGATGTCTACCTTGAAATGAGATCTTCCTACGAATGATTCGGTGATATATCCTTCTTGCGCCAGGGCGTCACAGATCTGTTCCACCACAATGTTAGCATCCCGGTCCTGATGAGAATCCGATACAAACGGCAGTTTGCCAGTCTCGGCAAATTCAAGGAATCCTTTCAGCCCTTCCACACCCTTTGCGTTGGAGCGTTTCAAGTCAATCTGGCTCGATTTCAGGGTAGAGAACACCATCATCTCATATCGCGCTCTTGACAC
This sequence comes from Prevotella sp., assembly GCA_016285075.1. Taxonomy (GTDB): domain Bacteria; phylum Bacteroidota; class Bacteroidia; order Bacteroidales; family Bacteroidaceae; genus Prevotella. The sequence goes on from JAEEQB010000029.1 coordinate 34,592, forward strand.
AGCCACATTCAGTCGTCGCTCACCGCCAGCATTGTTCAGTGGTCCGAAGTTCATGGACACCTTCCCGTTCTTATCGGCACCATAGCCAATAGAGAAGAGTATCACGTCGCGCTCATCTCCTTGGACGTTCTCCAGGTTCTTGACAAAGATCGGTTCCTTGCCGTTCATGGCAATCTCCTTCAATTGAGGGTTCTTGTCAAGTGCATCCATCAGATCGTCCTCAATCAAGTCACCCTGGACCCTGCTGAACGCCACCACGCCGATACTGTACTTCTGAAGTTCCTTGTCCGACAGTCTTCGTATGATTTCACTTACGATGGCCTTCGACTCTTCAGGATTGCTCCTTGTCCGGCCTTTGTCATAAACACCATTGACAGGAACCAGCGTCACCTTGGCAACATGGTCATCAATCGACGGGAATGTCAGCAGGTTGTTTCCATAATACTGCGAATTGCTAAACGCAATCAGACTCTCGTGCTTACTGCGATAGTGCCAGTTCAGCTGGTGCTCACACAACGAGAGTGTGATGCAGTCGTCAAGGATGCTCTCCATATCGTCAATGTCGGCCTCCTCCTCTTCCACCTGATTAGAAGAGAAGAAACTGGTAGGTGGCATCTGTTTACTGTCACCGACACAGATAAGAGCCTTTCCACGTGCGATAGCTCCCACAGCCTCACTGGTTGGCATTTGCGAAGCCTCGTCGAAGATGACCAAGTCAAACTTCTCTGCATTCAAGTCAATGAACTGTGCCACAGATATCGGGCTCATCAGCATACACGGGCACAGTCTTGGCAGCAGCGTAGGAATACTGTCGATGATAGTACGGATGGAACTGCCTCTTCCGCCGTTGGCAATGTTTCTCTTCAGAATACTGATCTCCGACCCCTCGGCAATGGCAGCTGAGGTAGAGGGAACCATGGAGGCCAGTTTGCTGTAGAGTTCTTCCTTGCTGAGTTCCTGGAACCTGGCAGTATCACGCTTATACTTCTCTATCTTCTGGCGGAATTTCAACCCGTTGAACATCCTCAGCTGATCGTTCCCATCGATTGCGCTTTCTATCAAGGTATGATACATACCCTTCAGGAAACTCTTCATCGTCTGCTCAGGATCCGATCCTTCCTCAATTCGCGTTATCACTGGCAGAATGCCCATCTGCTGCAGTTCGTGTTTCTTGTCTACCCAGTGATACCAGTCCTTGACAGTGTCGTAGTGGCGAAGCCATGCTTCCAGATGCCCGGCAATATCTTCTTTGGCATTCTCCCTAACGGTCAGGCCGTTTAGTTTTTCTACTATCTGGGTTAGTTCCTGATTGATAGATGTCAGAGACTCTGCCTCATAGAGGAACTCCTGTCGTCTGCCGGAAGTCTGACTGCCAAGATATTGAACATAAGCTTCGTAACGGTCCTGATGACTGAATCCGTTGCTGTGGGCATAAGAGACGAGTTCCTCAGCCTGGGCTTTCAGGCTTTTCTTGAAGTCCTGATAATCCCCAACGAGCTTCAGCGTGTCTTCCACGTCCGATTCGAATACAGCTCCATAGGCCTGCAGTGACTTCAAGTACTTCTTCTTGGCAAAATATCTCGGAATGAACCACTTGCTTTTCACCTCTTCCCATTCTCTTCTGTATGCTTTTACATCCAGTCTGAGAATGTCCTCACGGAATCTCGACAAGATGGACTCATGCAGTTCATCTCTCTCTTTCTCTGAAGACAACATCCCTGCAAACATCTTCAGCCAGTGCAGATCCGCTTCAGTCTTCAGGTTCATAGAGAGAGTAGTGTTCAGCTTTCCCGACTGCCTGGCAAACTGCTCATATAGCTTCTTGAATTCCTCAAGGAGAGCACGAATGCTGTCCAATGTCTCCTGTCTGTTGTCTGTAGGCTCCAGGCCATACATAGCATGTTGCTTCGGCGTTCCCACAATATCAAGGACGGTATTGATCTGTTCCACCTGCTCCTTGCATTGAGCAATGAAGTCAGCCGTTATCTGTCCCTGAGGAGGCAGCTGTTCGCTGATTTCTTCCTCTTTGATGGATAGATACTCAGAAATACACTCATAAAGGCTCAGTCCGCTCGACTGTTTCTGGTGAAGAGCCTCCATATAGCTGATCAGTTCCTTGCGCTCATTATACAACTCTTCTGACCGTTTGGCATACTCCTCCGGCGACTTGATCTTCGTCACCTTCAGCACCTCGTCCATCTGCTCGAAGAAATGCTTTTTCGTCACCTTGTTCGAATGCAGTTCCAGGCAGAATGGTGCCAGGTTGATCTTCTCCAGTCTCGACTGAACCACAGACAGAGCCGCCATCTTCTCTGCCACGAATAGCACCCTTTTGCCCTGATACAGCGCATTGGCTATCATGTTCGTGATGGTCTGCGACTTACCCGTTCCAGGAGGACCGTGCAGTATGAAGCTCCTTCCCCGTCCCGACTCCACGATGGCCTCCATCTGCGAAGAGTCCACATCAAGTGGAATGGCAAAATCCATCGGGGCGCTCTCCTTGTCTATCGATCTTGCGTCTACCGGATTGTCAGCAACAGCCTGCCTGTCCCGTTTGTCAATCAGCGATGCCACCACAACGTTTTCCTTCAGCTTCTCAGCATTAGAATGAATATCATTCCACATGACGAATTTGTTGAAGGAGAACAGTCCCAGCATCGACTCCTCCAGCACATCCCATTTCTTCTGCTCGATGATGGCCCTGCGAAAATAGGTGAATATCAGTTTCACGTCAACCCCACTTTCATCCTTCGGCAGCACTTTCAACGCGTCCATATTCAGCTCGAAGTTCTGCTTCAGCAGCTCAACCAAGGTGATATTCAGGATGATATCCTCATCACGCTTACGGATGATATAGTGATTGCCGCTCTTCCGAACGATATCTACAGGCAGCAGAAGAATGGGCGCATAACGAGGCTGCTCGCTTTTGGTCGTCTCATACCATCGGAGCATGCCTAAGGCGAGGAACAGGCTGTTGGCACCATTCTCCTCCAGTGAAGTCCTGGCTGTCCTGTAGACATGTTTCAAGGCGTTCTGAAGTTCCATATCAGTCAGATAGGATGCAATCTTATGATTCCTTATCAGCTCTGAAACGTAAGTCTTATATTCCGTTGCCTGCTGGGCAGAGTCATACATCCCTTCGGCATTAGGTTCCAGTTTCTTTCCGGGTGTTGGGGTGATGCTATAGTCCTCACCCGCCTGAAGATGGTCTTCCAAATGCTCTATCTCAAAGGAAATGAAAGGGATGACCTTTTTCCCGACCCGCGTATTCAGCAGGTTGTTCCGCAATGTGAAATCCAGCAGCTTCCGCTCCCAGATCATCTGTTTGGTCGTAGGTATCCCCGTATCCTCAAGCCTCAGATCATAATGTCTGAGATTCCTAACATTCTCTGTAGAGTTCCGGTGATCAATACCATCATTGTCGAGTATCCATTTCCCGTCTTTTTCAATAAGTTGGGGTAAGGGTCTGATGTTTCCGAGTCTGCAACGGTGAATATCCACGAAATAGAGGAACAGGCTTTCGTCCTTCATCCTCTGCATGGCGTTTCCGACAGCCTTTTCAAAGCTGATGCCCTCAGAAGAAGTGATGGCTGTCGGATCCAGCAGAACCAGGTTATGGTTGCCGTCAGCCGTTTCTTTCATCAGGTAACTGGCATCATCGCATATCATCTGGTGAAAAACATTCTCAGTCAGCCAAGCACCCACCATAGTATATCCTTGCAGCATCACGAGAATAGGATAAATACCGACACTCTCAAGACAGGATGCCACCAGCAGGCTTGTGTCCAGACAAGTCCCCATTTTCTCCGTCAGCACCTTATCAGCCATGCGGATTCGCAGTCCCGTCTGTTCGAAGCTCGCAGGAGGCGCAGAATAGACGATGCCTTCAGAACGCAGCGATTCATAGATGGCTGCCACCTGGGCACGCACTCTGTTCCTGTCTTGCGTCTGGTACTCGTCAAAGGCTGCCGAGCCGGTCCATTTCTCCAGGAACTTGGCTGCAAAAAGCTTGATTCTCGACAAATGCGGGTTGTTGGGAACCACGAATGCGGCTATGTGCTCAGGCATCACATTGCTGCCTGCCCACTCCTCGTACGACAGGAGTGTAATAGGATAGTCATGTTCGTAAAGCACACCATCCTCGCTTCCGACTGTCAACAGGAACGAGATCTTCACAGCTTCCGTAATCTCACTCAGCACGGCGAAATCTGGTTCAATCTTGATGAATGAAACCTGCACGGACTGTCCTCTTCTCAACATCTCAAACCTGCAACTGCTGGTTTTGATGTATTGGCCTTTTATTTCAACAGACAAATGATGCCAGTCTTTGTCGTCGTTATTCTCCAATACAAGCTTCTTACAAATATCCATGCCACTATTTACCATCGAATAGTTCACACTTGGCAAATAGTCAATTCTGACAACCACTTTCCCGTTTGATTTCTTTCCCTGTCCTGCCATATCATCAGTTTTAAGTTGCAAATATACGTAATTCCCGCGAGATTGTTACGTTTTCACTCAGATTTTATACATTTTAACAGGAAGGATACTTGTCCCCTTTTACCTTCCATATATTAACTGTTGCAAAGTTATTACTTTTCAGAGACTCCGATGTGGATTTTATACCCATAGTCTCCACGGCTAAGTGAATTGTTGATTGACTGGATATTGTCTTCTGTGATTCTGACAGTGTCATTCTTCTCTTCATCCACGACGAAAACAGCAGGCAACCCGTAGGCCACCATCTGCTCGACGATATGACGGAACAAAACACCGGCCATGCCTCCGCCACTGGCAGGAAGTCCCAGTTTATTCATGCTCACAATGATGCTGTACTTAGGCTCATCAGCAGGGAAATAGCCACAGAAGCTAAGCTGATATTCATCCACATAAGTGTCATAGCCAAAATCGTATTCCTTTACCGTTGATGTTCCCGTCTTTCCTGCAACCTTTAGAATCGGAGTACAGGCCTTTCTGCCCAGTCCCTGACTTACTACATGATCCAATACCGTTTGCATTTTGGCGATATTCTCCTTGCTCGCAATTTGCGGATTAATGACCTCCACCTCGCCACTTTTCAGCGTTGGCTTCACCATTTTTCCATTATTAGCAATAGCATTATAGAATGTCAGCATTTGGATGGGGGCAATCTTGCGGTTATAGCCTATAGAACTCCAAAGGATGTATTCGTCCATCCAATCAGAACGTTTAGGAGAATCATAACTTGTGGGATGTAACCCATCTATTCCGTCAATGGAATCAGGCTGTCCATAACTCATAGAATCCAATAGATGATAGAAGTCCTGTTCGTGTCCTTTGAAAATCTTCCAGATGGTTTTACTTACTCCGATATTTGAACTAACCTCCAAAGCCCTGCCCAACGTTATTACTCCATAGCCACCTCTTCGCCAGTTATGGTCCTTCATCATCCAACCATTACCCACAGTCCATATCCCTTCTCCTGTATCGACGATGTCATAGAGCTGGGCTTTTCCCGTTTCCATAGCAGCAAGCAGTGATGCTGTTTCCATTACAGATCCCAGTTCCTGCTGATAGGCGAAGTTATTACAAGGCTGGAATGTCCCATCATATTTACGCTCACGACCTGCCATCGCCAATATCTCACCCGTCTGCACCTCCATCACGATGACCTGCCCCTGCAGACCATCAATCTCCTTCAACTTCTCGTTTAGCAGAGAGTCAACACACTCCTGCAGTCCTGCTATGATAGTAGGATCGCCAGGGTTCTTCGCTACCTGTTCTTCTTGCTCGTCTTTAGATAAGGAATAGCCCACAGTTCCTATAGCAGCAATTACAGCTGCCAGAGAGAATGCGGCTATGACAGTTCTCCATTTCTCCCGCTTGCTCTTTTTCCGAGGTTCGCCTAACACCTGCAGTTCATCATCTCTCATAGCCTAACCTCCTTCCCTGCTTTGGTTTCCATATATGCCTTCAGTTGTTTCAGGGCCTCCTTCGATGCCTGAAGCGTAAAGGTCTGATTGAGTGCCATGTCCGACATGATCAGCGTTTGTCTGTTTACATTGATCTTGAAAATGTAGTCGCGATTGATGATCAATTGTTTACCAATGCGGATAAACGTTTCAGCCTCTTTGCCTAATTGCTTCTCAATCAGTTCCTGACAATGGGCCAGATTCATCGTAAACACATGCTCAGTCTTGTCATGCAGCACCATCGTCGAATAGTTGCCATCCGACTCGACATACACCACCCGCTCCGGCTTCACCCTCACCAGTTCGTTTGTGTTCGATATGATCAGTACCCTGCTCCCCATAAAGTCATTTACTACATCATTCCCTTTATCAAGAAACTACCCACACAGCCTACAATTGCATATACCCATGCCTTTTTGTTGAAATCTTCCAACTCAAGCATTTTGCAAATGCCTTCGCATACAACTACATAAACGATACAACCAATAATGAATCCCATAAAAATACTTTTTTGAGTTAAACTTTTCTGCAAAGTTAAAGCCAAAAATCAAGAATTCATTCATGTATGTTCATTACTTGTATGAAATATACATTTTAATGTACGAAATCATTTCTCATTTAGCAATCCCATTTCCTTGTTCAGGAAATCCAGCATTTCGTCAGCCTGATGCACCATCATATAGTGGTTTTCATTTTCGTCGAACATCAGCGCTGTCATTGTTCCACATCTCTGTAGGTGACGAGCGGCTGAAGGAAGTCCTACTGCACTAGCATCTTTTCCACCACCGAACAGTATTACTTTCGCTTTCGATCGTTTAATGACATCACACGATGTACTGATAAATGTGATTGTTTGGAACTTGTCCGAAAAACTGCGTAAAGCCACGTTCGAAGCAGTTCCACCGTTTGAGAGACCAATCAAATGCAGACGACTCTCTTCAATGTTGTATCCCTCGTTTTTCAGCATTGGCAGGTATTTGGTGAACACCTTGTTGATATCTTGACGGCTGAAGATACCAGACAAGTCCCGCGTCCCAATACTCACCACAAAGCAGTCATTTAATCGAGAGAATAATCCTTGATACAACTCCCAGCTACCAAGATAGCCATGAGCAAAGAATACAACAGGGTACTTTACCGTTTTGTCGTCATGTCTTGGTTTTGTAATATACACCCCATCAAAGTTGGTTCCTGCAATCTCGTTCATTGCTTGGGCATATGCAAACGAACCTGGATTGCTGCCCTGCAAGGACAATCTGTTATATGGAGCATAGAACGTCCAAGCCATTCCGCTCCAAAAGTCGCGCTGAGCATCACGGACAAACCTGCTGCCCAGATTTTTAAAAACAGGGCTAAGCGATGCTGGGGGAAGGATTGCTGTTGCCTTCATACCCGCATTCATCAGTTCCTCCTCGGGCAAGACGGAATTGGCCAGATACACGGGCAACGGTGTGCTGATTCGTTCTCCATCACTATCCAAATACACCAATTGCGTCCGTCCACGCTGGAAATAGTTTGGGATAGCAATGAAGATACACACTATCAGCAGTAGAACTGTTATCCGATAACAGTGTCGTCCATATTTTTGAATCATCCACTGCCGGTTCAGCCAGACAAACAACAGCAAGCAGAGCAGCCTGTACTGCCATGTGGCAAATACAATGACTGCCAGCAACAAAAGGAGAAATGAGGCCATCTTTTTCATATTAAAGCATTACCGTTACAAAATTTTGTTGCATCTTTGCAGCGAACAACAAATCCCAGAGGACTTTAAGAAAAGCCTTCAGCAGAACCCTTCCCAAGGTGCAGAACTTTGTCCAGGCATCCGTAAGATTCGTATGACCATTTCGTCCAAAGGACGAGGCAAGTCTGGAGGTGTCCGCGTCATCAACGGCCAACGCCATCATTGCCGAGCACGAAGGACGCATAGCCCTGCTCACCATTTACGATAAGGAGGATGCGTCCACCGTCAAGTTGAATGTCATCAAGCAGATGGCCCGCGAACTGGGATTTGATGTCTGACTTTCCTGCAACTCTCATATTCTAAATTACTTTTTTCCCAACAACGCCTTCAGTATTACATTACCGATTTTCCGTTCCAACCCAGCCTTTGAGGTTGGGATGCCCGTTTCTCTGGCAATCTTTTGCTTTGCCTGTGTGATGCCCAGTGCTCGCTTCCACGAGAAGCTGAGGCCGGGGATGGAAGTTGATTTCTTTGTCATTAGCTATTGAATATTTGAATTAAGTATGTAATAATGAACCCAGCAACAAGACATACAATTAAGTTAGTGGGGAAAAAGTCGGGTCCCAACTGAGGTACAATCCTGCGCAGGCATTGATTAACCTGGATCCAGTCACAAGGTGCGTAATGTACCGATTGAGGTGGTTCACCTGCAATCCAATTGAAGTTTGTCAATATTTCATCATATAGGAAAAGTCACATGGCATAACTGCCCCAAAAACTTGAGTTAACTCGATCGACCGTTTGAGTTAACTCGATCGATGATTTGAGTTAACTCGATTAATCGAATGAGTTAACTGGATTGAAAATAGCCATTTCCGACATGACCAATCTGTCAAGAATTCTAAATCCCATTACGGGTTTACCAGTACCTTTCTTATGACGTTTCGCAGAGTCGTGTTGCTTATCACTGATGCTTCCTGAACACCAGCCAAGGAATCATGCCCTTCCACTTTGTATGGGGATAATCGGTAGCATTGCCAATGTCATGACGGAGTCCATCTTTATCGCGAAAGAACACATAATCGGCACCGCCGGTGATATATATGGCATCTATAAATCCATATTCACGGAGGGCATCGGCAAAGTCCCAAAGGGTTTCTTTGTGGCGAGTAGCAATGTAGTAAAGTTGGTTGTCAATGCGTCCTATTGCACGACGTTCCACCTTTCCATGTAGGAAGAAACGGCTTGGAATCATGCCATTACTCACAAGGATGAACTGGCGGAAGAACGAACCACCACGATCTATAACATAATCCTTCACTTTCTCGCTACGGCTGATACCTATCACCATATTGCCGTCGGCCATTGCCATATAGCCGAGGCGGGAACGGTCGCTTTGTTTTTCCACTCCCTCTGCAACTAAACTTCCCAAATAACGTCCGTCAGCGGTATGATCAGCACAACGGGAATAGAGGAATACTGATGTGTCTGCAGTATCGGGCTCCTCAAACTCTATGGAGGCCTTCAATCCATGAATGGCATAGAAGTCCATTGCTACGCCAAGAATGCTGTCGCTGGTCATCACAATCTCTGGAGTCTCTTTCTTTACAGGCATCTTAAGTTTTTCGATGTTCTGTTCTGGAGAGACAGAAACGGATATGCCTATATTATAGTAATAGTTCCAAAGATAATAGCCTGCGATGGCTGCTACTATCATACAGCCAACGACTGCAAAGGCAAGGAACCGCTTCAGCCACTTCTGTTTCTTGGAAGGGGCAACGACCTTTGTCACAATCTCCTTGGACTGTGGCTGCTCATCACGCTCGATGATGATGATGGGCACTTCTGGTTTCTGCATGTTTATATCATCCATTGTCTACCCCTTTCTCATTTTCAAGTAACTCCTTCAACTGCCTCAGTCCTTCACGTGCAAGAGATATATTCTGAGGACTGTCGGCTTTAGGCTGCCCATAAAATACGATGGGTTCCTTGATATCGCCTCCAGACAATATGAGTTGCTGCTCCGTCAAGTTGATGACATAGATATATCTCTTGTTGACAATCAGGCTTCTTCCCACTCTGACGAACATATTGTTCTGCAACTGCTGGAAAACCTCATCGAAGAAGTGAAGCTGGAAGGTCATCTTGCGTCTTTGCCCATTAGTCAATACGAGATCAGAATAGTTACCGTCGGCACGGACATAGACAATCTCATCCGTGGCGACTCGCACCATTTCGGTACTGGTAGATATTCTGAGCCATTCCATGCGGCAAATATACACATTTTTGTTGAAAATTCCTCTGATTCAGCATCATTTTTAACTTTGTTTACTAACAAAGCTCCAAAGCAATAATGCTTTTTGTTCTTTATTGACGAGTGACCACAAGTAGTTCATTCCTCTGGAAGAGACAGTGACACAGCCCTGGCAACTTGCACGGTGTAGGGGAATATACCGCATCCAGCAATGACTATCCACCCAGCGAGAACTATGGATCATCAGCCCTCTGGCATAAGCCGACTGATTATCCATATCCATGCCTTTTATCCGAAAGCTGCGTTTAAGCGTGTGGCCATGTTCTTTGGTGACAAGGAAGCGTCCCAATGATGAGCACTCGCTTCCTGGCTTATTACTAAACACAGGACGTTCAGCTGTGCTTCCACCACCTGGCCCGTGCATGACATAGGTGCTTGCTACTATCTTTTTCTGATGAAAGTCCCAAACAAAGAGCCTTGGCGTTCCCGATGGGATACGATAGTCCACAAACAACGCATAATGCTCGTTCATGTCATGACGTTTGGCAAAGGCTAATGCTTTCTCGGCTCTTTCTTCTATCGTCTTATACTCCCTGCGGTCTGGCCACTCAGGCAAGCCATAGTACTTCCATGCCCAATGAAGGCCGAACACTGCTGCCACGATGGTAAACAACAGTATTACAGCCAGACATCCCCATCTCTTACGTCGTTTCATCATTCCTTGTCTTTTGAAGTTGCTGTGAATACCAATATGGTAATACACAGCAACAGAATTTCAGCATAGACCATTTACAGATATTGGTTCACGAGTTTCTTGATGATGCGTGTCACCTCCCCAACAGAAGCCTTCTTGTAGAGTTTTCCCTCAACCTTGTCAACCACTTCGAAGTTGGTGGACTTGATCTTGGATGCATCGGTCACGCTGTAATCACCAGCACTGCATGGTGAATACACCTCGCAGTTCATGCCCTGCTTCTTGTAGTATATGACCAGTGTACGACCGTCACTGAACTGAGTCGTCTGCTTGACGATCAGGTTGGTCGGAACGCTCTTCTTCAACTCGTTTTTGCTGCTTTTCGCTGCAGCGGGCGTTGATGCCATCACGCTCATGAGCGCAACCATCAAAGTAAGAATCAACTGTTTCATTTTACAAATCCTTTGTTTGACGATGCGAAGTTACGAATACTTATTGAATAGGAGAAAAAAATACTTGATGTGTTGTATGAACCTGTTGGTTTGTTGTATGAGTTGTTATCCGTTTCAACAAGCCCCCCAATCTTTTATGATTAATATGCAGGCTATATCTTCAGTACGCTACTACAATGTGGGCATAGCCCATTCTTTCCTTTGTAGCGAGGATGTCCTTTTGCAGCTTGCATCAAACAAGACGGGTCGTCTTTAGGGCAATGGTTATAGGTGAAATAGGTGTGGATAAACTCATGGCATACGACTTTCCAGAAATCCCGTCTGTCTTTTACCCTGAACGTTGAAGCCACGCAAGCGTTACCCGGGATAAGGCTAAGTCCTTGTACACCCCAGTCCTTCTTGCCATGTACGCTGCATGATATATCCTTATGCGTTAATCCGATGTAGATGTTATGTCTGTTAGCATTTGCAGCCATTGATCTTATGATTTTGTCAGCTCTGTACCTTGTATGGCCTTCGTTGGATTTCATCCTACCTTTTCTCGCCATGGCAGAATTGATGCGAGCATCATTCTGCTCATTTGGCTTAACGAAAACGTTCAACAAAGTGTCTGAAAGGGGCAATGGAGGGTGTACCTCGCATTCCAATTCTACACCAAATATGTCCTCGATTCTCTTCGTTAGTTCTTTCCCTAACAGTTGAGCCTCATGTTGACTGAATTTGCCAAATGGTTGAAGATGTATGACTGGTGGGCACAGGCATCTGACTTCTTCCTCATCAGAAAGTTCACTGTTCTCACCATGGTTTTGGGAACAACTGGCCATACAAATTATGGCGCAAAGCAGAACTACAATAGTATTCAATTTCATAGTTATTCTTTGTTATGTGTTAATATCAGAAATGTTTCAAGTTTGTAGCCTTATAATGAAATACTGAAAGTATCAGGTTGTCTGCATCTTCATCGAGCATAAACCATGGAGATCGGAAGGGATTCTCAAAATTCCGCATCACATGGATTTCCCTCGCAGGCGTATTTCCTTCTGCCAGGAGAAAGGCTTTCCTGCCTCTTCTGTTGATGGCCACATCAATCACCATGACTGCATGTCCGTACTTTTGTCCATAACGGGCAGGATAGACAAACACATCACCAGGCTGCATGTCTGCCAATCGTCTGGTCTTCATCTCGCGGCTCAGCGAAAAGGTGCTGGCTACTCCATAGAGATTCCTCAGATAACGCTCAAAAGACTTGCGGGAACCGCCACCTCCATAGCTCAACGTCTTCCCATTCACATTCTGGAATCGGATGCGTCCGTATTGACCTGTGATATAGAGGTATTCTGCCCTCAACCGCATACAAACATCAGCACATTGCTCTGCATTTGACAGCAGAGGCATATCTACTACGGCATAGTTGAGTGACTGGAATCTGGCATTTCCACCAGTATAGAGCTGAACTTTCGCTCCCCGTTCTTTCAGCGGCAGGCTCCGCAAATAGTTTGTGTAAGCCACATCGTCACCACTGATGCGCTCATACCCCCAAGGTTCAGGAATCTCACCAATAGTCTTGTAGTTATTGGGATTGCTCGTCTTGCTGCCGAAGAGAATCCATAGCCCAAATCCTCCAACAGCTATCACTGCCAGGAATGTTCCAATAATCGTCCATTTCAGAATCTTTTTCATCTCGTATTGCTTTTTGATGTTGCAAAGTTAGCCTTTCTATACTACCTGGCCAAGAAAATCCCGCCACGTTGTATGAACTGGCGGGATTGTTGTATGAACGTTGTTCTTATCCTCGGATGATGGTTCCTTTCCTGTCATTGCAATTACACATGACCGTTCTCGCCGCCTTGGTCATCATCCATGAAGTAGTCTTCTTCTGCCATCGCTTTTTTGAAGCTCATGCTGCGCAGTTTGTCGTAGAATGCTTTACGTGAGCGCTTTTCCTTCATAAACATCGCCTTAGTACCTTCAGCATCGGACATGAAGTTCATGCTATGGTCAATACCCATGTTTCGGGCCACCGCCAGAGCATCCTGATTGGCACCGATATAGGTGAAGAGCCAGTTCTTTTTCTTCAAGTCCTCTACCAGCTGGAAGACTCGCTGATGATTCCACTCTCTCGAAGCGTTCTCATAACCGTCTGTGATGATGGTCACCAGGGCATTGTCCTTCTCATCGATGTATCGCTGCAGGTTGGTGATAGAGTCGCCCATGGCATCATAGAGAGGAGTATTGTCTGTAGGCTGATAATCCTTCTCGTTGAAGTCGGATACCTTCGTGATGGGCATACGGTCATAGACTGTGGCAATGTGTTTGCCGTTGAACACGACCAGACTGAGTATCTGTTCCTGATCGGCATTTTCTTCCTGAGCCGTACGGATGGTCTGAATGGTTTCCACTACACCAGCGATGGCTTCGTTTCTGATGCTGTACATGGAGCCAGAGGCGTCCAGAATGATAAGGTTGTAGATTTTCTGATTCATGTTGTTGATTGTTTTTAATGAGTTAATGAGTTTTTGTTAGACATTTTTCTTTAAGTAGATGTAGGCAGGATAGTTCCCAAGGACAAAGAGTGTTACAGGACACAGCCAGATCTTCTTTGTAAATCCAGCAATTCCACTCACCTCATATTGAGCACCACCTGTCAGAAGGGGAACTTTTCTCTGAAACAACTGGCCAGTCCAGCGTCTAAACACCATATGAATCCTTTCAGAACCTTGTAAGACAGCCAAACAAGTGCGACAGCACCGATGACCATTAGGGCGATTTGATAGATTTCCATTTTGATTTGTTTAAAGAGAAATGAGATAATAGCCAATAAGAATATTCAATCCTAAGAGGACCAGATAAAAGAGAATAAAAATGAGCAGGTTCACCATCTGATAGGTTGTATGCCATTTCCTGGCTAACCTCTGCAAATCAACCACGCAAAGGTCAAACGCAGCATTGAATGGCAGATGATAATGCTGCAGCATTTTGATGAAAGCATACACGTATGCGATACCATAGACCAGTAAGACTGCAGAAAGTAACAGCCACCACATCGAAAATGATTCCATCATCTTGTAGACGGCTATTCCAAAGGGAGCCAAGCCTAACAATGCCAGGATAGCTCCCTGCACCCACAGGTTGAAAACCACAGAGATCTGCTTGTAGGTAAGCCCAAAGAGCTTACCTAACAAGAGCAGGAACAACACACACAATCCGAATGGCAGTAATGCCAAGTCAATCCATTTGAATTTTCTCTTCATACTAATCATTATTGATGCTTATTGGCATCTGCTTAATGTAAATGTACTGAGGATAGTGGCCCAAGACGGTAAGGGTGACAGGGCAAATCCAGATTTCACGGGTGAAGCCTTCGAGGCCGTTAACCTTGTAAGTAGCACCTGCAAATAGCCCAGAATACTGCTTCACACACTCGAAATAACCATTGGATTTCATCCGACCTTTTCTCGCCATGGCAGAATTGATGCGAGCATCATTCTGCTCATTTGGCTTAACGAAAACGTTCATGCTGGTCTGTTTCTTCTTGGATGGACGGACTAACACACGTACACGATTCTCTTTCTTTGTATCAAGAAAGGTCAACAGATGATTGGAGCCTGCAACCATGGCGAGGTTGTATCGATCGCCAGGCCAAGGCATATCGATGTACCACATGTTGTCATCATGGACAAACTTGAGGTCATAAACTTTGCGACGGAAGCCGCAGATTCCTTTTGCATAAACCCATGCGAGTTTAGCATACATGATTGTACGATTAAACATTAGAACAAGATTTAGTGGAACGCTTCTGGGAGTTTCCCAAATGCGGGTGCAAGGACCGTGCAAACCGAATGCAGAAGGTTTAGCTCGACAGCCCGAAGGGGAAAGTCAAAGCTCACTTTTTGCTGGGGTGAAGCCGGCGCTCGAGCAGCACTGCAAAGTTACGACATTATTTCGAATTCTCCAAATCTTGCCTATCTATCAGATTAACAGAAGTTTGCGAGTTTGGCACACTTTTTGCTATAACAGCGTTCGTTGTGTAAAAAAGAGTTAAATACGGTCAACTTCCCAAACATTTATAAAAAACGTTGTCTGAACCAAAGGGTGAAGACAGGGTCTGTAATATAAAGTTGGCGCATCTCAGAATAGATGATGTCGCGCTCGATGAGAGCATCACGAAGCCGAACCATGTTGGAAGGACTGCCCAAATCGAACTGAGCACGCACTTTCTTCTCATTATATCCAGAATGAATACCTGAGACAATGGCTCGAAGCAGATTCATCTGGTAACCTGAAAGTGATTCTATCTGTTGCATGTAAAGTGCCTCATTGGTGCTTACCAGTTCTTTGATGGCAGATGGCAACACTTCCTCAATAGCCGTTTCTCCTTGAGGCGTATGGTTCAGGACAATGGAAGCCAGATGCTGCACGTAAGACGGATAATGGTCAACGGCCTCACAGATTTTTGTAACCATCTCATCAGAGATATGCCGACCTGCATGCTCGAAATGACTAACAATATAGCCAGTCCAGTCAGACGTCGGAATCTTCTGTAGCCACATCAGGTCACCAAACTGATAGAAGGGCATGCTGCGATTAAGGAATATCTTACTCATCATGTGGCGCTTGCTGCCAAACAGACAATAGGACGTATCATGATGATGTTGCCATACAGATCGAAGTTTGGCCTGTACAGACTTCGTATTCTCAAACTCGCCTATCTGTTGGAACTCGTCAATGCATACGACGATGTGACGGCCTTTGCGCCTGGCTATCACCTCAACCATATTCAGCACTTCCTCTGAATTGTGAGTCTCAGGAGTGATACCAAGAGAAACACTTATTTCTGAGGTCGGATCTAAAGGGATATTGACTCTTGGGGTGAGCCGTGACAAGAAATCCTTCGCTTCTTCCATCCACAATTGGACTTTGGTGGCTGTTTGCTTCAGTACCGCCGCCGCCAGGACATTGTAGAAATCATACTCGCTTCTACAGCCAAAGATATCCAAGCGTACAGTAATGATATCACTACCCTCCAATTGGCGACAGACATGATCCACCAACGACGTCTTACCCCACCGACGAGGAGAAATCAGAATGGAGTTGATGCCATTCTCGAAGTTCTGTTTCAAACGGCGTGTTTCTTCCTCGCGACCAGTGAAATTGTAGTCACTGACAGCTACTCCATAGACAAAACTTTTCTCCATAACTTATTGAATTTGAAGGCAAAGATAATAAAAAGAATCAAATTTCACAAGTTTGTGATTCACAAACTTGTGAAATTTAAGTATTATTAATTGATAGATACTTTTTCTTCTTGTTCTCTGAGCTTGGCCATCTCGTTGCCGACGAGGTGATGGGCGGTAAAAAAGTCACCTAACTCATTCCGCAGATAGTCTTCCAGATCTGGCATCTGAGGCATGAAAGGGAATACCGACTTACAATGAACATCGACAGTCTTCCCCTCTTCATTAATGGTATAGACTGTCATCGTGGCACAATTGATGTTGGCATGATTAACCGCCTTTCTTAATCTGGAGAACTCGTCAACATCATATAGTTCCACATGTCCCCAATAAGTATCCCAAATACGTACGTACCATCCCTCGTTAGTTGCACTGGCCACGAAATACTCACCTTGATAAGCGAAAAGAATGTTTCCATCCTCAGGGTCTATCTCATACTGACAGCCAATCTTTGTCAGTGTCTCGAGGAACAGGTCCCTAGTGCCTTTGACCTTCTCCTCATCTTTGAACTCCAACGATTCCAACTCAGCCTCTACTTGTTCTTTGATATCCTTTTTCCTGACTTCGTCATTGCGCCTCCCAAAATTCTTTTTCGAATTATTACTGTCCGCTAAACACGAATCCCCATTCTGAACTTGCTTTATAGCCAGCAAATCCAGAAAATCATCCTCTTTCCAAGCCCCCTGTTACGCTATTCGGTGGCAGGGGGACTGCTTATGGCCTCC
>JAEEQB010000030.1 GCA_016285075.1 Prevotella sp.
CCGACAGCTGCAGCACGTCGTCATAGTGCTCGCCACGGAACTCCGTGCGGCCGCGGTAGACGAAGTCCTTGCCCTGGCCGAGGTCGAAATAGACGATGTTGATGCTGTAGACCTTCTTCACGTTCTCATAGTTCTTGCCGCTGTCGATGTATTCCGTCACCAACTTCGATGCGCCGAACAGGATGCGCTGGAAATAGGCATACTCCGACTCTCCCTGCACCTCTACCAGCAACATCTCGCCGTCTTCATCCTCTGCCAGCAGGTCCACCCTGTTCAGCTTGGCGTCGTCACGGTCCTTGTTACCCTCGCTTTCCAGCAGGCGGTGGATTTTCACCGGACGGTCCAGCAGCGTGGACACGAACCCCTCAAGCACACCGAAGTTGGCCTTGTCGCGCAGCAGGCGCTTCAAGGCCCAGTCGAAACAGATGAATGTCTTGTCTCTCATATAACTGTCTGTCGTTTTATCGACTGCAAAGGTACGAATAAGCGAGCAAAACACCAAATATATTTGAGTGTTTTCGAACCGAAAAAGCAGTAAGTGCCATCAAGCACGCTTGGATGGCCGAGTCGCGTTTGAGGTAGACGACAGTCAACGGGAGTACCTTCGAGCATAGCTCAGAGGTACGAATAAGCGAGCGAAACACCAAATTTCTTCGCTGTTTTTCTTCTTGCCCCTTCTTCAATTTGGATTTGAATAGGAATCGGAATTCTTGACAAATCGGGAAGGCCCGGAAATGACTACTTTCAATCCAGTTAACTCACTCGATTAATTGAGTTAACTCAAACAATCAATCGAGTTAACTCAAACGACTGATCGAGTTAACTCGCGTTTTTGGGGTGGTTATGCCAAATCCCCTTTTTCATAGCAAAAAGAAAGTAAAATAATTTGACTTTCGCAATTATGCCCGTTCAGACCGTTTCTTACTTGAGATATTTGAGTTCGTTATAGAGGCTAACAAACCTGTCGTAACATGGCATCAAGCTGTTTGGCAGACCCGATTATTCCAAAAAAGGATCTTAAGCGAATCCGCTCAGGCACTGAACCTCGTTCACTCCCGTTCTCTCCTCGGTTCACTAGGTATGTTAACGGCAGAGTGAACGTAAGCGAATAAGCGAGAGTGGCAAGGTGAACAGACTCTTCATTCCCCTGCAATGTATTCATTGCCGACAAATAGGCATGTCAGCCACCTTGACTATGACGGATCGGCTCAATTTTTGCCGATTCCAACGGGAAAGACCTGCACCTTGCACTTTCAGCGCTTGCAAGGCCTTACAGGCCGCTCATTACCGGACAATACTGGAAACTCGATGGTATGATACTTAAGCCGCGATGGTATGATACTAAAGGTGCGATGGTATGATACTAAAAGGGCGACAGTGTCATACTAAAGGCATGACGGTGTCCCCCATTCCTCTCCCATTCCTCTCCCATGAAATTAAGCCCAATAGGTCATTACACTGTTATGCGCTAACAAGATTTCTTTTTGTCATCTGTCCCGCTGCTTTTCGATTACAATGGAACCTCATTGCGCACTCAAGGCAGCAGGACATCTGTTCCCAAATAGAGGCTGTTTTCATCATAACGCTAATGACCGATTCGGGTTAAAGCAACAGTGTCGCTCAGTGTTTTTCCGTGCTAAAGAGGGCTGGTATGCTAAAAAAACAAAAAAGAAAGGCTGGAAGATACTATCTTCGACAAACTATTTGTAACTTTGTAGAATAAAACGGAGAGTTTGCCGATGCGTGCTCCGGTAATGACCTGATGGTCCGTAGGGCCAGTCGCTTAAAACTTGTAGATATTTGTAACTTAGAACTCATAGACATATTTATTATTAAAAGGAAAGATTATGGAAAATAACGCTCAACTCATTGCTCAGTGCGAGGCACTGGCAAAGGAATGGCTTTCTCCGGCCTTCGATGAGGAGACACGCAAGGAAGTACAGGCTATGCTCGATGCAGAGGACAAGTCGGCGCTGATAGATGCCTTCTACCAGAATCTGGAGTTTGGTACGGGTGGCCTGCGCGGCATCATGGGTGCTGGTACTAACCGCATGAACAAGTACATTGTGGGCATGGCCACGCAGGGCTTTGCCAACTACATCAACAAAGCTTTCCCAGGCAAGCAGAGTGCTGTGGTGGTGGGTCACGACTGCCGCAACAACGGACGTATGTTTGCTGAGACCGTGGCCGACATTTTCTCAGCTAACGGTATCAAAGTGTATTTGTTTGAGAGCCTGCGTCCTACGCCTGAGATCTCGTTTGCCATCCGTCAGCTCGGCTGCCAGGCTGGTGTGAACGTCACCGCCAGTCATAACCCCCGTGAGTACAATGGATACAAGGCTTACTGGGATGACGGTGCCCAGGTGCTGGCTCCCCACGACAAGGGTATCATAGACGAGGTGAACAAGGTGAAGATAGATGATGTGAAGTTTGAGGGCAACAAGGACCTTATCATCCCTATCGGCGGTGAGATGGACTGGGACTATATCCAGGCTGTGAAGGAGGCCATGGTAGATCAGGACGTTATCCTGCGCCAGAAGGACCTGAACATTGTCTACTCGCCCATGCACGGCACAGGCCGCGTCATTGTCCCGATGGCCCTGCGTTCTTGGGGATTCCAGAACATCCATGTGGTGCCCGAACAAATGGTCATCGATGGTAACTTCCCCACAGTGGTCAGCCCGAATCCAGAGAATGCCGAGGCTATGACCCTGGGTATGAAGCTGGGTACGAAACTGAATGCCGACCTGGTGATTGCTTCTGACCCCGATGCTGACCGTCTGGCCATTGTCTGCCGTAACCCGAAGGGTGAGTGGGAGATACTGAATGGTAACCAGACCTGCATGATGTTCTCTTGGTATATCATCGCTAACAAGAAGAAGCTTGGCCAGCTGAAGGGCAATGAGTTCCTGGTGAAGACTATCGTGACCACCGAGGTGATAGCCGAGATTGCCAAGAAGAACGGTGTGGAGTACATGGACTGCTATACAGGCTTCAAGTGGATAGCTAATGAGATCCGCGTTAATGAGGGCAAGAAGAAGTACATCGGCGGTGGTGAGGAGTCGTTCGGATTCCTGCCGTTCGACAAGGTGCGCGATAAGGACTCCCCTGCTTCTATCTGTCTGATCTGTGAGATTGCCGCCTGGGCTCGCGACAATGGTAAGACCCTGTACGACCTGCTCATGGATATCTACGCAGAATACGGGTTCTCGAAGGAGGTGACCATCAACGTAGTGCGTCCGGGTAAGACGGGTGCTGACGAGATAAAGCAGATGATGACAGACTTCCGCGAGAATCCGCCGAAGGAGCTGGGTGGTTCTAAGGTGTGCCTGTGGAAGGACTACAAGACACTGGAGGCCAAGGATGCTGAAGGCAATGTGACCAAGCTGAATATGCCAGACACCTCGAACGTGCTGCAGTGGTTCTGCGAGGATGGAACAAAGGTGAGCGTTCGTCCCAGCGGTACCGAACCGAAGATCAAGTTCTACACTGAGGTGAAGGATCCCAGCTTCAAGTGTGCCGGCTGCTACGAGCGCTGTACGAAGGCTGCCGAGGAGAAGATTGAGGCTATCAAGAAGAGCCTGAATCTGTAAAAGAAGCGTCAGGACTTTTGTGTTCAGATTTCAATATACATAGTTTGTAAGACTGATGGCCTGGTACGAAAAATATCTGACCGTATATGACAAGCCCTTTGAACATGTGTCGGAGGGTTTGATTGACGATACCCGCCGTCGGCTGGCTGCTCTTCAGAGCAGTGAGCCGCTGGCGAGCATCGTCATTATAGCCTACAACGAGGAGAAGCATCTGCAGGCCTGCCTGTGGTCGCTTAGCGAGATGAAGTGCCGTTATCCAGTAGAGATAATCGGCGTGGACAATGACTCCATGGACCGCACCCAGGAGATTTATGAGAAGTCGGGTATACCTTATTATATAGAATACAGGCACTCCTGCGGCCATGCCCGTAACTGCGGAATGGAGCATGCACGTGGAAAGTACTACTTGGATGTGGATGCCGATACAATCTATCCGCCTCACTATTTCGAGAAAATGATAGCAGAGTTGGAAAAGCCCGGTGTATCCTGTGTCTCGGCATTGTGGGGCTATTTCCCCGACAAGGACCATTCACGGCTGGGGCTGATACTGTTTGAACTGTTCCGTGACCTGTTCCTTTGGGTTCAGCACTTCAATCGTCCCGAACTCAGTGTCAGGGGGCTGGTTTTTGCCTATAATCTGGAATATGGGCGTCAGGTGGGCTATCGTGTAGACATCAAGCGCGGCGAGGACGGCTCGATGGCTTTCGGACTGAAGAAGTTTGGCAAGATAAAGTTCCTGTGGAGTAGGAAGGTACGTGCCATCACCGGCTACGGTACCCTGAATGAGCACTCGCTGATGCATAGTCTGCGAAACCGTATCAGGATACAGGGAAAGAACATCATGCGTATCTTCAGCAAGACCGACCATTATGAGGATACCGAGGAAAACCTGGTCAAGTTTCAATGATCTGGTTGGTATAGACATACCATAGGTAACCCTTTACCTGTTTATGGCCCATCTGTCGCAGCAGGTTCATGTATTCACGGACCTGTTGCTGATGCTCCTCCATAGGCTTTCCAAACTTGAAATCTACGACTATCCATTCATGCCCGTCCGTCATTACACGGTCGGGCCTTTTTTCTATTGTCTTGCCTTCGTTCCTGGTCAGAATGGTACACTCGTTGAATAGTGTCCAGCGAGGTGAGAACCAGTCGGCCACCTTCGGGTGGTCCAGCCGGCGGCGTATCATGCTGACCAACGAGGAGCGGATCTTGGGTGCAGATTCCCCCTGGCTTCCAGGAGACAGCAGCCCTTCTTCTTCCAGCCGGTTCAGTGCGTCGTCAATGTCGGCAGTGGTGCTGATTGTGGAAAAGACATTGTGAAGGAGGCTTCCTATGAGTATGTAGGAGGTTTCCTGCTGACTGTCACCGCTGTCTGTAAGTTCCACAAACTGACGGCTTTGGTTGCTTTGTCTGAAGGTGGCCTGGCGGGCGTAGGATTCCAAACTGACGTGAAGTGGCTCTCTGGGCTGGAGAAAGACGTTCGGTTCCTCATCAGTCTTTTGCTCAGTGTCTCTTACGACTTTTGTTTCCTTACCCAATTCAAACACTAACGGTTCTGCAACATCTCCAAGGCCTGTGAGAGTAGAGTGGGGCAGTATGTTTTGCCCGTCGCCTGCTATTTGTGGTAATACACTCTCGATGATTGCTGAACGGCAATTCTTGGTGTTGCGTCGTCCTATGACATAGAGCTGGCTGCGTGCACGGGTGAAGGCTACGTAAAGCAGATTCAAGTTGTCAACTATGTTCTGTAGGTGCTCGTGCCGATAGTCATCCTCGTAGATGGTGCCAAGCATAGCCTTCTGGCTGAAGTCAACAGGAACGATGGGCAACTGGCTGAATGGCTTTTCCTGCGGTGTGCACCAGATGACATTGCCTGACGATTTCTCCAGTTGCCAGTCGCAGAATGGGATGATGACGTTATCAAACTCCAGACCTTTAGACTTATGAATACTGATGAGTCGCACTCCGTCGATGTCGGCACTTTGGATGGTCTTCGACGCAAGATTCTCTTCCCAGTAGTTCACAAAGTCGTCGATGTTGGCAGGCCGTTCGCTGATGTAGTCGGTCAGGTTGTCGAAGAAGGCACAGATATAGGCTGCCTGGTGGTCGAAACCATTCAAGTGGAATAATGCAAAGAGGTATTCGATTAGTTCGTAGAGCGGTAGCAGACAGAGTCGCTCACGGTCAGTGTCGAATGATGCGGGAATGCCGTTGGGTAGGGTCTTCATGATGAAAGCCCGTGCCAGTTTGTCTTCAGGATGAGTGAGCAGATGAAGTGCTTGTATAATGATGCATACGGCAGGCGAGGCATCCAACCGGAAAGCCTCGTCGCTGACAATGGGTATCTCGGGAAGGTTCTCCATGAAGTAGTTGGCGATGAGGGGGATGAGCCGGTTTGTCCGGACGAGGATGGCGATGCGGTTTAATGGCACATGTTGCTGGTGTAAGTTGCCGATGATGTCAGTCAAACGTGCCAGACTCTTTTCCTGATAGTTGTCTGTGGGCAACAAGCAGATATTCACGTAGCCTTCTTCGTCCTTGACAATTTGCTGGCTAACGTCAGCGTAGGCACGTTCCAGCTGAGAGGCTTCAGGGTCGTCATGTAGCAGGAGGCGCTCTTGCCGTTCTGCTTCGGCAAAGAAGGCATTGTTGAATTCAATGACGGTGCGGGAGGAACGGCGGTTGAAACGCAGCTTTTCGGTGTCGATACAGATCATGTTGTCAGGAAACTCCTGTTGAATGTCGTTCAATAACCGCCAGTCTCCTGAACGCCAGCGGTAGATACTTTGCTTCACATCGCCAACGATTAGGTTCTCTGAGTGGCGGTAGCTCATGGTCTCCTGGAGCAATACACGGAAGTTCTGCCACTGAACCGTGGAGGTGTCCTGAAACTCGTCAATCATGATATGTTCCAGCTGGCTGCCCGTCTTTTCAAAAATGAAAGGGGAGTCGCTGTCCTGGATAAGCGAGTGGAGCAGCTGCTGGGTGTCGCTTAGCATGAACCGGTTGTTCTCTTCGTTCAGTTGGTGAACACGTTGCTCTATGTTGCTCAGAAGACGTAGCTGATTGAGATGGCGGAGGGTCAGGTCGGCAGACTTGTATTGTCTCCAAAGCCGGGGACGCTCTTCCACAGCCATGCGAAGGAGCTGACCCAGACGGCCTTCGGCCAACATGTGGATCAGTTCGCGGCGTGGATGAGTCTTGGTGTACCATTTTTCAGGATTGCCCAGGTGATTGGAAACGGTCTGGTTGAGGATGCTCTCGTCGAACGTGCCGCTACGCAATTTGTTGAAGAAACTGGATATGCCACGTTCTTTACCTGACAGGTCTGAGGATTTGAGTCCTTCTTCGCTGAGAATGTCGAAAAACTCCTGCCCCAGCTGCTGTATACGTTCCATGGTCTCCGTACGCATCTGGCGCAGAACCTTCTGATAGTGGTCGAAGAAGTTTTTTTCACTTAATGTCTGGTTCAGTTCCTTGCTTTCCTTTTTGTAGAAGTCGCGGAAGATTGTCTTTCCGAACTGCTTGATCTGGCCAATCACATTCCATGACTTGTCATCGTTGATGTTGTCCATGATATAGCGCAGCAGCCACTGAAGGACAGCATCTGTGGTCTTGAGGTCGTCAATCATGAGGTCTACGGCCTGTTCTTCTACCTGTGCATCGTTCAGCCCTACACGCAGGTTCGTGGTAAGGTCAAGTTCACGCGCCAGGTTCCGAAGCACGGATTGGAAGAATGTGTCGATGGTCATCACCCGGAAATAGTTGTAGTTGTGCAGAAGATTGCTGAGCGCTATTCCTGCCCGTTCGCTGACTAAGTCCGGTGAGATGTTGTCAAGTGCCTTGCAGACAGCTTCCATGTAGGGTTTGGATGCGGTAAAGTCTTCCGGTGACTCTTTCATTTTCCATATGCCGTAGAGCTGGCTTAGGATACGCATTTTCATCTCTTCCGTTGCCTTGTTTGTGAAAGTCACGGCAAGGATATTGCGGTAGGACTGTGGGTTGCGGACCACGAGTTTTATATACTGGACGGCCAGCGTGAATGTCTTGCCGCTGCCTGCACTGGCTTTATAAACGGTGAGGGGCTTTACCATCTTCTGAAGAGTTCAAAGGTGAATTTACATTCGAAGTCATCAAACTGTCCGTTAAGGAAACTGGAGAAGAGTCCTATGGAGAAGAAACGGTTCGTAAGACCGTAACCCAGCTCGAAGTAGGGACGTGTATGCTCGATGCTTAAGGCGCTGAGATAGATGCGTTCTTTCTCAATATAGTGTCCGAAGAAAGGTAACCATGATGCACATAGCAGTGGTGTCTCATATGACAGGTTTGTACGTACATAATATTCAGACTCGTTATACCAACGGCTGCTTAACAACTGAAAATTGCCTGTCCAGTCATCATCCCATCCCTCAGGCAGGTTGTTGTCACGGAAGTTGGTGTAGTCAACGAAGTGGTTACTGTCCTTGTGAGTGTAAAAACCACTGCCCATACGTATGTTCAGCTTTCGCAGTGGGTGGAACTGGTGTTTGATGGAAGTGTCGAATTCCCACCGCTCATAGCCAATGGATGAGTGGTTGACGCCCTTGATGCCCCGTTCGTAATCTATCGTGAATACTGGTCCTTTTTGCCAGGGACGGAGCTTGAAACTGAGCACGGGGGCAAAACTGCGGTATTCGGTGGGCTTGTCGTAGATACGCATGGCTTCCGGTTCGTAGGCTCGTCGCTGATGAAAGGAAAAACCTGTTTCAATATCTATCCAGTCGAAAAGCATGATATTGTTAGTCAAACGCAAATGGTTGTCGTCAAACAGTTCCATCTCGCGACTCAGTTTGAGCGTGTCTTGATGCTCGTGGCGAATCTCGTCGGCTACGCTGGAGTGTCTTGTACGATTGCCGTTCCCATAAACCACCTCTATATAACCGTCGCGTTTGGGATTGTAGTTGAATCGAAGGGGAACAGTGAAATAGAATTTCTTGTATTTGAAGTTATAGCCGAACCAGGGATTGAACTGAAAGAACCTGTGGGCATTGAAGTAATATTCGGCACCGAGGCGTATTTTGTAAGAAAGGCCCTTGCTGTGGCTGTAGCTCAGGTATTGAGGATTCAGGATGGGAGAGAGTTTGAAGTAGGTATGTTCTGATTTGTAGCGCAGCGACTGTACCAGATTGTCGGCTATGCGGTGGCGAATGATGTCGTTGAAGAAGTCAAGACGTTTCTTCTGACGTATGGAGTCGCGTTCCTCCCGAATGGAGTCGGCAGGCGTTGGCTTCTGTTTGTGGGCTTCGTCATATAGCTGGTAGATGCTTTCTTCTTGAGGGGAAAGAGGAATAGGACGTAATGAGTCGATGAGCACCCGAGAGTCTACATTCTTAATGGAGTCGGGTAGGGTGGTCGGACAATCATATACAGCTTCGAAAGTGGCGAAGATACGGTTGCCCAGGAAAGAGAATTCTCCTTCGGTCTTACATTGCTTGGGGAGTAGCGAGCGGGAGTCCTCATCGCCCTGAGTGGTTTCGGTATGAAATTTGATCATGTCGAACTCGCCGTCAATGGACGAAGAAATAATTCTTCCTGTTCTGAAGTCTACAACCGCTTCTCCAGAAACAAGTTGTGTGTTTTCATTTAAGAGGGGCTTGAATTTGATGTGAGCCACACCAGTAATGAGAGGCTGGATGTCGTAACGATAGTACTGGAAGTTCTTGCGATGGAATGGAGAGAGCAGATGGTCCATGTAAATAGTCTCGCCATATAGGTTAGGGGTCAGGAATTCCACGAGTGTAGGCATGGCACGCCGATTGTGGCGGATGGTGCTTGATACCACCTGACGGTTGATGTCGTAGACATGAATGTCTTTGAATTTTACCCGATTGTAGGATTCGTGGATGAAGACCCTGTCACCGTCTGCTATGGAGTACATGGTGGGCACCAGCCAAAGCGTGGCATTACGTTTCCAGCAACTGAACGTCCGTTTCACATAGACATTCGATGTGTAGCCGTTGACATCATTCTCGGAAATTGTATTGGGATAGTTGAATATATGTTTCAGTATGGGAGAAGTTACTTTCTTCCGTGCCAAAACATAACTGGGCATACTGCTTGTGAGTATGCCCAGCATGATAACCTTTATCAACGTGTTGCATTTCACGCCCCCAAAAGTACGATTTTTTTTTGGAGCCGCCAAATTTTTCCTACTGAATGTGTCTTTTAGCCCAGATATTTCATTAATATCTTAGCGTTCCCCGATTCTCGCAGTTTCAAAATGCTCTTTTCGCGAATCTGGCGTACACGCTCTCTTGTCAGTCCTAGACGGTCGCCGATCTCCTCAAGCCCCCTTTCGTGGCAGCCAATGCCGAAGCACTCGCGGATGATGGTAATCTCGCGTTCCTTAAGAACCTTCGAGAGTACAGCATTCAGTTCCTGTGCCATGGATTCGTGGTCAACCTGCCGGTCTGTACGTGAGTCGTCACCTGAAGACATCACGTCAAGCATGGTATTGTCCTCACCCTCCTGGAAAGGCGCATCGATAGACATGTGGTGACCGTCAGCCATCATTGATTGGTTGATTTTCTCCTCGTCAATGCGTGTCATTTCAGCCAGTTCCTGAACGGAAGGACGACGCAAGTTTTCCTGCTCGAACTTGTTGATTTCATTGTTGATTTTGTTCAATGAACCAACTTGGTTCAGCGGCAGGCGCACAATACGGCTTTGCTCTGCAATGGCCTGAAGGATGCTTTGGCGAATCCACCATACCGCATAGCTGATAAACTTGAATCCGCGAGTCTCGTCAAATTTCTGTGCTGCTTTGATGAGGCCGATGTTACCCTCGTCAATGAGGTCTGTGAGAGTCAATCCTTGGTGCTGGTACTGCTTGGCAACCGAAACAACAAATCTAAGATTGGATTCCACAAGTTTGTTTTTTGCACGTTCCCCTTCCGGTCCGCCTTTACGTATTTGCTGTGCCAGCTCGATTTCCTCATCGATGCTTATCAGTGGTGCGCGGCCGATCTCTACTAAATACTTGTCGAGAGCCTCACTGGAACGATTTGTGATGCTCTTTTGGATTTTTAACTGCCTCATTCTTTATTCCCTTTAGCCTTTTTCTATTAACTACTTGAAAATCAAGAGTGTATGTGTATATACTGCTTTAAAGCGGCGCAAAGTTACGAAAAATAACGATAGGTTGTATCGTTTTTCTTTATTTTTTAAGAATATTTATACTTAAAGTTTATCTTTTAAGTATTGTCCTGTAATGCTTTCCTTGCACGCAGCAACTTCTTCAGGGGTACCAGCGCAAACCAATGAACCTCCCCGATCACCGCCGTCAGGGCCTAAGTCAATGATATGATCGGCACATTTGATGATTTCCAGGTTGTGCTCAATAATAATAATGGTGTGCCCTCGTTCTATGAGTGCATTGAACGATTTAAGCAGTCTATGGATATCGTGGAAATGCAGTCCTGTGGTCGGTTCGTCAAAGATGAACATAGTGGGATCCTGACGTTCCAGACCTATGAAATAGGCTAATTTCACGCGTTGGTTTTCACCGCCTGACAGACTCGATGAATTCTGGCCTAGTTTGATGTAGCCGAGACCCACGTCTTCAAGCGGTTTCAGACGATTGACAATAGTCTTTGTCAGCTTTTCCTGCTGGCCTTTGCCAGAAGAACCAAAGAACTCTATGGCTTCGGAGATGGTCATATTCAGTACGTCGTCAATGTTCTTGCCATTAAAACGTACATCGAGAATGTCGTGCTTGAAGCGGTGTCCATGGCAGGATTCGCATTCCAGAACCAAATCGGCCATGAACTGCATTTCAACTGTGATGGTGCCTGCTCCTTTGCACTCATCACATCGTCCTCCATCAGCATTGAACGAGAAGAACTGTGCTGAGAACCCCATCTGTTGGCTTAATGGCTGTTCTGCAAAGAGGTCACGAATGGCATCGTAGGCCTTTACATAAGTAGCTGGATTTGAACGGGTGGACTTACCGATGGGGTTCTGGTCTACAAACTCAATACGTTTGATGGCATCGAGATCGCCAGCCAGGCCAAGATGTTCTCCTGGCAGGTCGCAGACATCCCCTAAGTGCCGTTTCAGGGCAGGGTAGAGGATGCCCTTGATAAGGCTGGATTTTCCGCTTCCACTGACGCCTGTCAAAACAGTCATCACATTCAGCGGGATGCGTACGTCAATACCGCAGAGGTTGTTCATTCTGGCTCCGCGAATCTCGATGAAGCGGTTCCAGGGACGTCGACTCTTTGGGACAGGGATCTCCTCCTGATGCATCAGGTAGCTGACTGTGTGGCTGAGTGGGTAGCTCTTAGCGTAGTCATGATGATCAGTGGGGCGGGGAGGGGGGCCTTCATAGACGATTTCACCACCGAGTCGGCCAGCGTCAGGTCCTACGTCGATAAGGTGGTCAGCGGCTCGCATGATGTCCTCGTCGTGTTCCACCACGACCACCGTGTTGCCTAAGGCCTGCAGGTCTTTGAGCACATGTATCAGTCGGTCGGTGTCTCTCGAATGCAGTCCGATGCTCGGCTCGTCGAGGATGTATAGCGAGCCGACAAGTGAACTGCCTAAGGAGGTGCAGAGGTTGATGCGCTGGCTTTCACCGCCGCTCAGAGAGTTGGATAGACGGTTTAAGGTGAGATACCCAAGTCCTACATTCAGAAGGAATTGCAGTCGGCTTTTAATCTCTGTCAGCAGTCTGCTCCCTATTTCCGTGTCGTGTTGGGAAAGCTGTAGTGTGTCGAACCATTCCTTCAGTCTCACTACAGGCATCTGCACCAGGTCACTGATGCTGCGTCCTTCGATTTTCACATATCCCGCTTCGGGTTTCAGACGTGTGCCATGACATTTGGGACAGGTGGTTTTTCCCCGGTAGCGTGCCAGCATGACTCTGTACTGTATCTTATATTGGTTCTCCCTCACCATTTGGAAGAACTGGTCAATACAGGGTTTTTCTTTCTTCCCCCTGTCGCTTGGGAGTCCGTGCCAGAGCCAGTCTTTTTCTTTCTGACTCAGGTTCATATAAGGCTCAAAAATAGGGAAGTCATCGTTGGCAGCATGTTGGATGAACCATTGTTGCCACTCTTTCATCTTGTCTCCGTGCCAGCATACTACGCATCCGTCATAAACCGAGAGTGTCGTGTTGGGAATAACCAATCGTTCATCAATGCCGATGACACTACCGAAGCCTTGACATTCAGGACATGCACCTACTGGTGAGTTGAAAGAGAAGAGCTGGTCGGTGGGCTCTTCAAACGTCATCCCGTCGGCTTCGAACCTTATGGAGAAGTCGTAGACGATGTTAGACGGAAGGAACATCATGCGGCATTCGCCTTGTCCTTCATAGAATGCCGTTTCTGCAGAATCTACCAGACGGGCAATGGTGTCTTTGCTGTCGTCCACGGAAAGGCGGTCTATGACCAGGTAGAGATCTGATGTTTGCGGTTTGTCTGTTTCACCACTATCCAGATAGTCGTCTATTCTTATGAAGTCCCCGTTGGCAAACATCCGTGCGTATCCTTCTAAAACAAATGCTTTGAGTTGTTGTTCCAACGTACGTCCTTCAGTAACCCTGATGGGTGACATAATGGCAAACTTCGTACCTTTCTGATACTGTAGCATCTGCTGGACAATGTCTTCCGTGGAGTGCTTCTTGACTTCCTGTCCTGAGATGGGCGAAAAGGTACGTCCGATGCGTGCAAAGAGCAAGCGTAAGTACTCGTAAATCTCCGTCGATGTGCCTACGGTGCTCCTGGGATTACGTGCAATGACTTTCTGCTCGATGGCTATGGCTGGTGGAATGCCGCGAATGAAGTCGCATTCGGGTTTGTTCATTCGCCCAAGGAACTGCCTTGCATAGCTTGAAAGGCTCTCTACGTACCTTCGCTGGCCTTCGGCGTAAAGTGTGTCGAAAGCCAAAGAAGATTTGCCGGAGCCACTGACTCCGGCAATCACTGTTAACTTGTCTCTGGGTATACGCACGTCAACATTTTTCAGGTTGTTGACGCGCGCCCCTTTTATTTCAATATATTCGTCCAATAATAGTCAATTCTATGTGTTCAATTACAAAATGGTCTTAACAGCCTCAAGCATACCTACCTGCTGGATGGTATCGAGGAACTGCTTCACCATAATGTTCAGGCCGGGAATCTTGTTCAAGTCTTCCTGCCAGATGAACTCTGCGCCGAGTACGCCATCGGTCACCTTCTGTGTGTCTCCGGTAGCCCACAGTTCCTTCAGCAGATCCATAATCTTCTGGTCGTCGTTGGGAACAATCTCTGCACCGTCTTCCCGTTTGCCACCTTTATAATAAGTAATGATGGCAGCCAGTCCGAAGACGAGTCCCTTAGGCAGTTCACCCTTACGCTCAAGGAAAGTCTTGAGGCCGGGGAGGTCGCGGGCCTGGAATTTCGGGAACGAGTTCAGCATAATGCTAGTCACCTGATGGTCAACGAAAGGATTATCGAAGCGTTCCAGCACATCTCCGGCAAATTTCTCCAACTCGTCCATAGGCAAGTCGAGTGTCTGCATCAGTTCATCAAACTGTACTTTGTGTATATATTTGCTGATAACCTCATGGTTGCAGGCATCGCGTACGATGTTTACGCCAGAAAGGTAAGCTACAGGCGAGAGCACGGTGTGCGGACCGTTAAGCAAAGTAACCTTGCGCTTGTGGTAAGGCTCCTCGGAGGGCACAAACAGCACATGCAGTCCGGCTTTGTCGGCAGGGAATTCCTTGGCGACTTCCTTCGGTGCCTCGATAACCCACAGGTGGAAGTTCTCAGCCTGTACGACAAGGTTGTCACGATAAGAGATTTTCTCTTGAATCTCTGCAATCTCCTTGCGTGGGAATCCGGGCACAATACGGTCAACCAAGGTGGCATATACACCGCAAGCCTCGTCAAACCACTTCTTGAAGTCACTGGGCAGCTGCCACAGTTCAATATACTTGTTGATGCAGTCTTTCAGTACATGTCCATTAAGGAAAATCAGCTCGCATGGGAAGATGATAAGTCCCTTGGTGGGATCGCCGTTAAAAGTCTGCCAACGGCGATAGAGCAGCTGCACCAGCTTGCCGGGGTATGATGAGGCAGGCTTGTCCTCCAGTTTGCAAGTGGGGTCAAAAGCAATACCAGCCTCTGTTGTGTTAGAAATGACAAACCTGATTTCTGGTTGGTCGGCCAAAGCCATGAAGGCATCGTTCTGTGAATAGGGGTTCAGGGCACGGCTAATCACATCGATACGCTCCAAGGTGTTCACGGCTTTGCCGTTCTCGCGTCCTTGTAGGTTAACGTGATAGAGACAGTCCTGGCCATTCAACCATTCTGCCATGCCGCGTTCTATAGGCTGTACGACGACAACGGAGCCGTTGAAGTCGGTCTTCTGATCCATGTTCCAAATAATCCAATCGACGAACGCACGAAGGAAATTACCTTCACCAAACTGAATCACTTTTTCGGGCATCACGCTCTTAGGCGCGAAGTGTTTGTTTAATGGTTTCATTTTTACTTGTATTTGTTTTAGAATTGTTTTTTGTTTGCGAATGCAAAGTTACGGCAATTTTTCCAAACAGCCAAATTTTCGTGCATTGTCTTCTGTGAAAAAAGCGTAAAGGTTTGCGCATTTCGGTTTTTTTGTTGTAACTTTGCGCCTTTGAGTACAAATATGCCTTAAGAACCATCAGAATCGATAATTATAAATAATGTATATGAAACGGACACTATTTTTTTCGCTACTAAGTTTTATGCTGTTTGCCGGTGCTTGGCATCAGGCTTCGGCTTGTACTAATTTCATTGTTGGCAAGAAGGCATCAGCCGACGGTTCGGTCATCTGTTCTTACAACGCTGACTCTTACGGTGCCTTCATGCATCTTTATCATTATCCTCGAGCCAGGCATCAGCCAGGTGAGATGCGTAAAGTCTTTGAGTGGGATACGAACAAATATCTGGGTGAGATACCTGAGGCAGCAGAAACCTGGAATGTCATAGGCAACACCAACGAGTGGCAGCTCACAATTGGCGAGACCACTTTTGGCGGACGTGAGGAGATGGTGGACACTACAGGCATCATTGACTACGGATCGCTTATCTATATTGCCCTTCAACGTTCCAAAACGGCCCGCGAAGCCATTGAGGTGATGACCACGCTGGTAGAGCAATATGGCTATTGCTCCGAGGGTGAGACTTTTACCATCTGCGACCCCAACGAGGCATGGATCATGGAGATGATGGGCTGTGCCAGCGACCGTACTATTTCCAAGGAGCGTACTGTTTGGGTGGCCATGAGAGTGCCCGATGACATGATTTGCGGACACGCCAACCAGAGCCGTATTACGACCTTCATGCCAGCCAAGAAACAGAAGAAAGGACAGGAGACCGTGTTGTGGTCGAAGAATGTTGTTTCCTATGCAAAGAAGATGGGTTGGTACGACGGTAACGACCATGATTTTAGCTATAATGCTGCCTATGCCGCTCCTGACTTCTCTGGGCGACGAATATGTGATGCCCGGGTATGGCAGTTCTTCCGCCGTTATGCGGATGGCATGGACCGGTATATCCCCTGGGCAGCAGGTATAGAGAAGGATGCTGAGCCGATGCCCCTTTGGGTAAAGCCCAACCGTCTTCTGACTGTTCAGGACGTGCAGGCTGCCATGCGAGACCACTACGAGGGTACACCGTTTGATGTGTCCGACCAATCGGATATTCCTGAGGATTTGGGAGGTGGTATTTGGCAGATGCCTTATCGTCCCACGCCACTTTATTTTGAGGTGGATGGGAAGAAATACTTCAACGAGCGTCCAACGTCCACCCAGCAGACGGCTTGGACTTTTGTCTCTCAGATGCGTTCTTGGCTTCCTCGCGAGGTAGGCGGCTGTTTCTGGTTTGGCAATGACGATGGCAACATGGTTGCTTATACCCCTGTCTACTGCTGTTCCACGCGCCAGCCCCAATGCTACAGTGGGAAGGGTGCTGACGATATCACCTTCTCTATGGACAATGCCTTCTGGGTAGAGAACTGGGTGAGCAATATGGTCTATCCGCGCTATTCTGCCTTGTTCCCCGACCTTCAGCAGGTACGCGACTCGTTGGAACAGTCCTACTTTGCCCAGCAGAAATTCATTGAGGAGCAGGCCCAACAGATAGCCGATGCCAATGAGCGTGCAGAATTCCTGACGTCCTACAGTTGCCGTAAGGCCGATGAGATGATTAGCCGTTGGCGTCAGCTGGCTACCTATCTCATTGTTCGCCACAATGATATGGCAGTACGTCCTGTAGATAGCAAAGGACAGTTCCAGCGTTCCCCATATGGGCTGGGTGCAAGGGTTCAGCGTCCCGGCTATCCTGAGGGTTTCCGTCGTCAGTTAGTGCGTCAGACAGGCGAGAAGTATTTGAAGCCTGGAGAATGAGTCAAGGCTTGAGCTGATGTATAACAATCACCTGGTAAATAAATAGTTATGAGTCGCCTGACAACGCTCGCCTTTACGGCATTCTGTCTGCTGACTTCTATTGATGCACTGGCAGACGATTATAATATACTTGCCTTTGGTGCAAGAAGTGATACCACCGTGCTGAGCACCGAATCCATCCAGCAGGCCATTGATGCCTGTTCGGCTCATGGCGGTGGGCGTGTGGTGGTGCCTGCCGGTCGATATAAAACGGGAACCATTGTACTGCGCAGCCATGTGAATCTTCATTTGGAAACGGGAGCCGTACTTTATGGAAGCACAAGTCTGAGCGATTACCTTCCTATGACGTCTTCCTACAAGTCGCTGCGTACTGGCGGTCCTACGGTCCAACTGGTCTATGCTGATTCTGTGTGTGATGTGTCGCTTACGGGTAATGGAACGATTGACGGACGTGGTGCTGCCTTTCCTAAACTGTCGTGGAACGACGAGGGTATTACCCGTCCGCATCTGCTGCGTTTCATTCAGAGCCGCGACATCCGCATCAGCGATGTTACTCTTCGTAACTCGGGGTGCTGGATGCAGCACTATCTGGCATGTGACCGTTTGCAGATCCGCGGTATCAAGGTGTACAACCGCAATAACTACAACAACGATGCTCTTGATCTTGACGGCTGTCATGATGTGACGGTGAGTGACCTTGTGGCCGACAGCGATGATGACGGAATCACCCTCAAGAGTACCTCGCCCCGGCTCTGTGAGAACATCACCATTCAGAACTGTATTGTCAGCAGCCATTGCAATGCCATCAAACTGGGCACAGAGACTAATGGGGGCTTTCGTAACATTGTCATCCAGGGGTGTGTCGTGAAACCTTCAGAAGACCAGCGTACCCAGTATTTTGGACATGAGAGCAAGCGAGGTACGTCGGCTATTTCGTTGGAGATTACCGATGGAGGCGTGATGGAAAACGTGTTGGTACAAGGCATTACCATTGAAGGTACCGAATCTCCCATCTTCATCCGTCTGGGCAATCGTGCACGTCCTTATAGTGCAGATGTGCCGGTGACTCGTGTGGGCATGATACATGGTGTGCGGCTGTCGGACATCAGTGTCTTCGGTGCAGGGGCTACGGGCAGTTCCATCACAGGCCTGCCAGGTCACCCCGTTGAGGACATCCGTCTGTCGGACATCATCATTCGCCATGCAGGAGGCCAGCCCGCAGTGACTGTTCCTGCAGACGAGAAGGAGAGTGATTACCCTGAAGCTACCATGTGGGGCGTGTTGCCCGCCCAAGGGTTCTTCTTGCGGCATGTAAGGAATGTAGAGTTCCACAACGTTGAGTTCGTTGCTGAACAGCCAGATAAACGACCCGATTATGTCATGATAGACTGTGAAGAGGTGAAGAAATGAGTAAGGTAAAGAAACTTTTTATATGCAAAGCGGCCACGTTGGGACGTTTGAAGCTGATAGTGATTCTGATGGTGTTACAGACTATTGTCTGTCTGCCTTTGCCAGCACAAAGCCATCCCGAGTGGGCTCAACAGCTTGACTCAATCAGGCGTGAGATAGAGAAACAACCCGAATCAGTCGACCTCCGACTGAAGAAGGCAGCTTTGAATATTGAACTGGGACAATGGGACTATGCCGTTGAAGAATACGACCGTGTGCTGCGTGGAGACCCTCACAATCTGGCAGCGTTGTTCTATCGGGCTTATTGCCACACCTCGCAGCGCCGTTACCCATTGGCACGTCAGGATTATGAAACCTTGCTGCGCCATCAGCCGCGTCATCTGGAGGCTCGTCTGTGTCTGGCTACGGTGTGTGAGAGGATGGGACGTGATGCCGAGGCATTAGATCATTATAACCTCTTGGTCCAGCAATATCCCGACTCAGCCATCTGCTATGCTGCGCGTGCTGCCTATGAGACCTCCCATCGCCAGTACGATACGGCACTGTATGATTGGGAGAAGGCCGTTGAACTTCAGCCGCGTAATGCTGATTATGTGGTGTCGAAAGTAGATGTGCTACTGATGACTGGGCGTCGGGAGGAGGCTCGTCAGACACTCGACGAAGGCGTACGTAGTGGGATAAGAAGAGGGCTTCTGATGGAGTGGTATAAAAGAACGGAAGGACGGTGAACTATCCTCCAGAGGTCCTGCCGCTTTTCGATTACAATGGAACCCCATTGCGCACTCAAAGCAGCAGGACATCTGTTCCAAAATAAAGGCTGTTTTCATCATGACGCTAATGACCGATTCGGGTTTATCCTGAGGAGGTTCCTACCTTATAAAATGAAAGAGGTGACACTCTTACGGGTGTCACCTCTCTCTTTGCAAAAAGTTTTGTGTTTGTGTTGGAAAGTCCTTTTACACGATGCTTTTGAGGCTTAGACGATGCCCTGAGCCATCATGGCTTTGGCAACCTTCATGAAACCAGCCACATTGGCACCCTTCACGTAGTTGATGTAGCCATCCTTCTCAGTACCGTACTTCACGCAGTTCTCGTGAATGTCGTTCATGATGCGCTTCAAGTAGTTGTCCACCTCTTCAGCAGTCCAGCTCAGGCGCTCAGAGTTCTGCGACATTTCAAGACCCGATACTGATACACCACCAGCGTTGCTGGCCTTACCAGGAGAGTACAGAATCTTAGCATCCTGGAATATCTTGATGGCCTCGGGCAGTGAAGGCATGTTGGCACCCTCGGCTACGGCAATGATACCGTTGTCCACCAGGGCCTGAGCCTCCTCACCGTTGATCTCGTTCTGTGTAGCGCAAGGAAGGGCAATGTCAGCCTTCTCGTACCAGGGGCGCTTGCCTTCGTGGTAGACGGCGGTGGGATACTCCTCAACATACTCCTTGATACGTCCGCGCTCAACGTTCTTCAGCTCCATGATGTAATCCAGCTTGGCGCGGTCAATTCCGTCCGGATCGTAGATGTAACCGTCAGAGTCGGACATTGTCATGGGAATAGCGCCTAGCTGCAGGCACTTCTCGGCAGCATACTGAGCCACGTTACCAGCACCCGAAATCAGCACCTTCTTGCCCTTGATGTCGATGTTGCGTGTGCCAAGCATAGAGCACAGGAAGTAAACAGTGCCGTAACCAGTTGCCTCTGGACGGATAAGTGAACCACCGAAGGGGATGCCCTTACCTGTGAGCACACCTTGGAACTGGTGAGTCAGTTTCTTGTACTGACCAAAAAGATAGCCTACTTCACGGCCGCCTACGCCGATGTCACCGGCTGGTACGTCCTCATCGGGACCTATTACGCGATAAAGTTCATTCATGAATGCCTGGCAGAAACGCATTACCTCTGCATCGCTCTTGCCACGCGGAGAGAAGTCAGAACCACCCTTGGCACCACCCATAGGAAGCGTGGTCAATGAGTTCTTGAAGGTCTGCTCGAAGGCAAGGAACTTCAGAATACCCAGGTTCACGCTCTTGTGGTAGCGCAGACCGCCTTTGTACGGGCCAATGGCGTTGTTGTGCTGGATACGGTAACCCATGTTGGTCTGAACCTTACCTTGGTCGTCAACCCATGTGATGCGGAACTCGCAAACCCTGTCGGGGATGCACAGACGCTCAATGAGGTTGGCCTTTTCGAACTCCGGATGCTTGTTGTACTCATCCTCGATGGTAGGAAGAACCTGGGATACTGCCTGAATGTACTCAGGCTCGTTGGGGAAGCGCTGCTTCAACTGTTCTACAACTTGTGCTGCATTCATAATCTTTTCCTTTCTTTGTTTGGTTGTTTTTATTGAATTATTGTTTGTTTTTACTTTCTTTTCTTTACAGACGCAAGGAATTATTCGCTTACGGGCGGCAAAATTACAGCAAAAACTTGAAACTACAAAACATTTTGGAAGAAAATTCGCAGAATTGCTTACGTTTTGCTACTTTTTGATATAAATCAAGGCAAAAGTGACAGAAAACTGCATATTTATTGTGCACGGGAACAAAACTGAAACTCCCAATATGTATGAATATATGTTCTTCAAAGCCCTTATATGCCAGGCAGTCGGAGTTGTCGAAACCTTTTCATGAAACAATCAAATACCAATCAGTCAATGAGTTTCCAAGTTAATTGCAAGAAGCCACCATATTCTTTTCCATCGGACTATCACCTTGCTTGGATCTTGTCTCTCGCTCTTACGTGGATCTTGTCGCTCTCTTGCTTGGATTTCGACCTTAGATTGCTTGAAGAGAAAAGTCCGACTAACAGGACAAGGCGAATGCATTGAAAACGATACGCAGTTTCTTCTGGAAGCATTATACCGCTTCTTTTGGAAGCGTTACGCAGTTTCTTCATGAACTCGAAGTTCTTTTACTGGCTGCTTGTGAAGAACTATTGGAAGTTGACTTATATAAATAATGTACACGCGTACCATAATTTAATAACATGTTCACTAATAATTCCCGTCGGAAAAGTTTTTTAGCAAAAATATGGCAAAAAGTTTGGTGGAACGAAAAAAAGTTCGTACCTTTGCACCCGCAAACGAAAGGAATGCAATCAGACATGGTGCCTTAGCTCAGTTGGTAGAGCATCGGACTGAAAATCCGTGTGTCCCCGGTTCGATTCCTGGAGGTACCACTCCTCCTTTCATTATGAGTCCCGCGTAAGCTGATTGGCTGAAACGGGATTTTTTTGTTTTTGTCACTTTCTCATCACAATTTTACTGCACTTGGCAAAAAAAGCTTAATTTCCTTTGTTTTGCGCCCGACTTTTCGTAACTTTGCACCAATTATGAAACGATTATTATCTATCCTGACAATGACCGCTGTTGCGCTGACCATTGGGGCGCAGACAGCAAGAGAAGAAATCTCTGCCAATATCTACTTGGCAGGCAGTAATTATCTGGACTATGACCGCCAGTTGCCAACGCAAAAGCTTACACCCGCACCAAAGGGCTACGAGCCGTACTATATGAGTCACTATGGGCGTCACGGCTCACGTTGGCTCATCAGCGAAAACAGCTATATTGGCCCTTTGACCACCATGCGCGATGCTGATAGCCAGGGAAAGCTCACACAGAAAGGAAAGGACGTGCTGCGCATTCTGGAAGAGTTCTATCCATGTACCATTGACCGGCTGGGAGACCTTTCAACTGTGGGTGAAAGGCAGCACCACGGAATCGGGAAAAGAATGGTGCAGAACTTCCCTGAGATATTCAAAACCAAGGACGTGGCCATCGATGCACGTTCAACCGTGGTCATACGATGCATACTCTCGATGACTGCCGAATGCGAGGAACTGATGGCTGCCAACCCTACTGCACGTATACACAACGATGTGAGTGAGGCCCTTCAATACTATCTTAATGCTCCGTGGCCTGACCGACTGCGTAAGCAGACGGCCAAGCGTAATGCTATTCGTGAGCAGTACAGGCAGAAACTGACACACACCAAGAGACTGATGGGTGTTCTGTTCAACGACCAACAGTGGGTGAGCGACAACCTGCGTGCTGCGTCCTTTACAAGGCAGCTGTTTGAGATTGCTGTCAACATGCAGAGCCATGACACCGACTTGGAAATGCTCTCACTCTTTACAGCCGATGAGGTCTATGACCTGTGGAAACAGAACAACATTGGCTGGTACCTTGAGTATGGACCCGCTCCACAGACGGAGAGCATTATGCCATTTAGCCAGCTGAACCTGCTGAAGAACATCATTGAGACCACCGATACTGTGACTCAGACGCAGGCTACACTACGCTTTGGGCACGAGGTGTGTGTCATGCCACTCGCTTGTCTGCTGGAACTTGACAATTGTGGCGCAAAGGTGGAAGATCTGGATCATCTCGAAGATACGTGGCGTAACTATAAAATATTCCCCATGGGCTGCAACATCCAGC
The DNA here is from genome assembly GCA_016285075.1 of Prevotella sp. Classification (GTDB taxonomy): domain Bacteria; phylum Bacteroidota; class Bacteroidia; order Bacteroidales; family Bacteroidaceae; genus Prevotella. The sequence continues at coordinate 22,865 of JAEEQB010000030.1, forward strand.
TGGTGTTCTACCGCCCAAAGAAGGGAAAGACAGGCGAGGTGCTGGTGAAGGCTCTGCTGAACGAACGTGAGGCACGCCTGCCTATTCAGACCACTCAGTGGCCATACTACAGTTGGAAGGAACTGCGCCAATACTATCTTGACAAGATTCAGCGTTTTGAGGCCGGTAACAAATAAAAAAACGGAAAAACAGATAATAACTGCATAAACATCATGTTCAGTAAAGAAACTTACGTTCGGCGCCGTGCCGAATTGAAAGAATTGGTTGGTGAGGGAGTGATCGTACTTTTCGGTAACAACGACTCACCTGCAAACTATCCTGCCAACGGATATGCACCCTTCCGTCAGGATTCGACATTCCTTTATTATTTCGGACAGCACAGAGACGGACTGGTGGGAGTGATTGACGTGGATAGCAACACGGAAATGCTGCTGGGCAACGACATAGACGTAGAGGACATTGTTTGGATGGGCTATACACCCTCCGTGGCTGATCTTGCCGCAGAAGTGGGCGTCACCCTCACTGCCCCTCTCTCTCATCTCAGTAAAATATGCGGAGACTGTATTGCCTCCCAGCGAACCATTCATTTCCTGCCTCTCTATCGTCACGATACGAAGATTCAGCTGATGGACTTGTTGGGCATTCATCCTTCGCAGCAGAAAGATGCCGCATCGTTGAAGCTCATTAAGTCTGTGGTGAAGATGCGCTCGACAAAGACTGCCGAGGAAATTGCTTATCTGGAGGCTGCATGCGACGTGGGTTATGTGATGCACACAACGGCTCAGCTGTTGATTAAGCCCGGTGTGACAGAACGCTTCGTGGCTGGACAGGTAGATGGCATTGCACGTTCGCTGGCACAGGGAGTGAGCTTTGCAACTATCTTCTCGCAGCACGGCGAGATCATGCACGGCAATCCTTCCGACGTACAGCTGGAGGCAGGAAGGCTGGCTTTGTGTGATGCAGGATGCGAGCTGAACGATTATTGCTCGGACAACACACGTACCATGCCCGTCAACGGTAAGTTCACCCAACGTCAGTTGGAAATATATTCCATCGTGGAAGCCTGTCACGACTATGTGCTGGAGGTGGCTAAGCCGGGCGTGAAGTATCAGGACGTACACATGGCTGTGTGCCGCCTCATGACTGAACGTCTGAAGGAGCTGGGGCTGATGAAGGGTGATACCGATGAGGCCGTACGTGCAGGCGCTCATGCCATGTTCCTGCCTCACGGACTGGGCCACATGATGGGCATGGATGTACACGACATGGAAGGATTAGGGCAGATATACGTTGGTTTCGACGATGAGACACGTCCCAACCTGGAGCAGTTCGGTACCAACTGTCTGAGAATGGGACGAAAGCTGGAACCTGGATTTGTGGTTACTGACGAACCTGGCATCTACTTCATCCCGCATCTCATTGACTTGTGGCGTAAAGAAGGACACTGCAAGGAGTTCCTCAACTTCGACAAGCTCGAGACATATAAGGACTTCGGCGGCATACGCATAGAGGATGACTTGCTTATCACCAGCGATGGTTGCCGTTTCCTGGGATCGAAGCGTATACCTTATCATCCAGCCGAACTTGAAGAGTTCATGGCCAACAACATGTGATGATATTACAACTCAATATATTGATATGAAAAAACTTTTAATGATTGCGCTGGCCTTGTTCGTTGTAGCAGGCAGCGCTGAGGCTGCCAAAAAGAAGGCACCCGCAAAAAAACAGAACAAACCCGTATTTACTGTAGTAAAGGAGAATCCTATTTCTGGAATCCGTGACCAGAACCGCAGCGGCACCTGCTGGGACTACAGCACCCTGTCGTTCTTTGAAGCAGAGATCCTGAAGGCTACAGGCAAGGAGTATGACTTGTGCGAGAGTTTCATTGCCAACAAGACCTATATGGAACGCGCCATTCAGGTAGTAAGGTACCACGGCGATTGCCAGTTTGCACAAGGTGGCAGTGCTGAGGATGTGCTGGCAACCCTGAAGACCCACGGTATTTGCCCTGAGGGAGCCATGCCTTTCCCAGGCTCGCTCTATGGTGACTCGCTGAACAATTTCAATGAGTTCTTCTCTCTGCTCGAGCCTTATGTGGCTGCTGTGGCCAAGAGCGATGCGAAGAAGATTTCCAATCAGTGGAAGGTGGGACTGCAAGGCATCCTTGATGCTTATCTTGGCAAGTGCCCTGAGAAGTTTGTCTTCGAAGGCAAAGAGTATACACCGAAGAGCTTCATGGCTTCACTGGGTATTGACCTCAACGACTATGTTTCGATTACCAGCTATACACACCATCCCTTCTACAGCGCATTTGCCGTGGAGGTACAAGACAACTGGCGTTTCCCCTTGTCATACAACCTACCGATGGACGAGATGATGCAGATAATCGACAATGCAGTCAACGAAGGCTATACGATTGCCTGGGGCGGAGATGTGTCTGAGCCTGGATTCACACGTCAGGGACTGGCCTATGCCGTTGACACCAAGAAGACCGAGAGCCTGGCAGGAAGCGACATGGCACGTTGGCTGAAGCTCACTGACGAGAAGCGTCGCAATATCATTGACTCGCTGGGATGCACGGTGCCTGAGGTGATTCCCACACAGGAGATGCGTCAGGAGCGTTTTGACAACTGGGAACTTACCGATGACCATGGCATGCAGATTTTCGGCGTTGCCAAGGATCAGAACGGCAAGGAGTACTATATGGTTAAGAACTCTTGGGGTGAGACTGGTGATTACAAGGGAGTGTGGTATATGACCAAGGCATTCATTGCTGCCAATACTATGGACTTTCTTGTGAACAAAAAGGCTATTCCAGCTGCTATACGCAAGAAACTGGGCATCTGAGCTGACGGAGAATGAGACATTCCTTCCTTATAATTTTTGTAGCTTTAGGGCTGTCGCTACCGGTGGCAGCCCGAAGCTTTATTAATAGCCCCCACATCAAGACCCTGCAAGTAGTGGTGAACGATGACTGGCTCTCGCCCCCGGTTATGCAGCTGGGCAGCAGTGATGTTTTGAACGTGGGTTTCGATGTTCTGTCGCACAACTATCACCGCTATGTGTGTCATGTGGAGCATTGCGAGGCAGACTGGACAACATCGGACGAAATATTTGAGAGCGACTGGCTGGAAGGATTCAACGACAACCCCATTGAGGACTACGTCAATTCTATCAATACGACAGTCCTGTATACGCACTACCGGCTTCAGATTCCCAACGAACGATGCAGGTTGAAGATGAGTGGCAACTACAGGCTGCGAATACTTGACGAGGATGAGGACGGAGAAGAGGTGCTGGTAGTTGAATTCAGAGTGGCGGAGTCCCAGATGAACGTTGGTCTAGGGGCAACGACCAATACCGACGTTGACCATAATTTGAGCCATCAGCAGGTAAACATGACTGTGAGATACAACGGGCTGGTGGTTACCAATCCTGATGAGCAGATATGGACGGTTGTGATGCAGAACGGTCGTGAGGACAACTGGAGGCAGAATGTGCGCCCTACCTTCATACAGCCGGGACAGCTGCGGTGGGAGCATTGCCGTGAACTGATTTTTGATGCCGGCAACGAGTACCATAAGTTCGAGATGCTCGATATGAGTCATCCCACCATGGGCGTTGGGCATATACATTGGGACGGAAGCAACTATCATGTTTATCCCTTCTTGAACGAGCCACGCCGTAACTATCTTTACGATGAGGATGCCGATGGTGCCTTCTATATCCGCAACAGTGACAATATAGAGAACGACAATACCTGCGACTATGCCTATGTGCACTACAAACTGAGAAACGTGGCGCGCCAGCCGTATGGAGTCTATGTAAACGGGCAATGGACACTGGAGGCTGACGAGAACTATCTCATGGACTATGATGAGACTGACCGTAGCTATAATGCCATCGTGCTGCAGAAGCAAGGTTATTACTCGTATCAATATATATTGAAGGACGAAGAGGGAAGGGGAGGCATTGTTCCAGAGGAAGGATCGTTCTTTGAGACGGAGAATCGGTATCAAGCACTGGTCTATTATAAAGGTACAGGGGAGAGAACGTGGCGGCTTGTGGGTTATCAGCAGATAGTCCTCAAATAGTGCCGTTTCTTCATTCAGCCTTCAATGCCTTTATTCGATCAGCATTCTGTGCCGATTTTTCAATCAGCATTCAATGCCTTTATTCAATCAGCATTCTGTGCTGCTTTTTCAATCAGCATTTGGTGCCGATTTTTCAATCAGCATTTGGTGTCGTTTCTGTCTTTACTGTCAAGGGGAGTGATTTCAGTGCAGGCTTTTCCTGTATTGTTCTGGTGTTTGTTTATACTGGTGATAGAAGCTGGCTATGAAGTAGTTGGGAGACATGAAATGACAGTGAGACGCTATTTCTTCTATTGACTTGTCCGACTCTTTTAGCATTTCTGCTGCTTTTTGGATCATCAGTGTACGTGCCAACGCACGTGGGCTTTTATAAATGTTGGATGATACCAGCTGATAGAGTTGTTGGATGTTCATTCCCGTCACATCGCAAAGGTTCTTCATTGAGAAGCTGTGGCCATTCTGTTTGCGGACGTAGGGCACAATGCTCATCATGGCTTTTATGAACTCGCCGGACAATTCCATCGGACGATTGAAGGACTCACTGAATATCTCATCCTGGGTTTGTACGAACTCATCTTCCACAAATCCGTCACACCGTTCCACATAGGCCTTTATACGGCGTATCACATCACCTTCCTCGTTACTGCGGAGAACCTTCAGCCGGGTGTTACGGTTATAGAGTATGAAGTTGATGATGGCTAACACACCCAACAGGATTCCCAGCAGGACAAACATGCCCGAAGTACGCCACCATGGTTCATTGATGTGGATAATCCATCTGTAAGGCTCTACTTCCCACTGGTCTGGGAAGAAAGAGGCTTGGAGTTCAACCTCGTAGGTGCCGGGCTTTAATGAAGTGAGGGGCAGGTGAAGCTGGCCTTTGTTGTCCACCTTTCCATCGCCGTTGAAATAAGAAATCACCCTCCATTCGTCAAACAGGCCCTTTACGCGTACCCTATAGAAGGTCTGAAGGGGACGGATATAATTCAAACCTGTGAAAGTCATGGAAATAGTGTTCTGATTGTAGTTGAGATTGAGCTCATCAATACGTGTAACCGCTCTGTCAATAACAACGTTTCCTTCAACTTGCACTCCTGGCTTTACGAAGACTCCGTTGACAAGCAGGCTTGTCAGCTTGGGATAGAGCTTGAAATACTTCTTGTTCCTAAGCATCAGGAAATTGTTGGGATTGAAGGTCAGCACGTGGTCTAATCCCTTCATGACGATTGTACCGTCTTCAAGCTTCATCACACAACCGTTGACAAAGGTTTCGTTGGGGACATTGTCCTGACTGGTATAGGTCATTACGTAGTGAACGGTGTCGGCATCGAGAATTATGCAGGAAACGCCACAGCTGGTACTTACCCAGACGTTATGCTGGTCATCCTCGATAATCGAGTGGATCACATTGTTCATCAGTCCCGTTCTCTGGTTGATTTCAATAGGGGTGGACTGAGGTTGTTTGTACAGCTGAAGGCCAGTGGGTGTGCCTATCCATGTCCAATTACGGCTGTCGACGAACATGCAAGTAGCCTTCCTTCCATTGTATTCGCTGATCAGCTTGTTGGTCTCAATGTTGGCCAACATGCCATCGTACTTGAGAGCAAGGGGATTATCCCAGGTAAGAGCCTTGAAAGGAACATTGACGGCACGAGAGTAGAGCACACCACGTTTCTCAGTACCGAGCCACATACCTCCTTGACGGTCGAATTCAATATCGTTGATGTCGGTCAGTATCTCGCGGTTGTCGCTGAATGTTAGTTCGCGCACATGGGTTATTACTCCAGTCATTGTGTCATAGGTAAGATAACCATAGGCAGAGGCGATATAGAGAACCCTGTTGTGCAGAGCCATATTATTCAGGTGGAAGTCAGGCCGGAAGATGGTTTCCCACTCATGTGTATTCAGGTTGTAGTGCATCAGTATACCATCGTCCTTGCCGTTGCGAATGACATAGTATCCATTGCCGTCTTTCAACGTGACACAGGAACTGTTATAGCGTAAAGCATCGTCGCTGTTGTACATGGCTCCGCGATGGATCACTTTGCCTGTTTCCAAGTCATACTCCATCACTTCTCCGTTGCCGTAGATAAGTAAGAGACGACGGTTGTCAACTACGTCAAGGTCTTGCAGATTTGCATCAGACAAGATGGGGAAACGCTTGTTGTAATGCTTGTTATACACATGTTCCTTTCCTACCAACCATACCAGTCCGTTTCTGTCAACAAACATGTCCATCACTCTTTCTGTCATACCCAGTGCCAGGAAAATGGAATCAATGTTATGGACAAAGCTTTCTGTCATCAGGTCTGCACAGTCCACGCCACTGCTGCTTTTAAGCCAAAGATGGTGATTGTTGTCAAAATAAGGATGGTAGTGACCATGATAATATGGCAGTTTGTAGGTGCTTTCCTGATCTATGTTGATATGTGCGAACTGTGTGCCGTCGTAGATGTTAATGTTGCCTAGCGTGGTGATGACCATGCGTCCTGTCTTTGTACAAACGATGGTCTGGGCACTATTGTCTGCCAAGCCGTTAGAAGCGTTGATCTCAACGAACGTTCTTTCGCTCGCTGCCTTCGACGGGAAAGCCACAGCTAATAACAGCAGTAGTATAATTGGCAGGTTATAGGTCAGTCTCATTCTTGCCTGTTTAAAGGATGAAGGGTCGCGTACCCCTTTGATACGCAACCCTTTCCAGAAAAGTCGAGGTGACAGGACTCGAACCTGCGACAGCCTGGTCCCAAACCAGGAACGCTACCAACTGCGCTACACCTCGATTGTTTTTCTTCAAAGGTGGATGCAAAGATACACAAATTTTCGCATCCACACAAATTTTTCTGCAATTATTTGATGCTTTGCATCAAAACAATTATCCTTTGGCCCTTTACGCCTTAATGATTCCCTGCTCGGTGAAGATTTTCTTCAGGGCTACTACTGAACGGTCAACTTGTTCTTGCGTATGTGTCGCCATGAGTGCATAGCGCACCAGCGTGTCCTGTGGAGCACATGCAGGGGGAATGACAGGATTGATGAAAACACCGGCCTTGAAAGCAAGGGCAGTCACCAGGAAGGTCTTTTCTACATCGCGTACGTAGAGAGGAATGATGGGGCTCTCCGTATCACCAATCTCGAAGCCTTCCTCGCGGAAACGCTTCAGAGCATAGTTGGTCACACGCCACAGGGCTTCAATGCGTTCAGGTTCCTTTTGGATGATATGTAGAGCCTCCATGGCTGCAGCGGTGGCTGCTGGAGTGTTCGATGCCGAGAAGATGTAGGTGCGGCATGTATGGCGTAACCAGTTGATGGTGTCGAAGTCGGAGGCAATGAAACCACCGATGCTTGCCAGCGATTTTGAGAACGTACCCATGATAAGGTCTATTTCGTCCGTCAGCCCAAAATGATCACAGACGCCACGACCCTGACGGCCGAAAACGCCGATGCCATGTGCCTCATCAACCATGATGGAACAGTTGTACTTGTGCTTCAGTTCCACAATCTCTGGAAGCTTTGCCAAGTCTCCTTCCATAGAGAACACACCGTCTACGACAATCAGCTTGATGGCCTCCTCAGGCAGTTTCTGAAGCACACGCTCAAGGTCATCCATGTCGTTGTGCTTGTAATGTAACTGCTTGGCAAATGCCAGCCTACGGCCATCGACGATGCTGGCGTGGTCGCGATCGTCGCAGATGACATAATCATCCTTGCCGAGCAAGGCGGGAATCACTCCCTGATTGACGGAAAAGCCGGTGGAGAAACAAAGACAGTCATCCTTGCCGATGAATTGTGATATCTCTTTCTCTAACTGGACATGCAAATCCAGCGTACCATTCAGAAACCTGCTGCCTGCACAGCCAGAGCCGTATTTGTCGAGTGCGGCCTTAGCTGCATCTATGATGCGCTGGTCACCGGTTAATCCTGTATAGGCATTGGAGCCGAACATCAGCACCTTATGACCGCCCATTTCTACTTCTGTTCCCTGTTTGCCTTCTATGGCACGAAAATAGGGATACACATCAGCGGCCATGAACTTCTGCGGCTCACGATAGCTTTCAAATTTTTTTTGTAACTGTCCCATTCCGTTATTAGTGGTATAGAGTCATTCTTTTTTCTAACAGGCTGCAAAGTTACACATTTTTTATGAAACTGAGCACATTTTTCTTAATAAATGCACTATTTGAACAAATTTCTCTGAAAAAGATGCTTATTTTCCAGCAAAAAATTGTAATTTTGCACAAATGACAGAGGAAAAGAAGAAGATAACGTTTATCATCAATCCCATTTCTGGCACTCATGCCAAGGATGAAATACCTCGGATTGTGGATGCGGTACTCGATAAGAGCCGCTATGACTATCGTATTGTCTTCACTGAATATGCTGGTCATGCATCGGAAATAGCCCAAGAGGAAGCCCGGATAGGGACTGACATTGTAGTGGCTGTGGGAGGTGATGGTACTGTCAATGAAGTGGCACGTTCATTGGTTCATACGCCGACAGCATTGGCCATCGTTCCCTGTGGTTCAGGAAACGGTCTGGCACGGCATCTCTGTTTGCCGCTTGATGTGAAGAAGGACCTGGCTATTATTAATGCAGGACAGATAGAATCGTTTGACTATGGGCTCATCAATGGGCTGCCTTTCTTCTGTACCTGTGGAATGGGCTTCGATGCATTTATCTCTTTGAAGTTTGCTGAAGCAGGGAAACGCGGACCCATCACTTATGTGGAGAATGTGCTGAAGGAAGGTCTGAAGTACAAGCCTGAAACCTATGATGTGGTAGACTCTACGGGCACTCAGAGATATAAGGCCTTCCTCATAGCTTGTGCGAATGCCTCGCAATATGGCAACAATGCCTATATAGCTCCAGGGGCAACAATGAAGGATGGCGAGATGGATGTTATTATCATGGAACCCTTCGATGCTCTCGATGCGCCTCAGATAGCTGCAGACCTATTCATGAAGACCCTGGGTAATAATTCCAAGATAAAGACTTTCCGCACCAAGAACCTTCATATACGGCGTTCTGGTCCTGGAGCCATTCACTTCGATGGCGATCCCATCATGACAGGTGCCGATATCGATGTCAGCATAGAGCATCTGGGATTGCGTATCGTCACGAATCCTGAGGTAACAGAAGATCAGGCTCAACCCAATTTCCTGCTGAATGCCTTCAGCGACTTCTTTAATAATATAAATAATGTACGCGAAGATATTCAGGATGACCTCACCAAACGTAGCCGACGCATACAGGCAATCAATAAGCTGATGTTGCGCAAACTATCCAAACTTTAAGAAAAAAAGAGGAAAATATTTGGTAGAGTCAGAAAAATGTATTACCTTTGCACCCGCATTCATAAAAGGTGCCTTGGATGAGTGGCTTAGTCAACGGTCTGCAAAACCGTCTACGGCGGTTCGAATCCGCCAGGCACCTCAAAAAGCCGGAAAACTCAATGTGGGTTTTCCGGCTTTTTCTATGTGTTGCTGGATGTTTGTAGTAAAGCTATGTAAGTGGATTCCAGCTAACGGACGTTTTGTTTATAGAACACCAAAGATGTTTGTGGTGGAACTATGTAAGCGGATTCCATCGTCGGTCAGCAGTTTGTATACCTCCATGTTGATGTTTGTGGTGGAACTATGTGAGTGGATTCCATCCTTGAGCTTTGAGTTCGAACTCCTGGTTGTCGCGAGTAACAAGCAGCTGGCCGAATTTCTTGTCAGTGATATGACCAATGAGGTGTACATCGTCTATTTGCTCAATTTTCTCGTGGTCGCCAATGGGGATGGTGAACAGCAGTTCGTAGTCCTCGCCTCCGTTGAGGGCACAGGTGGTGACGTTCATGTTCAGTTCCTCAGCCATGACAGCTGTCTGATAGTCTATTGGGATGTTCTTCTCGAAGATCCGGCAACCTACGCCCGACTGTTTGCAGATGTGCATGAGCTCAGAGCTGAGACCGTCGCTGATATCCATCATGGCAGTAGGGTGGATGCCTGCTTCCTTTAATCTCTGTATGATGTCTCCCCTGGCTTCTGTTTGCAGCTGTCTCTGCAGCAGGTATTCCTTTCCTGCAAAGTCCGGCTGGAAAGAGTGGAGTGTCGAGAGCTGTGCATTGAGTGACTTCAGCCTGGAGTCGTTGCCTGCAGCCTTGGCTTCAGCTATTTTCTTCCTGAGGTCATCCACCTGCGCATAGTAGACCGATTTCTCGCGTTCCAACAATTGCAGCCCCATATAGGCAGCTCCTAAGTCGCCTGATACACAGATGAGGTCGGTGTCGCGGGCTCCATTCCTATAGACAATGTCTTCCTTCCTGGCTTCTCCAATGCAGGTGATGCTGATAGCCAGCCCTGTATAGGAACTGGTGGTGTCGCCTCCAACAATGTCTACGTTCCATTTGTTGCAGGCACGGCGGAGTCCGCTGTAGAACTGCTCCATGTCTTCCACCGTGAATCGTTTGCTGAGTGCAAGGGAGACGGTTATCTGGCGGGGAGTTCCGTTCATGGCGAACACATCGCTGATGTTGACCATGGCCGACTTGTAGCCTAAATGTTCCAAGTCTATGTAAGTGAGGTCGAAATGTACACCTTCCATCAGCAGGTCTGTAGTGACGAGAACCTGGGTGTCTGGATAGGAGAGTACGGCGCAGTCGTCGCCTACGCCGTACTTCGTACTCTTGTTCTTTATTTCTATGTCTTTGGTAAGCCGGTATATCAAGCCGAACTCACCCAATTTCGCTATTTCCATTATTTTGTCTTGTCGCCAATCCCTTTGATTTAACTTCTTCTGATCATCTCTCGCATGATTTCAGTCATGATGGGCTGTGCCTTGTTGGCTGCCTGCTGTACTTCTTCATGGCTTACTTCCACGGGAACGTCAAAACCGCCGAGGTCGGTGACGATGCTCATGCCGAAGACGCGTATGCCGCAGTGGTTGGCCACAATGACTTCAGGTACTGTGGACATGCCTACGGTGTCGCCTCCCAGCAGACGGTACATACGGTATTCGGCTGGTGTCTCAAAGGTGGGGCCTTGAGTGCCGACATAGACTCCGTGCTGCAGCTTGATACCCTTCTCCTTGGCTATCTCATCGGCTAGGTTGATTAATCCTTGGTCATAGGGTTCGTGCATGTCAGGGAAACGGGGACCGGTGGGCAGGTTTTTGCCTCGAAGCGGGTGTTCTGGGAAGAAGTTGATGTGGTCTGTGATCACCATCACATCGCCTATCTGGAATGCAGGGTTCATGCCTCCGGCAGCATTGCTGACGAAGAGGGTCTTGATGCCTAACTCGTACATGACTCGTACAGGGAAGGTGACCTCTTTCATAGAGTAGCCCTCATAGTAATGGAAACGTCCCTGCATGGCAATGATATCCTTGCCGCCAAGGCGTCCGAAAATGAGTTTTCCACTGTGGCCTTCCACTGTCGAAACAGGGAAATTGGGTATTTCCGCGTAGGGAAGCTCGTAGGTGTCAGTGATTTCTGAAGCTAATTGTCCTAGACCTGTTCCCAGAATGATAGCCGTTTCCGGACTTGTGGTCATCCTTGCCTTCAGCCAGGATGCTGTGTCTTGAATTTTTTCGTACATAGCCTATGATGTTTTCATTAAACGTTTCTTCTTGGTCCTGCAGGAAACATATTCTTACAGGCAGTGCATACATGTTCTTTTTCACCTCTTCACTTATTTCCTTGATGCCTTTCAGTCGTGCAGCATCTTTCTCTGTGGTAATGATGATTTTGGGCGACGGCATGCTGGCAAAAGCCTCGTTCAGCTGCCTGATGTCCTTCTTCTTGAAGTTGTGATGGTCAGGGAAAGTGAGTGGTGTTAGCAGTGAGACAAGTGGTGACAGATCGAGTATCATCTGGTCGGGCGAGGCGATGCCTGTAAGCAGCAGCGCGTTATATGCTGACAGGTCTTTCAGCTCCTTCTTGTTTTTCTGTTTTTCAAAAACGGGTGTCAGCGCGTCGTATTCCAACGTGGTGAAATAGAGATGCTGGTAGGGGAAGAGCTTCATGGCCTTGGTGATGACCCTGAACTCCATGGGTTTCAGGTCTTTGGGACATTTTGTTATAATGACGATGTCAGCACGGTCTTTTCCCTTCATGGGCTCACGCAGACGTCCTGCAGGCAGCAGCTTGTCATAGATCACCAGCCGGTGATAGTCCACCAGCAGTATGTTGATGCCAGGCTTGACGTAACGGTGTTGGAAGGCATCGTCCAGCAGAATCACCTCAACCTCTTTCTTCTGCTTGCTGTTGATCAGCTGTTCAATGCCGTGAGTACGCTTCTTGTCAACAGCCACCTCCACTTGGGGGAATTTCTGCTTCATCTGGAAGGGCTCGTCACCAATCTTCTTCATGGGTGTGCTGGCATCGGCCAGTACGAATCCGTGGCTCTTGCGTTTGTAGCCTCTGCTGAGCACAGCTGTGTGTGCCTTCCCCTGGAACAGCTTGATGAGGTATTCCACGTGAGGCGTCTTTCCTGTTCCTCCCACGGTGATATTGCCAACAGAGATGACAGGCACTTTATAGGAACGGCTCTTCAGGATTCCTGCATCGAAGAGGAAATTACGGAATTCCACCCCTAGTCCGTAAAGCCAGCTAAGGGGTGTGAGCCATTCATTGATTTTGATAAAGTCGCCTTCCATCTAGTTTGCCATGTTGTTAAGAGGTTTCAGCCATCAGTCAATCCTCAGAAGATAGGGCAGGCGTGCCTGGAGTCGATTACGCTGCTGATCCCTTCTCATGTTGAGTATGGGTTCGTACAGGTCACCCAGAACCTCCCTCATTTCACTGTTCAGATAGGATGTGTTCTCTTTGTCAGCCATCAACGACTCCAGGAATCCTGGTTCTGCAGGATAGGAGGCCGTATAATATTCATCGAGCTTTGCCAGTTCAGCAGCCTTCTTCACAGCATCGTCCAGTGATCCCAGTTTGTCTACCAGTTTGATGGGCAGCGCATCTGTGGCCAGCCATACGCGTCCCTGTGCTATCTCGTGTACCTGGTCACGTGTCATCTTGCGCCCATCAGCCACAATGCTCAGGAATGTTTCATATCCGCGGTCCACATAGCCCTGCATGAATTTGATTTCCTCTGCATTGTCCTTCGACATGATCAGGTTCTCTTCAAAGTCAGTATATCTGTTAGTCTTTGCGCCGTCGAAGGTGACACCCAGCTTGTCGGTAACCAGTCCGCTGAGGTTGGGCACCAGTCCGAAGATGCCGATGCTGCCTGTGATAGTAGTGGGTTCGGCAACGATATAGTTGGCTGCAGCACTGATCATGTAGCCGCCTGATGCAGCATATCCGCTCATGGACACCACTACAGGTTTCTTCTCCTTGAGCAGTTTGATGGCGTGCCATATCTGTTCAGAAGCTACTGCCGAGCCTCCAGGAGAGTTGACGCGCAGCACGACGGCCTTGACGTCTTTGTCTTCTGCCAGTTTCTTCAGGTCGTTCACGGTAGTGCTGCCCACTATGCTGTGTTCTGTGGAGAACATGCTTGACATGGCATCGATGATTTCTCCGTAGGCATAGTATACGGCCACCTTCTCGCCCTTGTCCTCTTTTTTCTTTTCCACATTCTTCATTTCCGAGAACATCATCTGGTGTACGTCCTTGTCTTCCTCTACACCCAGCTTGGCCTTGATCACCTTCTTGATTTCTTCAGGATACATCAGCCCGTCAATGAGCTTCCCTTTCACGTAGTCCTGAGGATTGGCAAACGCCATAATGCTGTCGCTCACCATTTGGTCAATGTTCTCTGCCTTCAGTTTACGGCTTTCAGCAATGTCCTTCAGCCAGTACTGCCACACCCCCTGCAGGTATGCCGTGCGCTGTTCGCGGTCTTCGTCGCTCATGTCCTTACGGATGTGGCGTTCCACGGCGCTCTTGTATTTTCCAACCTTCACGGCCTGGTACTTCACCCCCAGTTTCTCGTAGAGGCCTAGAAAGTATTCTCCTTTTCCGCCAAGTCCTTTCAACTCGAGCATGCCGGTCTTGTTCATAAACACAGAATCGGCCACCGATGCCACATAGTAGGCACCTTGGGTATAGTTGTCGCCAAAGGCAATAATCCATTTGCCGCTCTTCTTGAAGTCTTTCAAGGCATCGCGCAGCTCCTGGGCTATTGCTGGAGAGTCGAAGGACACGGCATTGGTTTCCAGGTAGATACCTTTTATCTCCTCCTGCTCCTTGGCCTTGCGTATGCTGCTTACCAGGTCGTCAAGTCCCATTACGCTCATATCGGCTTGTCCCAACAGCATGCTCAGCGGTGAATCCTCTTCGCCGCGCTCTTGCACAGCACCGTTGAGCTGCAGTGTGAACACGGAATTCTTTTTCACCTTGGCCGTTGGACTGCTCGACAAAGCCATTCCTGCCAACGATACAATAAACATGATGCTCATGACGATGCCGAGAATCAGAATGCCACAAATGGTGGCCATTACGTACTTGAAAAACTCTTTCATTTTGTCTTGGTTTTGGTTTTATGCGCACAAAGATAGTACTTTTTTTGAGAATAACGTCAAAATATCAAAAATATTTATTATTTTTGCACTCAAAAACTAATTCTACAGTAAAAAAACAGATGAAGACGCGAATCATTGTCTGCTTCATGGTTGCATGTGTGTGCCTTGGAGCATTGGGTAAAAAGAAAGTAGTGAACCAGGATTTGTGGCCTGACGGGACTGAGATTCCTGCATGGTTCAGCGATACGTCACGAGTGGATGTATCGGGACTGAAACGCTACGTGGTGACAGACTATGGCGTAGATGGTTACGGTGACGCTGTTCAGACAGATCGTCTCCAGGCTGTGATTGACCGCTGTGCCCAGGAGGGTGGGGGAGTCATTGTCATTCCCAGGGGCACTTTCCTGAGTGGCTCGCTGTTCTTCAAGCCCAAGACCCACTTGCTGATTGAGGAGGGAGGCGAACTGAAGGGGTCTGACCGCATCCGCGACTTCCGTATTGTGAAGACACGCATGGAAGGACAGACGCTGAACTATTTTGCAGCCCTTGTGAATGCCGATGGCGTGGACGGCTTTACAATTACAGGTCCTGGCACCATCAACGGCAACGGGCAGAAGTACTGGGAAGAGTTCTGGATCCGTCGCAAGTACAACCCTCAGTGCACCAATCTGGAGGCCATGCGTCCCAGGAATGTCTATATCTCGAACTCGAAGAACGTGACTGTGCAGGATGTGAAGATCATCAATTCGCCTTTCTGGACGAACCATCTCTATCGCTGCGAGAACGTGCGCTACCTGGGCTGCTTTATCTTTGCTCCTACTGAGAACGTGACTCCTGTTGACCCCAAACGCGGAGGTCCCAGCACCGATGCCATAGACCTTGATGTGTGTAGCAATGTGCTGATACACGGCTGCTATATGCATGTCAACGACGATGCCGTGGTGCTGAAGGGAGGCAAGGGTACTTGGGCTGACAAGGATGAAAACAACGGCCCCAACTCTAACATCATCATTGAGGACTGTGTCTACGGCAAGGTCCATGGATGCCTGACCCTTGGCTCTGAGTCGCTGCACGACAAGAATGTCATTCTGCGCCGCATCGATGTGAAAAGTGCCACGCGTGTGCTTTGGCTCAAGATGCGTCCTGACACCCCCCAGCACTATGAATATGTACGCGTGGAGGATATCAAAGGCCAGTGCGGGTCGTTCCTCGTGGTGCGTCCCTGGACACAGTTCTTCAAGCCTGAGGACCGTGAGGACATGCCCCTGTCTCAGTGCAACAACATCACAATACGCAACATCCAGATGAAGACCAGGAATTTCTTCGATGTAGGGCTGTCCGACAAATACCGCCTGACGGACTTTACGTTCGAGAACATCAGCGTACAGGATGAGAAGAAAGCCTTCGACGGGAATATGATTCAGAATTGCACAGTCAAGAACGTTAATATACAATAACCCCTACAGCTTGGCGATGCCCTTTTGTTAGGAAAGAAATTAGAATAATTAGAATAATTTTGGCCAGAAATTTTGTTTAAATTGTGACTAAACAAGAATATAAAGATATCTATGATGTGGTAGGGGCTGCAATGGAAGTTCATAAGACTCTTGGCAGAGGATTGTTTGAACCTGTTTACCAAGAAGCGTTATTCATGGAAATGAAAGACAGAGGAATGATAGCAGAAAGAGAAAAGCAATTACATCTCTATTATAAAGGGACTCTGATGGAGAAAACTTATTATGCCGATTTTTTTTATAAAGGTATTATTATTGAACTGAAATCTACTGATAGCATATGCTCTGATCATCGTGCACAGTTATTCAACTATATGCGCATCACCAAGCAACAGAGGGGCATACTCCTTAACTTTGGTGAAAAGAGTCTTAGGGCAGAGCGGTATCTCTACTTGCCAGATCAGGACGACTTCATTCTTTTATCACAAGAGAATTACAAAGATTATATCACTCCACAATAACAGCAGCAGAATAATCAATTATTTTTGGATTAATTATGGCCAGAAATGATGTTCATAGCAAGTATCACTACTTGCCAGAGAAAGGCAACTTCATTCTTTTGTTAGGAAAGAAATTAGAATAATTAGAATAATTTTGGCCAGAAATTATATTCTAAAGCAGTATCTGACGAAACGGGAAAACGGGAAAACGGGAAAACGGCAGCGTTTTAGCTTGCTCGCTTGCCAAGGTAATTTGCTTTGCCCTTCTAGGGCGATGCTTACTACGCCTGTAAACCCAGGGCGTTGCCCTGGGCTTACGGTTGCTGCCCCTTCAGGGCATTTCCTGCTTGCGGCAGTCGAGTTATAAAATAATTTTTTGGATTAATTATTCTAATTATTCTAATTTCTTTCCTAACCAACCTGTCCCCGTGATTCTTTGCATCGGACTTTACGGACTATCACGGACTGTTCTTTCCTAACCAATCTGTCTCCGTGACTCTTAGTACCTTGCATCGGACTTTACGGACTATCACGGACTATTTAAAATGCTCTTGCCCTTGTAGGGCGTCAGTTGGCTGTCATGCCTGCTAGCGACACTCAGACAATCATTTTTGGATTAATTATTCTAATTATTCTAATTTCTTTCCTAACCAATAATAAAACTCGTGTTATCTAGGTCTCATTCCGCGTCTGACAAGGACTAGGAACGGTCATCTTTCCTAACCAATCAGAAAGACTCGCGTTATCTTACTACCTGTGTGAATTCAGGCTTGGCTCCCTCTTCCTTTCCTACCGTCACGTAGATGGTAGATGTGGACTCTGTGCCGTCAAACCCACGGCTCTTTACTGTGAACATGTAGTCCGTGCTGTCGTCGGTGGTGCGCTTGCCCACTGTCTGAGGCGTGCCCAGGGGAAACTGGTAGCTCGAGCAGGCTGCATCGAAGATGGCTTTGTCCTGCTCAGTGACGGGCTGCTGTGCGGAATAGGCGGGCAGAGGTGCTACCGTTCCTTTCTTGTAGCCATTCTCCTTGAGGAAACGGTCCAGCTCCTTGGCGGCAGCCGTTACCCTGGCGGTGCGTACGCCATAGCCCTGCTGTATCTTGGCCTTGGGCAGTGCCTTCTTGAGTGCGTCTGACGAAGTGTTCAGGCCGCCGCTGCCGAAAGTGCAGAAAGGAACGAGCGTCTTCCCTGCAAAGTCGTTTTCCTTGACCAGTGTGGCAATAGGCACGGCGTATGTGCCAAACCAGATGGGGTAGCCGAGGAAGATGACGTCATAGTCGGACAGCTTGGCCTTCAGCGCCTTCAGCTCGGGTGTCTCACCACTCTGCATCTCGCGCTGTCCGCGCTGCATGGTTTCCTGGAAATTGCCTGAGTAGGGCTTCACGGGCTCTATGGCCTCAATGTCGGCCTGTAGCTGTTTCTGCAGTTCTTCGGCCACGGCTTTAGTGCTTCCTGTCTCAGAATAGTAGAGCACCAGCTTTTTCTGGGCAAAACTCATCGTAACGAACGACATCATTGCAATTGATAATAAGAATTGTTTCATAGTCTTGTATTGTTTGTTAGTTGTTGTTTTGCGCGCAAAGGTACTACAATTATCTGATAATGCCAAATCTGGGGCCCAAAAAGTGTTTTAGAATAAAAAAACAACAGAAAAGCAGCGAAAAGTAAGTAAAAGTTTGGATAAATGGGAAAAAAAGTGTTACTTTGCATCGGAATTGAAATAATCAACCTTTTTAAAAGAGAAAGAATATGAAGAAAATTTTTACTGCCATTGTGGCAATGATGCTGGCTGTGCCTTCTTTCGCACAGTATAGCAGCGGTGGTTTCGAACTGGACAAGGAAAACCTCTACTATGGAGTACGCATTGGTCTGACGGCTGCCAACCTGAGCGGCGACGATATTGATGCCGACACGAAGGTGGGTATGGCGATGGCTGGTGTTGTGGGTCTGCGCCTGTCGAGCACCACTCCCGTGTTCCTTGAGAGTGGTCTGTACTACAGTGAGCGTGGTGCCAAAGACATTGGTTACACCAACCTGGAGGTTCCTGTTTTGATCAAGTATGGTATCAAGGCTACTGACGAGATTGCTATCCTGCCGTTTGTCGGTCCTTATTTCGCACGTGCCTGCTGGGGTAAGACGAAGCTCGCCGATGTAGGCGGTACGAGTGTGAAAGTGGGAACATTCGATGAAAAGAAGTGGATTGGTCTGAACCGTATGAACATGGGCTTCAAGCTTGGTTGCGGTGCTGAGTACAACAAGCTGTATCTGGAGGTAGGCTACCAGATTGGTGTGACCAATATCTCTAAGAAAGACGATTTGTCCATCCATTCCAACGCCTTCTTTGCCAATTTCGGCGTGAATTTCTAATTGCGCCAGAATGGACTCAAGGCTAGGAAAGTAAAACGCATATAAGTACTATTGTCGGCTCACATGCCGATGATAGTACTTATTTTTTTCCCAGTACGGCAGTAGGGGTCTTTTCTGATGCCGATGTCGTGCTGTCCGCGGAGATGGAACTGAAGGAGAAACAGACCGACGCTTACAGCCACGTGCTCAAGTATACGGGCATTTTCGGTGGCGTACAGGGACTCAATATTCTGGTGGGTCTTGTACGCAACAAGCTCATTGCCGTCATTCTTGGACCTGAGGGCATGGGGCTGGCATCACTGTTTAACTCTGTGGTCAATTTCATCTCTCAGGCCACCAACCTGGGACTGTCGTTCAGCGCTGTACGCCACGTGTCAGAGCTGTTTGACAGGGGCGACGAGGCCGAGATAGCCCACTTTGTGAAGGTGGTGCGTGCGTGGTCGCTGCTGACGGCGCTGGCAGGCATGCTTGTGTGTGTGGTGGCGGGCCCCTTGCTGAGCAGCTATACCTTTGCCTGGGGTGACCATACGCTGCACTTCATGCTGCTGGCTCCTGCCGTGGGGCTGCTGGCCATTACGGGTGGCGAGACGGCCATCCTGAAGGGTGCACGACGGCTGAGGTCATTGGCGGTGGTCCAGGTCTATTCCGTATTGACGGCGTTGGTTGTCTCCGTGCCCGTCTACTACCTCTTCGGACAGGCAGGCATTGTGCCTGTCATTGTGCTCATGGCCTTGGCCACCATGTTGCTCACCATCTACTATTCCCTTCGTCTCTATCCCTTGCAGTTGCGAGGTGCCCGTGGTGTGCTGGGCGAGGGCATGGGCATGGTGCGTCTGGGCGTAGCCTTTGTGGTGGCAGGCATCATGGGCAGTGGTGCGGAAATGATCGTACGTTCGTTTCTCAACGTAAGCGGCGAACTCGATACCGTTGGTCTCTACAATGCTGCCTATATGCTCACCATCACCTATGCAGGCCTGGTGTTCTCGTCCATGGAGGTGGACTTCTTCCCCCGTCTGTCGGCCGTAGGTGTCGACTGCCATCAGCTCAGCCTTACTGTGAACCGCCAGATAGAAGTGTCGCTGCTCATAGTGTCGCCCATGTTGGCTGCGCTCATTGTCCTGCTGCCCGTGCTGGTGCCGCTGCTGTTCAGTGCAAAGTTCGTGCCCATGGTGCCAATGGCCCAGGTGGCGGTGTTCTCCATGTATCTGAAGGCGGTCTCGCTGCCCATCTCCTATACCAACCTTGCCCGCGGCAATTCCTTGGGATACCTGCTGATAGAGGCTGTCTATGACATCATCCTGGTGCTGCTCATCGTTGTGGGCTACCGTTACCTGGGGCTGCTGGGAACGGGTGTGGCGCTGGCCTTGTCCTATCTCGTCGACCTGTTCATTGTCTATCTCTATACCCACCGTCGTTACGGCTATCGGCTGTCGGGGGCGGTGGTGCGCTATGCCACCCTACAGCTGCTCCTGGGCGCAGGTGTCTATGCCGCTGTCCATGTCATCGACCATTGGGTGGGGTGGCTGGCAGCGGTCCTGTTGGTGGCTCTCAGCCTGGCTTATTCCCTCTTCGTGCTTCATCAGAAGACCTCGCTGTGGAGTGCCCTCACCATGAAGTTCAGAAAACGCTTCCGTCATGGCTAAGGTCACCGTGCTCGTTGCCGTCTATAATGCCGGGCAGTACTTGCCTCAGTGTCTCGACTCCCTGAAGGGGCAGACCTTGCACGACATCCAGGTGGTGTGTGTCGACGATGCGTCTACCGACAATTCCCTTCAGCTGCTGACCGAATGTGCTCTCGGCGACCCTCGGTTCGAGGTGGTACGTCTGCATCAGAACGCAGGGCAGGCCCATGCCCGCAACCAGGGGCTGAAGCTGGCCACTGGGCGTTACGTCTGCATGGTCGATGCCGACGACTGGCTCGAGCCCGATGCGCTGGAGCTCGCTGTGCAGCAGATGGACAGCCAGACCGACTGTGTGCTCTTCAGCCTGCACTACGATTATGCCGACGGACGCTCCGAGCCCTATCCCATGGAGCCTTTCACCACACTTACGGGCGAAGAGGCATTCCGGCTGAGCCTCACGTGGAAAATCCACGGGCTTTACATGGTGCGTGCCGACATTCACCGCCGCCATCCCTATGACGAGACCTGCCGCCTCTATAGCGATGACAATACCACGCGTATCCACTACCTTGCCTCACGACAGGTGCGCCTGTCTGCAGGCATATACCATTACCGCCAGCACCAGGACTCCATGACCCACAGGGTGGACGTGAGACGTTTCGACTATCTGCGTGCCAACGAGAGCATGCGCCGCCAACTGATGGAGCTTGGGGTGGGGCAGGCTGTCCTCCATGAATACGAATGCCACCGCTGGCTCAACCTGGTAGGGGTCTACATGTTCTACTACTTCCATGGAAACCAGCTCAGCAAGCCCCATCGCAGCTATGGTCTCTCTGAGCTCCGCCGTACGTGGGAGACCATCGACCGCAGTGCCCTTCCCCCATCGCTCACCCGTAAGTTCGGCTACCATCCCTGCCACTGGTGGTGGATGTTCCGCATGGAGGAAAACCTCTATTTCTTCCTTCGCCGCCTGCTTGGCAGAAATCCGACTGCCATCCGCGCCCATTAACGAGTCTTTTTATCTCTCCCGTGGGCGAGAAAATTTTCTCTCGTAGGGGCGCAGATTCTCATCTTCATTGACGTGACAAGTGAAGTGCAAGAGCGAATGCAGAGCCGAGCTCGCTCGAGCTATGCTGAGCCGCAGCCTTCACTCGCTATGCATCTCCAAATGCATTGCAAAGGTACAAAAGATCCAGATGCAAAACAAGCATTTCTTTCATTTATCTCAGATTTATTTGAAATGTTAAAATGACGAACGAAGCAAGAGTAGAGTCAAACAAATTTACTTATTTTGAACTATGCCTTGCAAGGAGGAATTCGACGAAGTCAAATGTTGAGATTTCGGGAAACGTGCTTTCACGGTGTTCTTGCTTAGGCAAGCGACCAAAGGTCGAGCGACGCAGTTACGCAGTTACGCAGTTACGCAGTTGCATTTACCGCCGGCGAAGTTTCATTTTTCTAATGGATATTTATATTATATTATATATATAATATATTATATATATAATATAAAACTTTTATTTCTTCCAAAAGTCACAATCCCGTTACACCTTATGCAACTGCGTAACTGCGTAACAGTGTCGCTCGACCTTTGGTCGCTTGCCTAAGCAAGAACTGCGTCCTGGTTTTCCGCGTTATGTAGTGGCTGCATTTATACAAAAGAATCAAGGGGACAGGTTGTTTGAATGAATTCAATTGAATTCATTCAAACAACCTGTCCCCTTGATACCACCTAAAAAATAATTCTATGGCATATTACGACCTGATTTCAGAGAACGACGAAAGCACCGTTGTTGCTGAGTTTGAGAACGGATTCTTCGCTGTAGATTCTCCTTTTTTGAGCGAGAAGAACTTGGAAGACCAGTTTGTGGCTCAGTTAGGCACTCAGGAATACGAATTCCTGCCTGTCGGCACAGAGGCAGAACTGATAGGCAATCTGCGTCACCAGTTGGCGATGCCAAGGAGACGGGTTCATGACACCTCCTCCATGGTATCAGAAATCGACCGTCTCGTCTATCAGCTCCAAGACCTGACAGAAGAAGTTCCGAGCTTCTTGCGCTCCGTTGGTGCTCAGGCGCTTCGCGGAGGTCTCGCCTGAGCACCTTATAAAAATATGCGAAAAAATTTGGTTTTTCGCTCACTTTTTCGTACCTTTGCAGGCACATACTGATAGGAAATGAAGAAATAGACCATTGACTATGCCTGTGAGCTGTATTATATCAACGGCCGTAAGTTCATCCTCGGTCTGGAGGCCGGTTCGAAGCCCGAGCTACATGCCACTGATAATCTTGCATACTAATTAAAACAAAAATTATAATAAGATGAAGATTAATAAGTATTTCAACGCAGTGCTTTCAGCCGTTTTCGTAATGGGACTGGGCATGGGCGTCGCATCGTGCAGCGATGACGACAAGAGTGATGATAATAGTGGCAGCGGTGAGAAGACCGAGGCCGAGTTGGAACAGGAGGCGCTGGGCTGGTCGCTCATCACCCAGCTGACCGACGAGCGCAAAGCCCCCGAGGGCTGGGAGAATATGACCTTCAAGCCGACGATAGGCTCTCCCGTGGAGGGCGATCCCTACACCCGTGTGGTGGCTACGAACACCATGGAGTCGGCCGCAGCTCGTTTCGCCGAACTGGCCGATAATCCCCCGGGATTCAGCGAGGCCACTTCCGGCTATAGCTATACCATCGAGGGCATGGGCAAGCTGAGCTATCAGCGTGGCTCAGAGAGTGGGCAGTACCTGGCACAGGTGACGGTGGAACTGAAGCAGGTGCCCTACCTGAAGAGGATCCTCTACCAGACCCCCGAGCAGCGCGGTAACAACAGCACCTTCTCCGGCACGGCCTATTACCGCTTCGGCGACGTGGTGATGGATGGCGAAGGCTACTACTGGATCTGCGTTCGTCCGGCCTTCGGCAAGGAGGGCAAGCAGGACAGCCACTGGCTGTGTCTGAGTCGTACACTTCCCGAGAAGAATCTGGAACCCTACAAGACCAGCACGGGCAATCAGAACTACCTTCCCACCGGCCTTGGCTCAAGCACGAAGCACATGCAGAACGGCGCGGAGATGTTCTACGCCATGCTGCATCCCGACGACTGGCACAACAACCTGAGCGGCTCTCCGAAGCCCGCCATGTTCGATGACTTCAGCACCAAGAACTACCAGTATCACAACATTTACTTTTGGCAGCTTGTTTGCAAGGCCTGGCAGGATCAGGATCTCTTCGGCAGGGTGCTGGGCGTCTCAAAGGAGCAGCTTGACGGCGGTCTCTCCAATGGTCTGCATTTCCTCTATAGTGGCTACTCCTGGTGGTGGAAGACCTCTTGGTGGTGTACTCTTTATGAGGCCACCTACAAGAACGGTACTGGCAAGAAGTCGAACATGCACGACGCTGCAACATCCAAGTTGAAGAAGGACATGCACGACATCATCGTCGATGCCAAGGCTGGCGATAAGGTTGGAACGGTCAACGGCAAGTTCTTCGACAACGACAACGCCGTGCGCTGGTATGCGCGCTACAAGACAGGCGCACAACTCAGCAGCAATGGCAACTACAACGAGAAGACTGCCATCAGCGGTGTTCAGGAAGTATATGTCTATAATAGACTGCATGGGGTTGACCTGAACGATGAGCCCGAGGTGACTACCAAGGATATGACGATGGGAGATGGTGAGACTTACTATGGCGACTCCTACTATCGTATAGGCGACGTGGTGAAGGATGAGGACGGTGCCCTCTGGTTCTGCGTTCAGCTTTCAGGCGTTCCAGAGATAGTACGCGATGAATATCTGGAGGATGGTGTAGAAGCGGTTTACAACAAATATAAGATGAGAGTGTTGCCCAGTCAGTACTCTTGGTTCGTTAGTCTCACCCCCAAGGGCAACAGCAGCCAGTCGCTCTTCGAGGGCGACGGCCAGCAGTATTACACCAACCTGCCTACCATCAACCAAGCTAAGTATATTTCACATATCTTTGCCTACATACTTTGGGATGGCCTTTGGAGCAAGACTGGTGAAAGCTCATCGCTCGGCAAGACTTATAGGAACATTCTCCAGTACGCCAAGGTTGACCTGACCAAATTGGTTGTTCGCCGCGACAGTTTGTTCGATGCAGGCACAAATGGTGCCCAGACTAACCATTTACAGAATTGTTTTGTAAATCTCGCCTATAGCGATGCCAGCAATGCCGCCCAGCAGAAACAATCCTATATGCGCTGTATCATTGACGGCTGCGGACTGGATACTGATGATAATGGAAATTTAAAACCAGGCAGCCGCATGAATTATGACAGGATGCAAGACAGCTATACTACAGGCAACTACACCACAAAGATGTACATACAAGACGTGGGCAACATCAATATGGTACGTCAGTATGCCTATGACCCGTGGGTTACACTGCCCTGGTACACTCTTGGTAATATGGGACCAGACCAGAAAGATGGCGAAGCCACTGACATCTATCCTCATGAAAAGATCTTGGAGGGACGATATTCGCAGGCTGTACCCGAAAGGTTCCTTTGGGACGAGCAGAAGGTTGACTATAGTAACCCTGAGTTAACGTCGATGTACAAGGAGCCTATCACCATACTCCGCGTGATGCGGGTGAAGGATCGTGGTCTAAAACCCACCGAGAGCGTTGATGGGAAGAAACTGACCGAGGAATTCCTCTGTCCGTATGATGGCCAGCGTGATATATATGGCAATATGGCGGGGTTCATGAGCAACTTAGGTGATATTCCCTTCTTTTTTAATGGCAATAAGTATAAAGCGAAGGATATTCCCTACCTTGGGCAATAATACTGATATTATATAAACATAACATAAATGTGATGATGTATAATGATTAAGAAATATTTCAACATTGTTCTTTCAGCCTTCTTCGTGATGGGTGTGGGCGTGGGTGTCGCATCATGTAGCGATGACGACAAGGACGACAATGGCAGCGGTGAGAAGACCGAGGCCGAGTTAGAGCAGGAGGCGCTGGGCTGGACGCTCATCACCCAGCTGACCGATGAACGCAAAGCCCCCGAGGGCTGGGAGAATATGACCTTCAAGCCGACGATAGGCTCTCCCGTGGAGGGCGACCCCTACACCCGCGTGGTGGCTACGAACACCTTGGAGTCGGCCGCTGCCAGCTTTGCCGAGCTGGCCGATACCCCCCCGGGATTCAGCGAGGCCACTTCCGGCTATAACTATACCATCGAGGGCATGGGCAAGCTGAGCTATCAGCGAGGCTCTGAGAGTGGGCAGTACCTGGCACAGGTGACGGTGGAACTGAAGCAGGTGCCCTACCTGAAGAAGATCCTCTACCAGACCCCTGAGCAGCGCGGTAACAACAGCACCTTCTCCGGCACGGCCTACTACCGCTTCGGTGACGTGGTGGCGGACAATCAGGGCTACTACTGGATCTGCGTGCGCCCGGCCTTCGGCAAGGAGGGCAAGCAGGACAGCCACTGGCTGTGCCTGAGCCGCACGCTGCCCGACGAGAATCTGGAACCCTACAAAACCAGCACCGGCAACCAGAACTACCTTCCCACCGGCCTTGGCTCAAGCACGAAGCACATGCAGAACGGCGCGGAGATGTTCTACGCCATGCTGCATCCCGACGACTGGCACAACAACCTGAGCGGCTCTACGAAGCCCGCCATGTTCAATGACTTCAGCACCAAGAACTACCAGTATCACAACATCTACTTCTGGCAGCGTGTGTGCAAGGCCTGGCAGGATCAGGACCTCTTCAACAGGGTGCTGGGTGTCTCAAAGGAGCAGCTTGACGGCGGCATCACCAATGGGCTGCACTTCCTCTACAACGGCTACTCCTGGTGGTGGAAGACCTCCTGGTGGTGTACCCTTTATGAGGCCACCTACAAGAACGGCACCGGCAAGAAGTCGAACATGCACGACGCTGCAACATCCAAGCCTAAGAAGGACATGCACGACATCATCGTCGATGCCAAGGCAGGCGACAAGGTTGGAACGGTCAACGGCAAGTTCTTCGACAACGACAACGCCGTGCGCTGGTACGTGCGCTACAAGACTGGCGCACAGCTCAGCACCAGTGGCAACTATAGCGAGAAGACCAAGATGAGCGGTTGTAGGGATATCTATGTCTATAATACGTTGTACAACGTCGATCTGAATGACGAGCCAGAGGTTACAGAAAAAGAAAAGGTCTATACCACGCGTGGCTTCTATGTGATGGGCGACGTGGTGAAAGATAATGATGGCAACCGCTGGATTTGCATTCAGGAATGTCCGAACAATACAACTTACCCGGATGCCAAGCATGCCTACTTTGTCAGTTTCGACCAAAAGGCCCTTGGCAAGAATCTTTCTGCTCAGTATACGAACCTGCCGTCAAGGGATCTTTCCATGCAGCTGCTCTTCTGTATGGATGTACTCTATCACAACAGGATCAGTTCCGATAATATGAATGCTACTCGCAGAGCTTGCGAAAACATGAAGACTTACGCTGAAGTGGACCTGTCTGAAATTATTGCTTTTCGCGATACTGTGCATACATACAAAAATGGCTCAGGCGGAAAAATCCCCGTTTCTTTTATCAGTACACTCTATTATGATACCGACGGCACACTCTGCGTGCTCCGTATGATTGGTGACTACACCGCTTCACAGCCAGGAAACGGCGGTCGCGACTGGAGTTGGCGCTTCTACAGCAGTTATACACACAATCTGAGTACTGAGCCGAAGCGCATGGAGCTCAGAGACCTGGCTGATATCACAGATGTCATGAACTACAGCACAGACCGCTGGGTGATGCTGCCCTGGAAGGATCCCCTGACCAAAGAGGAGACTCCCTCGCCTGGCTATCTCCGGACGACACAGGACATCGATCTGTACCGTTTCGTCTATAAGGCCGGGCGCTCATGGAAGGATGGCACCTCTCCTATGAACATGTATCGCGAGCCCATTGTCGTGTTTGCCGTGAAGCGTCTGGTGGATACCGGTGTTGAGGTCAGAACCTTTGAAGACGGTACGCCCTTCAAAAGAGTTCATCTGGTTTCTGATGACGACCCTTATCTGTATGATGAAAACTATCCTACAAGCAATTTTATGGACGTATATACGATGTATCAGCATCAGATGTTCTTAAATGACAAGTCATACGTCTGGAGAATGGACAACGCAAAATAACTAAATATGATTAGAAACTATTTCAACGCAGTTCTTTCAGCCTTCTTCGTGATGGGTCTGGGCATGGGTGTTGCATCGTTGATGCTGACTGCCTGCAACAAGGACGATGACACACCCGACAATACGCAAGAAGCCAAGGAAGTACCTATGCAGGTGACGATTGTGTTTGAACCAGGACAGCTTGGGGCCATGAGTACCAACGACAATCTCCAATTGGATGTGCTGACGTTTGCCAATGAACATAAGGAATCGGTGGTAGGCTCCTTTATATGTCTGAGGACGTTTGAGAGAACCAGGGAGGCCATTAAGGAATGGGCTGAGGCAGACAAAGACGCGCCAGGTAGCGAGCACCGTCTGCTCATCCTTTCCTCGCCTGAACTGTTGCGCTGTATGAAAGGCGTGACACTGCGGGAAACCGATCATGTGTTGATGCTGAGGACCTGGCTGGACGATGCCAAGACCGTGGGACCGGCAGGACGGACGCATGTGCTGAACCTGTCTTATGCCCAGGCGGTGAGACAGGCCGTGGAGCGTTACAAGGCCAAGTACCTGAAAGATTATGCAGATACGCTGGACTACTTCACACAGAAGGAGTACGGCCCGTATAGGATCTATCGGACCTTCTGTTCCGTTCATGTGGCTGACAGTATCAACGAGACATTGCACGAGTTGTTCCCGGAGAAGAAAATTGGCTATAATACGAATGAGAACACAGGATTCTATGACATTGAAAACTGGGGTCTGGACGTGATTGACGAGCAAGCGGATCAGTGTAACTGGAGCGAGATGGTCTTAATCATGTCTTGGGCCACCGCATGGGATCCGCTTTTTGACGGGGTATTCAGCCAGCCCATCCAGTTTGTGGACTACGGTGTGTTCAATCGCAGCTATGAGTGGTACTGGATCACTCATGGCTATGACGATGAGCAGCCGCAGTGCGTGATTATCGGTGAACCG
>JAEEQB010000031.1 GCA_016285075.1 Prevotella sp.
CGTCAACAAAAACAGCACAGCTTTTTCGCTTGTGTCTATCGATTCAGTAAGACTACAAAACAATTGTCTACTGTTTCAGCTAATGAAGAGAAAAAGTGTCTAGTCGAATCAGGAAAAGTCATTTGCGTCCAGGCGAGGAAATTTTGCGCTAAGGCACAAGGTGTTTTGCGTATAGGCGCAAGGTGTTTTGCGTATACGCAAAAGCGTTTTTGCTACCACCTTTCTCCCGTTTACATTGGACCTTGCACCAACGAAGCCCCGTTCTCTCACCCCTGAAACCCGGCTGAGGCTGTTATAAGGGTGGGAAAGTTTAGGTGTTTTAGTTTAAGGAAGTATTTGAAAGTCTCAGTGAAGAACCTGAACACCTTTGGAGCGCTCATAAAAAGGTTGAACAATCGTGAAGCGCATTCCCTTTTTTACATCGGACGTTTCTCTCGCTTGAATCATGCCACTCTCTTGCCAGAATCATGCCACTCTCTTACTTGGATCATGCCACTCTCTTGCTTGGATCATGCCACTCTCTTACTTGGATCATGCCACTCTCTTGCCAGAATCATGCCACTCTCTTGTTAGAATCATGCCACTCTCTTGCTTGATTCATGCCACTCTCTTGCTTGAATCATGCCACTCTCTTACTTGGATCATGCCACTCTCTTGCTGGGATCATGCCACTCTCTTGCTTGGATCTAAGTCTTAGATTGCTTGAAGAGAAACGCTCTGCCTGACTGAGTAAGTACTGTTGCAAGACGAATCCAATCGACCTTGCCCAAATCGCTGAACTGCAGCCTGTTCTCGCGTATTCAAACGCAAGGATACCGCAAGGCAATTGCATCGGAAAAACTACGCTGTTTCTTATGGAGAACGAAGTTCTTTACTAGCGGCTAGTAAAGAACTTCCGAAACTTGAGCCAATTATATTTGGTTTTTCGATCACTTATTTGTACCTTTGCAGGCAAAAAGGAAAAAAGGAAGAGAGAAAATGGCAGAGACAAGCAATAGTATTCTACAGAAACTCGACGGTCTGGAAGCCCGTTTTGAGGAGGTGTCGACGCTGATTACCGATCCGAATGTGATAGGTGACCAGCAGCGATTTGTGAAACTGACAAAGGAATACAAGGATTTGAGTGACATCATGGATGCCCGTAAGCGTTACATAGCTTGCCTTAATGGCATCAAGGAGGCTAAGGACATACTTGCCAACGAGGACGATGCTGAGATGAAAGAGATGGCCCGCGAGGAACTGGCCATGAATGAGGAGTTACAACCAAAGTTGGAAGAGGAAATCAAGATTGCCCTCATACCCAAAGACCCCGAAGACGCCAAGAACGTACAAATGGAAATACGTGCCGGTACTGGAGGCGACGAGGCATGCCTGTTCGCTGGTGACCTTTTCAAGATGTACAAGAGTTTCTGTGACTCAAAGGGTTGGCAGGTGTCTATCACTAGTGTCAGTGAAGGTGCTGTGGGAGGTTATAAGGAGATTGATTTCGCAGTATCAGGAGCTGATGTATACGGCACGCTGAAATATGAGTCAGGTGTTCACCGTGTACAGCGCGTTCCCGCCACAGAGACCCAAGGACGTATGCACACCTCTGCTGCAACAGTAGCCGTGCTACCTGAAGCCGACAAATTCGAAGTCCATGTTAACGAAGGCGAGATCAAATGGGATACCTTCCGCAGCTCAGGAGCCGGTGGACAGAATGTGAATAAAGTGGAATCAGGTGTCCGCCTGCGCTACATGTGGAAGAACCCGAATACGGGTGAGACTGAGGAGATTCTAATTGAGTGTACAGAGACACGTGATCAGCCTAAGAACAAAGAGCGTGCCCTATCGCGCCTATATACCTTTATATATGATAAGGAGCACCAGAAATATATGGACGACATCGCCAGCCGCCGCAAAAGCTTAGTATCGACAGGAGACCGTTCTGCAAAAATCCGTACCTACAACTTCCCGCAGGGCCGCGTGACCGACCACCGTATCGGCTACACGACTCACGACCTGCAGGGCTTCCTCGGAGGCGACATCCAGCCTATGATTGATGCCCTCACCGTTGCCGAGAATGCTGAGCGAATGAAAGAAACGGAACTCTAACCATAGAAGACAATAGGACTATGAATTGGAAAAAGTTTTGGGCACCGCTGGCCCAAGAGAGGACGAAAGAGAAGAAGTGGTCCACGATGTGGCCAAATTTGATCTCTGCATTGGGCATCTTCCCAGGTTGCTTATTAGCAAGAGAGTATTTAAATGTTTGGTGGGCCTGTGGACTTGTTATATCCTGGTACTTTATTGTCTATTTCGTATGGCTCATATATTTATATAATAAGAAATAATCATGACCCGTCAAGAACTGATTCAGCAAATTCGCGAGAAGCAAAGTTTTCTCTGCGTAGGTCTCGATACAGACCTCAACAAGATACCCCAGTGCATCATCGACGAGGCAAAGGCCAAGGACGGCGAGGATTACGTCTTCCGCGCCCTCTGTGAGTTTAATGCCCTCATCATCGATGCGACAGCCCCCTACTGCGTAGCCTACAAGCCCAATCTGGCTTTCTACGAGGCCTTCGGTGTGGACGGCATCCTCGCCTTCGAGGCTACCATCGACTATCTGAAAGAAGAATACCCCAACCACTTCATCATCGCTGATGCAAAGCGTGGTGATATCGGCAACACATCGAAGATGTACGCCAAGACCTTCTTCGAGGAGTATGACGTCGATGCACTGACTGTCGCTCCCTATATGGGTGAAGACTCAGTCACCCCATTCTTGGGCTACGACGACAAGTGGGTGATCCTGCTGGCGCTGACCTCGAACAAAGGTTCTCACGACTTCCAGCTGACGGAAGACGCTAATGGTGAGCGACTCTTCGAGAAGGTGCTGAAGACCTCGCAGCAATGGGGTAATGAAGAGAACATGATGTATGTCGTAGGAGCCACACAGGGCCGTATGTTCGAGGATATCCGCAAGGTAGTGCCCAATCACTTCCTGCTGGTACCAGGCGTTGGCGCACAAGGCGGTTCTCTACAGGAGGTCTGCCAATACGGCATGACGAAGGACTGTGGTCTGTTGGTCAACTCCTCTCGCGGCATCATCTACGCATCCGACGGACAAGACTTTGCTGAAGTGGCTGGTCAAAAGGCCCATGAACTCCAACAGCAAATGGCAGAAGAACTGAGAAAAGCAGGCATTATCTAAAACAGAGGTGAACGAAGCAAAAATCATCAACGACCCGGTCTTCGGTTTTATCAGAATACCACGCGGACTACTCTACAATATTGTAGAGCACCCTTTGTTCCAACGATTGAATCGTATCAACCAATTGGGGCTGGCCTCTGTAGTTTATCCTGGTGCCCGACATACACGTTTCCAGCACTCTCTAGGCGCATTCCACTTAGCCAGTGAGGCTCTGTTGACGCTGCAACAGAAAGGACTTTTTATTTTCGACTCAGAAGTGGAAGCGGTGGAGGCTGCCATCCTGATGCATGACATAGGTCACGGTCCTTTCTCGCACGTACTTGAGAATACGCTTATCAAGGATATCTCACACGAGGACATATCACTCTTGATGATGGAACAGATAAACCGCGACTTTGACAACCAATTGAACCTTGCCATCTCCATCTTCAAGGGAGACTATCCGAAGAATTTCCTTCACCAACTCATCTCATCCCAGCTGGACATGGATAGGTTGGACTATCTTAGACGTGACTCTTTCTATACAGGAGTAACAGAAGGAAACATTGGCTCAGCACGTATCATCAAGATGCTTAACGTGGTAAATGATTCTCTTGTAGTTGAACAGAAAGGTATTTACTCGCTAGAAAATTATCTCACCACACGTCGTCTGATGTACTGGCAAGTATACTTACACCGCACATGTGTAGCCTATGAGAAAGTGTTGGTAAACATGTTAACGCGAGCCAAGGACCTGACTCGACAAGGTTGTAAACTGTTTGCCTCGCCTGCACTCAGTTACTTTCTTGAGAACGAAGTGGACGCCAGCATTTTCAACACCCATCCCGAGGCGCTCAGCTACTATGAAGAGCTTGATGACAGCGACATCTGGAGCGCCATGAAGGCTTGGAAGCACTCAGACGACAAGATTTTATCTACACTGGCTACAGACATGCTGGATCGCCACATCTTTAAGGTGGAGGTACACGAAGAACCTGTAAGTGAGGAATATATCCAAGAACTACAGGAGCATATAGCCCAAAAGATGAGCATTCCTATTGAGGATACACACTACTTGATGAGTTTGAACACCATACAGAAAGACATGTACAACGTTGATGATGACAGCATAGCCATTCTTCACAAAGATGGAACCGTCCGTGACATTTCTGAGGTGTCTGAATTGCTAAATGTTCAGTTACTTTCTAAAAAAATAAGAAAATATTACCTCTGTTATCAGCGTTTTGGATAATTTTTGTTATCTTTGCCACGAAAAAACAGAAAACTTTGTTATCAGTATGGAGTTTACAGCCAAACAGATTGCTGAATTAATCGGCGGAAGAGTGGAAGGCAACGAACAGGCTGCCGTTCACACGTTCTCAAAAATTGAAGAAGGCGTAGAGGGTGCAATTTCGTTTCTCTCGAACCCCAAATACACTCATTACCTGTACGATACACAATCAAGCATCGTACTTGTAAACGAAGACGTTGTGCTGGAAAAACCCGTCAAAACAACGCTCATTCGCGTAAAAAATGCTTACGAAAGCGTGGCAAAACTTCTTCAGATCTATGAATCGATGAAGCCCAAGAAGACAGGTATCGACCCGTTGGCCTTTGTCTCGTCAAAAGCCACTATTGGCAAGGATGTCTATATCGGTGCTTTCGTATGCATAGGCGACGGAGTCGTTATTGGTGACAATACCATGATTTATCCCCATGCTTTCGTTGGTGACGATGTCAAAATAGGGACTGGCTGTATCATTTATCCCAATGTTACTATTTATCATGGTTGTCAGATAGGCAATAATGTCACTGTTCACGCCGGCAGTGTCATTGGAGCTGACGGATTCGGTTTCGCCCCTACACAAGAGGGCTACGAAAAGATTCCGCAGATAGGTATCGTTGTGATAGAGGACAACGTGGAGATTGGTGCCAACACCTGTATTGACCGCTCCACCATGGGACAAACCATCATCCGAAAAGGCGTGAAATTGGACAATCTGGTTCAGATAGCCCACAACTGCGAGGTGGGAGAAAATACAGTTATGTCGGCTCAGGTGGGACTGGCCGGAAGTTCGAAAGTAGGCCAATGGTGCATGTTCGGCGGTCAGGTAGGATTGGCTGGCCATCTCACAGTTGGCGACAGGACTTTCCTTGGTGGTCAGAGCGGGGTGAACAGCAACATCAAAGGCGATGTTCAACTCATCGGATCGCCTGTTATGGATCCCAAGTCTTTTTTCAAATGTCAGGTTGTATTCCGCAAGCTCCCCGACATGTATCGTGAACTGAATGAACTGA
Organism: Prevotella sp.; assembly: GCA_016285075.1. GTDB lineage: Bacteria > Bacteroidota > Bacteroidia > Bacteroidales > Bacteroidaceae > Prevotella. The sequence continues at coordinate 5,474 of JAEEQB010000031.1, forward strand.
AGAAAGAAATAGAAGAACTCAAGAAAAAATAGATTATTTTTTATGATGAAGCAAAAGACACTCAAGGGCAGCTTTTCGCTCTGCGGCAAAGGCTTGCACACAGGACTGAGCCTCACTGTGACATTTAACCCTGCACCTGAGAATCATGGTTACAAGATACAACGCATTGATCTGGAGGGCATGCCCATTATTGATGCCATTGCCGAAAACGTGATTGACACCCAGCGTGGCACAGTACTTGGACGGAGCGACGGTTTTCGTGTAAGCACTGTGGAACACGGACTATCAGCCCTTTATGCACTCGGGGTCGACAACTGTCTGATTCAGGTGAATGGTCCTGAGTTCCCCATCCTTGATGGTTCAGCCATCCAATATGTGGAGAAGATTAAGGAAATAGGCATTGAGGAGCAGAATACTCCAAAGGACTATTACATCATCCGCAAGAAAATAGAGGTGAAAGATGAACAGAACGGATCTACCATCACCATCCTGCCCGATGAGGAGTTTTCAATAACAGCCATGTGCTCGTTTGAGTCGAAGTTCATCAACTCGCAGTTTGCCACCCTCGACCATCCACAGGATTACGCCAAGGAGATCGCTCCTGCACGTACCTTTGTCTTTGTGCGCGACATAGAGCCACTGTTACAGGCTAACCTCATTAAGGGTGGCGACTTGGACAATGCCATTGTGATGTATGAACGGCAGACCTCCCAAGAACGCCTCGACATGCTGGCAGACATGCTGCATGTCGAGCATCGTGATGCCACTGAGTTAGGATACATTCAACACAAGCCGCTGGTATGGGAAAACGAGTGCACTCGCCATAAGCTACTCGACATCATCGGAGATATGGCTCTCATCGGCAAACCTATTAAGGGACGCATCATTGCAACCCGCCCAGGCCACACCATCAACAACAAGTTCGCACGACAGATGCGCAAGGAGATACGCAAGCACGAAATTCAGGCGCCCATCTATGACCCAAATGAGGAACCAATCATGGATGTCAACCGTATTCGCCAACTGCTTCCCCACCGTTATCCCATGCAGCTGGTGGATAAAGTTATCTCTCTTGGAGCCACCAGTATTGTAGGTGTGAAAAACATCACTGCCAACGAGCCTTATTTCCAAGGACACTTCCCTGAGGAGCCCGTCATGCCAGGCGTGCTGCAAATAGAGGCAATGGCACAATGTGGTGGTCTGCTTGTACTGAACACCTTGGAGGAACCAGAACGCTGGTCTACATATTTCATGAAGATTGACGGTGTGAAATTCCGCCAGAAGGTTGTTCCTGGTGACACTCTTCTGTTCAAGGTTGACCTCCTCGCACCCGTCCGCCATGGTGTATCATCGATGAAGGGATATATCTTCGTTGGAGACCAAGTGGTATGCGAGGCTACGTTTACAGCTCAGATAGTAAAAAACAAATAAATCTCATTCCACGTTAATTCGCAAATCCATAATTCCGTAAATCCGAGACATGAACAAAATACATCCTCTGGCCGTCATTGATCCTGAGGCCCAATTAGGCGACAACAATGAGATTGGTCCCTTTTGCGTGATTGACAAAAACGTAGTTATTGGCGACAACAACAAGTTTCTCAACAGTGTAACTATTCATTTCGGTGCACGCATCGGTAATGGTAATGAGTTCTTTCCTGGAGCCAGTATTTCAACCAAGCCTCAAGACCTGAAGTTCAAGGGAGAGGACACTACCTGCGAAATCGGAGATAACAATTCCATCCGAGAGAACGTCACCATCAGTCGAGGTACAGCCTCTAAGGGCAAAACCATTATTGGCAACGGCAATCTTTTGATGGAGAACATGCACGTGGCTCATGACTGTGTCATCGGTAACGGATGTATTATTGGCAACTCCACGAAGTTTGCAGGAGAAGTCATAGTAGAAGACTTTGCCATTATCTCTGCCACTTGTCTGTTCCACCAGTTCATACGCATTGGGAGTTACGTAATGTTCCAGGGTGGTAGCCGTACCAGTCAGGACATCCCTCCATTTGTCATAGCTGGCAAGGAACCTGTCCGTTATGCAGGTGTGAATCTAATTGGCTTGCGTCGTCGAGGTTTTCCAAATGAAACTATCGAGGCCATTCACGATGCCTACCGTATTATCTATGCCCAAGGCGTACTGAAGGACGGAATTGCTGAGGCACGTGCCAAATATCCGGATTCGAAAGAGGTAGAATATATCTGCTCTTTCATTGAAAATTCCAAACGAGGAATCATCCGTTAGGTTTTGGAGGCAGGTGTTGGGTGATGAAGAAGAAACTGATCGTCATTACAGGCCCTACCGCTGTCGGAAAGACGGAACTATGCTTAAGCATAGCACAGGAGATGGGTATCCCCATCATCAATGCAGACTCACGACAGTTGTTCCGAGAACTCAAAATCGGTACTGCCTCTCCTACCCCTGAACAGCTCCAGATAGTGAAGCATTATTTTGTAGGTACACTGAGCATTGACGACTATTATAGTGCCTCAATATATGAGCAGGAGGTAATGATACTGCTTGATAAGCTGTTCCAGAAAAACGATTACGCGCTGCTATCAGGTGGTTCAATGATGTACATAGACGCTGTTTGCAATGGCATTGATGACATCCCTACCATAGACGACAACACCCGCATAGAGATGAAACGACGACTGGAAGAGGAAGGGTTGGAGGCTCTGGTCGAGGAATTGAAGAGACTGGATCCAGAACACTATAGAATAGTTGACCGTCAAAATCCACGCCGCGTGATTCATGCCTTGGAAATCTGCCACATGACAGGAAAGACTTACACTTCTTTCCGAAAGGCGGAAAAGAAGCAAAGACCGTTCAATATTATAAAGATCGGCTTGAACCGCAAACGTGAAGAACTCTACCAGCGCATTAATCTCCGTGTGGACAAGATGATGAATGAGGGGTTGGAGGAAGAAGCACGTAGAATGTATAAGTATAAAGGAGTAAATGCCTTAAATACTGTAGGATATAAAGAACTGTTCGATTACTTTGAAGGCCGATGGCCATTGGAAGAAGCTGTTGAACGCATCAAGGGGAACACCCGACGCTATGCCCGAAAGCAGCTCACATGGTTTAAACGTGATGAAGAGATGCATTGGTTCCACCCCGACAATCGTACGGCCATCATGAAACATATTTACAACACATGAGTAACGAAGAAGAAAAACGCGGACTGATGGGCCGCATCTGGAAATCTTTCTGGAAAACCGTTAAGAAAACAGGTCATTGGTATGCATGGCTCTATAAGGGTAAGCCATGGTATGTGAAGATTCTCGCTGCCATTCTTACTCTCATTTTTCTATTCTTCCTCTACTTGGGAGCTGTGGACAACAATTTCCTATGGCTCTTTGGTAAGTCACCATCCATGCAGACCATCAAGAACAAAAGGCCCTCACAGGCCTCGGAAATCTATAGTTCAGACAATGAGCAGATTGGCAAATTCTTCAGTGAGAACCGTACTCCCGTAAAGTACGAGGAGGTAAGCCCCGTCTTCTGGCATGCGCTCATTGACACCGAGGACGAGAGATTCTATTCCCACCATGGCATCGACTATACGGCATTCATTGCTGCTCTGAAAGACTATCTGCTACATAACGATGCCCGCGGTGCTTCGACCATCACTCAGCAGTTGGCAAAGAACCTGTTCCGTACTCGTTCTGAATACTCCACAGGACTATTAGGCAATATCCCTGGGTTGAAAATGCTCATCATGAAAAGTAAGGAGTGGATTACTGCCTATAAATTGGAGTACTTCTTCACTAAGGAGGAGATTCTCACTCAATATGCCAATACTGTAGACTTCGGTTCTAATGCCTTTGGAATCAAGACGGCTGCAAAAACCTACTTCGGTATCACACCAAAGGAACTGACTGCAGAACAGTCTGCTGTTCTTGTAGGGATGCTAAAAGCCACAACCTATTACAATCCACGCATTAATCCTGACAATGCCTTGAAACGTCGTAACGTAGTGCTGGCCAACATGCTCGAACACGGAGACATCACGCAGGAAGCCTTTGATTCTCTGAAGACGACAGACATTCACCTGGACTACAGCGTAGAGAACGCCTACGACGGACAAGCCAACTATTTCCGTGAAGCAGTGGCAAACTATCTGAAAGACTGGTGTCGGGACAATGGCTACGACCTTTACACCGATGGTCTGAAAATCTACACCACACTTGATACACGTATGCAGAAATATGCAGAAGCAGCTGCCATCAAGCAGATGCGTCAGGTGCAGCGTAACTTCAATAGCCATTGGGGCACTACCAACCCTTGGCAGGATGAACGTCATCAAGAGATACGCAACTTCATAGAGGATATTGCTAAACGTCAGCCCTACTACAAGCAACTTCTTCAGAAGTTCCCCACTGAACCCGACTCTATCCTTTTCTACCTGAACAAACCTCATAAGGTGAAGCTCTTCGATTACGAAAACGGCTTTATCGAGAAAGAGATATCCACCATGGACTCTATTCGCTATATGGTGCGTTTCATGCACTGCGGTTTCGTAGCGATGGAGCCTAATACTGGTCATGTCAAGGCGTGGGTGGGTGACATTGACTTCAAATCATGGAAGTATGACAAGGTGACTGCCATGCGTCAACCCGGCTCTACCTTCAAGCTCTTTGTCTATACTGAGGCTATGAACCAAGGTATAACACCTTGTGACCGCCGCCGCGACTCCTACTTTGCGATGAAAGCATGGGATCCTGCCAAGAAGAAGGAGACCACCTGGGCCCCCACCAATGCCAATGGCTATTTCACTGGCGACTCCATGACCCTGAAGAAAGCCTTTGCCCAGAGTGTCAACTCCGTTGCTGTGAAGCTCGGGCAAGAAGTGGGTATCCCCAACATTGTTCGTACAGCACATGCCATGGGAATCAACAGCAAACTTGACCCCACGCCCTCCCTGGCTTTGGGATCCAGCGATGTCACACTCCTGGAATTGGTCAACGGCTACTCGACTGCCATCAACGATGGTAAAGCCCACGAGGCCATTCTTGTCACACGCATCCTAGACCGCGACGGGAAGGAAATATATACTGCGCCCACTACTCAGCGTCAGGCTATCCCCTATCGCAGCGCTTTCTTTGTACAGCAACTGCTGATGGGAGGACTACGAGAACGTGGAGCTACTTCCATGAGTCTATGGGGGTATGTAGGCAAATATACCGACACGGAGTTTGGAGGCAAGACAGGTACTTCCAACAATCACTCCGATGCTTGGTTCGTAGGTGTATCACCCAAGCTGGTGTGCGGTGCATGGGTAGGAGGCGAATACCGCAGCATTCATTTCCGTACAGGCGCATTAGGACAAGGTTCCCGGACTGCACTTCCAATTTGTGGTTACTTCCTCGACTCTGTTCTAGGCGACCCTAAATACAAACACTATCATGCCAAGTTTGAAAAGCCCAAAGATGATAGCATCTCGGACGACATGTACATGAGCTGCCAGTACAGCTATGAGCCTGTCGATTCTGATTCCATAGCCACCGACAGCCTTGTCATTCGCGAAATTGACGTACAAATGGGTGTTGATGAAAATGGCAACCCTGTTGTCCGTCACAACCAGCCTGAACCAATCGATGTGTTCCCCAACGACGTGGGGACTGACAACGGCAACAATGGTGAAGCCACTGAACCCAAGAAAAAGAAGGCACAGCCCGAATACGAAGAAGTCTATTTCTAATATTTTTAGTTGAGTGTCAAGTGGCTCATCTACCATGCGCTGAGTGATGTGTGTTAGGTATGGAACTGGATTTAGACAACAAAGAATGGCAGGATGCTCTGCAGATTGTAAACTACACTCGCCGTTCACTTTTCCTCACGGGAAAAGCGGGTACCGGCAAGAGTACGTTCTTACGTTATGTAGCTGACAACACCAAGAAATCACATGTTATACTAGCACCCACCGGTATTGCTGCCATCAATGCCGGTGGCTCTACTCTTCACAGTTTTTTCCGTCTTCCCTTCCATCCGCTACTGCCCAATGACACCCGATATGACCGTCGCCACATCAAGGATACGCTCAAATATACCAGTGCCCAACGCAAGCTCATCCGTGAGGTCGAGTTAATCATCATCGATGAGATTTCCATGGTACGTGCTGACATCATCGATTTCATCGACAAAGTACTACGTACCTACACACGTAGCTATGAGCCCTTTGGAGGAAAGCAGTTGCTGCTTGTTGGCGACATCTACCAATTAGAGCCCGTACTGCGTGAAGAAGACCGCCAGCTTCTTCAGCCTTTCTACCCTTCCGCTTATTTTTTCAATGCCAAGGTGTGGCAACAGATGCCTATTGTCTCTATTGAACTGACGAGAGTGTATCGCCAGACAGATGATCGTTTTATCGGCATATTAGACCGCATTCGCAACAATACCGCTACAGCCTTCGACCTCGCAGCTCTCAACGCAAGAGTATCCCCTCATACAGAACACGCTTCTGGCGAGTCAGCTGGTAATCCTTCAGAATCTCTTAAGATTACTCTTGCCGCTCGTCGTGACGTAGTCGATTATACAAATGAGCAACGCTTAGCAGCCCTTGACGGACTACCTACCACTTTTACTGGAGTCATTCAGGGAGAGTTCCCAGAATCATCACTGCCCACTCCTATTGAACTACAAATTAAGCCTGGTGCGCAGGTTATCTTCATCAAAAACGATAAAGAGAAACGATGGGTCAATGGCACACTTGGCACCATTATTGCCATTGATGAAGAAATGGGCGTCATCAGTATCCATAGCGACAATGGACTCGATTTTGACGTAGAAAGGGAGGTATGGGAAAACATGCGCTATACCTTCAACGAGAAAGAACAGAAGATAGAAGAACAGCTCTTGGGCACCTATACACAGTTCCCCATCCGTCTGGCCTGGGCCATCACCGTCCACAAAAGCCAGGGACTCACCTTCTCTCAGGTAGCCATCGACTTCACGGGCGGTGTCTTTGCAGGAGGTCAGGCTTACGTTGCACTCTCCCGCTGCCGTTCCTTGGAAGGTATCACCTTGAAAGAGCCGCTGCGCCAAAGCGACATCTTCGTACGCGCTGAGGTTGTGCAGTTTGCCCAGCGTTACAATAACCCTCAGCTCATCGGGCAAGCCATGCAAGAAGGACGTGCTGACCGTGAATACCACGATGCCATCATAGCCTTCAACCAAGGTCGTTTCGACCTATTCCTGTCTTCCTTCTTCCGAGCCATCCACAGTAGGTATGATATTGAGAAACCTGTTGCACAGCGATACATACGTCGCAAACTCAACATCATCAACAGTCAGCGCCAGGAAATAGAACAGCTCAAAGAGGAGAAACGGCAAAAGGAAGAGATACTCAAGCGCCTGGCTGCCGAGTATACCATTCTTGGACGAGAGTGCGAACAGGAGCACATGAAAGATGCAGCCATCCGCAACTACGAGAAAGCTCTTGAACTCTACCCTGATGCCAGTGATGCACGGCGAAGGCTCAAAAAACTGAAAAAGAGATAATAATCTTTTAATTCGTTCATCATTTCATGAGAATAGTTGTACCTTTGCATCCAAAATGAGAAAGCAATGCTAAAACATTTATATATTAGGAATTTCACACTGATCGATGTGCTCGATATCGATCTCCATGAAGGTTTTTCAGTTATTACCGGTGAGACAGGAGCCGGCAAGAGCATTATCTTGGGAGCCATCGGCCTGTTGTTGGGACAGAGAGCCGATGGGAAGACCATCAAAACAGGTGCAGACAAATGTGTCATCGAAGCACTGTTCGACCTTAGCCGTTATCACTTGGAACCGTTCTTCAAGGATAATGAGATTGAATACGATGCTCACGACACTATCGTACGACGTGAACTGTCGTCATCGGGTAAGAGCCGTGCTTTCATCAACGACACACCTGTTTCCCTTTCGTTGCTCAAAGAGCTAGGCGAGCAGCTGGTCGACATCCATTCCCAGCACCAGAACCTTCTGCTGCAGAAACAGGACTTCCAACTCGGTGTCATCGATGTCATTGCCAATGACGAACAGCAGTTAACTGCCTATCGACAATGTTACGACAAAATGCTCGATACCAGCAGACGTCTGGCTATCATGAGCAACGATATCGAGCAGAACCGCCAGAGAGCCGATTTCCTGCAGTTCCAGTATGAGGAACTGACTGCAGCCAATCTAGTTGAGGGGGAACTGGAGGAGTTGGAACAGAAAAGTGCCACAATGACCCATTCCGAGGACATCAAAAGCGCACTTTATACGGCAGACAATGCCCTAACAGCCGAAGGTCAAGGCATAGTGGGACAACTACGAACAGCCTCCACTGCACTGAAAAGCATATCCAAGGTGTATCCTGATGCAGAAGAACTATCCCAGCGCATGGAGTCCTGCTACATAGAACTGAAAGACATGGCACAGGAGGTAGGGGCACGACTGGACAACGTAGACTTCGACCCTGCCGAACTCGACACCATCAACAACCGTCTGGACCGTCTCTATGATTTGCAAAAGAAATATCATGCAGATACCATCGATGGCCTGATAAGCCAGAGAGACGAGCTGAAGAAGAAATTAGCTGCTATAGAGAACAGCGATGAAGCCTTAGAGGCGTTACAGAAGGAATTGAAGTCGCATCAGGCAGCTTGCCAGGAACTCGCTTCAGAGCTGACTCGGCTGCGCACTCATGCTGCAGAAACCGTTGAAAAGGAGATGCTAAAGAAACTGGTTCCTTTAGGCATGCCCCATGTAAGATTCAACGTCAAAATGGAACCCGTAGAACTTAACAGCAACGGACACGACAAGGTTTCGTTCCTATTCTCCGCCAACACCTCCACCCCACTCCTGCCAATAGCCCAGGTAGCTTCCGGAGGCGAGATAGCACGTGTGATGCTCTCACTGAAAGCCATGATCAGCGGTGTGGTGAAGCTCCCCACCATCATCTTCGACGAGATAGACACTGGCGTCAGTGGAAAGATTGCCGAGCAGATGGCTTGCATGATGCAGGACATGGGCAGCCATGGACGACAGGTAATCAGCATTACGCACCTTCCCCAGATTGCAGCCTTGGGTATTGCCCACTACAAAGTATCCAAACAAGAAACCGCACAAGGAACAATCAGTCTGATGGAGGAACTGACTCCTGAGCAGCGCATCACAGAAATAGCCCAAATGCTCAGCGGAAGCAACATATCAGAGGCCGCTATACAGAATGCCAGACAACTGCTAAGAATTTAAGATAATAAACAAGAAAATCATGACCATGCAAAGAAAATTCCTGATAGGTATATTCATCAGTATCTTTTGTTTTTCATTGAGCCCATTAAGTGCACAGCCATGGGTGAAGAAAGCAGCGAAGTCTGTATTCACCGTAAAGACTTTTAATGCCGATGGCACGCTGTTGGGCAGTGCCAACGGTTTCTATATCGGTTCAAATGGCGAATCCGTCAGTAACTATGCACCGTTCAAGGGTGCTGCCACTGCCGTGGTGATAGATGCCAGCGGCAAGGAAATGCCTGTGACAGCCATCCTTGGAGGCGACGAGACCTATGACGTTATCAAGTTCCAAGTTGATAGTAAGAAAACCACTCCCCTCACGGTCAGCACTTCCAACGCCACCACTGGCACCAACGCCTGGATGCTACCCTATCACGAGATGAAGAACGCCATAGGCGGAACCATCCGTAAGACAGAGACATTCCGCGACAGCTATGAATATCTCACCCTGGCGCTTTCAGCACCAGACAACTGTGCTGGCAGCCCTCTGTTCAATGATGCGGGCGAGTTGATAGGTATCATGCAGCAGGCATGGCATCAGGACGACACGCTGAGCTATGCCGTGTGTGCACGTTATGCCGACTCTCTTCACATCAGCGGACTCAGCATTAATGATCCTGCCCTTCGCGCCATCGGCATCAAGAAAGCATTGCCCAACGAACTGAGCCAAGCCTTGCTGACACTCTATGTTGCAGGAGCCTCACTCGACTCAATAGCATACGATGCCCTGATAGAGGACTTCATCGTGCAGTACCCTGATGCACCTGACGGCTACCAGTACCGTGCTCAACGTGAGGTCGATGTCCATCAGTTCGAAAAGGCAGCACACGACATGGAACAGTCCATCAAGGTGGCAGAGAAGAAAGATGAGGCCCACTTCACCTACTCGAAACTGATTTTCCAAAAGGAAATCTATATGAGCGACACTCCTTTCGACGGATGGTCGCTCGACAAAGCCTTGGCCGAGGCTCAGGAAGCCTCGCGCATCAATCCTATGGCCATTTACCGCCACCATGAAGCCACCATCCTCTATGCACAGAAGAAGTACAGCGAAGCCTATCAGGTTTACACAACCCTCTTCAACTCCGAGATACGTAGTGCCAGCATTTTCTATGAGGCCTCACGCTGTCAGGAGATGCTTCGCGACACTACCGCCCAGCTTTCGCTGCTTGACTCATGTATTGCCACCTTCAACCGTCCTTACCTGAAGGAAGCTGCCCCCTACCTCTTCGCCCGTTCACAGGTACGGGCAAACGCAAAAAGATATCGTGATGCAGTAAACGATTTGAACGACTACGAAAGCCTCATGCAAACCTCGGTGAATGCCAATTTCTATTATCTTCGCCATCAGGCAGAAATAGGAGGACGGCTCTTCCAGCAAGCACTCAACGACATTGATCGTGCCATTCAGATGGAGCCCGACAACACCTACTACATGGCAGAACGTGCATCATTACAGGTACGCGTTGGACTATTGGAAGAAGCTATGGAAACAGCCCGCGAAATTATCAAGCTGGATCCACAATCGTCCGATGGTTATCTTTTCCTTGGCTTGGCACAATGTCTGAAAGGACAGAAGGCCGAAGGAGTCAAAAACCTGCAGAAAGCCAAAGAGTTGGGTGACCCGCAAGCCGATGGACTAATTGAGAAATACAAATAATGATGCGACAGTATCATACTAAAGGTACGATGGTATCATACTAAAGGTACGATGGTATGACTTGAAATAGGTTATAGTGTCGGAAACTGGAGGAAAAAGCAGGCATTAAAACCGAATTGGTCATTTGCGTTATGATGAAAACAGTCTTTATTTTGGAACAGATGTCCTGTTGCTTTGAGTGCGCAATGGGGTTCCATTGTAATCGAAAAGCGGCGGGACAGATGACAAAAAGAAAGCTCGTCAGCGCATAACAGCCTAATGACCGGTTTGGGTTAAAGAAAAGAGTATGGCTTGGAAACTGAAATACCGATGTAAAGAATGTGGATATGAAGCTGAAATATACGAGGGGCGCGGCCTCTTTCGGCAGCAGATTATCCCAATGAGTTGTCCTGAATGCATGACCATCCAGAATATTGTTGTTGGTGGTATCATTGCTGACGTGGCACCATCATACAGAAGCGAGGTGGGCAGACTATGTCTGAACTGTGGAAGTGATAACATCAGAATCTGGAACAAGAAAACCTGCCCGAAGTGCCAAGGAGAAATGGAACCAACTGGAGAAAAGGAATTCTGGACGTAATAAAAGATGTGAAGCCCTGTGCTTATCGGATGTCCTGCCTTTTAAGCATTTCGTCCACAGTGATGTCCTTATGTGACTGCATAAACCGATTGACCATTCGGACATAAGGCGAATTGAATACATTCTGGTTCATGGAACGATTCACTACCCACTGGATCTTCCCCATGTGCATATCACGCTCTGTCTGACGTATCTCACCGTCATTTGGCATAGGATAAAGAGACAGCAGGTAAAATCCCAGACAGTCGGGAACAATGTACTTACGTGTCATCATACGTCGTTGCTCCTCGGTATATCCATAGTCCTCGCGCAAATAGAGGGGATAGTCGGCTCCTAGGTATTTGTCAAGCGAAATACCTAACATCCCGTTACCAACAACAACGCTTTGGTCTAAAGACCCGATCTGGGCATATATCTGAGGAGCCACAACGTTGGGTAAGAGACTCCGCAGACGATTGAACGATTCTGTTAATTGTATGTTGATATCATCCATGTCGGCATATTGCTGCTCAGCATCTGAGATGATGGTCTGAAGCGTAGAGTCCTGATAGAAATTCAGGAATTTCACATTAATCTCAGGTTCATTAACCCTACCTATCTTGAGCATGTCTTCAATCAAAGTACGCGTCTGTTGGGGGTATCCTGTATTCATCTGCTGCAAGGCGGAAAAATCACCTGTAGTCAGATAAAGACTCTCAATACGGTCATAACGTTCAATAAACACTCCTTCCTCGGCTGCTTCATCCGAGGTCTTCAGCTTCCATTCGCATCCCATGCACAGTAGCAATATCAAGAATAGTGTTATGTATAACTTATGCACCTGATCAAATCATCCAAAGGGGCAACCCCTTTTTGTTAAAATACGCTGCAAAATTACTAAAAAATATTTTGAAAACCAAATTTTAACCTAAAAAAGATAAAAAGAAATTGAATTTTACCCATATTATGCTACATTTTTGTGAAAAGAGACTAAGAAATCGAAGAAATATGAGTATCTTTGAATCCAAAAACAGAATAATAACCATTTATTACAACAAATCATGAGATTCTTTATTTCTATTTCGATGATTGTCATCAGCACAATCACCTTCGCACAGCAAACAATGACGATTAACGTCAGCAATCCGTCCAATAGTCCACGTACAGATCAGCCTGTTGTCATACCTCTTCAGCAGCATAACAATATTCATTCTGCACTCGTCACGGTTTCTTCCACCGGACAGGAGATTCCCTGCCAGTTGGACGATCTGGACCAGGATGAAGTCTTTGATGAATTGTGTTTCTTAGTCAATCTGGATAAAAAGGAGAAGAACAAATACACTGTTACCTTATTTGAAGAAGGAAAACCGCGAGAGTATAATGCTCGAGTATATGCGGAGATGTTGATGCGCAATGACAAGGTAAAGGAGAAGAACCGTCACAACAACTATATTGAGAGTATCACCGCACGAGGTGATTGTGCATATTCTTATAATCTGCAGCATCACCATGGCGTTGATTTCGAAAGTGAACTTAATGGCATACGCATATATTTTGACAATAGGCAGACACTTGACCTGTATGGTAAGTTCAAAAAACGTCTGGAATTAAAAGAGACCCAGTTCTATACTTCTGAAGAACAAAAGAAACAAGGATATGGAGATGATGTGCTTTGGGTAGGACAGACCTTTGGTCTTGGGGCTTTCCGTGGGTGGAATGGAAAAGAACCTACACTGATCGATCCTGTTCGTTCAAGAACTCAACGAATCATCAGCTATGGACCATTGAGGACGATTGTTGAGGTCATTGACCGCGGATGGGAAGCTCCCTTCCCCGGCAAGGCAACTACTCAGCCCCTCCATATGACACAGAGATACATCCAATATGCAGGCCATAGAGATACCGACGTGGAAATAATTTTCAATCGCAATGTTAATCAGTACCAGTTCTCCACTGGTATCATCAACGTGAAGAATTCCCAAGAGTTTAGTGACAAGAAAGGATTGCGAGCTTGCTGGGGGACAGACTATCCTTCGACCGACACAATCAACTGGAAAAGGGAAACCGTTGGCTTGGCTATCTGTATTCCACAAAAGCACATCATCAGCGAGGAACCTGCCAATAAAGACAATTATGCTTTTGTTGTTGGAACCCAGCAGAACAAGATATGTTATAAAATCACGTATTCATCTGCGAATGAGGAGTTTGGATATCATTCGGCTAACGAATGGTTTAACTTCCTAAAAGAATGGAAAAAAGAAATCGAGACCCCTATCAGAATTGACATATTACATTAAAGGGGGCTTCTGCAGTTAAGTTGATGATTTTTGTTCTTTATGGCGTTCTTTTGATTTCCGACAATAAAAAAAGGAAAAAGATAAAAAAGTTAGAGGAAACGATGGGGTAATCGATAGATTTTTATTACCTTTGCGGTCTATTATTAATAAATTGATAACATTATAAAATATTTCATTAATGGCTGAAGCAAAAAAGATGAAGACCGCTTTGGTATCGGTCTTCCACAAGGATGGCCTCGACGAACTGCTGAAAAAGCTCAACGAGGAGGGAGTAAAGTTCCTGTCTACTGGTGGTACGCAGGCTTTTATTGAATCACTGGGCTATGAATGCCAGAAGGTAGAGGACGTGACAACCTACCCCTCTATTCTGGGTGGCCGTGTGAAGACACTGCATCCAAAAGTGTTTGGAGGCATTTTGGGACGCCGCGACAATGAGGGTGACCGTGAGCAGATGTGCAAGTACGAGATTCCCGAGATTGACCTGGTTATTGTAGACCTCTACCCATTTGAACAGACAGTCGCCAGTGGTGCTTCTGAGGCAGACATCATCGAGAAAATCGATATTGGCGGCATTTCGCTTATCCGTGCCGGTGCCAAGAATTTCAAGGATGTAGTTATTGTCCCGTCAAAAGCTGAGTACCCCGTGTTGCTTGACATTCTGCAGAAGCAGGGAGCAGAGACCACCTTGGAGCAGCGCCGTATGTTTGCTACAAAAGCCTTTGGTGTAAGCTCACACTACGACACGGCTATTCACAATTGGTTCGTGAAAGAGTAAGCCCTAATGACCAAATAATAAAGGAAAGGTAATAGTTTAATAAGGTAAAGAAAAGAAAGATGGGATTTTTCAGTTTTGTCCATGAGATAGCCATGGACCTTGGCACTGCCAACACGATTATCATCAGCGATGACAAAATTGTCGTGGACGAGCCTTCCGTCGTTGCCTTGGATCGCCGCACCGACAAGATGATTGCCGTGGGCAACGAGGCAAAGTTGATGTATGAAAAGACACACGACAACATACGCACCATACGTCCATTGAGAGACGGTGTGATAGCCGACTTCTCTGCCTGCGAGCAGATGATGCGCGGACTCATCAAGATGGTCCATGCAGGAAACAGGCTCTTCTCGCCTTCACTGAGAATGGTTATTGGCGTTCCTTCTGGTTCTACGGAAGTTGAGTTGCGTGCTGTACGTGACTCCGCCGAGCATGCTGACGGCCGTGATGTATACTTGCTGTTCGAGCCCATGGCTGCAGCAATAGGTATAGGTATCGACGTGGAAGCACCTGAGGGAAACATGATTGTCGATATTGGTGGTGGAACCACCGAAATTGCCGTGATCTCACTGGGTGGTATCGTGGCCAACAACAGCATTAAGGTGGCTGGCGACGACCTGACTTCCGACATTCAGGAATACATGTCACGCCAGCACAACGTTAAGGTGTCTGAGCGTATGGCAGAGCGCATTAAGATCAGTGTCGGTTCTGCCCTGACCGATCTGGGTGATGAAGCTCCTGAGGATTATATCGTTCACGGTCCTAACCGTATTACGGCTCTGCCCATGGAGGTTCCCGTATGCTATCAGGAGATAGCCCACTGCCTTGACAAGACCGTGGCCCGCATTGAGACCGCCGTTCTTTCTGCACTGGAGAATACACCCCCCGAGCTGTATGCTGACATCGTAAAGAATGGTATCTACCTGACGGGTGGCGGTGCCCTGCTGCGTGGTCTGGACAAACGTCTGACCGACAAGATCAACATCCCCTTCATCGTTGCCGAAGATCCGTTGCACTGCGTGGCAAAGGGTGCTGGCATTGCCCTGAAGAACGTTGACCGCTTCTCTTTCCTGATGCGATAAATAATAAGAGAACAAGACAAGATAAGAAGAAGTGTGAGATAAGGTCAGATGAGAAACCTGATAGCATTTCTGGCTAAGTATTACCACTGGCTGCTTTTCCTATTATTGGAAGTAGCCAGTGCCGTACTTTTATTCCGTTTCAACAACTATCAGGGCAGTGCATGGTTCACCTCGGCCAACTATTTGGCAGGCAAGGTGTACGAGCAGGAGGCAGCCGTCACACAGTTCTTCTCACTCACAACGGTCAACGAAGAACTATCGCTGAGGAACATCTACCTGGAACGCCAGTTAAGTCAGTTACGCCGCCTTTACGCCGAAGCCACCAAAGACTCATCGACAGAACGCAAAGAGCAGCAAATGCTTCAGCAATACAAGGTGATACCTGCCAAAGTGGTTTCGAACACCATCAACCGTCCGGACAATCTCATCACCATAGACAAAGGCTTGAAGGATGGAGTGGAGAAAGATATGGGTGTCATCTGTGGCAATGGTGTCGTTGGCGTGGTCTATCTCACAAGCGATCACTACGCTGTATTGATACCCGTTCTCAACGCCATGGCCTCTCGCATCAGCTGCGCCATCCGCAATCGTGGATATTTCGGCTACCTGCATTGGGATGGCGGTGATCCGTCCATAGCCTATTTGGAAGACATACCACGTCATGCGAAGTTCAAACGGGGCGAATGGGTAGAGACAAGTGGCTATTCGTCCATCTTCCCCCCAGGCGTTCTGGTAGGAAAGATTGGTACTGTATATAACTCGCGCGACGGATTGTCTTATCGTCTGAAGATTCATCTGTCTACCGATTTCAGCAACCTACGTGATGTTTTTGTCATCAGCGATTACACATTTAAGGAACGCGTGGAACTGCAGTCAGCAGCCATCGACTCGATGAAGGTTAAGAGTAATTGAGGAGTCCTCAGGCAGATGGTTTGTATTTGGTAACGATTATCTGAAACAGATGTAAGAATATGGCAATTAATACTCTGAAACGGATTGTAGCATTTGTGGTGCTGTGCCTGGCCCAGGCGCTGATCTTGAACCATATCCACCTTTTCGGCATTGCAACTCCCCTGCTCTTCATCTATTTGGCCATTGTCTTTCCACGTAATTACCCTAAGTGGGCCATCTTGCTGTGGTGTTTCTTCATGGGACTGTTTATTGACATGTTCTCCAATACACCAGGCGTGGCCAGCTGTTCGTTGACACTCATCGGTGCCATTCAGCCTTACCTGTTGGAACCCTTCGTACCGCGTGACTCCGTAGAGAATCTGGAATGTTCGGTTCGGACACTGGGTTGGGGAAAGTTCTCGGTCTTCGCTCTCATCCTGACTTTCATCTTCTGCCTCGTATTCTTCTCACTAGAGATGTTCTCTTTCTTCAATTGGCAGTACTGGCTGCTCTGCATCGGAGGAAGCACAGCACTCACGCTGATTCTGATTCTGGGCTTAGAGAACTTCAGAAAGTAAGCCTTGCGGGTGTTCTGTCCATAGCATTATTGATATCGGGAAATGAAGAACTACAGCTTTGAGTATAGGAAATTTGTCATTGGTGGGATAGCCATCTTCATTGTGGTGGTCTACATCATCAGGCTTTTCATACTCCAGATTTCCAGCGACGACTATAAGAAGAGTGCACAGTCCAATGCTTTTCTCAAGCGTATTGAGTTTCCTTCCCGAGGTGTCATCACCGACCGCAACGGCAAACTGATGGTCTATAATCAGCCAGCCTATGACATCATGGTCATCATGAACGAGGTGAAAGGACGCCTGGACACACTGGAATTCTGCCAGACCTTGGGTATCACTCGCGAGGAGTTCGATCAGCGCATGGCTACCATTAAGGACATCTCCCGTAACCCTGGCTACTCCAAATTCACCCAACAGCTCTTTATGAGCCAGCTCTCGGACAAAGATTTCAGTATCTTCCAAGAGAAAATGTTTCGTTTCCCTGGCTTTTATGTTCAACGGCGCAGTATCCGTCAATATACTTATCCCTATGCAGCTCATATCCTGGGCGACGTAGCCGAGGTGTCTCGCTCTGACATTGAACAGGATGACTACTACCAGCCGGGCGACTACATCGGCAAGCAGGGCATTGAGCGTTCCTACGAAAAACAGTTGCGTGGTGAAAAAGGGGTACAAATACTTCTGCGTGATGCCCATGGACGTGTACAGGGCAGTTATCAGAACGGTGCCTTGGACCAGCTCCCCAAGCCAGGCAAGAATCTCACACTGAGCATTGATCTGAAACTGCAGGAACTGGGCGAAAGACTGATGGAGGGAAAGATTGGTAGCATAGTAGCCATCGAACCATCCACGGGCGAGGTACTCTGCATGGTTTCCTCACCCAGCTATGATCCTCGCCAGATGACTGGGCGTCAGCGATCGAAGAATCACACTCTGTTGGCAGCAAACCCGGAAAAGCCCCTCTTGAATCGCAGCATCATGGGACTCTATCCTCCTGGCTCCACCTTCAAGACCTCTCAAGGACTGACCTTCCTCAGCGAGGGCATCATCACACCTACTACTCCCTTCCCCTGCTCTCACGGCTTCAACTTCAAGGGGCTTCATGTGGGCTGTCACGGTCACGCTACTCCCTTGCCCCTGGTTCCGGCTCTTAGCACGTCGTGCAACGGTTTCTTCTGCTGGGGACTATACCACATGATTGGTGCAAAGTCTAAGTATGGTTCCGTACAGAACGCCATGAACACCTGGAGGGACTATATGGTCAGCATGGGATTTGGCTATAAACTCGGCATCGATCTGCCCGGCGAGAAGAGGGGACTGATACCCAACGCCCAATTCTATGACAACGCCTACAAAGGATCATGGAACGGACTCACCATCATCTCCATTTCCATCGGTCAGGGTGAAGTGCTGCTTACGCCCTTACAGATAGCCAACCTCGGAGCTACCATCGCCAACCGCGGCTACTACTACGTGCCTCACGTTGTGCGTAAAGTGCAGGGGGAACCCCTCGACACACTCTTTACCAGGAAACATCAGACCATGGCTTCCCACAAATCCTATGAATATGTTGTGCAAGGCATGCGGTCCTCTGCACTTGGCGGCACCTGCCACGACTTGTCACGCTACGACTTCGAAGCCTGCGGCAAGACAGGTACAGCCCAGAACAAAGGTCATGACCACTCTGTATTTATGGGCTTCGCACCTATGAACAATCCCAAGATAGCTGTGGCTGTCTATGTGGAAAACGGTGGATGGGGTGCCACCTATGGCGTACCCATCGGAGGACTTATCATGGAACAATATATCAAAGGAAAACTGTCTGAAGCCTCACAAAGACGGGCTGAGGAATTCCAGCATAAACACATCAGTTATGGCTCAAGCGAAAGATAAGCATCCCAGCGTACTACGCTCTATTGATTATTTCACCATCATTGTCTACATCCTGCTGCTCGCCATGGGATGGATGAGCGTATGCGGTGCCAGCTATACTTATGGCGATTCCGACATTTTCTCTCTCTCCACACGTTCGGGCATGCAGATCATCTGGATAGGCACCTCACTCATTCTGGGGCTCGTCCTGCTGTTACTCGACGACAGAGCCTATGATATGTTCGCGTACATTATATATATAATACTACTCTTACTGCTCTTCGCCACCATTTTCAATCCCCACACCATCAAGGGGTCGCGTTCATGGCTGGTCTTAGGTCCTCTGAGATTGCAACCGGCAGAGTTTGCGAAGTTTGCCACGTCACTGGCACTAGCCAAGGCCATGAGCATCTACGAATTCGATATCAGTAAGTGGAAGCATTTCGGCATAGCCCTGGCCATCATCTTCATCCCAATGACCTTCATCGTGCTGCAGCGCGAGACAGGATCGGCACTGGTCTATTTGTCATTCTTCCTCATGTTCTATCGTGAAGGCATGCCTGGCAGCATCCTTTTTACGGCCGTGGCAGCGGTGCTCTATTTCGTCATCGGTATCCGCTATGCCGACACCCCCCTGCCCGATATGCCTGCCTCTGTGGGAAAATTCACAGTCCTGATGCTCATTCAGTTGTTCTCCTGCTGCATGGTGTGGATATACTGCCGCGAACGTCAGGAAGCCCTCAAACTACTGTTATTCACCATGGGAGGTTCTCTTATTGCCTTTGTCTTCTCTTATTACGTCATTCCTTTTGATATTACCTGGGTACAGATTGTACTCACCGTAGTTCTCATTGGATATCTGCTATGGCAGGCATTGGGTACCCGCCTCCGCAACTATATGTGGATAGCTGTCTTTGCACTGGGCTCCATTCTGTTCTTCAATTTGGCAGACTATGGTCTGAACCATGTGCTTCAACCACACCAGCGCACCCGTATCAATGTGCTGCTTGGACTGGAAGAAGACCTCAAGGGTGCGGGTTATAACGTACATCAGAGCGAGATTGCCATCGGTTCTGGTGGTTTGCGTGGTAAGGGGTTCCTCAATGGCACACAGACCAAACTGAAATATGTACCTGAGCAAGATACAGACTTCATTTTCTGTACGGTTGGCGAAGAGGAAGGCTTTATGGGAAGTGCCGGTGTGCTGCTGCTTTTCCTGACACTTATCCTGCGGCTCATCTACCTGGCCGAACGACAACCCTATGCTTTCGGGCGTATCTATGGTTACTGCGTGCTCAGCATCTTCCTCTTCCATGTGTTCATCAATGTTGGAATGGTGCTGGGGCTTACTCCTGTCATCGGCATTCCCCTACCCTTCTTCAGCTACGGCGGTTCCTCGCTTTGGGGTTTCACACTGTTGCTCTTTATCTTCCTGCGTATTGACGCAAGCCGCAACCTAGTGAGAACCTGACAGCTGCTTAATCACACTGTAAGCAGTAAACAGTCCTGACTCACCAGCCTTGCTCAAGTCAGCAATGGCTGCCTCTGTGTGTTTCTTCTCTGCATGCACCAACCCTCTGTTGTAGTAGGCCTCAGCCAAGTCGGGATCCAATTCGATGGCTCGGTTATAGTCCTCCATGGCACGATCATAGTCCTTCCGCTGCACATGTATATTTCCCCTGTTATAATACAAGTATGCATTCTGTGGACTCAGACGGATGGCATCGGACAGGTCGCTCAACACGTTGGCACGCTTCATATCCACATTCGTCCCCTGAGCTGACTGGAAGTCGTTCACCTTTGACTGGCACACGGCACGCTGCCAGAATGCCAGCATCTGTGTACTGTCTATCTGCAGGCACGTGCCCAGGTCATCAATGGCACGATCGAAGTTCTGAATGGCCGAGAATGCCACTGCGCGTAACAATAACTGACGGCCAACGACAGGTAGTTCCTTGGTGGTATCAATATGATAGGACAGCGTATCAAGATATGCAAAATAGAACTTTGACTTGCCCTCAGTCAACTGGACTGGGGTAGCAGTAACATAGAGAGGACGGTCGCCGGAAACCTGATTGAACGCCTCTACCTGACGGTCGAACAGCTGTGCTGTCTTTACCTCACTGCGTGTCTCCTCGAACGACAGCTCATACATGGGCATGTAGGCCATGTCAGCCTTTCGGTTCTGAACACGTCCACGGTAGCTGTTCTTGTATTCATGCTCTACTTCCTCCTTGTCAGCCACCACCAGCTGGTTGTATTTCTCAGGATCATCATCATCACTGCGTTTACGCATCTGCCGTTTGGTAAGCCTTGGCTGCTTACCGTTGTAACGCTTGTCTAACTGTGCTTTCAGGATGCGGAATTCATCGGCCTCGGCCTGGCGTGTCATACCCAATCTGCGATAGCAGCGGGCACGATACTGCAACCCCGTCCAGAAATTCGGATATTGTTCTATCACCTTCGAGTAGTCCTCGATGGCACCGCGTACGTTACCTGTCTGGTCACGCAGCAAACCACGGTTGAAAAGAGCCATGAGATTATCAGGCTCCAGACGCAGCACAAAGTCGAAGTCTTCTATACCACGGTTGTCATCACCCACCTGCGCCCTCAGCAGACCACGGTTATAGTGCCCCAGGAAGTTATTGGGATCCAGGTCCAAAGCCGTGTCATAGTCGGCCATGGCTCCACGCAGGTTGTTCTGGTTGTAACGTGCCAAAGCACGGTTGATGTAGTTTCCCGCGTGCTTAGGCAGCAAGTGGGTAGCCTTGTCCAGCTGTTTCTCGGCCTCCTTCCATTTCTGGCGAGAAAGACTGATGATACTCCTTGCCGCCCACGTATTGCCATCATAGGGATCGATATCAAGGCTTTTGTCCAGCGACTTCACCGCCTGGGTCGTGTCCTTCTGCAACAGATATACCTCCGCCTGCATCATATATCCCTTGGCATATCCACTCCACCGGGTGAGCATCGTATCCAGCTCGGCCAGTGCCTGGGTATAGTTACTGTCGTTGATATGGCAGAGCACACGATTGTGCCACAGTCCCTGGTTCATGGGCTCATACTTCAGCGCACGGCTGTAGTCACCCACAGCATCAGAGAACTTACGCTGCTGAATACGCGTCAGTCCACGCAACTCATAGATGCTCACTACATAGGGATTACGCTGAAGCGCCTCAGTGCAATCATGCTCTGCTCCTGCAAAGTCGTCCAGATAATACTTGGCAACGCCACGGTAGAACCACGGCTCATAAAGATAAGGCTTCGAAGAGATAGCCTGATTAAAATACTGAATAGAGAGCACATAGTCCTCGTAATAGAGGGCCAGGCGTCCCATAGTTATCAGCTGGTCAGTACGGAACTGCGCAAAGGAAGTGAGGAATGAGAACTGGGATATGAGAAAAACAATCAGTATGTACACCCTGTGGAAAGAGTATACCCTCTGATTATCTCCTGTCTTCAGACTGATCATCTTGCTCATCATTCATCTCTCATCTCTCATTTATCCCGAATCGGTCATTAGCGTTATGATGAAAACAGCCTTCATTTTGGAACAGATATCCTGCTGGCTTACAGTGCGCAATGGGGTTCCATTGTAATCGAAAAGCGGTGGGGCAGATGCCCAAAAGGAAGCTTGTCAGCGCATAACAGCCTAATGACCTATTTGGGTTTATCTTTCATTTCATAATAGCCTTCGTCTTGTAACTGCAACGATAGCGACCCTGCATCAGAGAACGCAGTTTGCTCTTTATGAGTTGCTTGCGCAGTGGAGAGATGCGGTCAATAAACATGTGACCCTCCAAATGGTCGAACTCATGCTGCATGACACGAGCCAGATAGCCCTCCACCCACTCGTCGTGAGGCTGCATCTGTTCGTCGAGCCACTTCACATGAATGCGTGTAGGCCTCTCCACCTTCTCATGGATGGCGGGCAGCGACAGGCATCCCTCCTCGCTGGTATCGGTCTGGCTGTCATCAAACTCCACGATGTGGGCATTGATGAACACCTTACGGAACCCCTTGTATTCAGGCAGGTCCTCGCTCAACACGTCAAGGTCGATGACCACCACACGGATGGACTTGCCTATCTGGGGTGCTGCCAATCCTATACCGTCCGACTCTGCCAGCGTCTCCCACATATCGGCTATCAACTGTTGCAACCCAGGATAGTCCTGGGGTATGTCCTCGGCAACCTTACGCAACACGGGTTGCCCATAAATATAAATAGGTAGAATCATCTTTATTATTACAAACTAAAGCCCTTCATCCTGCGCGACTCCATATAGTTCTGCAAAATAATGGTGGCACTGATCTCATCTACCAGCGCCTTGTCCCTTCGTGCCTTCTTCTTCAGACCGCCGTCAATCATTGCCTGATGAGCCAGCACCGAAGTGAACCGCTCGTCATAATATTCTATCGGCACCTGAGGCACAGCCTTCCGCCACCGGTTGACAAACTGCTGCACACGAGCCAGGTTCTCACTCGGCTCACCATTGGGCTGACGGGGCTCGCCAATGACAATACGCTCTACCGGCTCACGGGCTATATACTGCTGCAGATACTCAAAGAGCTCTGACGTAGAGACAGTCGCCAACCCTCCGGCTATCAGCTGCAGAGGGTCGGTGACTGCCAGTCCGGTACGTTTCTTACCGTAGTCTACAGAAAGAATCCGCGCCAATCCTTTTCTTACTCGTTATAGAGCAGCCATGCATCAGCCTTCGGGTTGAACTGTGAACCACGGATGCTGTTGCGGCTATTAACGGCATCGGCCTTGTTATCGAAGGTTGTTGCCACCACGCGGAACAGGCCACGCTCCTCGTTCTTCACAATCTGGGCATCGTAGCCGCTGTCGCGCAGCTGCTGGCACAGCCCTTGAGCGTTGCTCTGTAGGCTGAATGCACCAACCACCACACTGTAAGCCTTCAGACCGCTTCCGTCAACAACAGTCACCTTCTCCCTGCGGACGGTAGCATTGTCCACATTCTCTGTCACACGAGTCTGCGTAGCAGGCTGCGTAGCTACGGGAGTCACGGTCTGCACGGGTTCCTGATTCACACGCTGTTGGGCTTCCTGAGACTTGGCCTTCTCGTATGCCTTCTTATAGGCACTCTCGCTGCTCTTACAACTAGTGAAAGCCAATGCCAGGCTCAGTCCTGCACAAATAACAAAATACTTCTTCATTTTAAATCTTGTTTTTAATTAAATTAGATTATTTCTTTCAAAGTTCCATAAACACAGAGCAAAATTACAAAATAATGATGAAAAACGCACCAAAAAGGTGCATAAACTTTGTTAAATGCAGAAAATACGCCCGTTTTAACAAAAAATCGCAGTCTTTTTTGCCCTTCTTCACGAAACTTTCTGTAAATTTGCACAACAAACAACGTTTAACTATCAAAACAATATGAACGAAATGAAAAGTATAGGTTACATCGGAGCATTCCTCGGCGGAGCTATCGCCGGAGCTGCACTCGGCATTCTGATGGCCCCTGAGAAGGGTCAGGAAACACGCGTGAAGATTACTGACGCAGTAGAAGACTTCTTGAAGAAGCACAACATCAAGCTCAGCCGTAAGGAAGTGGGCGACCTGGTTGACGACATCCAGGATGCTGCTGAGGAGGAATAGTCTTCCATGCTGATTGAGGTGAGTATTTAGAAGCAAGGAGCCATGCTGTCGAATGACAAGAATGTAGAAACCATTGCACAACTCATAGAGGTGCTCAAGCACTATGTCGGGCTTCAGGCAGAATATGTGAAGCTCGATGTCATTGAGAAGGTTGTGCGCCTGCTCACGGCTACAGCCCTGGCAGTGGTCTTTTTCCTCATTCTTGTGGCTGCAGTCATGTACATCTCCTTTGCCAGCGCCTTCTGGCTCGGACAGCACATCGGCATGGCTCCTGCCTTCGTTATCGTAGGTTTCTTCCACCTCATCCTGTTCCTCGTCTTCTTCCTCTTCCGCAAACCTTGGATAGAGAAACCGCTCGTGAAATTCCTTGCAAACCTCCTCATGAGCAAATAACATTACGTCAACGCTTATCACTCCTACAGACAATGGCTTCACTACCCGTTCAGACCCCTACCCCCGCCTATCACACCCTGGAAGATATCCGCCTGCGTAAGGAACAGCTTTACGACGAACTGCAGCACGACAGCCAGCAGTTCTCAACACTATGGGGACAAGTCTTCAAAAGCCGGGAAAACTCTTCCCGCAGTGAGTTCATTGGCAGCGTGGTGGCCAACAGTGTTACCGCAGTAGACCTTTTCCTCCTGTTTCGTAAACTGATGAAGACCTACGGCAAGGTCTTCAAGAAAGGGAAGAAAAAGAAGTAACTATCATTTCACCATTTTCAGGATGGTCTTGGCATCCTCATCGCCTTCGGCTGCTTCCTTGCGGATGTCGGCCAGTATGTCCTTTCCACCCTTAGGATTGTTCACGGCTTTACGGAGCCACTGGCGGGCTTTCTTCTCATCGGCAGCAATGCCCTTGCCCTTCAGATAGCTCTTGCCAAGGGCGTACTGAGCTTCAGCATTGTCCTGGCGGGCAGCCTTGATGAACAGCTCAACCGCCTTCTTACGGTCTTTCTTCACCCCCTCACCGTTCTTATAGCACTTACCAAGTTCGTACTGGGCCTTGTGATAGTCCTGAGCAGCCGACTTCCTGTACCACTCCACGGCCTTCTCATCGTTCTCTTCCAACCCACGGCCTTTATCGTAGCAACGTCCCAGCCGGTACTGAGCCTTCTTATGTCCCTTCTCGGCTGCCTGCCTCAGCTTGGGCACGGCTTCCTTGTATTTCTCGGCATCATAGAGCGCCTTCCCTTGCTCATAGAGCTTGTCTGCACTCTGCGCACTGACCGTCACACCCATCAGCAGTGCCAGCAACGTAAACATCAATTTCCTCATAGATAAAGACTGTTTTTTATGTTTTCGTTGCAAAATTACGAATAATTTTTGTACTTTTGCACGCCAAAACAGTTAAATATGAATAAAGTAGGAAAATACGAGTTCTTGGCCGAGCCGTTCCATTGTGATTTCACGAAACGGCTGTTCATGGGCCACCTGGGTAACCACATGCTCAATGCGGCTGATTTTCACTCCACAGACCGCGGATTCGGCATGAAATACCTCATGACCATCCAACGCTCGTGGGTGCTCTCACGGTTGGCCATTGAGATGGAGGAGATGCCGCTGATGAATACGCGGTTCAACGTAGAGACATGGGTGGAGAGCGCCATGCGTTATTTCACCTCCAGAAACTTCGCTGTCGTAGACAAGGAAAACGGAAAGGTTTATGGCTACGGACGTAGCATCTGGGCAATGATTGACACAGAGACACGCCAACCTACTGACATTCTCGCCATCGACAACGGTGCCATCAACCAGTGGATAGAAAAGGAGAAGCCTTGCCCCATCGACAAGGGCGGACGTGTAAAGATGTCCGACGATGCCAGGCTCGTACGCACCATTGACACCTATTATAATGATGTAGATATCAACGGCCACATCAATTCCGTGAAATACATAGAGCATGTGCTCGACCTGTGGCCACAGGAGTGGTACCGTGAGTATAGCATCCGCCGCTTCGAGATAGCCTACGTGGCTGAAGCCCATGCCGGAGACAAGCTGAGTTTCTACAGGGAGGAGTCGACCACCTCTGACGGACAGCCCGCCTTCTGCATCCGCATCAGCAAAAACGGCAGCACCGAGTGCTGCCGCTGCAAGATTGTCTTCAGATAATCACCGTCCGTTATTCTTCAAGTCCTTTGCCCGACATGAGGAGTTCCACGAGGGGACGATCCTTGTAGGTATGGCGCTGCTGGTCCCAGAATCCGAAGTCAGCATCATAGCACCAAGTGGTCCAGGCAATATTGAACTCGTCAAACACGGTCAGCATGTCGCGATACCAGTTGTAGGCCAGCTCACGGTCTACAGTCTCATACACACCCCACTCGCCGCAGAACAGCTGCAGGTCGTATTTCTTGGCAGCCTCAATGGCATCCTTGAACTGTTCACGAATCATATTGATGTCCCACACCTGCTCTGTATACGGCTTCAAGTCAGCCTTGATGGCCTCGGGTGCTGCATCATAGTCTTCTTTCGACACCAGCACTCCAGGATAGTTCACCTTGCCCTTATACTGTCCTAAGGGTGTCCACCATGCGCCATAGTGCGTCAGGATCATCGGGTTGTAGTAATGGAAGGAGAGGATGATGTTCTTGTCACCCTCGGGCACCTTCAGGAATTTCATGGTCTCATGACCCTGCCAGCGATTTGAGCCGATGACCAGGGTGCGCTGTGGTTCACGCTCACGAAGTGCTTTGTGGACCTTGGCTACCAGCTGGTTCCATTGCTCGTGTTCATCAGCTACGGGTTCGTTCATAAACTCATAGGCCACCCAGTCACAGCTGTAGTCCTTCAGGGCATCAGACAGCTGATACCACAGGTTGATGAGGTCCTGCTGGGCTTTCTCCGAGGTGAAAAGCGTGTTGGCCGACTTGTCGCCTTCGTTGACAGCATTGAAATAGTGAGAGCGGATGATGTGCAGGTCGACGATGGCACGGAGGTTGTGCTTACGAGCCAGGTCCAGGGCATTGGTCAGCAAGTCCCATGCCTCAGGCAGCTTATTCCCTTGCTCGTCCCAGAACTGCACCTCGTCAATAGGTATACGCACGAAGTCAAAGCCCAGCTCCTCCAGACGTGCGAAGTCATCTTCCTGGATATGCAGCCTGCGGGCCTCGCCGCGCTGCTCCGACTGTGAGAGCCAGTGGCTGACATTGGTGCCACGCTTGATACGGAAGTTATTCACTTGTCCTGCCTGGTTCTGATCCTGGTTCTGGTTCTTGTTCTGACAAGACATTGTTACAAACAGTGCCGCAATGAAGACGGCCATCATGATCACGTTCTTTTTCATAGTTCCACAAGTTTTGTTGCAAAGTTACAAATAATAATTAAAACCAGAAACAATTCGGGCGGAAACTTGAATATTTTCAATGTTTCCGTCCGAAATAACACTCTTGAAGGGACTCTTCCCTCACTTCATCACGACACAAGGCTTTCCATTCTCCCGAATCGGTCATTAGCGTTATGATGAAAACAGCCTTCATTTTGGAACAGATGTGCTGATGGCTTACATTGCGCAATGGGGTTCCATTGTAATCGAAAAGCGGCGGGACAGATGGCCAAAAGCCCATTGTCGGAACTGCGTGGCACGGATAGAGTTGACACGATAGCCTACGCTGATAACGGCATCGAGGTTGTAGAACTGAGTTTGATATGTTTTACCATCCGAAGCAGTATGTGCAAATTTTGCACATACTTCACTTTCATTTAACTCTTCTGAATCAAAGATGTTCCTTAAATGCTTAGTTACAACACTCCGATCACAGTCGAACAGCATACCCATCGTTTTCTGGGTACACCAAACTGTCTTGTCCTTATAAAAGACTTCTACGCCTTGTTCCTTTCCTTCTATTGACAATATCACTCGAGTGGTACCGCTGTAGCACTTTTGTGGTACCATGTGGAGCAGTTTAGTGGTACCGCTCGTAGCGGTGGTGTGGTACCAGTACCCACTAAGCGATATTAGCGTTGTCAAGAGGTGCCCCCACACCGTGGTTGCGTAATGTGATTTTACCATGGTTGCGGGAGCACCTGATATCGGCATTAGAGTTTCTTCCTGTTCTCTCTCATAGACTGCCCTTCGAGCCTGATGAGGTGCGATGAGTGTTGGATGCGGTCGAGTATGGCATCTGCGACAGTTGTCTGTCCGATGTATTCATACCACTTGTCGTACGGCAGCTGCGAGGTTATGATGACGGACTTCTTCTCGTACCTGTCATCCAGTAGCGTCAGCAGGGCCAGTCTTGTGTTCTCGTCGATGGGGTGCAAGGCAAAGTCGTCAAGGATGATCAAGTCGTTCTTGTTGAGCTTCTCCAGAAACTCCTCCGTGATGCCCTGCGTGATGGCACTCTTGAGTTGGTGCACGAAGTGGTTCATGCCCAGATAGAGCACCTTCATTCCGAGCCTGCAAGCCTGATGTCCTATTGCACAGGCAAGGAACGTCTTTCCGCAGCCTGTCTTGGCAATAATAAGCAGGTTCTCGCCTCGCCGGATAAAGCCACAGTCGGCTACAGCCTCGAGCGTCTCCTTCGTGAGGTTCCTGGCCACACCGCATTTCACGTCCTCGATGAGCGGTTTGCAGAAGAGCTTTGCCCTTTTGAGCAGGCGTGCAGTCTTCTTGTCGTCGCGATGGCGGGTCTCCGTCTCAACGAGTTTGGTAAGTACGGTCTCCATGCTTGGCCGCATCTGTACCGGCGTAAGGAGCAGATCACCTGCTGCCTCGGCCATACCGTAAAGCTTCAGCTTCTCAAACTGAGTCACTATAAGGTCACTGTTCATCATCCACATCCTTTCCTACCTGCGGGATGGACGTATATGCCGATGCGCCCCTCACGTCATCGTTATAAGGTGTGCGTGAGATGACCTCGCCGCCGTCGGCCTCGATATCCCTGTTGTTCTTCAGCATATTGGCCAAGACCTTGTAGCCTGCCACTCCCGACTCTTCACGGAGGATGGCACAGGCATGTTCAAGACGCGCACGGCCGTACTTCCTGCCGAGTGACAGGATGCCGTTGCACTTGCCATAAGCCTGCTGAGGGAAGTTGGTGCGGTGGAGGATGTCCTCGATGGCCCATTTCACTGATGCACCGATTCTCTCACCCCAGCCAATAAGCGTGGCGGCATTGACCTCCTTGGTGCGCTCGTATGCCTTGTGGGCATCCGGCATATGCTGCGGCTCCGTAGAGTAGCCGTATGGCACAAGGCTGCGGCGATGGGTGCAGACCAGCTGGCCTGCGACATACACCTCGACGTACTCCACGTCCCACATGACCTTCACTGTCTGTCCGACATATTTGTATGGAACACTGTACATGTGACGCTCAGGCCCCACGCAGACATGGTAGGTGCTCGACAGTTTCACCTCCTTGCGCAGACGGAAGCGGTACATGCTGTCAGGCAGGGGAAGCATCTCCGGCTTCTCGTACATCTCGAAGATGTCACGGCGCGTGCTGCCCTTGTACGGCAGGCAGCAATACTCCTCCAGTAGCTCCCAGATACGCTGGTTGAGTGCGTCAAGGCTGTAAAACTCCTCGCCCTCTATACGGGCATAGATGTACTGATAGAGCTGGTTGACCGCCCCCTCGACAGGGCCTTTGTCCCTCGGCTTGCGCACACGGCAGGCAAACGGCTCAATGCCGTAGTAGAGCGCCCATTCCACGTTGGCGGCAGCGTAAGTCAGGCTGTAGCGGTCGGACTTAGTCACCCACTGCTTCATGTTGTCGCTCTTGGCCACACGTGGAATCGCACCCATAAACTCCAGACCCTTGTTCAGCCCGTGGAAGAACCACTCCGTCGTGGCATTTGGAAGCGCCATCATGAAGGGAAGGTTGCTGTAGGGCATCACGCAGACAAGCACCACTAGCTTCTGCTTTTCCCTGGTGCCGTAGTCTGTCAGCCATAGCGGGTCTCCGGCAAAGTCTATCTGCCACTCCTTGCCTGGCTCATGCTGGTTGTGGTAGGAGTAGTCGTTTCTCTCACGGTACTCGCCAACATGCTTCTTGAACTGCGTGTAGCCATAGCCCTTCGGGCACTCCTTCGCGTAGTAGTCCTCATAGACATACTTCAGATGGGCGTGCCTGCGGCTGAGACGCTTCAGGATCTCAGGCATCATCCTGTCAAGCTCCGCCTTGCGGTCGTCCTCCCTGGGAGGTGCCTGCTCGACAGGCATAAAGATTGTTTGGAACTCGTCATCAGGAAGCATGAGCAGCTCCCCGATGGCCCTACCACTCTCGTCGGCCCGCTTCTTCACGGACGACACCAGACGCTTGCTGCACCTGACCTCTGCACAGATCTTGTTCTGAGACAGACCGTCACCCAGCAATTGCAGGATTTGTTTGGTACGTAACATAAATCTACTTGTTACTGGTTAGTAATGTGAATTAACTCAGGCATTGCTGCCACAGCCACAATATAACCTGTCGTCAAGTCTGTGCTATGTCGGTACCAAAAGAGTGATACAAAGGCGGTACCAATGGAGTGATTTGAATGGTACCATGAAAGTGATATGAATGAGGACAGATAATAACAAAAGGGAAAAAGAAAATGTCTGGTACCAGTGGTACCATAGATGCGCTACGAGAAATATATCCACGCTCAGCAGCGGTACCATGACAGCGCTACAGGCGGTACCCGATGAGCGATATTATCACTTCTATCTGGAAAATCAGGAACTCAGCTGTGCTATTTCTTATTTCTCTCTTTTTTGCTATATTTATCTTTTCGATTACAAATGTACTATTTTTTATTCACATATTCTTGCTTATAACCATTATTTACATCAGACATCAGCCATCAGATGTCACTCACCCGTCCCTATGGCATTTCAATAATTGCTCCTAACATACCTCATTATATTTAATACGTTGGCAAATTTAAACTGATGTTGTCTCAATTCGTGGCACAAGTTCGAGAATTAAGCCCCATTTTTCTGTGGTTCATACATCTGAGCTGCCTCTAAATGCATATTATAGATCTCATCTGCCAGCCATTGTGGCGAAAGCACCTTTACCTGACTAGCCCGGCTCAGGAAGTGGGCACTCAGATCTATGGTTGGTCTCATGTAGAGTTCAAAGTCTGCGAAATTCTCACCCCTTCCAATCTCCCGCTGGCTGTGGTGGATAGGCAGGTCTCTGATGTAGAAACGTTCATAGCCAAATGCTCTGATGACGATTCTTTCTGCAGGAGTACCGTCACCAACCAGTACACCATAGCATTCATTAAAATATTCCTGGGCGTCAAAGTCTGGATCTATTTTGAACTTGATGTCAGTCATCGACATCTCCAGAATCCTGTCAAACGAGAATACACCGAAGTAGTCAGACTCAGGCTTCTCTTCAGTAGCATCACGGTGGAAGTGCCCCAGAATATACCAGCGTTGTTTCAACAGCTTGATGCAATAAGGCTCAAACACCAGATGATTGGGCTTGTCAGTACCGTATTTCCTGTAGTCAACGGCAATTCTGACGCTTTTCTTCATGGCTTCAATCACCATCTTCAGATATTCGCCCTCGTATGGCACCTCTTCCAGCAGGATCCTGTTTTGCAGCGACATACTCTCACTGACCACGTTGCTCACTGATAGTGTTGACAGCATCCAGTTCTGTACACTGTCCTCCCTGAGCACATAGTCATTACCGATGTAGTACTCCTAACCGTTCTGGCGGTCGCAGTCAATGTAGATGCCAAAAATGTCCTCTATGGCATCCTTATGGCGGGCAAAGGTAGAACGAGCCAGTTCTATGCCCTCACTCATATCCGACTGCAGCCACTTCTCATTAATTTCCGCAAACGTAATCCTCCGAGCCTTGCGAATGGTGTTCACAAGCCAGATGTACTCCTTGAACTTTGCCGGTATCTTCATGTTGCTTCAATTAATTTTAAATGACCAATATTTTACCCCATATCATCCATAACCATATTACAGAATTCTTCAGCTTTATCAGACTGGAATACTTTTGCGCCAAGATCTTTCAATTTTTCGTAATTGGCCAAAGTTCTACTTTGGCCAATAATGAATACATATAATATATTGTCGTTATCAATATATTCCCTGAAATAATTCAGAGATTCTTGCAAATTTCCCAACTCACCGTCAGTAATGATAATCGTAACGATTTCATTCTTAGATTTATCTATTGTGTTTCGAATGGCAGATATCGGGAAAGTTGTACCACCTTGGCCATTTACTAATAACTGATTTCTAACGTCTTCATAGTCATTTGTCCAATTTAAATTTACTCCGACCCTCTCACTGAATTCTATCAAAGCTATTTTACCTTGAATTTTTTCGAAGTAAGATATTATGCCATATGCAGCCAAAACAGCTTGATGCATATTACTCGACTCATCAAGGACGTTTTTCATACTACCTGAAGTATCCAAAACAAGCAATAAATCCCTATTCCTTTTTTCAACCCCATTAATATCATTTGTGGTTTTTTCCCATTTTTTTGTTGTGATTCCTGGAAGTATCTTAGGTGATGTCTGAAATGATAACATTATATCTAAGGTACCAATAGGGTCACCTATCCTCCATGTTGAAGGAAATGTGTACTGTTCTTTATTTCCTGAATTTATATACTCTTCAATAGGTATGATATTAGCACCTTGGATAGAAAACCAGAGCTTATATTTTTCTGATTCGTTTAGGAACTTTATACCAGCGGCAGAAAGAACATCAGCAAACTCTTGAACATCAGTTTCTCCTGCTAATGCCGTTATTGCTTCTTTTATTTTATCAGGGTCTGCAAAGACAAAGGCACTACCATTCTCATCTCCATCTTTAGGCTTGGCAGGACTTATATTATAGCCACCCTGTTGAGATTGACCACTTTGTTGAGATTGACCACTTTGTTGAAATTGACCGCCCTGTTGAGATTGACCGCCCTGCTGTCCTTCATTATGTGGTGACAATTTATCTTTGATATAAAGGTTAAAAAAAGTACGGGCATATTCTCTTGTTTTGATTAAGAATGATGCTTTATCCTCTATGCCATTGACTTTAAACTTTTCTGCCAATTCATGAACGATTGCTAACAACTCTTGATCAGTCTCATTTATTTCAAGACTAGTTTCCCACAATGCCTCTTTTGTAAGAAACATTAATTTGCTATGACGAGGGCAATCTTTGATGTTTGCTCCTTTTTTGATCCAATTAATTTCGCTTATAAGTGTGTTTTGTGGATTCCTAAAATAGTTTTTTGTATCTACAATTATATCTGCGGCTTGATTAGATATTGAGCCACAAGCATGCTGAATATCAATTCCCAAATGAGAAAATTCTTTTCTATAG
This sequence comes from Prevotella sp., assembly GCA_016285075.1. Lineage (GTDB taxonomy): Bacteria > Bacteroidota > Bacteroidia > Bacteroidales > Bacteroidaceae > Prevotella. The sequence continues at coordinate 39,376 of JAEEQB010000031.1, forward strand.
ACATCTATAATACATTTAAGCATACGCAGATGAGTTATGACATCAAAAGGGCAACACATATAATGTTCTATTTCGTGCCTTGTCAGCACTTTTACCTCATCTTCAAATTCTTTGAAACTAATAGGTAACTTGCCAAAATTTAAATGTATCTGCCACGTATCATCTATCATTATATAATATTGACCTGTTATATAATCAGCATCATCTGGCATAAGAATCTTTATTTGAGGCATGGGTATGCCAAGAGTGTTATGATATTCACTCTCATATACAGATTCGATTGCATGTATGGCTATGTCTTTATAGATTTCTATGTTAGCAGTCATGACTACTTAAGTATTGAAAGATTTCATCGTTTTCATCTCCTTCATACACGAAATTATAGGAATCACGTGCAAATCGTACACTCAAAGTGCATTCATCTTTTGTGATGTCCATTATAGGATAATCGTGGTTCTTCAAAAGACCTAATTCTTCAAAATTAGGTGCAAATACTCGAATTGAAGAAAGAATTTTTGCATTATCTTTTACGCTTTTTTCTGAAAGCGTAAACTTAGATTTTCGCATTTTCATTGCTTTCAACCTATTATCAATCTTAGCAGACAGATATTGTCTGTTGGGAATGTCATATGCGAATGCCATCTCTTCCTTCATTGATTTCAACTCGTCTTTGTCAGCACAAGTATCAATTTTTTTATTATAATCTATAATTCTGCCATAAACAGGCAGGTACTTGTCTCTGAGTAATGGCAGTATTTCAACTTGAAGGATCAAGGAATTATAAGTAGTGCTGCCCGCTTCTGTGAGAAAAGCATCAAATTCAGTTTGTGATAGCTTTCCGGTCTTAACTTCATCAAACTTTGTTAACAGATGCTTTACACCATCAAACTCTTTCTTAATTAAATTAATGAGTGTACGTGTTCCGTTAAGATCTATGTTTGTAATAAAATCATTTAGATGTTTTTTACTACTCTCATCTTTCCAAGCTTCAGTCAAAGACAAAGTGAATTTTTTACTCAATACAGTTCTATGCCATATCATGTATGGAGCTAAAATCATAATGTGTTCTGTGGTAACTTGGGGAGCGCCAAGGAACCAGGCAAGAGCTTTGCCATATCGATATAAGTCCTCTTTTACACGTACGCTTAAAGGTTGTTTAATCTTATTGCAAACCTTCTCTTCTCCCTTCATTCGACAGTTTTCACAAAGATTTTTATCGACTGATAAAGTGTCATTTGATTCTTTGGAAGCGCGCATGCATAAACGATATGATGCAATTAAATAGTTTATGAAAAGTTCAGCTTCTGGTGTATATGATATGGACTTAATATCCTTTTGGACTTCCAGCAAGTCAACATTTGGTAGATATTCCTCCAATTTGGCACGACTATTTTTGTCTCTTTTCCCAATAGTGCTAAAGCTGTCATAATCAGGCATTGTGATAGGTAATGCTAAAGCAAATCTATCTTTGAAAGGAAGTGACAATTCTTCGTTCGCGTTGTCCTTTGGATTTAGAGTGGCATAAAGCGTAAATGGAGGTACAATTCTACTCTCGTCTTGATACTTTACACTTCCTTCTGCTAAAAGTGATAAAAGAATATTCTGAGCATATGGAGAAAGACGGTTAATCTCGTCTATGATTTTCCATCCAGAGTCAACAAAGGTGTTCCAAATAACATCAATTTTACCATATTTGTTGAGTGGTTTGTTGTTGGTTATTTGTGCAAAATCTAAACATCCAAGAATCTTCTCCTCTGTAAGTTGAGGATGTCCTCTTAGAATACAATCTTCGATTTTTTCTTTTGACAAATGATAGAATATTTGACCTAGATATTTAGCAAGCGTAGTTTTGCCACCACCATGTCCACCATATAGCATCATAGTTCCTCGATCTACAAGTGCATTAATTACGGCAAGAGTTTCAACCAAATACACTTTACGCCCTTTGAGTTTATCTGAACAAAAAGCTGCACCTGGAAGTTCCTCATTATGGACATAAAGACTTTCATTTCTCAGTCTGTCCAAGGATCTTACTATATCAATATTATTCATACTTGTTAGAATGTTTTTGTAAACGAAAGTGTTATTAGGCCCTTCTCAAGCAAATCTTGGATTTTTTGATAATCAAAAGTTGTGCTATCAAAAGTTGTATTGTCGCCAAAACTATTAATCCATTCAATCTGTTCTTCCATTTGGGACTGTTTGAGAATGTTCATAAATGTATCTTTGGCTTTAGTCATGTCTGACAATGTTTCATAAATTGTTGCATTGTCTTTTGACATAGCAAGTAATAGTGTTCCATCTTTATCTAATGATTCATAACCACTTTTTATATTCGGCAGGAACTTGTTTCTAGAGTTTTCCGAGTAAAGACTATCGAACTGACTTTGCAAATTGTCCTGTTTGGCTACAAGCTTTTCTAACATAGAGCGTTTTGCTGCATATTGCTTGTAAAAGTCTTCAATATGCTGCTTAATTTTCACTCTTGTGTTACTCTCTAAAGTCCTCAACTCTTCTATCGATGAATGGCATTTTTTGATAGTAGATGCAACTTTATCAAGTGGTGCAGACTTTAGTGTTGGTAGAACATTTCCGGTTCTGACATTGCGATATGTCAAATGAAGAAAATCTAATTCTGGCTTCTTCTCATAATCAGACCAATCATTATTATCAATATCTAATTCCTCTTCCTCATAGAATGCTTTGATATCATTGTATTTGTCTTGTAGCGGAGTCCAAGTCTTGTCAATGTAATCGTCCAAAACACGTGCTACATCTCCTTTTGTTATAAACATTTCTTTGTCAAATCTTGAAAACAAATATTTTAGATCTTCGTCTTCCGATTTGGCAATGCCTGTTTTCACCAAAATTGATATGCACTTCTTTATGGAAGTTATTCTATTTTGAGCTCTTACCCACAATTTTAGATTTTTTTCAGTATCATCAATATCTTTAAGGCTCTGTCCTTCAGCAATTGCGTTGTTAATAATAGGCGCATAAAAAGAAATGGTTATCTCTTTCTTTTGCTCGTCATCATACAATTCATCGATAGATGTATATGATAGCTCAGGAAGACTAGAGAGACCTTCATATTCTTCCTTTAGATTGTCAAGAAAAGCGTCTATGCTATTAGCAAATAATTCGGAGTTGTTTAAGAACTTCGATATTACGGACTTCTGCTCGGATTGGAATTTTGTAACCAATGTTTTAAAGATATGTTTCTCTTCTTTTTCATTAGGAAGAGAATCAATTGCTACTAAAATGTCGTCAATTTTTGAACTATAGTTTTCGTAATCCTTGATGAGAAAAGCACGGAGTTTATCTGCATTGGTCTCGTTCTTTGAGTTATCTTTAATCCACTCAATAAACTTATCCAATCCAGGAGCGGCTATCTTTTCATAGATCTTATCAAAAAGTTCAACAAGTTTGTTCATGAACTTTTCATACTCCTTTTCGGATGCAATGGATTCCATATGAGTGGACAAGTCTTCCAGCTCATCTTTCCAATCTTGTTTAGAAAGCTCGTCTTTTAATGCTTTTGCATATTGCTTTCTGCTCTTTAACTTAAGAGCTTCTTCATACCTATTTTTTATCTTTGACTTATCCATTATTGTCTTCAAATTTTAAGAGGTTGCTAATCTGAGATTTAAGCTCGTTATAATCATCTGCTAAGACCTTACAATCCTTGCACAGATTCAAAACCGATTCTAGTCTGGTTTTAATATCTGTTGATGACAGAAGGACACGTGACAGATAAGTTGTAAATACAGACACATCGTTAGCCTTTAGTGTTTCTTTTTTGACAGGATTCAACTTTGTTGTAAAAACATTTTTTGTCTCATCCTTATGATACTTTAAGGAGTTACGCGTATTGTTCCAGCAATAATCTTCATTGTATCCCTTAAATCCATTTTTGGAGGCATCAGGAGATTTCATATTAATTAGTTTTGCTGCAAGCTTATCCTCATAGATTTCATTAATAGGTGACTGATATGTCCGATTTATAGTCTGCTGAAAACTATTTAATGAATTTTTTACTGTTATCGTTTGCGAAGAAAGAATCTTTACAGAATCAACTATGTCTTCGAGACGACTATAAATAGATTTGACAATACAAAGAGCTGCTACACTTTCTGTTTCTTCTTTAAGTACCCGATTGCAATCCTCAAAGAGTCTGCCTACTTCTTGGAGTTTTTGTAAATATCCAAAGAATGGTTGACTGTCATTTTCGCGCTGTGGTTTTTGAGCATATAGCAGAGTTAGCACTTCATTTATAGAGTTAGTAAGGGTAGCACGAATCTCATTTAATTCCGCTCCCTTTGTAGTAATACTGTTGATTAATGATTCTTTTAAACTGTTAATATCCATTTTTGAAACATACTGGGAAAAGTAAAGTAGTTTCATGAGCATTTCTGCTTTAGGACAGTTATACTTTAATTTATCGCTATACGTTCCAATCCAATGGTTCTCAAATGAATCATTCATGAAAGAATACAGATCCTCGAAACCTGTCGCAGTTGTTTCGGTTACCATAGCATTTGCAAACAAAAGGAGATTTTGTATAAACTTATCATCAACTTTAAATTTTTCAAAGATTTCCTTTAGTTCTTCAGAATCAGATAGTGCTGTCTTTAACTGATCGAAATGCAGAGTCTGAAGGACTTTATCCTCACTCGGAGAAAGATATAGACCTCCAGTTTGTGTTCCTACTTTCTTAAGCAACTCTAGTAAAGAGTTATGGCACGTATTTGATTTACTAGCCTTTTCCATTACATAAAGTAAGGAAATACATTTACTGCGGGGGTCAGCTACTTTTCCGTCAACTACTTTCGTGAAATCACAAGGTATGTTATCTTCGTAATCAGACGCATTGCAGATTGCTTTAGCTAATGCGTCTTCAAAAACTTCTTGTGACTTTAACCTAACAGCTTTTAAAATAGCATTGTCACCTTCACAGACTAATTTCTCATAATGTTCAATAGTCCTTCTAATTTCTTTTTGTGGAGTCCAGCTACTATCTTTTATTTTTGTAATGACATCACGCACCTCATATGTCATGCCGTTAGGCGAGTATAAATCACCACATGCACAGCCTGCTATAACAATTTTGGCTACAGAGTCGATGAAATCTTGAATTTGACGTCCAAAATTGAATTTATAGTCATCAAATAGTTCAAATACAAGTTTCTTGTACTTGGCAATTGGTAAAAGTACGTCTCCATCCTTCGTTATTTTATTCTTAAGAGCTTCTATCTTCTCACTTTCTTGAAGATATACAACATGAAGCGTTTTTTTCGCTTTCTGATGCAGGTCAATCTTTACGCTGTTTATATATTTCTCAAGGCATACCAAATACGCATTTTGTTTTTCTTCCTCAAGATTTGGTACAAACACTATCATCTGATCGTCATATGAATCTGTAAGCAAAACAGTTTTTTGGAAGTCAATCATTTCCAATTTCTGTTCAAGTGACATACCACGATATCTGAGTATTGGAGAGCCTATAGGTTGCTCAAATATTTCTCGTAATGCGCGAAGAGAAAATTGAATAAAGAAAACTTCGCCTTTACTCTTATTAGCTTTGAATCCATCAAATAAGTTACTTAATTCTGGGAAGTCATCTGCTATTTGTTCTTCGTCTTTTGAATGCTCAACATGTTTAATACAGTCAAGCAAGAAGTCTCTTACTTCTTTTATAGCAGGAGCTTCACCATCTTCATATTGGCTAACAAAGTCATAAGTTAATTCTAACAATGGAATTAAGAATGAGTCCGCAAGAGCTTCTTCTGCATACTTGTATGGACTATTGAATGCTATTTCGCCTTCTTTGTTTGCACAAGCATCAAGAATATATGAAAAATACTTGTTAAGATGAGTATAATAATTAATATTCAAATACTTTGCATCTGAATTTTTGCACTTATCTAAAAAGAGAGATAAATCGTCCTTAATAGCAGGACACAATACCGTTTCTACATTTATGGTTTCATCTGAACAGAAAAAGCTTTTCGCATCATTTTCATCTTTGAATGCATCAATATAATCTTTTTCCATCGTAAGTTTACGCGGCTCAAAATTGAGCAACAAGTCCTTTACAATAGGAAACAAATGGCTGTCAATTGTTTCAAAATACGATGTTTTGAGATACGTAACTTCTTCGCCACCTTCGTCAATAGGCTCGTTAAAAATACTCTGAGTAACAAACTCAGAAGACTTATATCCACTCAGCATGTCATACTTTACATTATCGTGAAGTTTTTGAACATGCCCAGGACGACAACGAGACATCCACCAAATGAAATTAACATATCCATTTGCACATCCCTCCATAAATCTTCTTTTTAGAAGTGAAGACGCGGGGAATGGAATAGGAATTGTTTTAAGACGACGATTTGCTGCTGTTTCACTATCAGTATCACTACCTTTATCTTTTGCTACTTCATATCCTGACGCAGGACCATTTCCGATTACTAACTGGAAAGGGTGGGTCTGTACAATCTGATCAAAAAGCTCACGAAGAATACCGCCTCCAGAAGAAGCAACTATTTTCTTTAATTCATAGAATTTTGACTCAAACTCATCAACAAGTAATACGGGAACATTTCCTGAAGAGATTGCTGAAGATATTATATCTTTATTGAACACAACATCCTTAAAAGGGTTTTCTTCCTTCTCGTCAAATACGACATCCACAGATTCAAAATCCTTTAGATAGTCAGTTAATGACACGTTTACATTTTCATCACCGCTTTGAAATTCCGGGAAATCAACATTGTACACTTCATCATAGTTGTCAGATATAAGAAGTGTAATTTGCTCGTCAATCATTTTCTTTAAAATCAAACTCAGACGGTTATTTTCAACTTTTCCAGAATCATTTGCTTTGGCTTCTTTCTTAACTTCATCGACAATTTTAGCCAAAGGCATATATAATGCAGGTGTCTTAAGAACTTCCCAACAATAGTGAAAAATATAATATAAGGTATTTGTTTTTCCTATGCCAAATGCTCCTTGTAACATAATTGGTTGGATATTACCATTCTCGCAACATCCTTCACGCAGATCCTTTTCTACTGTTTCACGTAGATGCTTGTGCTCATTGCTCAAGTCTATCCACTTCGTTTTTTTAATAAGAGGAATATAAGCCATGACTTTTATTTTAATCTTATTGTTATCTTTTTTGATGTTAGAGGACTCTCAATATCATATAAACCTTTTTTGAGACCACTATATACAATACGCTCGTCATTTGAACGATAGTCGAATGCCTTTCCGTTACTTGATAGTTTTACGTCAACTTTTGGAATGATAGTAAGAATGTACTCATTGTTTTTCTTCCGCACTTCAATATGAAATGGCACATCGACAGAATCAATCTCTATACAGTCATTATCTGTTAGTATATTACCCGAACGTGCTGCCATTGCATATTCTGCATGACCTGTAAGAGGAATTAATGTCGGAGATTGTACATTCAATTTAGGCATATGAATAGTGCGCACTTTAGAATCGCTCATAAAATCAACCGAGAATGAGAAATAATCAGCACGTTCCATTTCATTCGTATAAGCGATGATTGACTGGTTAAGGAACCTTGCGTTAGAGATTTCAATCTCACGGAATGTTTGTTGATCTTTAGATAGTTCCTCACTTGATTCATGAATTTCGCAACAGTAGTCACCAACATATTTATCCAATATTTCGGTAAGCAGTGGTTGCTCATTCCATGTTTCTACGATGAAAGGGAAGCCTACCAACGCGGCATTATCACATATTAGTTCATTCGAAGATGCCATATCAACAAACGGTGATAATGGACAAACACGAACAAATGATATTTCTTCGCTTAATTCTTCTGGCTCAGAAATAAGCAATACTATCATTTTGTGTTTACTTGTTTGAATCTCACCTTCGAAATCTACATATTGACTCTTTACTGTCCAAATCTGGTTTCTTCTATATTTAGGAAGAATCCTTAAGTTTGGACAAGATCTATTGAATGATGCAAAAATATTATTAATATACTGTACATCATTTTCATTTACTGATATGTTGACATCTGAAGTGGCTTCATCTACGCTACTACTCAGAAACTTATTTATAACATTCATAATTACCAAGTTTTGTCATATGAATAATACTTCTATTTTGACAAATCGTCCAAAGAATTTGCAAGACTTTTTAAAAAAGCAACGCCATCATCTTCATTATCAGGCATATATGTTGCAAAAATTTTCTTCTTGAATTCATCGATTTTGTTATGTATTGTACTCTTAGGAATATTATACTTGTCAGAAAGCTCAGATAATGACACTTTGCCAGAATCTTGAAATATATACTCCAAATAAATACGTGAATCAACAGGAGAAACACCTTGAAGTATTTCTTTAATTTCACTATCGTATTTTGATTCTTGTTGGTTGTCAAATACTACTTCCTGCTCAGTGTCAACACTTGAAATACTTATTTGATCCAAAAGGCTAAATACTGCATTGGCTAAAGAATCAATCAACACGTATCCATCTGCTGACATAAGTATGTCTTCTATTGCTAATTTTACAATAGGCTTAAATTGCTTTGTATTTTCTGTTATCGGATAGTGAGCCATATACCTTATGGTTTCTGCCAAATCAGATATCCATTTATCGTTAGAAGCATATTCGCCAATAATATAGTCTTGCCCTAAATTTGAGGTTATTGTGTAGTCCTCTTTGCATATAGCATTGACTAATTCTTTGCACTTTTGAAAGCTAATTCCAGTTTTTTGTTGTTCTTCTTTGATCCTATTAGATACAAATGACACTAACATCTGTGTGAAATAGTATGAAAGATACTCATATGGAACTTTATCAATGTACTTTAGTTTCTCATTTGAAATAATCCATTCAAAGAACTGCTGTGACAATTCAAGATAATCGTCCTCATTCCAATTAGAATCATTATTGCTCGATACAATAATATTCTTTTGCCACTGGTAGCGTCTAACCATGGTTGCTATAGAACCAACGATGCTAGTATATCCTTTCTGGGTCAAACGGCCAGAAAGTAAATCTAATATATATTCTTCCTTAAACATTGATTCCTAAACTAAATTTGATTTGCAATTTTAAATCCTCTATTTGCTCGCTACTAAGAGTGTCAATACCATTCCAACCTCTTTGAAGATTGTATAGGTCTTTAGAATTGTACGTCATCCTCAATTTAATAAGAAAATGAGAATATGGACATTCAGGGTCGCTTGGGTCTATTTTGACCCTGTATACACTGGTACCTTTATTATAATCTTTTGATGTGCCAGGGATTAACCAGCATTTTTTATTCTCATCATAAACTCGCCCAATAACTGACGGATGAATGTCTTCCTTGTCTTTGTTATGGGCAAAAGAATTATTCCAAATCCCATTTGGAGCGCCCCAAATTGAACCGATTTCTGGAGAATAGATATCTCGCAATATATTCTTCCAATTGGAATTCTTTAAGTCTATCATTATATTGTATTCAATTAATAATCATTATTTAGAAGTTAGAATCTTCTGCCGCTATTGGCATCTGCATATCTTCCTCATCTAGTTTCGGGTATGGGAAGGTTTTTGCCCCGTGATCTTGCAGCCAGATATGATTCAGAGTGAAAGCGATAGAGTCTAATGTATCTTCACGCTTATCTGGCTTCAGTTCACATTCCCACACGGTGATGCAGTGCCAACCCATGCTGGCTAGTGCTCGCTGTTCTTCGCGATCACGCACCTTATTCCTGCAAATCTTTTCAATCCAGAAGTCACGATTGGTGTTAGGTATCTTGCAGCACTCTGAATTTTCAAGCTTTTGTATATCAACCATGTGACCATGCCAGAAACAACCATTTACAAAAATGCATGTACGGTACTTGCGAAGTACTAAGTCCGGATGACCTGGTAGGCGTTTATGATTCAGCCTGTATCTGAATCCACGTTTCCACAGTCCACCGCGCACAATCACCTCCGGCTTCGTGTCCTTCGACCGGATGGCAGCCATATTCTGATGGCGTTGTTGTGCAGTGAGTCTGTCCATATTCTTTTCTTTTATTCCATTGCATCTGGACTGTCATATAATTCCATTGCTGCTAGAGCTTCGTCATCATTACTGAATTCCGAATCCTCCTCGAAGATTTTTTCTACCTCTTCAGACACACGAACTTGTTCGCTTGCCAAAGCAAGAACTTCACTGTTCTCAATCTGCTCAATTTCCACCTTCTGCTTCTCAGGAGTGAATGAGCCAACCTTACAAGATTAAATTCTATGTCTCATATTATTTCATTTTAGGGTTTCTATTAGTTCCTTTAACGAACAGCATACACGGGTAAACAGCTTGTACATCAGCTCTGGCTCTTGCCTTTTAGGAATGTATGCAATGGTTATCTTACCTTTGCCAGCAAACCATCCTGCTTCAGTATGAGCACTTCTGCCGCAAGGTAATACCAATACGCAAGTATCACAAGCCTCCATTGCTTCAATGTCATTGTGGAACTGACGTTCAGCTTTGGGGTGTTGCAGCATATCACAATACTGCTGTGGACTCCACTCCATATAGTCCTCGCTCACACTTCTCCACTTAAATCCAGGATCACCAGATGGAGGATTGCGGAAGTCATATACAGGTACACCACTTGGAGACTGTTGAAGGTGAGCAGCCCAACTCTCTGGATAGCCAAAGATTGGACTTCTTTTTCTCTACCAATATCACTTTTAAGCGATTTAGATCTTTGTTAGCAGCCATATCTTACTATTATATAATCGCTACAAAGTTAAACATTATATTTGACATAACAACTAAAAACCTAAATAATTTGAGAAATTTAATGAATCGAGTTCATTTTACGGGTAAGATATAACAAAAAAGGATTGACAGCTTTATTACTGCCAGTCCCCTGTGACTTTTGGTTCATGGTTAAAGGCAACTATTGGTTAATGGTTCATGGTTAAGGGTTAAGGGTGACTTTTGGTTCATGGGTAATGGTGACTTTTGGTTCATGGGTAAAGGCAACTATTGGTTAATGGTTCATGGTTCATGGTTAAGGGTTAAGGGTGACTTTTGGTTCATGGGTAATGGTGACTTTTGGTTAAGGGGTAAAGGTGACTTTTGGTTAAGGGTTAAGGGTGAGAGGGATCGCGATGCGATAGAGTATCATACATTATGGATTTCAAAGAGATAGTCTTAACGAAGTGTCCGGATAGTTTCTTTGCGTCGTTCAGATAGTCTCTATACCCCCTAAGGGATTATCTCAATGAGGTGTTCAGATAATCTTAACGACTCGTTCAGATAGTCTCAATGAACCAAAGGTGACATGGTGTCGTATGGTGCGCTTTCCGGGTGCAAAGGTACAACATCAGGTGAGGTGTCTGACCCTCTTTGGTCAATAGTCACACAGATCTCACAGATCTCACTGATTGATTAAACGAACACGAGATTTGTCGAAGACCCATGAGTGCTCGCAGTAATTACTCGAATTACACTCTAAAGTCACACAGATCTCACAGGTTCCCATTCCCTTGAGGGGAGGGGTTAGGGGTGAGGCTGTTCCCATAGATGGTATAGATCTGTGTGAGTCTATAGGCAGTTTCTGGGTCTTTGGCGAAACGCACATCTGGGCAACAACGTCCTGACAGAAGTCGGAGTCGTAGGCAACGACCACTAGCTGGAGGTACGGGCTCGTGCTGCTTGGATCCCGAAAGGAGGGTGTCAGTATGTCTTTTTGTCTCGTCATCGGTCGCGCGTGTTATTTTTTGTCTTTTAAACCCTAAATCCCGAATATAACCATGATAATATGGTTAAATATCTATAAATATTTGTTATTCAGTAGCTTTTATTTGATGATATTCGAATAAATATGGTTATATTTGCACCCAATAAAGTGCATTTATGGCTAAAACACGTTACAACATCATCGAAATTACCCAGAAAAAGACGGGTATCACCTATATTTATGAGGATTATTCCTATT
>JAEEQB010000076.1 GCA_016285075.1 Prevotella sp.
CGGTGGATCTTCACCGGACGGTCCAGCAGCGTGGACACGAACCCCTCAAGCACACCGAAGTTGGCCTTGTCGCGCAGCAGGCGCTTCAAGGCCCAGTCGAAACTGATGAATGTCTTGTCTCTCATAAAACTGTCAGTCGTTTATCGACTGCAAAGGTACGAATAAGCGAGCAAAACACCAAATATATTTGAGTGTTTTCGAGCGGGAGTACCTTCGAGCATAGCTCAGAGGTACGAATAAGCGAGCAAAACACCAAATTTCTTCGCTATTTTTCTTCTTGCCCCTTCTTCAATTTGGATTTGAATAGGATTCGGAATTCTTGACAAATCGGGAAGGCCCGGAAATGGTTATTTTCAATCCAGTTAACTCACTCAATTAATTGAGTTAACTCAAACGATCAATCGAGTTAACTCAAACGATTGATCGAGTTAACTCGCGTTTTTGGGGCAGTTATGCCAATTTCCCTTTTTCATAGCAAAAAGAAAGTAAAATAATTTGACTTTCGCAATTATGCCCCTTCAGGCCGCTCATCACTGGACAATACTGAAAACTCGATGGTATGATACTAAAGCCGCGATGGTATGATACTAAAGCCGCAATAGTATGATACTAAAGCCGCAATAGTATGATACTAAAAGGGCGACAGTGTCATACTAAAGGCATGACAGTGTCTCCCATTCATCTCCCATTCCTCTCCCATTTTTTAAGCATAATCAGCAAAAGGTGATGGAGTGCCTCTCCGTGGCAGAAATCTTACAAGTCTTTTCAAATCTTACAAAAAATCCTGTCGAGGTCGTCCGATGTACGCTTTCCCTCGGATGTTTCTCTTGCTTGGATCGTGTCTCTCTCTCTTGCTTGTGTCGTCGTTAACGATTGCTTGAATCTCGGTCTTCGATTGCCTAAAGAGAACACTGCGATTTTAACCCTGAGGCAGTTCTGGCTTGATTAATTGTGTGCTGTCACTGTCGGCTGCAGCTGGTGGCAGTTGAGGTTCGACGACCTTGGGCTTGGGTATTACAATGGTATCGGAATCGAGTGCAATGGACAGCGAATGCCTGCCATGAGGATTACAGCCAGTGGTAGCCATGGTGGCCGCCATCAAGGGTACGAGGATCAATAGTTTCTTCATGTCACAATTATCTTAACTTTTAACTAACTCTTTACGCTTTTCCTGTATTGCCACAGTTCCAGAGAGTTGATGATATTCTGCCAGAGCACATAACAGCCGGCTCCGATAGAGGCTACAGGATTCAGGTACATATAGGCCACCCAGATGCTCAGTGCGGTGTTTTTCTGGAACAGTGCCTGTCCGGCATTCACTTCCTCGCCAAGCTGACGTCCTATGGCACGCCCTATGGCGAACTGTACAAAGCAGAGCACAAACGTGGCAGCTGCTATGCTCAGGAGCAACGATAGTGGAGCTGAGCTGTGGACAATGTTCTTGACGGTGATGCCTGTGGTAATGCTCAGCGAGATGGCCCAGGTATAGAAACTGAGGTTGGGTGTGGATGTGATAAGGCTGCACAGCGTTTTCCAGTGATGCTGTGCCAGCCATCCTAAGACTAACGGCAGCAGTAGTACGGTACTCACTTTCTGCAGGATGATAAGAAAGGCAGAAAAGAAGTCTACGTGGACGGTCTGCTCCAAAAGCGGGAACACCAAGGGGATGAGTATGGCGGAGACCACGGAAGAGAGGATGGTGTAGGTGGTCATGGTGGAGATGTTGCCACCTAACTTGCCTGTGACCACGGGAGCAGCTGCCGCCGAGGGACCAATGATGCAGGTGAGCACGGCCTCGAGCAGGAGTATGGAATGTGGTGTCTGGAGGTAGAGGATGACGCCTACATTGACTGCTACGAGGAGTAGCTGGGCAATGAGCACGCCAGCGTGCCAGCGGTGGGGCATCATCTGGTGGAAATCAACCTTGCAGAAGGTGATGAACAGTGTGACGAACACCATCACGGGGAATATCGTGTCCATGACAGGCCCCAGCCTGTTACCCAGATCATCGAGTTGGGGCACGTAATAGAATGTCAGGTAGGAGATGGTGCCCACGGCAATCGCTACGGGCAGTGTCCAGTCTTTCAGAAACCGTATGAGGGTGGGATAACAGACAAACATATTCTATGTGAGACATATTAACAGTTTAAAAGACATAATGATAAACGATAATTGTTTGTTAGTATGTTATTCTGTCTTTTATGATGTTATTCTGTCTTTTATGATGTTATTCTGTCTTTGTTATGATGTCTTCCTTGGTGACATAGCGTTGATAGTAGGCTATGAGCAGGGTGGTCAGCGGCAGGGCGATGATGAGACCGATGAAGCCCAGCAGTGCACCCCAAACGGAAAGCGAGAGCAGCAGGATGGCAGGGTTCAGTCCCATGGCTTTCCCCATGACCTTAGGGGTGACCACCATGTCGATGATAATCTGTACGATAAGGAACACGGCCAATGCGGCAATGAGTATCCACCAGAAGTTCTGTCCGGTGTCGGCAGCCTTCAGCAGGGCCAGGAAGACTGTGGGAATGAGTGCAAAGGTATGCAGATAAGGGACGAGGTCCATGATACCGATGAGGATGCCCAGTCCGATGGCCATGGGGAAGTCGATGATGGTGAAGCCGATGCAGAAGAGCACTCCCATGATGAGCGCAACAAGTCCCTGGCCACGGATGTAGTTGTTCAGCTCGCGTTCCACATCGTTCATCAGTTCCTGCCAGAAAGGACGGTTTTTCTTGGGGAAGATGCGAATCCAGTTGTCGGTGAGGTATTCGTAGTCGAGCAGGATGAAGAACATATATAATAAGGTGATCATCGAAGCCACGATGCTGATGATGACGCTGGCGGTCTGGCCTAGGAAGTTGAAGACACTGGGCATGGCAGCCTTGATGCCCTCATTGAAGTCCTTTGAGCGGAAGAAATTCTCTATCTGTTCCTTGTTGTCGTTGAACCAGGTGATGACGGTCTTGGGTATGCTGTCAATGTGAGCTGACTCACGGATGTAGTTGGTAGCCAGTTCGCCTAGTTTCTGGAACTGCTCAATCATGGGCGGGATGATCAGCAAGACGACTCCGCTCACCACGATCAGCACTGCCAGGAGGGTGATGATGATGCTGAGCACGCGGTTTCTGACGCGCATCTTGTACTGTACGAACTTGACGATAGGGTAGAGCAGATAGGCAAAGAGCCACGCCACTACGAAGGGCAGCAGCACATTGCTCAGATAGTTGATGAGCAACAGGATGGCTACAAGCAACAAGCCACCCATCATCAGGCGGACAAATCGGTCGAAAGTTATGGTCTTCTCAAGCATGTCGGTTCTTTTATTATCATTCTTCATTCATTACTTCTCTGTAGCATTCGCGGCAGAGGGGCTCGTATTCAGCAGTCTCGCCGAGCAGCACTCGTTTGTCGTTCTGCACCTTGCGGTGGCTGACGTAGGCGAGGCTTCCGCAACGGACGCAGATGGCGTGTACCTTGGTCACATCGTCGGCAATGGCACAGAGGGCAGGCATGGGGCCGAATGGTATGCCGCGATAGTCCATGTCCAGCCCTGCTATGATGACACGTACCCCACGGTTGGCCAGTTCGTTGCATACATCCACAAGTCCCATGTCGAAGAACTGTGCCTCGTCAATGCCTACGACGTCGATGTCGCTTGACAGCAAGAGAATGGAGGCCGATGAGTCGATGGGAGTGGAGAGGATGTGGTTCTGGTCGTGGCTCACCACGTCTTCCTCAGAATAGCGTACGTCGATGGCAGGCTTGAAGATCTCCACTTTCTGCTTGGCGAACTTAGCCCTGCGCAGCCGTCTGATCAGCTCCTCTGTCTTGCCGGAAAACATAGAGCCGCACACCACTTCTATTCTTCCGGGGCGGTGTGACTCCCCACTGATAGTGTTCTGCATACGGCTGCAAAGATACACAATTAAAATGAGAAATGAAGAATGAAGTGAGAAGAATTTGCAGGTGCCGATGTTAATTATTCATTATTCATTCTTCATTTTTGATAAATTGTTGTAATTTTGCACCCCAGAAGAAATGAATAATCATAAAGACTTAGCAAGATGAAACTATTCGATGTATATCCGCTCTTCGACGTGAACATTGTGAAGGGCAAAGGATGCAAGGTGTGGGACGATAAGGGTCAGGAATACCTGGATCTATATGGTGGACATGCTGTTATCAGTATCGGTCATTCACATCCGCATTATATAAGTAAGGTAACAGAACAGTTGCAGAAGATAGCTTTCTATTCCAATTCCGTCATCAACAAACTTCAGGTGGAACTGGCAGAAAGGCTGGGCAAAGTGTGCGGGTATGACGACTATCAGCTGTTTCTCATCAACAGTGGTGCTGAAGCCAATGAGAACGCGCTGAAGCTGGCCTCGTTCAAGACGGGCAATACCCGTGTGCTCTCCTGTGAGAAGGCCTTCCATGGACGTACATCATTGGCCGTGGAGGTGACGAACAATCCCAAGATCATCGCCCCCATCAACGACAACCACCACGCACGCTTCCTTCCGCTGAACGACCTGGAGCCATGGGTGCGTGAACTGTCGAAGGGTGGTGTGTCCGCCGTCATCTTAGAGTGCATTCAGGGCGTTGGCGGCGTTCAGATGGCCACACCCGAGTTTGCTCAGGGGTTGGCCTATGCCTGCAAACGCTACGGTGCTGTGCTCATCTGCGACGAGATACAGTGTGGCTATGGACGCTCAGGAAAGTTCTTCGCCCACCAGTGGCTGGGCATCAAACCCGACATCATCACGGTGGCCAAGGGCATAGCCAACGGTTTCCCCATGGGTGCTGTGCTGATAAGCCCGGATTTTGAACCCGTCTACGGACAGTTAGGAACAACCTTCGGCGGCAACCACTTGGCTTGTGCAGCAGCTTTGGCCGTGCTCGATGTGTTCGAGGAAGAAGGCTTGGTGGAGAATGCCCGTGTCGTGGGCGACTATCTGATGGAAGGTATCAGGAACATCGGCAGCTCACATATCAAGGAGGTACGTGGCCGTGGACTGATGATCGGTATTGAACTGGATATGCCACACAAGATGGTGCGTAAGCCCCTTATCAAGCATGAGCACTGCTTTACGGGTTGTGCCGGACAGAACATCCTGCGTCTGCTGCCACCTCTGTGCCTTACAAAAGCCGAAGCCGATGATTTCATCGAGAGGCTGATCAGAGTGAAACCGGAAGAAGATTGAACCATTGAAGATTGAAGACGATGAAGATATCAGTGATAGGTGCAGGCGCTATGGGTGGCGCCACCGTGGAAGGGCTGATCAAGGGTCAGCAGTTCAGGAATGAAGACATTACCGTGAGCGATCCGTCGCCCGTAGTGGTAGAGAAATTCTCTGGGATGGGGGTCAGTGTGACTACTGACAACAAACTGGCAGCCGAGACTGCTGATGTGGTGTGTGTGGTCGTAAAACCGTGGCTGGTGGAACGTGTGCTGAAAGATATCAAGCCGGAACTGAATCCGAAGAAGCAGATACTTGTCGTGATAGCGGCTGGTGTCGCCTCTGCCAGTATTCAGGAGTGGCTGGGTGAACAGTGCCCACCACTGTTCCTCGTGATTCCCAACATTGCCATTGCAGAGATGTCTTCCATGACGTTCATCGTGCCATCTGTAGCGGCACAGTCGCAGCATACCGAGATAGTCAAGGCCATCTTCGATGAGATGGGCTCTACACTCATTACAGACGAAAGCCATCTGGCTGCCGGAACGACCTTGGCTTCCTGTGGCATAGCCTATGCCATGCGCTATATCCGCGCTGCCTCGGAAGGTGGTGTGGAACTGGGCTTTAAAGCCGATGATGCCAAACAGATTGTGATGCAGACCATGAAGGGAGCCGTAGAACTTCTCCAGGCCAGCGGCATGCACCCTGAACAGGCTATTGACCTGGTGACCACACCGGGCGGTGTCACCATCAAGGGACTGAACGAGATGGAGCACGCTGGTTTTACCTCGGCAGTGATCCGGGGCTTGAAGGCCGGGCTGAAGTAGCTTTTTCCTGTTTTTCTACATAAGACGCGCAAGGTTTAAAGTATCTTAAATCTTGCGCGTCTTTCATTGTTATATCAAGAATAGTGTATATCTTTGCGCTATCAAAATGATATCAATTAGTCAACCAATAAAACAATAAAGAATTATGGAGAACAAGGAGTTTGAATTCAAAGGGATAGCCCTAAACGGTTTCCTGATGTTGTTTGTCAACTTTGCCGTGCTGGCACTGTCGATTTACCTGATTGTGAACAGTATTATCGTGCTGGACGCTTCCGATGGGAGTTTCGGTGGCTGGCAATTAGGTTTCAGCATCCTTCTGTTGGTCGTTAACTTCATCATGTGGTTTGGTCACATGCAGTTGGAACCCAACGTGGCCTTCGTAACCACGTGGTTCGGCAAGTATGGTGGCACGTTCACCAAGACGGGCTTCTACTGGATTAACCCGTTCTATGGCACAAAGAAGGTGAGCCTTCGCGCCCGTAATCTGGACGCTGAGCCCATCAAGGTGAACGACAAGGTGGGTAATCCGGTGATGATAGGACTGGTGCTGGTATGGAAGCTGAAGGATACGTATAAGGCTCTGTTTGAAGTGGACTCGCAGACGATGGCAGCCACAGCTCAGGGACAGGTTGGCAGCGACGTGCGCTCAATTATGAACGCTCTGGAGCGCTTTGTCCGTGTACAGAGCGACGCTGCCCTGCGTCAAGTGGCCGGGCAATATGCCTATGACGATGAGGATAACAAGACCGAGGAACTGACGCTGCGTGGTGGTGGCGAAGAGATTAACGAACAGCTGGAGCAGAAGCTGAATGAGCGTCTGGCACTGGCAGGCATCGAGGTGATTGAGGCACGCATCAACTATCTGGCATACGCTCCAGAGATTGCAGCTGTGATGCTGCGCCGTCAGCAGGCTTCGGCCATCATCATCGCCCGTGAGAAGATTGTGGAGGGTGCCGTCAGCATGGTGAAGATGGCGCTGGACAAACTGTCGAACGAGGAGATTGTGGAGCTGGACGATGACAAGAAGGCCGCTATGGTCTCGAATCTGCTTGTGGTGCTCTGCGGCGATGACTCCGCACAGCCGGTTGTGAATACAGGAACATTGAATCATTAATGATATGAAAAGGTACGAGTATAAGAAGTTGTTTGCATTATTCCATAAGGAACGGAAACTCAACCAGTGGGGCTTTGACGGCTGGGAGCTTGTGGCTGTAGATGGTGGAGTGATGTATTTGAAACGTGAAATCAACGATTGATGGCAAAGAAGGAGACAAAGAGTTTTATCCTCCGCGTTGACAGTGAAACAATGAACGCTATAGAGGCCTGGGCTGCGGACGAGTTCCGCAGCACCAATGGCCAGTTGCAGTGGATTATCACCGAGGCACTGAGGAAAGCGAAGCGTCTGCCGAAGTCAAAAGCAAAGAAAAATGTTGGTGAAGATTGAAAATTGGCTGAGGATAAAACTGATGCCGAGGCGTGAGGAGACACTACGGATAGGCCGTACCCTCGAAGGAACGGTGTTTGAGATTGTGTTCCTGCTGCTGAGTATTGCGGCATTGGTCCTGCTGATATGGGTGTATCTCCACTCAGGGGAGAGGGTGGCATCGTTCGACCACGTGTTGCTGGTGGATGAAGACAATACCGTACCGCGATGGTCGCTGCTTGTGAGTGCCATCGTGGTGTGGGTTCCCTCCGGATTCTATTTGTTGGGAGCATATTTCCCCAAAAGCGGCGATATGGGAAGGCTGGCATCAAAGGCTTCGGGCGACACTACGCTGATGGTCAGCAGGTGGCGGCGGTTGGATGCGCTGCTGGGTGTGCTGTTGGTGATGGCATTGGTGGCAGCGCAGGGACATGAGGCACTGGGGCTAACTTTCCATCCTATGTGGCTGCTGGTGCCAGTCTTTGTCCTGATGGTGGCAGTGTGGCTGTTCTTTTTCCTAAAAATACTCAGAAGAAGAAAGAAAACGGCGATTAACAAGAATTAGGAAAGATTTGCTGTCCTTTTAACATATAGTTTGAATCTTTTTTTGTAAATTTGCACACTTTTACAGAAAAACGCGAAGATATGAGACAACTAAAGATTCAGAAAAGTATCACCAACCGATCCAGTGAAGCACTCGACAAATACCTTGTGGAAATAGGTCGCCAGCCACTTGTCACCATTGACGAGGAGATAGAGCTGGCACAGGCCATTCGCAAAGGTGGACACGAGGGCGAGAAAGCAAAGGAACGGTTAGTTACAGCAAACCTGCGTTTCGTTGTCTCTGTGGCTAAGCAATACCAGCATCAGGGCCTGTCGCTTACCGACCTTATTGATGAAGGTAACGTGGGCCTGATCAAGGCGGCTGAGAAGTTCGACGAGACGCGGGGATTCAAGTTCATCAGCTATGCTGTCTGGTGGATCCGGCAGAGCATCCTGCAGGCCATTGCCGAGCAGAGCCGCATTGTGCGTCTGCCCCTGAACCAGTCGGGAGCCTTAGGAAAGATCAATCAGGAAATCAATAAGTTCGAGCAGTTGCATCAGCGTCGTCCCTCTGTGACGGAATTAGCAGAACTGACAGGCATAGAGGATTTCAAGATTGAGCAGACAGTGAAGGCCGATTCCCACCATACGAGCATCGATGCTCCATTCGGTGAGGATGACGACAACTCCATGGCTGATATCCTTTCATCAGGCGAAGACTCCCGTACCGACCGTCAGGTAGACTACGAGTCGCTTTCTTGTGACTTGGACAGTGTGCTGCGCAATGTGTTGAAGGACCGCGAGCTGAAAATCCTCCGAGAGTGTTATGGTATCGGTTGCCATGAAAGGGGGCTTGAGGAAATCGGTGCTGAGATGGGGCTTACCCGGGAGCGAGTACGCCAGATACGTGAGAAGAGCATAGCCAAGCTCCGCGAGAGTGGCTATGCCAGGATCCTCATGAAATATCTGGGATGATGATAAGGTGAAAACAGGAATCCCCACAAGCCTGCCAACTTGTGGGGATTCCTGTTTTCTATTTCTTTAGAATGCTGAGGCCTTCAGCCTGAGACCGGCAGCCTCGTCTATACCAAACATCAGGTTCATGTTCTGTACGGCCTGGCCCACAGCACCTTTCAGCAGATTATCAATGCAACTGGTAACCAGTAGCTTGTTGTCGAAGGCATCGATGTGGACAAGACACTTGTTGGTGTTCACAACCTGCTTCAAGTCCAGTGACTTGTCGCTATAGTGAGTGAAGGCAGCTGTAGCATAGAAGTCCTTATAAGCCTGGATCACTTCGTCGGCAGGGGCTTTCGTGCGGATGACTTCCGTACAGAAGATGCCACGGGCGAAGTCGCCACGGTAGGGAATGAAGTCGATGTCGACATCGAGTGTCCCCTGAAGCTGGATCAGCGACTGACGGATCTCGGCTAAGTGCTGGTGAGTGAAAGGCTTGTAAATGCTCAGGTTGTTGTTGCGCCAGGAGAAGTGCGTTGTGGCACCAGGCTTCTGACCGGCTCCGGTAGAACCTGTGATGGCGTTCACCGCCACGTCATACTTCAGCAGCCCTAACTTGGCCGCAGGCAGCAGTCCTAACTGTATGCAGGTGGCAAAGCAACCTGGATTGGCCACGTGTCGTGCCTGTATTATCGCCTCCTTGTTGATCTCTGGCAGACCGTACACATAGTCATGGTCGCCTTTGATGCGGAAGTCCTGTGCCAGGTCGATAATCTTCACGTTCTCGGGTATCGTGTGTTCCTTCAGGAACTGCTCGCTCTTGCCATGGCCGAAGCAGAAGAACACAACATCCACCTGGTCAAAGGGCATCTGGTCAGTAAACCGCAGGTAGGTATCCCCGATGAGTCCTTCATGTACATCACTCACCAAGTTTCCCGCGTTGCTCTCACTGTTGGCAAACACTATCTCTGCCTCAGGGTGGTTCAGCAGCAGACGGATCAGCTCTCCACCTGTATAGCCTGCCGCACCTAATATTCCTACTTTAATCATATTCCTCTTTTATAATTATACTGTATTGGGTATCACAAACATATTATCTACTATCGGAGTGCAAAAATACGAAAAAAAGTGCAACCAGCCAAACTTTTCATCTGAAACGTTTTGTTGTTTCATCCTTTTTCACTACTTTTGCATACCCATAACTTCCTTACGATACAGATTGGGTGTCTTATAATTATTGAGTGTCTTAAAATTATTACTATTGACGTTTGGGTATAGGCGTTCAATCGTTTGAGTATAGGCGTTCAATCGTTTGGGTATAGGCGAACGATGTTTAGGTACTGGTAAAATCCCTCGCACCCTGTGGCTATTCCCCTGGGATGTACGGGCTAGTCACCTCAAAGCCCGTCGCTCAACTACCAGCTGACGGCAGTCTAAAACAAATTGACACGGACTTCCGGAAGTCCGTGTCAATCTCTCTTAGGCCGTGTCAATCCGATGCAATCAATTACCGATGCTCGTCCTTGTGTATGCCATAGTACACACGGAGTGGGGTAGAACTGACCTTGATAAAGCCCTTCGCCTCGTCGGCCGTCCAGCCCGTCTGTGTCTCACCGTATTCACCGAGTTTGCTCTTCGTGAGGTCGTTCACAGAATCCACACCGACGGTCTCGAAACCATAAGGACGGAGTTTCAAGATGGCGGTACCGGTAACATTGCGCTGGCTTGATGTCAGCATGGCTTCCATGTCGGGCATCACGGGCTCAAGGTACTGGCTCTCGTGCAGGAACATGCCGTACCAGTTGGCCACCTGATCCTTCCAGTACTGTTGCCATTTCGACAGCGTGGATTTCTCCAGCAGGCGGTGTGCCTCGATGATCAGTTTCGGTGCTGCTGCCTCAAAGCCTACACGGCCCTTGATGCCGATGATGGTGTCACCCACATTGGCATCACGGCCAATGGCATACGAGGCACCTATCTCCTCAATCTTCTGGATTGCCTTCACCTTGTCGTCGAACTGCTCGCCATTGACGGCTACAATCTCTCCTTTCTCAAACTGGATCTTCAGCAGTGATTCCTGCTCCTTGGCGGTGACGTGCTTCAGGTAAGCGTCCTCGGGCAGACCCTGGGTGGGGTCGAGCAATTCGCCACCACAGATAGATGTGCCCCAGATACCTACATTGTAAGAGTACTTCAGCTTTGTGAAGTCTGCAAAGAATCCGTGCTCGTTCAGATAGTCTACCTCTTCCTTGCGCGTCAGTTTCTTGTCGCGTGTCAGGGTGATGATTTCCACACCGGGAGCCATGACGAGGAAGGTCATGTCAAAACGTATCTGGTCATTGCCGGCGCCAGTGCTTCCGTGGGCAATGGCATCGGCGCCAATCTCCTTGGCATAGCGGGCAATGGCAATAGCCTGGAAGATTCGCTCGCTGCTGACGGAGATGGGGTAACAGTTGTTACGCAGCACATTGCCGAAGATCATGTACTTCAGCGATTTCTCGTAATACTCCTGTGTCACATCGAGTGTCACATAGGCTTTAGCCCCCAATTTGTAGGCGTTTTCCTCATTGGTTTTCAACTGTTCGGCGCTGAAACCGCCAGTGTTGGCACAGGCTGCATAGACGTCCCAACCGTCCTGTGTCAGTTTCATGACAGTATAACTGGTATCAAGCCCACCAGAAAAGGCTACTACTACTTTCTTGTTTGCCATATCTTTTGTCTCTTAACTTTTAATTCTTAACTCTCAACACTAATTCTTTGCTCCATCGATGCGGCGTATGCGTTCAATCACCTCGTCGGGAATCTTGGCGGGCAAATGCTCTGTAGGATCGTAGAGCATAGCCGTACAGATGCAGTATTTGCGGCCTGTGCGGTGCAATACGTCCACATTCACACAGCCTTCACATCCTTTCCAGAATGCTTCGTCCTCTGTCAGGTCGGCAAAAGTCACAGGCTGATACCCTAGGGCGGTGTTCATCGCCATCACGGCAGCTCCACTGGTCAATGAGAATATCTTGGCGTGTGGCCAGCGGGTACGCGCCAGCGAAAACGTCATGTCTTTAATGCGCTTGGCAACATGGTGTCCTCTGTAGTCCGGGTGGACTATCAATCCTGATGTGGTCACATACTGCTGGTTCTCCCAGGTCTCGATATAGCTGAACCCTGCAAAGCGTCCCTCTTTTGTCAAGGCAATGACGGCCTTAGCTTCCAGCATTTTCTTTGTCAGGTATTCATGTGTACGCTTAGCAATACCCGTTCCTCGCACTTTGGCTGCGTCTGCGATTGTCTCCAAGATGGTGTCCACATATTTCTCATGTTCAGGACCTGCCACCAATACTTCTATTTCAATCTCCTGTTCCATTTATAATTATGCATTATGCTTTTTTTTTGTATTCAGTGTTATTTCATATTCGGCACTACCTCGCTAAGTGCGTCAATCACTTGCTGGTGGGTGAATCCTTCTTTGATGACGATGAAAATGGTGTCATCACCTGCTATCGTTCCTATAATCTGAGGAATGTCGCTGTTGTCTATGTTCCAGGCTATGGAGCTGGCGTAGCCAGGACGTGTCTTGATGACACCCATGTTGCCACTGAAATTGATGCTCACGAATCCTGGTACTTTCATCATCTCACGGATATGGCTTGGTGTGGAAATCCGTTTGTACATCGTGTCATTGGGCAGTACGTAGACGTATTTGCCACTCATTGACGATGCTTTGGCAACCTTCAGCTGCTTCAGGTCGCGGCTCAGTGTGGCCTGCGTCAGTTGGAAACCTTCCTTCTGAAGTGCAGACAACAACTCCTCCTGGCTCCCTAGCTCCTGACTAGAGATAATCATTCTCAGTGCTTCCAACCGGCTGTTCTTTATTTTCATCTTTGGTATATTTATTCATAAATGGGCTGCAAAATTACTTCTTTTCTTCTTTTCTGCCAAATATTTATGCGTTTTTCTGCTTTAAAGTATGCAAAAAGACAACATTTGTCTATAGATGTGGCCTTTTCTTCTTCTAATTCGACTTTCTCTACGTGCGCCCTGAAGGGACAGCAGCTGTAAGCCCTGGGTAAACAGGGCGTGCTGACTGCTTACTCTTATCCTCAGGGCGATGCCCTGGGCTGTAAACTTTTGGCCTTTCAGGCCTTTTTTTACTTGCGAAAGGCGAGTAGGTATTATTTCTCGGTGAACTTCATGCCGTTCTGAACATCGATGTCTTTCTGCTCCATAAAGAACCTATTATTTATGTTTGCCAGCAAATACAAGTTGTAAGTTTTGAGCATTTTGAGTTAAGCTATATATATATTATATAAGGTATAGGGGAAGGAATAGTTGACTTTTGTCAAGACTTGCGAAAATTTTCGTGTTTTTTTGAAAAAAGTGGCTGAAAAGTTTTGCGGTTTGATAAAATCGTCGTACCTTTGCATCCGCTTTCGCTCAAAAAGCTGAGTTGAGGGCAAGAGGAAAGAGTTCTTTGAAAGGATTACATAGACAGAGAAGTAGTACAAGAAGCGAGTACTTGAATAAGTACTTGGGTATAGAGAAACGAACCGTCAATAGTCCCTGCTTTGCATTAGTTTTGCGGGGATGATGAAGAAGGTGCTTGTGACTCGATATAGGATAGTCGTTCTGGGACAGAATGTACGTGCCGCCGTGTGTAATGCATGGTGGTCGTCAAAGATACAAGATTATACAATGAAGAGTTTG
>JAEEQB010000032.1 GCA_016285075.1 Prevotella sp.
TAAAGAAGAGTTCTTTGCCCGTGTGGATAAGGCAGAGAAAGAGATTGCTGAGGGTAAAGGTGTCACATTTACGAATAAAGACGACATGAACGCTTGGCTAAATTCGCTCTGATGAAATACGCTATTATAGAATCAAGGGGACAGGTTTTTGGATGAATCAGGGGGACAGGTTTTTGAAGTGAATTCCCCGAATTCATTCAAAAACCTGTCCCCCTGATTCATCCAAAAACCTGTCCCCTTGATTCTATAGCAGATTCATGGTGTCGGTGGCAATCATCAGCTCCTCATCGGTAGGAATGACCACAACCTTCACCTTCGAGTCATCGGCAGAGATGACAGCCTCCTCCCCGCGCACCTTGTTCTTCTCCTCGTCGAACTTGATGCCCAGGAACTCCAGGTTCTTACACACCTCTGAGCGCATGCTCACCTGGTTTTCGCCCACGCCGGCGGTGAACACCACCACGTCGAGACCGCCCATGGCAGCAGCATAGGCACCGATATACTTCTTGATGCGATAGAAATACATGTCCTGAGCCAGCTTGGCGCGCTTGTCACCGTTCTTCGCGGCATTCTCCACGTCGCGCATGTCGCTGGAACCGCCTGTCAGACCTGCCACGCCGCTCTTCTTGTTGAGCAGGTTCGACATGCCGTCGGCATCCAGGCCGAGCTTCTTCTCGATAAACGTCACTGCGCCGCCGTCGATGTCGCCGGCACGCGTTCCCATCACCAGTCCTTCCAACGGTGTAAGGCCCATGGAGGTGTCGATACACTTGCCGTCCACCACGGCTGCAATGGAACCACCATTGCCGACGTGGCAGGTCACCATCTTCGTACCCTCGGCAGGTATGCCCAGGAACTCACAGGCACGGGCCGACACATAGCGGTGGCTGGTGCCATGGAAGCCATAGCGACGGATGCCGTACTTCTCGTACAGCTCGTAGGGAATGGCATACATAAAGGCCTTCGGCGGCATGGTCTGGTGGAACGCGGTGTCGAACACACCTACCTGGGGCAGGCCGGGCATCAGCTCCTTCACGGCATTCACACCTTTCAGGTTGGCGGGGTTGTGCAGCGGAGCCAGGTCCGAGCATTTCTCAAACTCTTTCAGCACCTCGTCGGTGAGGATGACGGACTTGTTGAACTTCTCGCCGCCATGCACCATCCGATGACCCACGGCGTCTATCTCGTCAAGGCTCTTGATCACACCAATCTCAGGGTCGGTCAGCAGGGAGAAGATGAACTTCACACCCTCGGTGTGCTCAGGTATGTCGTGCATGATCTGCTTCTTCTCACCGTTAGCCAGCTTTACCTTCACAAACGAGCCGTCCAAGCCCACACGCTCGGCACCGCCACTGGTCATCACACTCTTGTCGTCCATGTTGTACAGTGCGTACTTGATAGAGGACGAACCACAGTTTAAAACTAAAATCTTCATTTCTCGAACATATTATATATAAGGAAACCGAATGGAATCAAGGGGACAGGTTCTTGAAGTGAATTCACCGAATTCATTCAAAAACCTGTCCCCTTGATTCTTTTTATTTCTTAGCGTCCATAGCCTGGCAGGCCGTGATGGCGATCATATAGTAGATGTCATCCACCGAGCAGCCGCGTGACAGGTCGTTCACCGGACGTGCAATGCCCTGGAGCACCGGACCGATGGCAATGGCATCGCCCAGGCGCTGCACCATCTTATAGGCAATATTGCCCACCTCGAGGTTCGGGAACACCAGCACGTTGGCCTTGCCGGCAATGTCCGATCCGGGAGCCTTCTTTGCACCCACTGACGGAACGAGGGCGGCATCGGCCTGCAGCTCACCGTCAATCTTCAGCGTCGGGTCGAGTTCCTTTGCCAGACGGGTGGCCTCAATCACCTTGTCGCACACCTCGTGCTTGGCAGAGCCCTTTGTCGAGAAACTCAGCATGGCCACACGGGGATCTTCGAATCCTGCCACCGCACGCGCCATCTGGGCCGTGCAGACAGCTATCTGCGACAGCTGGGCGGCGTCGGGCATGGGAGTGACAGCCACGTCGGCAACCACCAGCACGCCGTTCTCGCCATATTGCTTCTGCTTCGAGATCAGCAGCAGGCCGCCGCTGACACAGGTGATGCCGGGCTGGCACTTGATGATCTGCAGGGCTGGACGCAGGGTGTCGCCAGTGGTCGACAGGGCACCGCTGATCTGGCCGTCGGCACCCTCGGTCTTGATGATCATACAACCGTAGTAGAGCGGGTTCTTCACCAGTTCGCGGGCCTGCTCAATGGTCATGCCCTTGCTCTTGCGCAGCTCGGCCAGCTTCTCGGCATATTCCTCAGCCTTCGGCGAGGTCAGCGGGTCAATGATGGTGGCCTTTCCGATGTTCTGCAGACCCCACTCGGCAGCGAGCCTGTTGATCTCGTCCACATTACCCAGCAGGATGATGTCTGCCAGTTCATCAGCCAGAGCCTTGTCGGCTGCACGAAGTGTACGCTCCTCGGTTGCCTCGGGGAGCACAATGCGCTGCTTGTTCGACTGAGCACGCGCAACAATTTGACTTAAAAGATCCATAGTTTGTTTTTTTTATATCATTAAAAAGTTATTCGCACAAAGCGTCTTCCATCCCGCCTCCTGACAGCAGTCTGACGGAACAGACTGCAAAAGTAATAAAAATAATCCGAAAACCCACCTTACCTGCTTTCTTTTATATCTTTTTTACGTTTGGAGAACCTCAGGAATCAAGGGGCCAGGTTCAGCCACAGGGACATGTCCTGATAGCCACGGT
The DNA here is from genome assembly GCA_016285075.1 of Prevotella sp. Taxonomy (GTDB): domain Bacteria; phylum Bacteroidota; class Bacteroidia; order Bacteroidales; family Bacteroidaceae; genus Prevotella. The sequence goes on from JAEEQB010000032.1 coordinate 2,764, forward strand.
TGTCCCAGGCATAATAAGGTATAAGCCGAATCCTGACTTTCTTGGCAGGTTGTGAGGAGACTTCACGATAGAGTGTGTGGTTGTCCCATTTTTGATTGCCGTACAGGCAGGCTTCGCCCTCGAGAGCCGTAAAGGAATGGCCGGCAATTTCCATCCTGACCTCCTTCAGTTGAATGTCGGCAGGGATGGCTATGTCGCTGATGCGGTGACCGCCCTCGATGTCCTGTCCTTCCAGACAATAGACAATGGGTCCGCGCTTGACTGCCACCTGGTTCCTGGCTTCCTCGACAAGGGGGTTGGCCTCGATCAGTCGGGGACGCATCTTGAAGTCGGCCACGATGACATCTCCTTTCTTGAACTTGCGGTTCACGATGCCCGAGGGATGGTGGCCCAGGTCCTCGCCATTGACGGAGATGGTGTATTCGTCGCACCAGTCGGGTATGTGCAGAATCACCGACTGGCAGTCTTTCACCTTCTTGAACGTCAGCGTCACCTTTCCGTCCCACGGATAGTCAGTGGTCTGTTCCACGACGAGGTCCTTGGTGGTAAGCGTGTTGTTGCCGTAGAGGTTCACCCACAGCGAAGAGCCTTTCTGGGCATAGGCATATTCCTGTGTCTGGCAGAGGGTGCGCGTGGTGTTGGGCGGGCAGCAGAAGCATGAGATGTAATGCTGGCGCTGCTTAGGCCATCGCATGGTATAGGGGAACTCGGCAGTGCGGCGCAGCGCCTCGGTGTAGAAATAGTCCTTGCCGTCGAGTGAGATGCCGGAAAGGATGCCGTTATACAGTTCGTTCTCGATGATGTCGACATACTTACTGTCGGCGGTGGTCTGGAACATGCGCCATGAGAAGAGCAGCATGCCTATCTGGGCACAGATCTCGTTGTGGGCTGCCTCCTGTGGCAGCTGGAACTGTCGTCCGTAGGCCTGATGTATCTGCTGGATGCTGGGCTGGTCGTAGGTGGTGCCGTCGGGCGAGACTCCGTCGTAGAGTGCGCCGCAGCCTCCCATGATGTAGATCTTGTGTTGCACGATGTCGTCCCAGATGGCGGAGAGGTTCTTCATGAGCTGCTCTTCGCCTGTCTCGGCATACAGGTCGGCAACGCCGGCATAGAGGTAGTTGGCACGTACGGCGTGTCCCATCGCCTCGTACTGGTCGCGCAGCTTGTGGCGGTCCTGGTTGTGATCCTCGCCGTTGGTGACGGAGTCGCGGATGGCGATGAGCCCTTTGGCCAGGGTGAGATATTTCTCGTCGCCGGTCTCGCGGTACATCTCGGCAGCCCCCATGTAGTGAGAGGGACAGATGGCGTTCCGTGACAGCTCAGCCGCATCGTTGGTCAGGAAGTTGTAGAGGAAGTCGGCGGCTCTTCGTCCGCACTCGAAAAGGGTGGTCTTGCCAGTGGCGCGCTTATGGACAATGCCTGCTGTCATGAGATGTCCAAGGTTGTAGGTCTCGAAGTTCAGTCTCGAGGCAAAAGCTTTCTTGTGGTCGTTGCCTATCTCGATGCCTATATTGGTGTTGTCGCCGGAATGTGAGTCGATGCCGGCATTGCGTTCGCTGATGACCACCGGCGTATGGATATATCCGTCGTTACGCTGGGAAAGCCTTACCTGCTCGATGAACTTGTCCATCAGGGCGTCGAGTTTCGGGTCTTTGCTGATGGCATAGACGGTGGCGCAGGCTTCTAACCATTTGTACATGTCGCCGTCATGGAAAGGAGGGCCGTGATGCTTGCCTTGCACCGTGCCTGCTGCCACTTCGAAGTTGCGGAAGCCATTGCTGCCGTGGGCACCTTTCTCGTCGAGCGTCTCCCAAGGGGTGTCCCATGTGTTCCACATATCCCAGATGGTGGTGTGGCTCAACACATTGAAGCGGTCTCCCCAGAAGCCTCCTGTCCACTTGACGGCGCCCAGGGGGGTATTCTTCATTTTTGCCTGCTGGCTCAGGCCCATATCCGTCAGGCCTCTTTCCTGCGCCTGTGCAGGTAATGATAAGAATAAAAAGGTGAAAAGGTAAAAAAGCGAAATACTTGATACCTTCACAGTCTTGATGGCTATTGTCTCTTCGTTCATGTTTCTTATGCCTTGTTTTTCCATATAACACTTCTCACAGTTCACCTCCTCTTGCCTTTACGCGCTTGTACCATTCCTCGCGTTCCTTGGTCAGGTCGTAGCCACGCTTTGCCAGGTAGTTGTTGATGCGGCCCTTGTATTTGCCGAACACTTCATGTTTCTTCTTGGAGCTTTCCGCGTCGATGGCCAGCTCGCGGGCTTCTATGAGCCAGGTCATGATCTGCTGCTTCTCCTCGTCCTTCAGCGTAGGAATCATGTCGCACTGAGCGTCATAGGTGACCTTCACCACGTTGAAGGTCATCACATCCTTTACCTTTTCCACCTCTGCCGGTTTCAGATACATCGACAGGTTGGCCAGGAATCCGAAATGCGAACGGTAGAGCTTGGAGTCGCATTGTGCCTCAGCCAGTCTCTTGTCGGTCTTCTTGACGGAGTCGCGCTCAGCATAGATGTCGTTCAGCTGGAAATAGCGGTTGCTGATGATGTTCAGCACGTTCTGTCCCAAGGGCGTCCAGGTGATGCCCAGCTCGTCGGTTGCTTTCCGCGAACGTTCCAAGATGGTCTTCACGTAGTCGGCATCGCGGCCGGCGCTGTCAAGCCTGACCTCGGCCTCGGGATAGGAGTTGAATATCTCTTTCAGGAAATGGACGTTGGCGCCGTAGTTCATCTTGACGTTCCTCACCATTTTTACGTCACGGCTGCGTTCCACGAAAAGCCATCCCTTCCAACCCATCTCGTCGAGGGTCTTCTTGATGAGCGGCACGTTGAGGGTAGAGTCGTTCCGCAGCCACACCCTGTCGGTGTTGGAGGCATGGATGGCGCAGATGTTCCTGGCACCGAGCCTCTTCATGTCGCTGGCAATGTCCCATCCGTTTTCCGAAATGGTCTGCCACTTATAGAAGATGGCGATGCCTTCGCTGCCGATGTCCTTCAGCAGTCGCAGGTTTCCCTTCGCATCGAGTGGGGTGTCGATGCCAACCCGTTTCCCGCGAGCCTTGGCAGCCTCACCGATGTCGTGCAGGCGTTTGACGACGGCACTGCGTTTCGCCTTGTCGGTTGTCCAGTCGTTGCCACAGCCTCCGAGAGGGAGGAAGGCCGTCTTTACACCTCCCATCCTGTCCATTGTGTTGAAACAGTCCTCGGCGAGGGCGAGGTAATTGTCCCGTTTCGTCAGGTCTTGGGCATAGAATCCGCTCATGGCCACTGCTCCCACCTGGATGCCGAGGCTGTCGGCAGTATGTTTGAAGTGGGCTGCCTCCTGCGGATCGCGCAGCTTGTTGTCGAACAGCTCCCGCTGTCCGAGTCCGCCCATGTCCAATTCAATACCGTCGCATCCCAGCTGGCGTGCCAGGTTAAACGCTCCCAGTTTCTGTCGTTTGAGTATCATCCAATCGCACACACCCACCTGATAGCGCTGCTGTGCCATCACTGTTTCCGGTATCAGCAGTCCTGCCAACACCCATAGAACAAAAATCCTTAATACCTTTTCCATATATATGATAGACGTATGAAAACTGCCTTTGTACTGACAGTTTTTGGCTGTAGCAGGCATGTTTTTTCTCACTGCAATGCACTTTTTTGCTCAAATTGTTCGGTTTTCAAAAGATTTGTGTTACTTTTGCACGTTGTTAGCGAATAAAAGTAGAAAAATGGCAACCGTTACGGAGAAAACCATCGATATTGACAGCATCATCAAGTCAAAGCTGGGTTCAAAAGCCCGTTGGATACCAGGACCACTGGTGTCGTGGCTGAAGCATATCGTTCATCAGGACAGGGTGAATGCCTTCCTTTGGGAGTCACGCGACAAAGAAGGAACCCCCTGGCTGGAGGAGTGTGTTCGCTATCTTGACATGACCTTGGAACTGGAAGGCGAGGAGAACCTGCCTCCGAAAGACGATGGTCGGCTCTACACTTTCGTTTCCAATCATCCTTTGGGAGGAGAAGACGGCGTTGCCTTGGGAGCCATTATCGGTCGGCGCTACGACAGCCGTTTCCGTTACCTGGTGAACGACCTGCTGATGAATCTGCCTGGACTGGCACCCGTCTGCATCCCCATCAACAAGACCGGCAAGCAGAGCCGTGACTTCCCGCAGATGGTGAAGGCCGGCTTCGAGAGTCAGAACCACATGCTCATGTTCCCGGCCGGTCTCTGTTCCCGCCGCAAGAATGGGGTGATACGTGACATCCCCTGGACAAAGACATTCATCTCCAAAAGTGTGGAGTACCAGCGTGACGTCGTGCCCATTCACTTCAGTGGCCAGAACTCCAATTTCTTCTATCGGCTGGCCAATTTCTCTGACCGTTTCTTGCCGTTCAACCTTGCCATGCTGTTCCTGGTCGACGAGATGTACAAGAACGTCCACAAGACATTCCATGTGAGTTTCGGCAAGCCCATACCCTGGCAGACCTTCGACAAGAGCAAGACGCCTGCTGAGTGGGCGCAATGGGTGAAGGATCGCGTCTATGAACTTTAAAACTGTCATATCACATATAGCCCCAAAACTACAAATACCTACAATAAAGCATGGAACAACCAATTATTGCCCCCATAGCGAAAGATGTTCTGAAGAGCGAGCTGACCCCTGACAAGCAGCTCCGTATGACCAATAAGAGCAATAACGAAATATACGTCATTACGGCGCACGATTCTCCGAACGTGATGCTCGAGATAGGTCGTTTGCGCGAGATTGCATTCCGTGAGGCTGGCGGCGGCACGGGCAAGGAAACCGACATCGATGAGTTCGATATCTGTGAGAACTGCTATAAGCAGCTCATTGTATGGAATCCCGAGGAAGAGGAAATCATCGGCGGCTACCGCTACCTGCTGGGTACCGACTGGGAACTTGACGATAAGGGACAGCCTATCCTGGCTACGAGCCATATGTTCCATTTCTCCAAGAAGTTCCTTGAAGAATACATGCCTTATACCATTGAGCTGGGACGTTCCTTCGTGAGCCTGCCCTATCAAAGCTCACGCATGGGAGCCAAGAGCCTCTTTGCACTCGATAACCTTTGGGACGGCTTAGGGGCCTTGACCGTCATCAAACCCAACGTCCGCTATTTCTTCGGAAAGATGACCATGTATCCCAGCTACATCCGTAAAGGCCGTGACATGATACTTTATTTCCTCAAGAAGCATTTCGATGACAAGGAGAACCTGATCATCCCTCTGCACCCGCTGCAGATTGAAGCCGACGAGGAGGAACTGAAGAGACTGTTCTGTGAAGACAGTTTCAAGGACGATTATAAGATCCTGAACCGCGAAATCCGCAAACTGGGCTATAACATCCCGCCGCTTGTAAATGCATACATGAGCCTGTCGCCCACTATGAAACTCTTCGGCACTGCCATTAACTACGGCTTTGGCGACGTGGAAGAGACCGGTATCCTTATTGCGGTGGACGAAATACTCGAGCAGAAGCGTGTGCGCCACATCGACTCTTATATTGCAGAGCATCCCGATGCCCTGAAGATTACCAGCGGAGCCAACAAGGTGATCTATAAGGCAAAGAAATGAACACCCTGCGGAGTGCCCTGCTCTGGGCGTGGCTTGTACCTTTGTTGCTGCAGAGCGCATCCGTTTGTCCTGTTGCCGCTCAGCAGCCATTGACCCTTGACGCCCGTCATCTGCTTCTCGACGGTTCACTCACTCCTGCCGAGGCTTCTTCCCGCCCCTTCACTTACACAACCTTTCAGGAAGCAGCCGCCCATTTCGGCGACAGCTGCACGCTCTATATCAAGCCGTGGGTCTACTGGATCGACAATCCTGATACACCCGCCGTTGTCACAGGCAGGAACGGACGCGAGCCTTTCGGCTTGGTTGTCACTGCCAGGCAGCTTCGTCTGGTGGGGCTTTCTGCCGATGCCCATGAGGTGGTACTGGCTTCGCAGCGCGGACAGACACAAGGGGCTGTGGGCAACTTCACCATGTTTGATTTCCACGTCAGCAGTCTTTCGGTGGAGAATCTCACCATGGGCAATTTCTGCAATGTAGACCTTGACTACACACTCAGACCGGAGCTGTCCAGGAAGAAGCGCAGTGATGTCATTACCCAAGCCCATGTTGGCTATGTTCACGGTGACTCGCTCACAGCACGTAATGTGCGATTCATCAGCCGTCTGAACCTTAATCCCTTGAACGGCGCGCGCCATTCGCGTTACGACAGTTGTCACTTCGAGTGTACCGACGATGCCTTGAACGGCACCGCCATTTACCGCCACTGTACCTTTGGTCTCTATGGGCAGAAACCCTTCTGGAGCACTTTCGGCGCAGGAGCTATGTTCGTTGACTGCGACTTCTACGTCATGGGTCAGAACCGTGAGATGTTTTTCTGCAAGCAGGGTGGACCGGTAACAGTTGTTGACTGTCGTTACCATGCTCCTTCCGACAGTATCTATCTCGGCTGGACGGCCTATCCGCAACCCTGGCTACGTTGCTACCAGAAGAACTTTACGTTGAACGGCAAGCCTTACGTCATTGGCAGCCGCCAGGCACAAAACACTGTCATGCTTGACGATTACGCGGCTTCTGTTCCACCCTTTTTGGCCATCAGCCGTCACGAGGCCACTCTTCAGGCTGGCAAGGACACCGTGTGTCTCTCGACGGGAGAGCCTGTCAGTTGGCATGTGGAAAAGGGCTTTGAGCAGTACCTCTCCCTCTTGCAGAAAGGTGTTGACACTGTCATCGTTACTCCAGCCTCCGACATTGAGGAGTCTGCCGCCTTCTGTCTCATCGCCACAACAGCCGATGGTCGCGAAGCGGCCTGCCGTCTGACGGTCAATCCCACGCCGCTACCTCCGCCTACCTTCGTACGGAAACCGGAAATACAGATAAAAAACGGTTGTGCCACTCTTGACTATGCCCTTCAACTGAAGAAAGTCGGCGACGTGTCGACTGTTGTCTGGTATAAGTCGGCCAATGTTGTCGGGAAAGCTTCCGAAGCAGGTGCCATGATACCTTTCGCCACAGGCAAGGAGATAGAACTGACCGACGGTGAAATCGGTCACGTTCTGAGCGCACGCATCCGTCCTCAGTCCACCCGTAGTGAGGCGGGCGAGGAATGCGAGGCTGTGGCTCCGTGGCCGGTAGTAAAACCCCTTCAGGTTAGAAATGCCGGTCTGATGGACATGGATTTCAGTCATTTCTGTTGCGACTGGCAGTCGGAACGACTGCCTGGTTTTTGGACGGTTGACGGCCACAAGCCTGCTGACACGGCAGAGTTTCCCTGGTCGTTTGACTCTCGGAAACCCATGTGGGAATATGGCGAAGGATTCAATGGCGCCGTCGGTAAGGGACTGCTCCAGGCGCAGCGCGGTGCAAGGCTGATGTACACACCCGTCGAACGTCAGGAGGGCTATGGCGACATGAGCCTCAAGCTGGAGGTCGATCCCACGAAGACCGCAGGTCAGGGATTCGGCTCTGCCACAGGTCAGTATATGGATGTATGTCTGAAGTTCGACACCCGGACACTCACGGGTTATGGTCTGCGTATCATCCGCACCACCAAGCACGCCAAGGCCGTGGATTTCTATCTCGTGGAGTATCGTCAAGGAGAGGTCACCCCCCTCTCTGACGCCATCAGCTCCACCTGCTATCGTACTGGCTGCACCATCAGCCTTGCTGTCTCGGGCAGTCTGTTCACAGCCCATGTGGAGACAGCCACTCCTCGCCCGCAGGAAAGCAGCCTGCCTCATAGCGTCGACCTCTCTGCCTCCGTCCACCCCAGCAGCAGCGGCGGCATATATATTCAGCACACAGGGTCGTGTGGTGAGTCTACCACCATGCTCCATCGTCTGAAAGTCTCGTGGACCAAGAGCCACTGATATCTTTGATGTACGTAAAAAAACTTATAACTGTTGTCTTATGAAAAAAAGTATCTGTCTTGTCTCATTTCTTGTCCTGACATTCTGCGCCATGCTGACGGCCGTGGATGCCCAGGGGCAACCCCTTGTGAAGACCCATGTCGAAACGGGCGATGTGGAGGGTGTACTCGAAGGTCAGCTCGCCGTATTTAAAGCCATTCCCTATGCAGCACCGCCTGTAGGCGATTTGCGTTGGCGAGCCCCGCAGCCCGCCAAGGCCTGGGAAGGCGTGTTGAAGACCGACAAGTTCGGACCCCTTCCTCCGCAGCCTACTCGTCCCGGCCGTACTGCCGACATGATGAGTGAAGACTGCCTGTACCTGGGCATAGCCACCCCAGCCACCTCTGTCAACGACCGTCTGCCCGTGATGGTATGGATACACGGCGGCGGGTTCCAGACCGAGCACTACGGCGGTGACCTCTGGCGGCTGCTGGCTCAGCGTGGCGTAGTCATCGTCAGCATAGAATACCGCACCGGAGCTCTGGGATTCATGGCCCATCCGGAACTCACCAAGGAATCGAAGGACGGACACTCGGGCAACTATGGCCTGCTCGACCAGATTTTTGCCCTGCAGTGGGTACAGCGCAACATCACCAGCTTTGGCGGCGACCCCACGAAGGTCACTATCTTCGGCGAGAGTGCCGGTGCCATCAGCTGCAGCCTGCTCTGCGGCTCACCACTGGCCAAGGGGCTCTTCCGTGCCTGCATTAGTCAGAGCGGCGGGTCGTTTGCACCTTGGCGCGACCAGGCACGCACCTTGGGCGTTGATGCCTCGCAGAAAGGTGCCGAGCAGCAGGGACTGGCCTTCCAGAAGCATCTGAAGAAGAAGTCGCTGAAGCAGCTGCGCAAGATGGATGCCATGGACCTGTGCGGCAGCAATGTGGGCTTTGGCGGTTTCTGGCCTTGTGTCGACGGCTATGTCATTATGGACGACCAGTACCGGCTCTACGAACGCGGCGAGTATAACGACGTTCCCGTCATTGTCATGACCAACAGCGACGAAGGCGCACTGTTCACTCCAGGTAACATCAAGGCTGCCGACTATCAGAAGTCTGTCAGAAGCATCTTCGGCTCCTATGCCGACGAGGCGCTGAAGGTCTATCCCGGCAATACCGACGACGAGGCGTGGCACGGCAATGCCGATGCTTTCCGTGACATGGGTTTTGCATGGCCTAGCTACGCATGGGTGAGTCTGCAGGCCAAGACCGGCAAGAGTCCTGCCTATGCCGCTTTCCTCAGCCAGCCTTCCAAGCGCAGCTTCTCGCAGGACCCGCACCGCTGTGGCGTGGCTCATGCCGATGATATACTTTATCTCAACGGTGAGTTCCTCACACAGCCCGAGAAATATCCATGTGAGTCGGCTGTGGCAGAGATTATCCAACAGTACTGGGTGAACTTCGCCAAGACCTGTAATCCTAACGGCAAGGGTCTGCCTTACTGGCCGTCGTTCGACGATACCAAGCCCACCACCATGCAGTTCAGCTATGGTGCCTCGCTCATCATGCGTCCCAACCGTGACCAGATAGATTTCGTTGACCGTTTTTACAAGCACCTGCGCGAGGAGACCGAGAAGCAACGCCAGCAAAAATAAGCATCTATAAAGACTATGAAGAGACCCCTCCTGGCCATTGTGTTCCTTGCCGTCATGACCCCGTGTCTGGCGGCAACGGTGCTGCACGTCACACCCGACTCGTCGCTCACCGATGCCATCCGCCGCGCACGTGAGCTGCGGCGAACAGGGCAGGCTGCCGAGGTGACCATTCGCCTGGCAGCCGGCACCTATCATCTTTACGAACCATTGCGGCTGCGGCCAGAGGACAGCGGGCTCAGCATAGAAGGTGACGGTGCCGTGATCTCCGGCGGGCTCCCCCTTCACAGTTGGAGGAAACAGGGCAGGTTCTACGTGGCCGATGTGCCCTGCTTCAACGGACGTCCCGTTGACTTCCGCCAGCTGTGGGTGAACGGCGCAAAGGCCCAGAGAGCACGCGACGTACAGGACTTCGAGCAGATGCACCGCATACTGACTTACGACAAGCGCAACCAGGTGCTTTGGATTCCCAAGGCTGCTGTCGCCAATTCCAAATTCTCCATTCTGAATGCCCCCTTCCCGGAGCTTGTGCTTCATGAGATGTGGTGTGTCAGTAACCTGCGCATCAAGTCGCTCACCCCCCAGGGCGACTCCGTGGCAGTGCGCTTCCACGACCCCGAAGCACGCATCCAGTTCGACCACCCGTGGCCGTCGCCTATGACGCCCAATACAGGCCATCCCTCGCCCTTCTACCTCACCAATGCCCGCGAGTTGTTGGATGAGCCTGGCGAGTGGTATCACGACATCTGCCAGCAGAAACTCTACTACCTGCCCCGTGACAGCGACAGGATTGGGCAGATGAACCGCGGGCGTGCTGCCGTGGTTCCCGTGCTCGAGACCCTTGTCGAGTTCATCGGCACCGCTGAGCGGCCTGTCCGTAATATCACCATCCGTGGCGTCACCTTCAGCCACACCACCTGGATGCGTCCGTCGGAGCAGGGACACGTGCCCCTGCAGGCAGGCATGTACCTGGTAGAGGCCTACAAACTGCGTCCTCAGATCGACCGTCCCAACAACCACAAGCTTGACAATCAGGGCTGGCTCGGACGTGCCGATGCCGCCGTGGAGCTGCGACATACGGAGAACATCTGCTTCCGCGACTGCCGTTTCGAGCACCTCGGCGGCTCGGGACTCGACTATGTCGAAGGCTGCAAGGGCGGTGACGTCACACGCTGCACCTTCACCGACATAGCCATGAACGCTCTCGTCATAGGTTCCTTCTCGCCCGAAGGCCTCGAGACCCACCTTCCTTATGCACCCACCGACTTCCGCGAGCTGTGCACCGGGCAGACCGTAGAACGGTCGCTCTTCCACGACATAGCCAACGAGGACTGGGGATGCGTGGCCATTGCAGCCGGATATGTGGCTGCTGTCACCATCGACCATAACACCATTCACCACGTCCCTTACACCGCCATCTCGCTGGGATGGGGGTGGAATCGTGACCTGATAGGCATGAGAGACAATCTAGTGCATGCGAACCTCATCTATGACTATGCAGGACACATGTACGACTGTGCTGGCATCTACACCCTCGGTAACCAACCCGGAACCGTCATCTCCGACAACGTGGTGCGCGACATAGCACGACCCTCCTATGTTCACGATCCCGATCACTGGTTCTACCTCTATACCGACGAGGGATCCAGCAACATCACCGTGCGAAACAACTGGACTCCTTCAGAGAAGTTCCTGCAGAACGCCAACGGCCCAGGTAACAGCTGGCAGAACAACGGACCACAGGTCGCCGATTCCATCAGAATGAACGCGGGGAGATAACGCGGCAGGGGAAGTGGTCGAAAAAATACCGGGAAGTCGTCGAAAGTTTCTTGCTTGGTACTGATTCTTACCTTATCTTTGCACTCGAAAATGATTCGAACAAAAGCAAAGACAAATAATAATAGGTATGAAGAAAGTAATGAAGAGTGAGACAAGCTATCAGAATGGCAACTCACAGAACGGAAATCTTTCATTTAACAAGGTAAGAAGATTTTCAGTGATGATGGTGCTGGCCCTGGTGCCGGCAGTGATGATGGGTCAGGCCCGGGTCGACAGCCTGGGCACTGACAGTGTGACATGGTCGAAAGACCTTGAAGGCGTGACGGTGGTTCACCAGAAACGCCTTGTGAAGATGGAGGCCGACAAGATGACCTACAAGGTGAGCGAGGACGAGGATGCCAAGTCGAACACGGTGCTCGACATGCTTCGCAAGGTGCCTATGGTGACGGTGGACGGCCAGGACAATATTACCGTGAACGGATCGTCGTCGTTCAAGGTTTATGTAGATGGAATGCCCAACGTGATGTTCTCGAGCAACCCCTCGATGGTGTTCAAGAGTATGCCGGCTTCCATGGTGAAGAACATTGAGGTAATCACCAATCCCGGTGCGAAGTACGATGCCGAGGGTGCCGGCGGCGTGCTGAATATCATCATGAACAAGCAGAACCCCATGGCAGCTCAGAGCATGAATGGCATGAATGGAACGGTACGCGCTTCGGCTGGCAACAGGCAGCTGGGCGGCAGTGTATTCGTGAACGGACAGCAGGACAAACTGACCTATAGCGCCAATGTGATGACGAGCTACAACAAGCCCGGTAACACCACGACGGAGATGGAGCAGCTGCAGGACAGCGGCATGAGTCAGGTGATGACCTCCGACAACGATGTGAAGACGCCTTTCACCATGGGAAGCTTGACGCTGGGCTATCAGATCGACTCCATGAGCGTTATTAATGCCACGGCTTCGCTGAACAGCCTGTCGATGAAGAGCCAGGGAACCTCCATGACAACCATGGGCGGTGCAGGCAGCAATTTCGGCTATGGCAGCACCACAGACATGAAAAACTCGCGTACATCGTTCAGCGGCAGCGTGGATTATCAGCGGTTCTTCAATCAGGAGCATACTCACTCGCTGGCACTCACCTATCAGCTGAACTACAGCCCCGCCACCACCAAGATGACCAACGACTTCCTGACTCCCTCGGGAGTGCTCGATCTGACAGACCGTTACTCTGAGAACAAGGATAAGACCACCAACCATATTTTCCAGTTGGACTATACGCTGCCCATTGCCACCGGACAGACGCTGAGCCTGGGCAGCAAGCTCCAGCTGCACGATGCTACATCGGATTCGAAGTACTACCTGGAGAATGTTTACGATGCTTCGTCCAGCTCGGAGTATGAGTTCAAGAACAGCATCCTTGCCGGCTATGGCGAGTACAGCGGCAGATGGAATGACTTCAGTGCGAAGGCCGGACTGCGTTACGAGTATACCTGGCAGGACGTGGAATATCATTTAGGTAACGGCCATGACTTCAGCACAAGCTACGGAAGCCTGGTGCCCACAGCCAGTCTCAGCTATACCCTGGGTGGCAGCAGTAACCTGGGAATGACCTACAACATGCGTATCTCGCGGCCGGGTATCTCTTACCTCAACCCCTATGTGGACAAGACCAATCCTATAGCACTGACCTATGGCAACCCCGACCTTGACGTGGAGAAGGCTCACAATGTGTCGTTGGTGTACAACCTGTTCACTCCGACGCTGATGCTTAATCTGAACCTGCATCATAACTTCACCGACAACGCCATCTCGCAGTACAGCTTCTACGACAGTCAGAATCTGCTGAACACCACCTACGGCAACGTGGTGAAAAGCCATCAGACAGGCGTGAATGCCTATGTGAATTATCTGTTGACTTCCAACACCCGCCTTTTCCTCAACGGTGGTCTGAACTACACCGACCTGCGTAGCAATGCACTTGCACAGAGTAATAGCGGATGGACTGGCAATGCCATGATGGGTGTGCAACAGACGCTGCCTTGGGACCTGAAGCTCAGTGCCTTTGCCATCACCTCGACCAAAAGCTACACCCTGCAGGGATGGACAGGAGGCTTTAACCTGCTCACTGCCAGTCTGTCGAAGTCGCTGCTGAACGACAAGCTGAACCTGAGTATTTCGGGGCTGACGGGTCTTAACAAAGGCGGTAAGCTGAACATCGACACCGAAAGCCGCGGTAAGGACTTCACCAGTCATACTAGCATCAAAGTGCCGATTTACGGTGTTACTTTCACCGTGAGTTACACCTTCGGTAATTCAAAGGTGATGAGCAAGCAGCACACCAGCCGCGTGCAGAACGACTTCATCGAGCAGCAGTCGCAGGGTGAGATACTCAATAGCGTAGGTTCGGGCAGTACCGGCAGCGGGAATGCTACAATGCCATAATAAACGTTGCATTCGTCATGCACTGTGCTATTTCTATCGGAGGGTGCAAGCACGACGGTGGCTCTCTTCAAGCAAGACAGTGGCTCTCTTCAAGCAAGTCAGTGGCTCTCTTCAAGCAAGAGAGCCACACTGTCAAAGTAAGAGAAACCAGACGCTTTGCGGAGGCCTTGCAAAGAACTTCCGAAACTTCTGTCAGAGTAATTTGGCTGTTTGAAAAATAATGCTTAACTTTGCCGTCGGTATGAAGAAGATCGAGAAAAAAGACTGGTGGTTGTTCCTGGTCCAGGCTGGCATTTGGGCTCTCATCCTGCTTGCCATGCCGCTGGCCACACTGTTCAGCACGAAGGACCTGGAGGCGACGAAAACCTCCTTCCTGGTGGTTTGGGGAATCTTCCGGGCTCCCTTGGCGGTCTATTTCGCCAACTTCTACCTGTTGGGACCCTATCTGTTCTTCCGCCGCCGCTTCTGGCTCTTCACACTCTGCAACCTGGTGCTGATACTGGGATTGAACTACGGCTTCTTCTATCTCTTCCTGTTCAGGGACAACTATCCCGAGACAGCACAGATGACGTCGAACATGTGGATAGGCTTCTTCTCGGGATTCCTGCTTTTCATGCTGCTCAACCTGGTGATGGCCGCCATTGCCATCGGCATACGCCATTTCATCCGTATTCGTCAGATACGTCAGCAGCTGCAGGACGAGAAGGCAAAGAACACCGAGGCTGAGCTGGCATGGCTGAAGAGCCAGATCAATCCCCATTTCCTCTTCAATACCCTGAACAACATCTCGAGCCTCACACAGATCGACCCTGATGCTGCACAGGATGCTATCGCCCAGCTCTCCGACCTGCTGCGCTATGCCATGTACGAAACCAACAAGAAGACGGTGCCCATACAGGGAGAGGTGGAGTTCATGCGCAACTACATCTCGCTGATGAAGCTGCGCTGCAGCGACAAGACTGAGGTCAATGCGCATTTCACCATGCACAATTCGCAGTTGGAGGTTGCTCCGCTGCTCTTCATCTCGCTCATCGAAAATGCCTTCAAGCATGGTGTGAGCAGCAGCCGTCCGTCGAAGATAGACATCAGCCTGGAGGATACGGACGGACAACTGGTCTTCACTTGCGACAATACCAACTATCCCAAGGACGACGGGGACCGCAGCGGCTCGGGCATAGGGCTTGAAAACACCCGCCGCCGCCTGGAGCTGATGTACGACGGACGCTACAGCTGGGAGCAGTCGCTGCAGGACAATATGTATCACGTCAGAATCACACTACAGCTATGAACGACCACCTCTCTTGTATCATTGTTGATGACGAGCCCTTGGCTGTCAGGCTGCTGGAGTCGTTTGTCGCCAAGACCCCGGGGCTGGAGCTGTTGGCGTCATTCACCGATTCGGTGGAGGCCATCAATGCCGTGAAGGAACAACGGCCCCAGCTGCTCTTCCTTGATATCCAGATGCCCGACCTCAACGGCATGGAGCTGGCTCACATGTTGCCGGAAGGGACGAAGGTTGTCTTCACCACCGCTTTCAAGGAGTATGCATTCGAGAGCTACGAGGTGTCGGCATTGGACTTTCTGCTGAAGCCTATTCGTTATAACAAGTTCATCGCTGCTGTCGAGAAGGCCAGGGAGTGGTTCTTAAGGAGCAGGGACATTCCACAGGGTTCATCCGACCTTCCACCTGCCAGTGTCCCTACTGTGGCAAGCGGTCAGAAGCCAGGCACCACCGTCTATATAAAGGTTGATGGCGAATACCGCCAGATAGCCTTCTCACAGATTGTATACGTCAACGGCATGAAGGACTACGTCATGTTCTACTTGGAGGGTCAGAACAAACCGCTCATCACCCATCTCACCATGAAGGCTGTGGAAGAGATGCTGCCCCCACAGCAGTTCATGAGGGTACACCGTTCTTACATCGTCGCCCTCGACAAGATACGTAAGGTCGACCGTAACGACTGCATCTACATAGGAGAAGAGATCATCCACGTGACCGAAGTCTTCCTCCCCAGGTTCCAGGAATACCTGAAATCCAAAGCTGTGACAGGGTGAGACCCCGCAGACAGAACGAAATCCATACATCACAAAAAATAATTAACCATCAACTATTCAACTAATTCATTACATCTTTTATGAAAAAGCTTTTTTTGCCTCTTCTGCTCATGGTAGCAGTGTCTGCACGAGCTGCAGAAAACCCCGTGTTAACGATTGAGGGTGGACAGGTCCAGGGCGTACTGGCCGATGATCATCCTGAAGTGTATGTCTATCGTGGTATCCCTTATGCCGCACCTCCCATCAGGGAGAACCGTTGGAAGGCCCCGCAGCCCGTTGTGCCCTGGAAGGGTGTGAAGATCTGCGACACCTTCGGACGTCCCAGCTTCCAGGCTATTCAGTACACCGGTGGCTATTATACCGAGTGGGGCTATGGCAAGGAGGCAGCCTTCAGCGAGGACTGCCTGTATCTGAATGTGTGGACCAAGGCTCCCGGACAGGTGGGCAAGAAACTGCCTGTTGCCTTGTGGATTCATGGCGGTGGCTATCGTGAGGGCTTCGGATCGGAGCCCGAGTTCGATGGTCAGGAGTGGGGAGCCAAGGACGTCGTGCTCGTTTCCATCAACTATCGTCTCGGCATCTTCGGATTCCTCACCCATCCCCTTCTGGCAGAAGAAAGCCCCAACAAAGTATCGGGCAACTATGGCATTCTCGACCAGATTGAAGCCTTGAAATGGATCAAGAAGAACATCGCCCAGTTTGGTGGTGACCCTGGCAATGTGACCATCTTCGGACAGAGCGCCGGTGGTGGAAGCGTTCGTACGTTGTGTGAAAGCCCGCTGGCCCGTGGACTGTTCCATAAGGCAGTCATCATGAGCGCTCAGGGACTAAGCATCCCCAATCCCAACGGCGGTGGCATGATGGGAGCTCGCTACAGCGGCGGCTCCTTGGAGGATGCGATGGCCAATACCAAGAAAGTGTTCGATTGGGCTGGTCTGACCGATTTGCAGAAGATGCGTCAGGCGTCTACTGAGACCATCTTCGCCCTGCCTACCCTCTACTACCAGGTGAACGACGACGGGCAGCAGGCTGGCGGTGGAATGCCGTTTATGCGCAGAGGACTGCCTCTCATGCCGATGATCGATGGCTATGTCAGCGTGAAGAGCTTTGACGATGCTACCCGTGAAGGCACCTTGGCTGATGTACCTTATATGATCGGTTTCACCCTCAACGACATGGGCAACATGGCTCCTAATATCGCCGAGTTCTGCAAGGTCCGCGCCCAGAAGGGCGGCAAGGCATGGGCTTACGAGTTTGCACGCCCCTTGCCCGACGACGGGAGCCATCCAGAGGTGACCCAGCGCCTGCGTGGGGCTTTCCACAGCAGCGACCTGTGGTTTGTGTTCAAGTCGCTGAAGCACTGCTGGCGTCCCTGGGCCAAGGGCGACTGGGATCTCTCCGAGAAGATGCTCACAGCGTGGACCAACTTTGCAAAGTACAGCGACCCGAACGGTCCGAAGGGTGGCGTCTGGGCTCCCTGCACCGAGAAGAATCCTAAGTTCATGGTGTTCAAACTCAACGACAAGGATGCTGAGGCATCGGTCTACGGCGATGCCGAGATAGCTCCTCAGCCGCAGGGATTCCCCTTCGGCGGCGGCTTCGGTGGTGCTGGCGGCGGTGCCAGACCTAATGCCGCCGGTGCTCCTGCCCGAAGGTAAACAGGGAGGGTGCAAACGTTTGCATTTCCCGTAAGTCAGATTGATAGCCGTCTGCCGCTGTACAGACGGCTTTTTTCACTACCTTTGCACTTGAAAACCAAAAACAACAGATTTATGAAAAGAGGAATACTTACATCGTTTGGCTTTGACCTACCGTTGTCCGTCGCCGGTCTGGTGGCGGTGTTGCTGCTGTTCAGCCCCGTCGGATCAGCGGCTCAGTCGCAGGGATGGCCGCAGCAGTATGGGGGAGTGATGTTACAGGGGTTCTACTGGGACAGCTACGACGACACCCAGTGGGCGCTTCTTGAAAGACAGGCCGACGACCTCAGCAGCTCGTTCTCACTGATATGGATACCCCAAAGCGGCAACTGCGGTGCGCAATCCATGGGTTATGACGACCTGTACTGGTTTCCCGGCAACGGCCACTACGACAGCTCCTTCGGCACGGAGGCACAGCTGAGATCGATGATCAGCACGTTCAAGGCCAAGGGACTGGGCACCATTGCCGACGTGGTGGTGAACCACCGCAGGAACGTCTCGACGTGGACCGACTTCCCATCGGAGACCTATCAGGGACAGAACTACCAGCTGACCTGGCAGGACATCTGTTCCGACGACGAGGCCGCCAGCAATGGTCAGAAGGTGGGTCCCAACAAGGATACTGGCGAGGGATGGGGCGGCATGCGCGACCTGGACCACAAGAGTGAGAACGTGCAGCGCAGCGTGAAGGCCTATCTCGACATGCTGCTCAACGACCTGGGCTATGTGGGCTTCCGCTACGACATGGTCAAAGGCTACAGTGCCAGCTATACCAAGATGTATAACGAGAGCTCGCATCCGCAGTTCTCGGTGGGTGAATGCTGGGACGGAACCAACACCATACGCAACTGGATCGATGGTACGGGCAAGACCAGTGCAGCCTTCGACTTCCAGTTCCGCTATACCGTGCGCAATGCCGCCAACAATGGTGACTGGCAGCAGCTGGGTCGTCAGAACGACGGCAACTGGCCACTGGTCAGCAGCAGCATGCAGAACGGCGCTTACCGCCAGTATGCTGTTACCTTCGTCGAAAACCATGATACCGAGAAACGATCCAATGCCGCACAGGACCCCCTGAGAAAGGATACGCTCGCCGCCAATGCCTACATGCTGGCCATGCCGGGCACTCCCTGCGTGTTCCTGAAGCACTGGCAGGCCTATCGCCCCGAGATCAAGGCCATGATCGAGGCACGCCGCTTTGCAGGCATCCACAACCAGAGCGAGGCTGTCAACATGGCAACCAATCGGGACTATTACTCAGTGCGTTCCACGGGTACCAACAGCCAGCTGCTGTGCGTCGTGGGCAGGCAAGCAGGCACCTATACCCCCAACGGCAGCTGGACACGCATCCTCTCAGGCTATCACTATGCCTACTACCTGCCCACCACCATGAATACTGCGTGGGTGAGCCTGGCATCGGGCGTCTACGAGGGTGAGCAGAAGGCGGTGCTGACAGCTGTGAGCAGCGACCCCGCTGCACGACTGGTCTACACCCTCGACGGCACTGTTCCCACAGCAGGTAGTCCTCAGGCAGCCAGCGGAACCACCGTCACGTTGCCCCTTGGACAGACCGTACTCACCGTGGGACTGCTCACCGGAGGCACCGTCACCGGCATGGTCACCCGCACCGTCACCTGCAACAAACCCGAGGAGAAGCCACAAGTGCAGATTCCCGCCTTCTGTGTGGTCAGCGAAGGGGAAGTGTGCGCATTCTTCGAGGCACCCAGCACCTGGAGCAACACCATCTGTTGTTGGGCGTGGTCAGAGAGTCCTGAAGACAACTTCACCGATGGCGCCAAGGGATGGCCTGGCGTGAACTGTACCTATTTAGGCACAGCCGACAACGGCAACAAGGTGTGGAAATGGACGTGGAACGGCATCAAGCAGAAGAATTCTTCGGCCAAGCAGCCTGCCAAGATCATCTTCAACAACAACGGCCAGCCACAGACCAATGACCTCGCATTCCAGTTGGGAGGCTACTACAACAAAGACGGTTTGCAAGGCACTGTCAGCACCACTGGCATCCAATCAGCACTATCAGCCACCGTCAACTCCTGTTCCGACGTCTACGATCTCCAGGGTCGCCGTCTGCGTCAGGCTCCTTCACGTCCCGGCGTCTACATACAGAATGGAAAACTGAGGAGAATGCCTTGACAGTTCATAGTTCATAGTGCATAGTTCATAGTCTTTGACAGTTCAAAGTTCAAAGTTCATAGTTCATAGTTCTTGCCTTGCAAGCGACCAGAATCAAGGGGACAGGTTTTTGAAGTGAATTCCCCGGATTCATTCAAAAACCTGTCCCCTTGATTCATCCAAAAACCTGTCCCCTTGATTCGCTTAATTACTGGGCGTCAGCGTCCAGGTTTTGCCTTTGTTGCTGCCGTAATCTGATGCCCTTACCTGTATGCCGCCGAAGGGGCCGCCATCCTCAGGCCACTTGGCCCAGTTCTCTTGTTTGGCATCGCCAGTGCCATTGTGCATCACCACGCCGTCGAAGGTCACTGCGCCGATGCCCTGGTCTTCATTGCCCTTGCCGATGGGGGCATTGGAAGAGTAATTGCTTCTGGTGGCGGTCACGCTGGTGATGTCTTTAGTGATGCTGATGCTGGTGAACTTGCCAAACGATCCGCTGCCGATGCCAGCGGCATAATTGCCGCCCCTGGCCTCAATCGTGCCGCCCGCGATGCTGATGGCGCCACAACTGCTGACATAGATATTGCCTAATTCATCACTATACCCGTTTCCGCTGCCGATGCCCGCGGCATTAGCGCCGCCCGTGGCGGTGACCTGCGCCGAGCCGCTGATGGAGATGTCGCCGCAGGTGTTCGCGGCTTGATACGCCCATCCGCTGCCGATGCTGGCGGCTTGGTCGCCGCCCGTGGCGGTGACCTGCGTCGAGCCGCTGATGGAGATGTCGCCGCAGGTGTTCGCGGCTTGATCCGCATGTCCGCTGCCGATGCCTGCGGCATAATCGCCACCCGTGGCGGTGATGGTGCCGCCCGTGATGGTGATGGTGCCGCAGGAGTGGTTATTGCCGCCGCCGATGCCGGCACCAGAAGTGCCTATTGCTGTGATGTTACCGCCCTCGATCACGATGTTACCGCAGTCATTCTGGTAACTACCGCCGATGCCGGCGCCATAAGCACCGCTGTTGTCGGCGATGAGCGTGCCGCCGCCACGGATGGTAAGGGTAGAGCCTGATGGTATATAGACGGCAGCCCTCTCCCAATTCCCCTTAAAAGTGTTTATTGTGCCGTCGGCCAGGATGATAGTGGCATTGCCAGCGCACTCAATGCCGGTCTTGTAACCTGTAGTGAAGTTCGCGTTCGTCACGCCGGCCAGCGTCACGGTGGCGCCAGCAGCAATCTTCAACTGTGTGCTCGTGCCGCCCGTGCCGGTCACCACGTCGCCGTCGTTGAGCGTCACCTCACCGTCGCTGGTCGTGATGCTGCGCGTGGTCTGCTTGGCCAGCGTCACCGTGCTCTGATAGTATGTGCTGGCGGCGAGGGTCACAGACGCTTTGTTGTAGATATACGAGTCGGTCCCGTCGCTGGCGATGATGGTGAGGCCTGTGGCGCCTGCGGGCACAGCCATGAAGAGCGTGCTGGTGGGGGTGGAGGCAGGTGTGGCAGAGGCCGTCTTGCCGCCGAAATAGATGTCGAGTTTCGTGGCGTTGAGAGCCGTGCTGGCGTCTTTCTTCAGCGAGAGTTTCCAGATGGCTATCTGTGAGTCCATCGATACGTTGCTGCTGAGCGAGGCGGGAGAGGTGGCGAGGGTGATCGTGCCCGTGGCCTGGCGCAGGTCGCAGTTGGCGCTGATGCCGGCGATGGTGCCATCCTGGTGGGCAAACACGTCGCTCTTCACCTGGCCGAAGTTGTCGCCTGCGGTCTGGTCTACCGCCGAATAGGGATAGACCAGGGTCACCGGGGTGTCCGTGGTCACGTTCTCGTCGAGCATCGCCGTGATGGTGGCGGTGCCTGGCACCTTGCCGCCGGTACCGTCGCTCACGGCGCTCACCGTGGCGGGGGTCACCTTCGTCTCGCTGCCCACCTTGTAGACCATTGCCACCTGCTCGTTCACGGCCCATGTGGCGGTGATCACGTCCGAGGCGTCGGGGCCAGAGAGTGCGCGTGTCTGGCTGCCGGCGCCCGCCGCGCTGATGGTGGCGGAGAATGGGATGCCGCTCGACAGCACGGGTTCGTCGATGCTGCTGTCGCCGCTGGTGTTGTCGTCGTTACTGCAGGCCGTGGCCGTCAGGAGGCCCAGCACGGCCAAGCCCAGGAGTCTGAATCTATGGTGAATCTTCGTTTCCATTGTCTTCTGTCTGTTTTAGGGGTTCTACACTCGGTTAAGGGTTCAACGGGTCGTTGCCCGGGTTGAATGGACTCAGCGGATCCAGTCCGCCGTCTCCGCTGCCGGCCAGCAGCCGAACGCGGTCATTCAGCATGTACACCCGCATGGCGGGCTTCTCGTATTTGCGTCTCTTCGTCTGGTTTGTCATATCGTCGGTTGATTAGTTTCGCAATCTGGGTGCAAAGATAAGAAAAAAACAAATACCATGCAACCTTTTCCCCAAGATTCTCCAGATGGGTTAGGAAAGAAATTAGAATAATGTAATCTCACACAGATCTTAACCATCTATGGGATATTCAGCCTCACCCCTAACCCCACATTCCCAAGCGATGCTTGCCTACCCGTAGCCTTTCCTTAAGGGAAGGGAAAAGACTCACACAGATCTTAACCATCTATGGGATATTCCTTTGGAATAGCAAAATCTGTGAGATCTGTGAGATCTGTGTGACATTTCAAGAAGAATCACGGGGACAGGGAAGAATCACGGGGACAGGTTCTTGAATGAATTCGGTGAATTCACTTCAAAAACCTGTCCCCGAGATTCTTTAAAAACCTGTCCCCGAGATTCTTCCAGTGATTCGACTATGCGTCGATGTTGGCGTAGGTGGCGTTCTTCTCGATGAACTCACGGCGTGGTTCCACGTCGTCGCCCATGAGCATGGAGAAGATCTCGTCGGCCTCGGCAGCGTTCTCGATGGTGACCTGCTTCAGCAGGCGGTTCTCGGGATTCATGGTGGTTTCCCACAGCTGCTCGGGGTTCATCTCACCCAGACCTTTGTAGCGCTGGGTGTGGAGGGCAGAGGAGTTCTCGTCGCCAGCCACGTACTTGTCGATGAAGGCCTGGCGCTGCTGCTCGGTGTAGCAGTACTCGGCAACCTTCTTGTAGGTGCACTTGTAGAGTGGGGGAGTGGCGATGTAGAGGTGGCCTCCCTGGATGACCTGAGGCATGAAGCGGTAGAAGAGGGTCATGATGAGCGTGTCGATGTGGGAGCCATCGACGTCGGCGTCGGTCATGATGATGATCTTGTCATAACGCAGCTTGTCGATGTTGGCTTCCTTGGAGTCTTCTCCGTCGACGCCGAAGCGCACGCCGATGCTCTGGATGATGTTCATCACGGACTCTGCCTCGAACACTCGGTGCCACTGCACTTTCTCCACGTTCAGGATCTTTCCGCGCAGGGGCAGGATGGCCTGGAAGTGACGGTCACGGCCCTGCTTGGCGGAGCCGCCTGCGGAGTCACCCTCGACGAGGAAGATCTCGCACTCCTTGGGGTCCTTGTTCGAGCAGTCGGCGAGCTTGCCGGGCAGTCCTCCGCCTGTCATGGGGTTCTTGCGCTGCACGCTCTCGCGGGCCTTGCGGGCGGCGATGCGGGCTGTGGCAGCGAGGATCACCTTCTCGCAGATGGTGTGGGCCTCCTTGGGATGTTCCTCCAGATAGTTGGTCATGGCCTCGCCGACGGCTTTCTGTACTGCACCGTTCACCTCGGAGTTGCCCAGCTTGGTCTTGGTCTGTCCCTCGAACTGCGGCTCTGCCACCTTCACGGAGATGATGGCTGTCAGTCCCTCGCGGAAGTCGTCCTGCGCCACCTCGATCTTGGCCTTCTCGATCTGCTTGCGCAGCTGGTCGTCCTCGTCGGCGTATTTCTTCAGTGTACGTGCCAGGGCGATGCGGAAGCCTGTGAGGTGGGTGCCGCCCTCGATGGTGTTGATGTTGTTGACATAGGAATGGATGTTCTCGGAGTAGTCGCTGTTGTAGAGCAGTGCCACCTCGATGGGCACGCCGTCCTTCTCGGTCTTCAGGCAGATGGGGTCGCCGATGATCGACGTGCGGTGACGGTCGACATAGCGCACGAACTCCTTCAGGCCGTCCTTGGCATGGAACACCTCGGGCTGACGCAGGTTGCCGTCCTCGTCGGGACGGAGGTCGGTGAGGGTGATGGTGATGCCGGCATTCAGGTAGGCGAGCTCGCGCATTCGGCGTGCTATGATGTCGTACTTATACTCGGTGGTGGTGAAGATGGTGGCATCGGGCCAGAACTGCTGGCGTGTGCCGGTGAGGTCGGTGTCGCCTACTATCTTCACGTCGTAAAGGGGCTTGCCCTTCTCGTACTCCTGCTGGTAGATGTGCCCGTTGCGGAAGACCTGCGACATCATGTGTGTGGAGAGTGCATTGACGCAGCTCACACCTACGCCGTGCAGTCCTCCGGACACTTTGTAGCTGCCCTTGTCGAACTTACCGCCGGCGTGGAGCACGGTCATCACCACTTCGAGTGCGGACTTGTGCATCTTCTCGTGCTCGTCGACGGGGATGCCGCGGCCGTTGTCCTGGACGGTGATGGAATTGTCCTCGTTGATGGTTACCTCTATATGGGTGCAATAGCCTGCCATGGCCTCGTCGATGGAGTTGTCGACTGTCTCGTTGACCAGATGGTGCAAGCCCTTTTCACTGATGTCTCCGATGTACATGGCCGGGCGCTTGCGCACGGCCTCAAGACCCTCGAGCACCTGGATGTTGCTCGCGGAATAATTTCCTTGTTCCTGCCCGGTGATTCCGGACATTTCGTTCTGTTCTTCAGTCATTTTCTCAAATTTTGTGCAAAGGTACAAAAAAAAGACTGAAGAGCAAAACGCTTTCTGCTAAAAAAGCACAAAATTAGACAGCCTTGTCGGTTTCAATGAGTTCCAGGAGACGGTCTACGGCTTCTTCCTCGGGAATGTTCTTCATGACGCATTCCTTGGCTTTGTAGAGGGAGATCCTGCCGCGTCCGGCACCGACATAGCCGTAATCGGCATCGGCCATCTCGCCGGGGCCGTTGACGATGCAGCCCATGATGCCGATCTTCAGGCCTACGAGGTGGCTGGTGGCGGCCTTGATGCGTGCTATGGTCTCCTGAAGGTTGTAGAGGGTGCGTCCGCAGCCTGGGCAGCTGATGTATTCTGTCTTGGTGAACTTGATGCGGGCTGCCTGGAGGATGGCGTCGGCTAACGTGACCAGCGGTTGCTGACCGGCGGGCATGCCTGCCACGGATGGGTGTTTGAGCTGCAGGACGAGCTGTGTGGCCTTGCGGTCGATGAGGAGGGCTCCTGCGGCCATGGCTGCCTTGAGCTGGAGGGTCTCCCAGTCGGGGGCGTCGAGGGTGAGGGTGATGGTGTGGTCCTTGACGGAGGCCTCGGCCTCGGCACGCAGACGGGTGCATTCGGGAATCAGCTCCACGAGCTTGCGGGCCACGGGTATCTCGCACTCGGGTTCCTCGCTCAGCGACACGCGGATGGTGTCGCCGATGCCTTCGGTGAGCAGGGCGCCGATGCCTACAGCGCTCTTGATGCGGCCGTCCTCGCCTTCGCCGGCCTCGGTCACGCCGAGATGGAGGGGATAGTGCATGTCTTCGGCATCCATGGTCCGGACAAGCAGGCGCACGGTTGTCACCATGACAACGGTGTTGGAGGCCTTGATGCTGATGACGACGTCGTCGAAATGCTCGCGGCGGAAGATGCGCAGGAACTCCATACAGCTTTCCACGATGCCCTCCGGGGTGTCGCCGTAGCGCGACATGATGCGGTCGGAGAGGGAGCCGTGGTTCACGCCGATGCGTACGGCGGTGTGGTGCTCCTTACAGATATTTATAAAAGGTATAAGCCTGGCTTCGATTTTCCTGAGTTCTTCGGCATATTCCTCGTCGGTATAGTCGAGATGCTTGAAGGTGCGTCCCGGGTCTACGTAGTTGCCGGGGTTGATGCGTACTTTCTCGCAGTACTGTGCGGCGACGTCGGCGGTGTGTGCGGTGAAGTGGACGTCGGCCACGAGGGGCTGCATATAGCCGTCGGCCTTGAGGCGGGCGGAGATGTTCTTCATGTTCTCTGCCTCGCGGGTGCCTTGTGTGGTGAAGCGCACCAGTTCGCCTCCGGCATCGATGATGCGCTTGGCCTGTGCAACGCTGCCTTCGGTGTCGTTGGTGTCGGTGGTGGCCATGGACTGGATCCTGATGGGATTGTCGCCGCCAATGACGATGCTGCCCACATGGACGGGGGTTGATTTTCTTTTCATAGGTTTTTTAGGGTGATTAGGGTTATTAGGGGGATTAGGGTGATTAGGGGGGGGGGGAGGGACTAATTCGTCTTAAACTCATACTTCACCTCGGCTAAGGCCTTGTTGGCTTTTTCTATCTTCTCTCTCAAGCCGCTCTTGTAGGCAGAGAGACGGGCGGCAAGACCCTCGTCGCTCAGGGCGAGCATTTCGACAGCAAGGATGGCTGCGTTCTGGGCACCATTGACGCCGACAGTGGCCACGGGAATGCCCGGCGGCATCTGGATGATGGAGAGCAGGGCGTCGAGACCGTCCAGCATTCCCTTGATGGGCACGCCGATGACGGGTAAGGTGGTGCTGGCGGCAATGACGCCAGGCAGGGCGGCTGCCATGCCGGCACCGGCGATGATGACTTTCAGCCCACGCTCACGGGCACTTTTGGCAAACTGCTCGACAGCGTCGGGGGTGCGGTGGGCGCTGAGGGCATTGACTTCAAACGGTACCTGCAACTCGTCCAACAGCTTGCAGGCTTTTTCCATGACGGGCAGGTCGCTGGTGCTGCCCATGATAATGCTTACTAAAGGATTCATATGTTTTTTCTTTGTCTTTCGTATTTCTCTACAGATAGAGGACTCCGAGGAAGGCGCAGATGATGCCGATGAGGAAACCGACAAGGACCTGCGGCAGGGTGTGCTGGCGCAGGATCATCCGGCTGGAACCCAGGATGCCTGCCACGATGAGCACCAGGCAGAACCACCAGACGGGGTTGAACATGAAGATGACGGAGAAGACGATGAGTGAGCCTGCCACTCCGCCGATGGCTGCAGAATGGGTGGAGATTTTCCACCAGACGTTGATGATGGCGCAGACAATCTGGATGAGCAGTGCCACAATGACGATGCTGGCCATGAAATGGGGGATGTGCATCAGCTCCATGAGGTAGACGCAGGTGAAATAGCACAGGATGGAGATGATGTAAGGCACCATGCGGCGCTCCTTCATGCCTAGGTCGATGAGCGACCATCCCTGGTATCGGCGGTACAGATGGATGAGCACCGTGGGCAGCAGGATGGTGAAGAAATAGACCACTGCCAGGACCTGGAACTTAAAAGAAGGGTCGTAGTAGCGCAGATAGCTCAGGAAGAACAGAGCTATGAGTCCCACTATCGGCAGGTAGAACGGCGTGAAGATCATGCTCATGATCCTGGCCGTAAGGATGATTTGCTTTTCTCGTGTCATCGTCTCGTTGTCTTCTTTCTCATTTTTTCCTCAGTCGCGCTACGGGCAGGCCTGACTGCTCGCGGTATTTGGCCACGGTACGCCGGGCAATGGGATAGCCTTTCTCTGCCAGCATGGCGGTGAGCGCCTCGTCGCTCAGCGGATGCTGCTTGTCCTCGTTGTCAATGATGTCGCGCAGGGTGGCCTTGATGCGACGGGTGGACATTTCCTCACCGCTTTCGGTGGTGTAGCTGTCGCTGAAGAAGTGGCGCAGGGGGAACGTTCCCCAGCGTGTCTGGGCGTATTTGGAGTTGCTCACTCGTGAGATGGTGGATGAGTCGAGCCCTGTCCTCTCAGCCACATCGCGCAAGACCATGGGCTGCAGGGAGGCCTCGTCGCCATCGACAAAGAACTGGTGCTGCATCTGGATGATGGCCCGCATAGTGAGGGTGAGCGTGCGCCGCCGCATGCGGATGGCATCGATGAAGCTTTGTGCGGAGTCTACCTTTTTCTTTATATAGAGGAGGGCCTCCTTGGCCTGCCTGCTCATGTGCTCGGGGTTCTGCTGGTATTCCTTCATGGAGTCGGCAAACGACTGCGACACTTTCAGCTCGGGAACGTCGCCCTGGTTGAGGGTGAAGGTGACTGTGCCATCGTCTTGCGTGTCGACGATGAAGTCGGGGGTTATCTGCTGCAGGCTCCGTCCCATGGCCTCGCCCATGGAGGCGCCGGGCTTGGGGTTCAGCTTGTGCAGCTCTTTCTGCAGCGCCTTGGCCTGCACGTCGTTCAGCTTCAAGGCAGCCTGGATCTTGTTCCAGTGCTTCTTGGTGAACTCGTCGAAGAAGTCGCGTATGACCCGTTCCATCAGGTCCCTTACATGGGAGGGGTCTTTCCGTCGTATCTGCAGAAGCAGGGATTCCTGCAGCGTGCGTGCGCCGATGCCCGGAGGGTCCATCTCCTGCAGCAGTCCCAGCACGTGGGACAGCTCGGGCATGGTGACGTCGATGTTGTGATAGATGGCCAGTTCGTCGCAGATGTTGTCGAGGCTCTTGTGCAGGAGGCCGTCATCGTCGAGTGAGCCCACGAGATACTCCATGATGTAGCGTTCGCGTTCGGTGAGCTGCATCAGCCCTATCTGCTCGTTCAGCTGGTCATAGAAGGAAAGGGTGTCTCCATAGACCATCTCCTCCCGCAGCCCGTCGTTCTGGGCACCGTTCTGATAGACCGGCAGCTCCTCGTCGTCGCGTCCTAAAGAGGCGAGGGCCTCGTCAAGTGCAGACTGACGGTCTTCGCGTTCGCGCGTGGTGTCGTAGTCCTCTTCCAGGGCAGCGGCCTCGTCGTCGTTGCTGCCGTCCCATTCGTCCTCGTCGTCATGCTGCATCACTTCCAAGGCAGGGTTGTCGTCCATTTCAGCATTGACCCGATCGGCCAGCTGCGTGACAGGCAGCTCCACGAGCTGGGCGTGGAGCAGCTGCTGCTGGGTGATGCTCTGGCTGAGCTTCTGCTCTAATTTCTGTTCTTGTATCTGACCTTGATTCTGAGCCATGTCTCTCTCAACTCTTGAAATACTCTTTCAGCTCTTTGGCTAACTGAGCGAGCTGTAAGGTGTCGCAATTGCCGTAGCGCTGCCAGATCTGCTGGCAAGGCAGCAGCAAGGGGCTTAGTGTGATGTCACGCCGGTTGAGGTAGGGGTCGCAATGCTGGAACACGTCCATCACGTCGGCCACTTCCTGGGGTTTCAGGCCGATGAGTTTGGCCAGCTCTGCCACCTCGGGCGTCTTCGCCACCATGGTGATAGGTGTCAGACGGAAATAGAGATCGAGTATCAGCGTGAGCATGACGGGTGTCAGTACCATCGGGTCGGTGATACAGGGCTTGAAGTCTTTCTCGAAGGTCTCGTTGACCTCCACACCGCTGTAGAACTCGTCGGCGTTTCCGAATCCTTTCATCTCGCGGAGCAGCCTGACAGCCCTGGACAGACGCCTCGGACTGTGGCCGTAGGTCTCCCAAACCCGTTCGATGCGAGGCGTGTCGATGCTGGCTAGCTGACACATCTTGCCAAACAGCACCTTGGGCGCTATGTGCAGTTCCATGCTCAGCTCCACCATGCCTCGGCTGTATAGGGGCTTCACCCCTACCGGCTGACACAGGTACAACTGCATCAGCAACAGCCAGTATTCATCCTGCCATTTCGGGTTTTTTGCCATGTCTTTTCTCTTTGATGGTGCAAAGTTACGAAAAGTCGAGAGCAAAACAAAAGAAATTGTTTCTTTTTTTGCCGAGACGGAGTAATTTCGTGGCATTAATGCCACAGAGTTACGAAAAGTCGAGAGCAAAACAAAAGAAATCATTCTTTTTTTTGCAATCATGAATCATTTTGTTACGATATTTGTTACATGAAAAAAAGTCGGATTTCAGAAATTGTCGTAACTTTGCACCATCATTTCATTACATTATCAACTAAAAACATGAAAAAGCAAGCAGTCATTTCCGCTGGTTTGTTCGCAGCGATGATCAGTCTTTGTCCCGTCAAGGTAAAGGCTCAGTTGTCTACCAATCCTGACAAGTTCCTGGGAAATATCACTACGGGCTATCAGGTGGATGCCGGTGGGGGAGTGGATCCGTTCTATAAACTCTGGAACCAGATAACCCCTGAGAACGAGACGAAATGGGATGCCATAGAAGGTGGCGGCAGAGGCAGCTTCTCCTTTGGCAACGCTGACCGTTCTGCCAACTATGCCAAGCAGCATAACTTCCCCTTCAAGTATCACACCCTGATCTGGGGTGCGCAGTATCCTAGCTGGGTGAACAACCTGTCGACGCAGGAGCAGACCAAAGCCATTGAGGAATATTTTGACGCTGTGAAGAAGCACTATCCTAATCTGGAGATCATTGACGTGGTGAACGAGGCAGTGGCAGGCCACCAGCCTGCTCCTTACCGTGCTGCTTTGGGCGGAGATGGAAAGACGGGTTACGACTGGATTATCAAGGCATTTGAGATGGCTCATGAGCGCTGGCCGAATGCCATCCTGGTGTATAATGACTATAACACCTTCCAGCATCAGACCGACCAGTACATTGACCTGGTACGCACTCTGCGCGATGCCGGAGCACCTATCGATGCCTATGGATGCCAGTCGCACGACTTGAACGACATGAGCAAGAGCTCGTTCCAGACGGTGATGAAAAAGATCCAGGACGCGCTGAAGATTCCGATGTACATCACCGAGTATGACATCAATCAGGAAAACGACAATACACAGTTGCAACGGTATAAGGACCAAGTGCCGGTGATGTGGGAAGCAGACTATTGTGCTGGCGTCACCATCTGGGGTTATATATATGGACGTACTTGGGTGGACCACTCCGGTCTTTTCAAGAACGGTCAGGAGCGTCCTGCCATGAAATGGCTACGTGAATACATGGCCAGCGACAAGGCCAAACAGGCAAAGAGCCCGTTCCCGGGTATGAAGAAAGAGGCTTCGGTCTATGTGAAACCCGCCTCCCTTGCCGTTACCAAGGGCGAAGCCGTGCCCATCACCGTACGTGCCAGCCTCAGGACAAAGACCATCGACCATGTGGACTTCTATGTCAAGGGAAAGTTCCACAGCCGGATGACGGAAGCCCCTTACGCCACAGAATACACTCCGGAGGCCACGGGCAAATATGAGTTGAAAGCCATCGTCACGGCTACGGACAGTTCGAAGTTCGAACGCTTGTCGAGCTTCACCGCCTATAATCCCCGTACCACCTTCAAAGGCGAGATAGAACTGCCGGGCACACTGCAGGCAGAGAACTTCGACGTGGGTGCGGAAGGTATGGCCTACCACGACACCGACTCAAACGACGAAGGTAAGGTGAACTACCGCAGCAACGGCGGTGGCGTGGACATCGTCACGGGCAATGGCGGATATGCCATCGGCTATACCAGTTCGGGCGAGTGGCTGGAATACACTGTAAACGTCAAGGAAGCCGGCGTCTATTCCTTCGATGCCGCTGTCTCGTCGGGAGCTACCAATTCCTCTTTCAGTCTCGCGCTGAGCAAGGATGACGGGCTGGTGACACTGACGAACAGCATCGCCGTGCCCTGCGTACAGTCGAACAATTGGGATAACTACCGCACGGTTCACGGACGGCTGGCTGTGCCGCTGGAGGCAGGCAAGCAAGTCATCCGTATCAACATCACCGGCAGTAGCTGCAACATCGACAAGATAGAATTCAAGCATGTTGACCTGGATGAAAGCATGAAGATTGCGCTTACTTCCGATCCGAACACCGGTACCGTCAGCGAGAATACGACGGTGAAGGTTGATGCGTCTTCTGCCACCAGCACCATTAAGGAGGTTGCCGTGTATGTGGACAATGTGTTGCTGAAAAAGCTCACCTCCGCGCCCTTCGAGGCAACCTACAAACCTGCGGCAAAGGGTTCCTACACCGTGACAGCCGAGGCCACTGATGCCAATGGCAAAATGTCGAAGATAGCCACCTACACGCTGAAGGTCAATAATAAGCGAGTGGCCCACAAGGGAGTCATCAGCATTCCCGGCATTATACAGGCAGAGAATTTCGACCGTGGCGGCGAAGGGTTCACCTATCATGACTCCGACTCGAACAATGAAGGTTCCACCAGCTACCGTTCCGACAGCGAGGGAGTTGACATTGTCAGCGGCAATGGCGGCTATGTCATAGGATATACAGCTGCCAACGAATGGCTGGAGTACAGTGTCGATGTCAAGGAAGCAGGTGAATACTCTTATGAGGCTACAGCCTCTTCGGGCAGCAGCAATTCTGCCTTCACCCTCGGCCTGGTGGGTGGCAACGGATCAGTGACCAGCCTCTGCAAGGTCAATGTCACTAATACCGGAGACTGGGATACCTATAAGGTGTTCAAGGGTAAGCTCAGCCGTAAGCTTGACCTTGGCCCACAGCTCTTCCGGATCACCATCAACGGTGCCTACGTCAATGTAGACAAGATAGAACTGAAGTGCACCAGTAGCGGCATCACCACTGTCGCCACTGCTCAGCCTGCAGGACAATCCTACAATATGAAGGGTCAGCAGGTGGACGCCAACTACCGCGGTATCGTTATCCGTAACGGACGCAAATACCTGCAAGGGAAATAGTCTATGGGTCGTGAAGCATATCAAAAACCATAAAACTGAAAATCATGAAGAAACTTCTGTGTATGTTGCCATTATTGGCACTGATGTGGGGATGTGCCTCGAATGATGAGGCCGATTGCCCCGTGCTGACTGTCGAAGGAGGACAGATTCAAGGTGTCCGGGCTGAGAATCCGGGTGTATTCGTCTTTCGTGGTATTCCTTATGCCGCAGCACCTATCGGTGAACTGCGCTGGAAGGAGCCGCAGCCTGTGGTGGCATGGGACTCCATCCGCCTGTGTGATCGATTCGGACATCCTGGCTATCAGGCTGTTCACTACCCTGGCGGCTATGCCACCGAGTGGGGCTACGGCGACGAGGCTCCTTATAGTGAGGACTGCCTGTATCTGAATGTATGGACGAAAGCTCCTGGACAGACAGGAAAGAAGCTACCCGTGGCGTTGTGGATTCACGGTGGCGGTTACCGTGAAGGCTGGGGCACCGAGCCGGAATTCGACGGACAGGAGTGGGCATCGAAGGATGTGGTGCTTGTTACCAT
Organism: Prevotella sp.; assembly: GCA_016285075.1. GTDB lineage: Bacteria > Bacteroidota > Bacteroidia > Bacteroidales > Bacteroidaceae > Prevotella. The sequence continues at coordinate 35,518 of JAEEQB010000032.1, forward strand.
CAACTACCGATTGGGTATCTTCGGTTTCATGACCTATCCTGAGCTTTCTGCCGAGAGTCCCAATCACGTCAGCGGTAACTATGGCATCCTGGATCAGATACAGTCGCTGAAATGGGTGAAAGCCAACATTGAACAGTTTGGCGGCGACCCCGACAACGTCACCATCTTCGGTCAGAGTGCAGGTGCCGGCAGCGTGCGTACATTGTGTGAGAGCCCGTTGGCCCGTGGCCTGTTCCAGAAGGCTGTCATCATGAGCGGAGGCGGTATCAACGTACCTGCCAAGGACGGCGAGGAAGCTAAGCCCGCCACCCCGATGAACCGTTTCTTCACCTACAACCCCACGCTTCAGGAAAGCGAGGCTGAAACAAAGAAGGTGATGGACTGGGCTGGGCTGACCGACCTGGAGAAACTGCGTGGTGCATCAACCGAGCTGCTCTACACCATTCCTACTTTATATAATATGGTCACTAAGAGCGATGTGTTCCTCATGCAGCGTCCCATCATCGACGGCTATGTCAGCTTGAAGAACTTCGACACCGCCACCCGTGAGGGCGCCATAGCCGACGTGCCCTACATGATAGGTTATACTCTGCATGACATGGGTTCGATGTCTGCAGGCATTGCGGAGTTCTGTAAGGTTCGCCAGGAGCAGGGAGGAAAGGCATGGGCCTATGAGTTCGCACGTCCGTTGCCTGATGATGGTACACATCCGGAGGTTACCGCCCGTCTGAAAGGAGCCTTCCACAGCAGCGACCTGTGGTTTGTATTCAAGAGCCTGAAGCACTGCTGGCGTCCCTGGACACCGGGTGACTGGGACTTGGCTGAGAAGATGCTCACGGCGTGGACCAACTTTGCCAAGTACAGCGACCCTAACGGTGAAGGTGAAGGTCTGGGATGGAAACCCTGCACTGCCGAAGCCCCGCAATTCATGCTCTTCAAACTTGATGAAAAGGATGCTGAGGCATCGGAGATGGGAAAGCCGATTATACCCGATCCCTCGGAAATGCCGGCATTCGGGCCTCCCGCACCCGCTGCAAAACCCGCACCTGCTAAGTAACTAAATTATTTGGAAATCAATGATAAAACGTATTCTCTTTTCAACACTCTTTATCTGTGCCGCAGTCATCGCTGCGGCACAGGGCGTAAAACCACTCCCCGCACTTCATGTGGACGGCAAGTGGCTTGTCGATACACATGGCAACCACGTTGTACTGCATGGTGTAATGGATACGCCCAACACCTATTTCAACAACAACCGCTGGCAGGGCTCTAAGGCTCAGGGCTGGTGGGATGACTACAATGATACTGGTGTCAAGAACTGTCAGCTGTATTTTGAGAAACTTTTCACAGGGTTGGAGAAAGCCAAGTGCAATGTGTTCCGCCTGCATATGGACCCTGCCTGGAGCAACGATCCTAACAAGCAGAGCGACGGCAAGGAGAGCGGTGAGGCGGACATCTCGCGTTTCAGCCAGGACCGCTATAAGAAGTTTCTGAAAGATCTCTTTGTGCCACTGGCCCAGAGAGCCATGCGACACGGAATGTATGTGGTAGTCCGTCCGCCAGGTGTCTGCCCCGGCAACTTGAAAGTGAACGACTATTATCAGAACTATCTGACGGAGGTATGGGATCTCTTTTCGAAGAACGATACCATCCGCAAGTATGCAGGACAGATCAGCATTGAGTTGGCCAACGAGCCGGTGAACCTGAGGAACGCTTCAGGCAACGATGATGCGAAGGCCATGCGTGACTACTTCCAGCCGATTATCAACCGTATCCGTGCCAATGGCTTTACAGGCATTATCTGGGTGCCTGGCACAGGATGGCAATCTCAGTATGCCAATTATAAGGCTTATCCTGTGAAAAGCTATAACATCGGCTATGCTGTTCACGACTACGACGGCTGGTACGGCTGTGAAGACAAGAAACTGACGACAGCCAACGTGGAGCAGGCCAAGAAAGACAAGATCAACCAGCTCCGCAGACAGGTGCCTGTGGTGGACACGAACCCCATCATCATCACCGAGATAGACTGGAGCCCGAAGAAACCCGGTTCCGGACACTATAACGAGCACAATGAGTGGGTGGAATCGAACTATGGCACTTGGGCCACAGGGCGTACGTCAATGTGGGGAACGGTGACCAAGGCCGTTCACGACCATTATGGCAATATCTCCATGACCCTCTCAGGAACGGCCTGCCTCATTGACGTTGATACCCTGATACACAAGAACGGCAAGGTGGTGCCTGCTTTCGGTGGCTTGGAGGAAGCCTGCGGAAAGGCCTGCATGGACTGGTATGCCGAATATTATGAGAAGAACTGGCCGCACGCCGACAACGAACCGTCAACAGAAGGACACCTCGCGGCCGAGCAGCTGAAGGCCGAAGCCGAGGAGCTGGAGATTATGGTCCATGGTTCTACCATGCCCAGGCTTGTGGCCACCTTCCGCGACGGTCATCAACGCGATGTTGCCATGGTGGCTTCGTACGAGACTGATGCCCCTGACGTGGTGGCCATTGACAAGGTAGGTAACCTGCGCGGACTTTCCGAGGGTGAGGCAAATATCACTGCCACTTATACCGACCCGCAGGGAGGTACTGTGAAGACCACCTTCAAAGTACGCTCCACCTTCTTCCCCCTGGACATGCAATACATCGACTTCACGATGGGGTCGCGCGGAAGCTATAACATCAACAACCATATCATCAGACCCGGCGAAGGAGGACAAGTGGGATGGGTGTATGATGCCTATACCGACTTTTCGGCCTACCGTTACCTTGTGGTGAAACTCAGGCAGAAGCAGACCTGCGACGCCCATTTGAATATCTATACTGCCACTTCTCTGGCGGGCAGCTGCTACTCTTCGGACAAGTTCGGCGACAACACGAAAATCGTCATCGACCTGCAAAATGCCAAATACACTCAAGGCAAGAAAGGAGCCGCCCTGGAACAGAATAAAGTGCGCAAGGTGACCTTCTGGGGGAAGGGCACTGGCATGATTGTGCTGGAGGATGTCTATCTGACCAACAACGATGATTACTCCAAGCCCGATCCTACAGCGATTGAACCTATCCTTGTGCAACCAGACACAAATGGTAGTCCAGCCTACAACCTTCGCGGTCAGCAGGTGGACGATAACTATCGCGGCATTGTCATCCGTAATGGAAAAAAGTATTTTAGGAAATAAATAAAAGATAGTAATATGAAGAAGATAGGAGCAGTTTTTGCTATTTGTCTGTTATCGGTTGGAGCTGCGTGGGCGCAGCCGAGTGTTTACACCAAAGAAAATACGGGTGCACACTTCCCTAAACCGGCACTTCCCCCTGCCAGCCAGCTGCCGGTTATCCGTGAGTTGCCAGACCCGTTGGAAGGCGTGTCAGGGTTCAAGGATTGGGAACGCCGTCGCAATGACATCTCTCACATGATCCAACACTATGGTATCGGTATTAAGCCCTCAGTTCCCGACGGAGCTGTCGTGGCCCATCTGCAAAAACCGGTGAAGGACGAAGGCTTGGGGGCACGTGGACCCATGGGTGGCATGCGTGGAGGCATGATGCAAGGGGATACCACCTTGGTGGTACATGTGACAGTGGGTGGTCACACCGTGACCCTCACCTCAGAGATACGCTACCCCAAAGTGGGCAAGCCTCCCTATGCGCTGATGATAGGTACCAGCATGATGTCGTTGCCCCGTCAGCTCTTCGACGACCGTCCCATAGCCATCATGACTTTCCACGAGAAACAGGTCAATGACTACGGACAGTTTGGTAAACACCACGAACGAGGCGAGCATCCCTTTGATGCACTCTACCCGGATCTTACACAGAACGGCGCTTACAGCGAGTGGGCGTGGGGGCTGAGCCGTCTGCTTGACGGCCTGCAGCAACTCGGTCCGAAGGTTACAAAGATCGATATGAAGCACATCGGCGTCACCGGCTGTTCATATGCAGGCAAGATGGCCCTTTACTGCGGTGCCTTCGACGAGCGTGTGGCCCTCGTCATAGCCCAGGAGCCTGGTGGCGGTGGTGCTGCCGCCTGGCGCAAGTCCCATGAGTTGACGTTGGCAGGTAAGAATCTGGAAGACATTGACAAGACCGATTACCACTGGTTCAAAGAGAGCCAGCGTGAAAACTTCCGTGGCGACAGCGTCTACCAGTTGCCCTACGATCAGCACGAGCTCTGCGCCATGGTCTGTCCGCGAGCCTTACTGCTGTTGGGTAATCCTGATTATGAGTGGCTTGCCGACGGCTCTATGCTTGCTTCTGCCAAGGCTGCCAAGAAAGTGTGGCAACAGTTTGGCATAGGAGACCGCATGGGGTGGAGCATCGTTGGCGGTCATGGTCACTGCCAGCTTCCCGAACGCCAGTTCCCTGAGGTGCAGGCATTCATCGATAAGTTCCTGCTTGACCGCAAGACTGATACCCGTGATATAAGCATTTGGCAGGATAAGTGAGCCCTGACAGCTGTTAACGCCGATAGCTGCGTTCTGTCCTGCCTGTGCTGGAAAGAACGCAGCTATCGGTTTTGAGTAATGGCTATCCGCTTCTCGACAATACCGCTATAGGTGTTGAGGGTCATGCAGACAGAGTCGGCATGGACTGCTTGGATAGGGATACTGAAGAAAGTCCGCTGTGAATAATACTCGGGTACTCCGCCTTGGTCGTGGTAGAGACGGAGATAATAGGTAGTGGTGTTGTCGGGGTTGTGCATGATGGTGTCACACACGATTCCAAGGGAGTGATTGGCCTTCTCGCTTGTCTCGCCTGTCATGAGTATCAAGCCGAGGTTGAGGTAGCGACGGTTTGTACTTGTCCAGATACTCTCGAAACCCAGGGGGTCGGTCTTGATGCCTTTCTTGAAGAAGTCGGGCTTGTGGATGGTGGCAGAGGGTATGCGGGCAAGGTTGATCAGTTCGGTTTCAGAGTCATTGGATTCCATGTTCAAATTGTAATAGATCAGCGCGCGATAGGTACTGTCGGGCGTAGTGAGCCACTTGGCGGTATAAGGTTCCTTAAGCACGAGCGAGTCGCCTTCGTCGGTAACGGCGTAGTGCACGGTCTTGGAGGCATCCGTACGGACAATGCAGAAGTCTGCCCGCATGAGCGAGTATTTGCCTTCGCCCTTTTCGTAGTAGTCTTGAGTGCATGATACAATGGTGAATGTACTGATAACAAGGTACAATGCACATAACATCATCCGCTTTCTTCGTTCTTTCATCTTCTCCGTCAGTTGCATTATTTCTTCAATTTGTTTCTTGCCGGATTGGCATACATGGTGAGCATGGTGGTGCGTAGGAATGCTTCGTCGCGATGGGGTAGGCAGACCTTGGATATCTGACCTTTCAGGTATTGGTCGAAACGTGTCTTGTCCGCTTCGGTATAGTGGCTGGAATAGTTGGCATTGCCTTCAAGTTCGTCCAGCGCAATGTAGTTGCACGGGAAGAGTTGGTAGCCATGGTGTATTTCCCTGTCCATGCGTTGGGACAAAGTGGCGAAATAGTCCTTGCGTGGAAGATCGGCAAGACTGTCGAGCCAGGTGTTTACCAGTGTGCCGCAATGGTAGTGTACACGTCCCTTGTATCCGAAGATGCCAATGCGCATGTTGTCGAGGTCATCCTGACGGCTTTTCTTGAACTGGGGGTTGTCGCGCCGCTGCTGCAGCTCCTGTGCCTTCAGATAGTCACAGGGGTCGTACTCGTAGCTGATGGTCAGGGGTACGATGTTGAGCTCCTCCAGATTGCCGCCCATGGCCAGCATCTTCAACACCGACTCTTGGGTCCGGTCATCGCTGTCCTTGGCCCGTCCTTCACGCTGTGCCAGCCATACGTTTTCCTGCTTTTCTGTGACGGCGTGGTGAATGTAACGGCTCATGAGCTGGCTGGAGCGCAGCATTTCGTGGGGTGTGAGTCCCCGGCGCACGGTAAAAGCCTTGTTCATCCGTACAAGCCGTTTGATCCACGGGTAGATGAGCAGGTTGTCGCCGATGCCTATTTCGACAGTGGTAGGATGTCCGTGGTTGATAAGCATCACGTCGAGGAAGGCGGAGTCGAGCACAATATCCCGATGGTTTGAGACAAAGGTGTAGCGCTGGACTGATTTGTTGTATTCTGTTAATGCTGTATCGTCAAATGTGCAGCCGTCAGTGTGGCGATGAATAATGTACTTGACAATGGGTTTCATGAACCGTTTCTGAAAATCGAGCGGCGTCTTGACACCCTTGAAGGCTAAGCGTAGCAGCCCATTGCGCACAGACTTAGGCAGCCAGGGTGCAAGCCCCCTCATAACCACGTTGAACTGGCGGTCGTTGAGCAGGTCCTCGAAGGCCTGTTTCATCTCCTCCGGCTCATATGGCCTGATTTCGTCAAACTCCTTGATATCGTACTTCATAGCGGTAGCATCTCTCTCTTTCCTTAGAATTGGTTCTCAACAATGTCGGACAGTATGTCTTTCATGTCCAGTCCGGCAGCGCGCACCTGCTGGGGAATAAAACTGGTGGCAGTCATGCCTGGAGTGGTATTGATTTCGAGCATAGAAACCTTACCTTCCTTCGAGATGATGTAGTCAATGCGGATGATACCATTGCAATGCAGGATGTCGTAGATGTGAGATGTGATCTTTGACACGCGCTCAGCCACCTCTTCAGGTATGCGTGCAGGTGTGATTTCCTGCACCTGACCGTTGTATTTGGCATCGTAGTCGAAGAACTCATTCGATGTCACCACTTCTGTGATGGGCAGTAGAACGGCCTTCTGCCGGGTCTTGTAGCAGCCTTGGGTAATCTCCGTACCCTCGAGGAATGATTCCACCATCACCTCCGGGCTTTCCATCATGGCTTTGCGGATGGCTGGTGCCAACTGGTCGGCATTCTTCACTTTCGAAACGCCGAAGGAACTGCCATCGGCAGCGGGCTTCACGAAGCAGGGCATTCCTATGCGCTGCTCTATCTCCTCGTCGCTCACCAGTTGCTCGTAGCCTTTACGGATGAGCAGCGAGTCTGCTACAGCTACACCGTAGCCACGCAGATACTGGTTGAGCACAAATTTGTCGAATGTCATGGCCTCGACCAGCACTCCGCTGGTGGAGTAGGGCAGGCCTATCAGGTCGAAGTAGCCCTGTAGCAGGCCGTTTTCACCTGGAGTGCCGTGAATGGTGATATAGGCATAGTCGAACACCTTGGCCTTGCCTTCTTCGATGAACGAGAAATCGTTGCGGTCAATCTTTGCTGTTAAGCCATTGGGCAGCTCTACGTGCCAGTCCTGGCCTTTGATGTCGACAATATAGACATTGTAGCGCTCCTTGTCGAAAAAGGAGTAGATGCCCTGGGCAGAGCGGAGCGAGACGTCGTGCTCAGAGGAGTCGCCACCACAGACGATGGCAATAGTTCTCTTCAAATTCTTCATATTTAAGATGTTTCGATATTTCGATGTTTTGTTGTCTTGTCATGATGATGCTTCGTTGTTATGTAGCTTCGCTACCACGGATATATCTTCGCCACTTGTCGATGACGGCTTGCATGTCCTCCGGCCATTCGGAAGTGAAGTCCATCTGCCGACCTGTGACAGGATGCACGAACCCCAAGGTACGGGCATGTAGCACCTGCCGCGGACAGAGCCGGAAACAGTTCTGTATGAAGGCTTTATAGGTGGAGGACCGCTCGCCTCGGAGTATCTCTGTGCCACCATATCGCTCATCGCAGAACAGAGGGTGTCCAATGTGTTTCATGTGGGCGCGTATCTGGTGGGTACGGCCGGTCTCCAGGCGGCATTCCACAAGAGTCGTATAGCCGAAGCGCTCCATAACACGCCAGTGGGTGACGGCTGTTTTCCCCATCTCAGAGCCTGGTGGGAATACAGCCATGCGCTGCCTGTCGCGCAGGTCACGGCCGATGTTTCCTTCGATGCGTCCTTCGTCCTCGGCCAGGTGACCCCAGACAAGTGCATTGTAGCTGCGGTGGGTGTCGTGGTCAAAGAACTGTTTGCCCAGAGCCGATTTGGCCTCAGGTGTTTTTGCCACTACAAGCAGGCCACTGGTGTCCTTGTCAATGCGATGAACCAATCCCACCTGCGGGTCGTTGGGGTCATAGGAGGGCAGGTTTCTGAGATGCCAGGCAATGGCGTTGACCAGGGTTCCATGGAAATTGCCTACGCCTGGATGTACTACCATGCCCGCAGATTTATTGATGACCATCAGTTGGTCGTCCTCGTAAACCACATCCAAGGGAATCTCTTCAGGTTCGATGGTAGTGTCGTAGTGAGGACGGTCGAGCATGAGAGTGATGATGTCCCTCGCGCGTACCTTATAATTACTTTTAACAGGATGGGAGGCTTTCCCTTTCAGGCCGTCTTCTGCCGAAAGAACGTGGATGAACCCGGCATCGGCAGCCTGTTGTATGCGGTTGCGTGTGGTGTGTGGCATGTGCTCGGCCAGATACTTGTCTATGCGTAGCGGTTCTTGTCCGTTGTCCACCTCCAAGCGGAAGTGTTCGTATAGCTCCTGACCCTCTGCCTGCTCCTCCAGCAGCAAGTCCTGTTCCTCCAGCTCTATGTCGTCAATCTCAGTCACTTCTCTTCTCATCAGCGTCCTAGTACTGCCTTCAGGTCGGGAACCTCTTCGAATTCGTCCTCTTCACTTTCGTCGTCGTCGTCATTCACGCCACCGAACCCTGGCTCCATATACTCTATATCGACTGAATCCTCATCGTATGTACCGTTGCCCACGATGAGGGTCAGAGGGGTCTCTACCGACACCACATCACCTGCCGATACATGGCGTCCGCGGCTCAATATCCCATAAACCCAGTCCTGCTCGCCATTGATATATTTTGGCTCCAGCAGTTTGAACCCCAATGCTGTCAGTTTTGCCTCTGCCTCGCGGAAACTGCAGTTGTCGACAATGTCGGGCAGTGCAAACGAGGGAGAAGAGGGTGAGTTGACAGATACGTAGATGATGTGTCCTTCCTTGACATAAGTACCTGCTCCTGGCGTCTGCGCGAGGATGCAGTCCGCCGGCAGCCGCTTGTTATATCCGGAATCACTTACCAGAATCTGAAGATTGTCGCTCTCGAGAAGGGCTCGGGCTTCCTGGAACTTCATGTTCTTCAGGTCAGGCACCTTCACGCCTTCGCCATGATGGGTATAGATCTCCAGTCCATATTTCACGCAAAAGCACAGCGCTACCACCACAAGAGTCATAGCAAACAGGTTTCCCCATAGGTAGCCGCTCAGCAGTTTACCGAAAAAATCCTTCGTATTCATGAGCTTATTGCTTTTCTTTTCAGCTGCAAAGATACGAATAATTAAGTGCAAAACAAAGAAACTTGTTTCTTTTTTTGCTGAAACGGTTTTTTTTCGCCTTCTTTATTGGCAAAACAGTATAAAAAAACAGAAAGAAGCAAAGATTCTCCCTACTTCTTTCTGTTTTAACCAAAAATACCTATGTAATGTTGGTTTACTTTCCGTGATGCTCGTCAGAAACGGTCAACTTCTTGCGGCCCTTTGCGCGGCGTGAAGCCAACACGCGGCGTCCATTCTTTGTGGCCATTCTCTCACGGAAACCGTGCTTGTTTACGCGACGGCGATTGTGCGGCTGGAATGTTCTTTTCATTGCTTTTAATCGTTATTTATTACTATGATTTATCGTTTTGGGCTGCAAAATTACTGATTTCTTTTGAATTACGCAAGTTTAAAGCGAAATTTTTCACTTTTCACTTTTCACTTTTCACTTTTTTTCGTACCTTTGCACCCAAATTCCAACAAATACATTTTAAAAAGGTATGATTAACTCACAAGACATTAAGAAAGGAACAGCTATCCGCATGGACGGTGGCATTTGGGTATGTATTGATTTTCAGCACCGCAAGCCGGGTAAGGGTAACACCATCATGAACATCAAGTTGAAGAACGTCAGCGACGGTCGTGTTTTGGAGCGTCGTTACAATATCGGTGAGAAACTGGAAGATGTGATTATTGAGCGTCGTCCCTACCAGTACCTCTATGAGGATCAGTCCGGACGTATTTTCATGAATCAGGAGACCTTCGAGCAGATCCCCATCGACAACGAGCTGGTGATTGGCCATGAGTTCATGAAGGAGAGCGACATCGTGGAGGTGGTCAGCGATACTACCGATGGTACTATCCTCTATGCTGAAATGCCGGTGAAGACCATTCTTCGTGTTACTCATTCTGAGCCTGGCATCAAGGGCGATACCGCTACCAACACTCTCAAGCCTGCTACGCTGGAGACTGGTGTGGAGATACGCGTTCCTCTGTTCATCAACGAGGGCGATCTGATACAAGTGGATACCCGCGACGGTTCTTACCTGCAGCGCGCCAAGGAGTAATTTATTCAGTTCATAGTTCTTTGCTGGGCAAAACGGCAGAGCCGAGTGCGTAGTCCCTGGTTCATGATCGTACCATCCAGTCCAATGCCTGATGGGAAAAACTATGAACTATGAATTATGAACTATGAACTATAGCATAATTGTTCCCGTCTTCAATCGTCCTGACGAAGTGGGCGAATTGCTGGAAAGCCTCGCGCAACAGACGTTCAAGGATTTCGAAGTGATCATTGTAGAAGACGGTTCTCAAAGGACTTGTAAGGATGTCTGTGACCAGTTCGCAGGCATCCTTCCTTTACATTATTATTATAAAGAGAACAGTGGCCCTGGACAAAGCCGCAACTATGGGGCAGAACGCGCAAACGGTGAGTGGCTGATAGTGCTCGATTCCGACGTGGTGCTACCTCCCGACTATTTGCGGAACGTGGAAACGGGGAGGAAGGAAGCAGGGTTTGCAGCCTTCGGCGGGCCAGATGCTGCCCATCCTTCATTTACCCCTGTCCAGAAAGCCATCAGTTACTCTATGACCTCTTTCTTCACCACTGGCGGTATCAGAGGCGGTAAGGCAAAACTTGACAAGTTCTATCCCCGTTCATTTAATATGGGTATACGTCGCGAGGTCTACCGGGAGCTTGGTGGTTTCTCGAAGATGCGTTTTGGTGAGGATATCGACTTTTCCTATCGCATTGTGGAGGCGGGCCATAAGACATGCCTGTTGCCCGATGCCTGGGTATGGCACAAGCGCCGAACCGATTTCCGCAAGTTCTTCCGTCAGGTCTACAACAGTGGTATTGCCCGCATCAATCTCGAGAAGCGTCACCCTGGCACTTTGAAGCTGGTTCATCTGCTGCCTATGGTTTTCACCGTTGGTGTTATCGGGCTTTTGCTGCTCTTCTGTGTCGGTGTGTGTCTATACGGCTACGGAGAGTGGCTCGATGGCAATGGTCTTCGTCCTACTGACAATATGCACCAGGGTGTAGGCCTGATGCTCTGTGTCCTGGCGATTCTGCCCCTTCTGCTTTATAGCACCGTCATCTTTTTCGACTCCTCCATCCGTAACCGCAGCCTATGGGTGGGCTTGCTCTCCGTTCCTGCCGCCTTCGTTCAGCTCATGGGTTATGGACTGGGATTCATTGAGTCGTGGTGGAAGCGTTGCATCTTGAAGCAAGATGAGTTCACGGCCTTCGAAAAGAATTTCTATCAATGAGCGGGAAACTGACTATTGCACACTGGTCAGAGGATGACCAGCCCCGTGAGAAACTTCGCGACAAAGGGGCTCAGCAGCTTAGCAATGCCGAATTGCTGGCCATCCTCATTGGTTCTGGAACACCTGGCGTGAGTGCTGTCGAACTGATGCAGAAAGTATTGGACGACTGCAATAAAAGCCTTAATACCTTGGGAAAACTCACCATCCGCCAGCTGATGGGTTACAAAGGCATCGGTGAAGCGAAGGCCATCACTATCCTTGCTGCCTGTGAGCTCGGTAAGCGCCGCCAGCAGGAGACCCCCGAGGAACGTCCGGACCTGGGTACTGCCTCGCGCATCTACAAACACATGCACCCCGTGATGCAGGACTTAGACGTGGAGGAGTTCTGGATCCTGCTGATGAACCAGAACTACCGCCTCATCCGCAAGTTGTGCATATCCCATGGAGGAATCACTGAGGTGTCTGTCGATATCCGCATCATCATGCGTGAAGCCGTGTTGGCCAATACTACCATACTGGCAGTCTGTCATAACCACCCCTCAGGCAGTATCACCCCCAGCAGGTACGACGACCAACTGACAATATCGCTGAAAAAAGCGTGCGATGTCATGCGCATCCATTTCCTCGACCATGTTATTGTGGCAGACGGACACTACTATTCGTACCGTGAGGAAGGGAAGGTGTAAAAATAAAAAATTCAAATTAATTTGTTTTTTTGCTCATTTATTCGTACCTTTGCAGGCCAAGATGACTCAAGAAGAAAAGAATAAATTAGAAGAGAGGATTGTTGATGTGCTGAAGACCGTCTACGATCCTGAGATTCCCGTCAATATCTACGACCTGGGAATGATTTACAAGATAGACGTGCAGGATAATGCCACGGTGGAGCTGGAGATGACCTTCACCGCGCCCAATTGTCCGGCTGCCGACTATATCTTGGAAGATGTACGTACGAAGGTGGAGAGTGTCGAGGGTATCAGCGGCGCTAATGTGAACCTTGTGTTTGAACCGGCCTGGGATCAGTCGATGATGTCGGAGGAAGCCCGCCTTGAATTAGGATTCGACTGATTTTAATGATCAATAGCCAATAGTCTGTCAACGATGAAACCTGTTTATTTTCTGAGCGATGCCCATCTCGGGTCTTTGGCCATTCCTCATCAGCGTATGCAGGAGCGGCGGCTTGTACGATTTCTTGACTCCATCAAGGACAAGGCTGCTGCTGTCTACCTGCTGGGTGACATGTTCGACTTCTGGTATGAGTACCGTTATGTGGTTCCCAAGGGGTACACCCGTTTTCTCGGCAAGTTGTCTGAACTTACCGATTTGGGTGTGGAGGTACATTATTTTACGGGTAATCACGACATTTGGGCTTATGACTATCTGGAGAAGGAATGTGGCGTGATCCTTCATAAGAAACCGCTCACCACCGAGATTTACGGCAAGATATTCTTTTTGGCTCATGGTGATGGGCTGGGTGATCCTGACAAGAAGTTCAAGCTCATTAGGTTTCTCTTCCATAACCGTGCCTGCCAATGGGCTTTCTCTGCAGTTCATCCCCGCTGGGGTATGTGGTTCGGTCTCAACTGGGCCAAGTACAGCCGCATGAAGCGTCCTGGAGGCGAAGAGCCTCCCTACCAGGGTGACAACAAGGAGCATCTGGTGCTCTTTACCAAGAAGTATATACAGTATCATCCCAACGTGGATTTCTTTATCTTTGGTCATCGCCATATAGAGGTGGACCTGCAACTGACGAAAAGAGCGCGTCTGATCATCCTGGGCGACTGGATTAGCCATTTCAGCTATGTGATGTTTGACGGTGTCCATCTCTTTGTCTCACAGTATATTGAGGGCGAAAGCAAACTCTGAGAGAGGGGCAGCCAAAAACTCTTGAATCAAAGGTAGGAAACTTTTTCCGTATGATTGTTTGTATAGCAGAGAAGCCCAGTGTGGCACGTGACATTGCCCGTATCATAGGTGCCACCAGCAGTCATGATGGCTATATGGAAGGGAATGGCTACCAGGTGACGTGGACTTTTGGCCACCTGTGCGAACTGAAGATGCCTGAAGACTATACTCCCATGTGGAAGTCATGGAACCTCTCATCGTTGCCAATGATTCCTCCACGCTTTGGCATCCGTCTGAAGGAAGACGAAGGTGTGAAGAAACAGTTTGCAGTCATTGAACGGCTCATGCAGGCTGCCGACAGCATCATCAATTGTGGCGATGCCGGGCAGGAAGGTGAGCTCATCCAGCGGTGGGTCATGCAGAAAGCTGGGGCTAGGTGTCCTGTCAGCCGCCTGTGGATTTCCTCCATGACTGATGAAGCCATTCGCGAGGGCTTTGCTTCACTGAAAGACCAGTCCGAGTACCAGTCTCTCTATATTGCCGGTCTCTCCAGGGCTGTCGGCGACTGGCTTCTTGGCATCAATGCCACACGGCTTTACACCATTAAGTACGGCCAGAATCGTCAGGTTCTTTCCATTGGACGTGTCCAGACCCCCACGCTGGCACTCATCGTAGGTAGGCAGAAGGAGATTGACAACTTCAAACCCGAGCCCTACTGGGTGTTGGCTACCGTCTATCGCGACACAACCTTTACAGCCACCAAAGGCCGTTTCACCTCCAAGGAAGAGGGTGAAAAAGCCTTTGCTACGATTGCCGATAAGCCCTTTGAGGTGACGAATGTCGAGAAGAAGAACGGTCGCGAGACACCACCTTCCCTCTATGACCTCACCTCCCTGCAGGTAGACTGTAACAAAAAGTACGGATTCTCTGCAGAGATGACGCTGAACCTCATTCAGGGATTGTACGAACAGAAACTTACTACCTATCCGCGTGTAGATACCACTTTCCTTTCCGACGATGTCTACGCCAGGTGTCCGCAGACCATGAATGGGTTGTTCCAGACGCGTTTCGCAGGTATAGCCCCCTATGCCGATTTGATCAGACCCCTTGGTGGCAAGCCTCTGCCAAAGTCAAAGAAAGTGTTTGACTCATCCAAAGTCACTGACCACCATGCCATCATCCCTACAGGCATCATCCCTCAGAACCTCAGCGATGCCCAGCGCTATGTCTATGACTTGGTAGCACGCCGTTTCATTGCCGTGTTCTATCCGGACTGCAAATTCGCCCAGACCACAGTGCTGGGCAAGGTGGAAGACGTGGAGTTCAAAGTCACAGGAAAGACCATCCTTGAGCCAGGCTGGCGCGCCGTCTATGCCAAGGACAAACAGAGTGAGAATGACGAGGAGGAGGCAAAGAAACGCGATGAAGAACGCACCCTGCCTGTCTTCCAGAAAGGTGAGAGCGGTCCTCACGTTCCTACGCTCACCGAAAAGCAGACCACGCCGCCGCCTTACTATACTGAAGCCACCCTGCTGCGTGCCATGGAGACTGCAGGAAAACTTGTCGACGATGAAGAACTGCGTGCTGCCCTGAAGGAAAACGGCATAGGACGACCCTCCACCCGTGCCGCCATCATCGAGACACTCTTCAAGCGTCATTATATCCGCCGTGAGCGCAAGCGCCTGGTGGCTACGCCAACGGGTATAGAACTGATAGACCTGATACGTGAAGACCTGCTGAAGAGCGCTGAACTGACAGGTATATGGGAGAAGAAACTGCGTGACATAGAGCGCGACAAGACAGGTTATCAACAAGATGCTCTCGAGTTTATTGATGGTTTGAAGCACCAGGTCACCGACATCGTCCATCAGGTGTTGACAGATTCCAGTAATCGCCGCGTTACTGTAAGCAAATAAGCCTTTGACATAAATTGTCTTTAGTGTCATACTAAACAGCCTTTAGTATCATACTAAACAGCCTTTAGTATCATACTAAACAGTCTTTAGTAAGATAATAGATGTCTTTTGGTGTCATACTAAGACTTTTTCCTGACTTCGTCATTGCGCCTCCCAAAATTCTTTTTCGAATTATTACTGTCCGCTAAACACGAATCCCCATTCTGAACTTGCTTTATAGCCAGCAAATCCAGAAAATCATCCTCTTTCCAA
>JAEEQB010000033.1 GCA_016285075.1 Prevotella sp.
TCTCCAGGGTGCAGTAGAAGGTGCCGAGGCCCTCGATCTTGACCTTCTTCGAGTTGAGCAGCATCTCGATCAGACAGCTGCGGAACTTCTCCAGTACGCCGTACACCACGTCGGGGGTGTAGATCGATCCGTGCTCGGAGATGTGCTGCGCCAGCTTGCGCGTGTTCAGCGTCTCCAGGTTCTTGATCTGTGCGTACCACTTGCCGAAGGCAGCACTGTAGGAGTTCTGGTTCTGCTTCACTTCATACAAAATCTTTGCCATAGTAGTGTGTGTGTTTTTGATGGTATTAGATTCACTTGCGGCCAGCTACATCGGGTGGCCGTCATCCCGCTTTTCATGTCTCTCATAATGACTGCGCGCTTGTCTTCTGATTGACAGAGCATTTCCCTAATGCTCTGCAAAGGTACAACATTTTTCGTGCGCTTCCAAATTTTGCCCTTCGATTTGGGGCGATTTTGCCATTGAATTTGCTCAAATTCGGCAAAGATCATGGGGACAGGTTGTTTGAAGTGAATTCACCGAATTCATTCAAAAACCTGTCCCCATGATTCCCATGATCCCCCCGTAATTGCGTTGCCTCGAATCCGTAATTTTTGAGCCTTGAAGTTTACTTTCCGTCGATAGTGGGCAGGGGGGCAGTTTTGCAATTTTCCGATGACAGATGACAAATGACAGTTATTGAAAATCGGTGAACGATTAAGATTAGTATTATATATATTATAATATATATAATACTAATACCTCTCTTTTCTCAAATTCAAAAAACTGTCATCTGTCATAACTGTCATTTTATGAGATCATGGGGACAGGTTTTTGAATGAATTCGGTGAATTCACTTCAAAAACCTGTCCCCATGCCCCCCCCGTATTTCCGTTGCCTCGAATCCGTCATTTTTGAGCCTTGAAGTTTTCTTTTCGTCGATAGTGGGCAAGGGGAGGCAGTTTGCAATTTCCCGATGACAGATGACAAATGACAGTTATTGAAAATCGGTGAACGATTCAGATTAGTAGAGATGTGCGACAATGACGGCGCCACTGTCCAAGATGTCCTGGCAGGTCAGTTCTTGATATCTACGCCGCCAAGGAAGTTGCTGGCGATGATGTGCAGGGTAGGGGCTGTGCCGTCGGCTTGGCCTGTAGTGTGATTACCGACGCCGCCGATGAAACTGTGGCTTTTTACCATCACATGGACCGTCTTTGGCACGAAGAGCTCGATGCCGCCGCAGAAAGTATGGATGTCAATCTCTTCATCCTCGGTGATGACTGCCTCGCGCAGATCCATGCGGATGCCGCCGCAGAAAGCATCGAGGCGGGCACCGTGGAATGTCTCGCCGCGATAGACGTACTCGTCGCCGCCATAGTGGACTGAGCAGCAGATGCGCTTGCCGTCTTCTCCAAGGGGCAGCGGGCGCTGCAGCCACTGGTCGGGATCGCGTCGGTAGCTCTCGATGATGAGGTGTATTCCAACATATAATAATATAAAGATGCAGAAATACATGGACCATGGTCCTTCGGACATGGTTTCAAACCAACTCCAATGGAGGATGTCCCACAACGTGGCCAGTTTCAACAGGCTGGCTACTACGAAAAGAATGCCGATAACGGTTCTTGGTTTCATGTTCATGTTCATTTCTCTGATTATTTTGATTAAACGCTTTTCGGGTGCAAAGGTACGGAGCAACGCCGATTCCTCCAAATTTCTGGGATAAACAGCACGGAATTGTGACGTATGGCAGCGGAGCAACGTTAAACATTGTAATTATTCCAGCCGATTGCTAACAATCTGTGGAATTATTCGTAACTTTGCGACGTTTAATCATCCAGGCAACAGACGATATGATAATGAATAATATAAGGAAATTGCTGGTGGCAGCAATATTCATATTACTGCCAACCGTAGCAGTTGCTCAGACACAGGACAGCATTACGCTCGTGGTCGACGAGAATCTTGTGCCGATAGAAGAGCTCAGTTCCCTCCACCTAAGGCTTTGTACACCTCGATGGTTGACTCCAGCAACAAGAATCGGTTGGAGTTCAATGCCAGCCGTGCTTCCAGCAGGCTCTGTCGTGCCAGCAGCACCTGCAGGTAGTTGAAATCCTCGTCGTATTTCATCCGCACTTTGGAATTCTCGACCACGCGTGTGAGCTTTTCTATCTGCTGCCGGTTCAGCTCGATAGCCTTACGGGCATACTGCTCGCTTGCCAGGGCGTCGTTCACCTCCTTGCCGGCATCGAGTATGGCCTGGCGGAAGGCTATGCGTGCCGATTCCTGCTCGGCCTTGGCCTTCTGCAGCTCTGCCTTCAGACTGCTGCGATTGATGACAGGAGCCGTGAGCGATGCCAATGCCCTTGCCAGCACGCCTGCAGGGTCCACTACCTCGCCGGCATCGTTCGTCCATCCGATGCTGCCCGACAGGGTGAGCGACGGATAGAATGCCGCACGTGCCTCATTGGTGGTATAGAAAGCGCTCTTGAGTGCCGCCTCGGCCTGCCGGATGTCTGGACGTCGCGTCAATGACTGGATGCTGAATCCCGACACATCTGGCAAAGTCTGGCACAGCGTGTCGAATCCTGTACGCTCTATGTGCCCGCTGGGCCTGCCTAGAACGGCGCAGAGCGCATTCTCGGCCTGCTGCAGCTGCATGGTCAGTTCTGCAAGCGTGGACTCGGCATCGAGCTTGTTGGCTTCCGACTGGTCTATGTCGTCGCTTGTAGCCTGTCCGACGTCCTTCAAGGCTTTCTGGGCTTCTATGCTCTCCTCCCAGCTCTCAATGACCTGGCGTGTATCTTCTATCTGTGCATCGAGCATGGACAGCTGGTAATAGGCTGTGGCTATGGTGGCTATGAGCTCTGTGGCTACCGCCTGTACATAGGCCTGCTGTTCCTCCACTGTGGCGGCTGCCGCCTTGCGGGCATTCTTCATCTTGCCGAATATGTCGGCCTCCCAGCTCACCGTGGCACCTATGGTGTAGGTGGCCTCGTCTTCGCTCGCATCCGAGCTCTCGAAATGTGAGGCTCCTGCTTCGGCACCTATGTCGACCGATGGCAGCAGCTCTCCCTTGGCATTGCGCAGCAGGGCTTTGGCGCCCTCCACCTGCTGCCGTGCCATGTTGATGTCGCTGTTGCTGGCCAGTCCTTCTTCTATCAATGCAGCGAGATGCTTGTCGGTGAACACCTGGCGCCATTCCTTCACGTCGCCGCCGGCTATTGCCCGTGCATACTCCTTGCGCAGCAGGCTGTCGGCATCGGCCGTCGCCGTCTGATAGCTGTTGTAGGTCTTACACGATGTCAGGAACGGAGCGTTGAGACAGACGACTAACAATGTGACGGCAGCGGTGCCCTTGACGCGCTTGGACAGAAACTTCTCTTCAATGTGCTGGAACAGCATGAAGAACAGCGGTACGAAGAACAGGATGGAGGCCGTGCCAACAATCATGCCGCCGATGACGCAGATTGCCAGCGACATGCTGCCTACGGCCAGCGCTCCTTGTGAGAATGCCATGGGCAGCAGGCCGATGACGAGCGTGAGCACGGTCATCAGTACCGGACGCAGACGGTCTTTGGCAGCACTCATGGCGGCTTCTTTGATGTCCATGCCGTCCTTTCGCCGTTTCGTGGCGAATTCTGTCAGCAGGATGGCTGTCTTGGCCAGAAGTCCTATCAGCATAATGGTGCCTACCTGCATATAGATGTTGTTCTCGACTTGGAACAACAAGGCAAACAGATAGCTGCCGGTGAGTCCGAACGTCACACTGAGCAGAATGGAGAGAGGCATGAGCGGACTCTCGAAGAGAGCGGCCAGCACGATATAGGTGAACAAGATGACCAGCAATAGCACCCAGGTGCGATTCTGGGTTGTCTTTATCTCTTCCAGGGCTGTTCCCGTATACTCATAGCCGTAGCCTCGCGGCAGCACTGTCTTTGCCACCTCCCCGATGGCTTTGATGGCATCGCCGGTGCTATAGCCGTCGGCCGGCGACACCTCCATGCTGATGGCAGAATACATGTTGAAGCGTTGGAGCGACTGCACGCCACTGGATTTCTTGAGTGAAACGAGTTCTGTCACGGGGATGAACCGTGAGTCATCGGTGATGACCATGATGTTGTTCAAATCGTCCTGGTCGTTACGCAATTCAGGGTCGGCCTGCATCATAACATGGTAAAGGCGTCCGAAGGCATTGAACTGGGTGGCGTAGTTACTGCCTATATAGCCGTTGAGCACACCCAGCACATCCGAGGTCTCCACACCGTAACGCTTGCAGATGGAGGCATTGACACTGACGTTGTATTGCGGATAGTTCACCTCGTAGGAACTATAGGCCTCGCCAATCTCCTCGCGCTCCGTGAGTGCTTCTGCAAAGCGATCGGTCACGCTCTTCAGCTTTTCTATCGAGAGACTGTTGTAGTCCTGCACAAACAGTTCGATACTGTTGCTGAAGCCATAGCCCGTCACAGTGGGCATGGCAAAGGTGAACATATTGGCGCTCTTGATGCTGTCCATCCTCTGTTCTATCTGCTCTACCACGGCATCTATGTCGTGGTCACTGCCCGAGCGTTCGTCCCAGTGCTTCAGCTTCATGATGAGCATGCCCGCATTGGCACCGTCACCACCCAGAATGTTCCATCCTGCAACGGACGCACAGTTCTCTATCTCGTCAATATCGGCCACTTTGTCGGATGCTCGCAACACCGCCTTCTTGGTCTGTTCGAGGGTAGACCCCGGAGGGGTGCTGATGTCAACAAACACGTTGCCCGTATCCTCGTCGGGAATGAGACTCGTGGGCACGGTGTTGACCAGTGCAACCAGCAGAATGAAGACTGCCACAGGTGCCACTACCGCCAGCCATTTTTGCTTTACGAACAGCGATACGGAGTCCTGGTATTTCCTGGCTATGGCATGGTAAGAGGCATTGAAAGCCTTGTAGATGCGGTTCTTGCTCTCGACGCCGGGTTTCATCATCAGCACACAGAGGGCTGGCGACAGTGAGAGGGCATTCAACGTAGAGATGGCTACAGCCACCGCCATTGTCAGTCCGAACTGCCGGTAGTAGGTGCCTACCAGTCCGCTAACGAACGATATGGGTATGAAGACGAACATGAAGACGATGGTGGTGATAATGACCGAATTGCTGATTTCCCTCATGGCAGTGGTGGTAGCACGATAGGGGTCATGACAGCCCGCCTCGAACTGGCTCTGCACGGCTTCTACCACCACAATGGCATCGTCGACCACGGTGCCTATCACCAGCACCAATGCAAACAGCGTGATGAGGTTCAGCGTAAAGCCTACCACATACATGAACGCGAATGTACCTACCAGCGACACCACAATGGCCAGCGCCGGAATCAGCGTGGCCCTGACATTCTGCAGGAACAGCAGCACGACAAGCACCACCAGTATGATGGCCTCGAAGAGCGTGGTATAGACTTCCTTCATCGAGACATCCAGGAAGTCGTTGGTGTCGAGCAGTGATCTGAATACCAGTCCTGGCGGCATTTTCTCCATAGACTCCTCTATCAGCTTGTCTATCTCGTGATTGACCTCCTGGGCGTTCGACCCATGAGCCTGCGTGATGATGGCTACGGTGCCAGGGTGAGAGTTGACCCAGCTGTTGCTGGAATAGTTCTCCCTGCCCACCTCACAGCGTGCCACGTCGCTCAGCAGCAGGTCGTCACCTTTGGGCTCGGACCTCAGCACGATATTGCCGAACTCCTCTGGGTCCAACAGACGTCCGCGGTATACCATTGTATACTGGAACGTGTTCTTCGAGTCTTCGCCCAGCGTTCCTATGGCCGCCTCAATGTTCTGTGCCTCCAGCACCTCCTCAATATCCTTCGGTTCCAGGCTGTAGGTGGCCATCTTCATGGGGTCAAGCCAGATACGCATGGCATAGACGCTGCCCAGCAGTTCTATGTTCCCGACGCCCTTGATTCGCTGAAGCCGGGGACTGATGTTGATATCAAAGAAATTGGTGATGAAATCGTTGTCGTACCTCCCGTCGGGACTCTCCAGGGCCAGTATCCTCAGGTAGCCTCGTTTTTCCTTGCCCACATGCACACCTGTCTCGACAACCTCATGAGGCAGAATACCTTCTACCTCGCCAAGGCGGTTCTTCACCAGCACAGTGGCCATGTCGGGGTCGGTGCCAGGCTTGAACGTGATGGTGATGCTGGCATTGCCGCTGCTGGTTGATGTGGACAGCACCTCATTGATACCATCTACACCGTTCACAGCCTCTTCAATAGGTATGATGACACTTCGCTGTACTGCCTCGGCACTGGCACCTGCATAGTCGGCACTTACTTCAACCACAGGGGGAGCCACGTCGGGTAACTGCTCAACAGCCAAGCCGTTATAGCCTAATACACCTAACAGCAGGATGACAACCGCAAGGGCTATCGAGAAAATGGGGCGATCGATAAAGAAATTGTTTTTCACAGGCTTACTTCTTAGTCTTCACCTTGGTGCCTTCCCTGACCAGTGCTCCACCTTCGGCAACAATCACATCGCCTGGCTTCAGACCGTCAGTAACGGCATAGGTCTGTCCGTCGTTATAAGGGAATATCTTAATCTCAGTAGTGTGTGTCACACCGTCAACCACCTTCGAAACGAAATATCTGTCCTGTATTTCGAAGGTGGCCTCCTGGGGGATGACGATGGCATCCTTGAGGTGATAGGGAACCCTCAGCACGCCATTGCTGCCGTGGTGGAAGACGCCTTGTGGGTTGTCGAACGAAGCCCTGATGTAGATGGCACCTGTGGTCAGGTCCACATCACCGCTGATGGCGTCGATACGTCCTTTCTGCTCCAGTTCCTTTCCCCAATAGGTGATGAGTGTCACCTCGGGCAGCTTGCCGGGCAGTTCCTCAGCCGAACATCCATAATACTGCTTCAGGTCGTAGAGGGTCTTCTCAGATATGGCTGTGTAGGCCCGTATGCGGCGGTAGTCGGATACGAGGGTCAGCCGCGTCTCCATAGAAGGGTCAACCAACTCACCCAGGCGGTATTCTATCATGCTGATGACGCCATCCGAAGGACTCTTGATCACTGTGTACGACAAGTCGTTGCGGGCTGTCTGCAACTCGGCCTTTGCCTCGTCAAGCGCAGCCTCGGCCTCGGAAAGCTCGTTGCGCGCTTTGTTCATGTCGAAGTCGCCTATTACCTGCCTGTTGTGCAGAGCCTCCCTGCCTTCCATGTTCTGTCGTGCAGTGGCCAGCTGGGCTTTGGCGCTGTTGACCTTTGCCTCGGCACTTCTTACAGCTGCCTGAAAAGGCACTTGGTCGAGCACGAGTATCGGCTGGCCCTTCTTGACCCTTGCGCCTTCCTCCACGCATATCTTCACGATACGCCCAGTGACCTGAGGGCGTAGCTCGGCAGGCTGGGCTGTCTCTATCTTCGACACAATATCACGCGTAATGATATAATCCTGCTGAGCAATCGTCATGGTAGCGTATTCGCTCACCTCTTCTTCTTCGTCTTCATCGTCGTCCAGCGAATAATACCATACTCCAGCTGTCATGGCAACAAGAGCCAATGCTGCAAATATCCACTTGTTCTTATTCATTGTGTAACCATTTTTTACCTGCAAAGATAAGAATAATGATTCATTTAAACATAATTAAACTGTTTTTTTTTCATTTTTTCAGTACTTTTGCTATCTTTACACCCCAAAAACAAATCGTGTTATGGCTTCAATCTTCAAAAAATGGTACTTTATGCTGGCCATTTTCATGGCCTTGTTCTTCATACGCAATCTCATGCTGCCCATGGTGTCGGATGATATTCCCTATGCCTTTATATGGGATGGAACCGACAAGGGGAACCTGCTCGACGGAGTGGGGCCTCGCGAACGTATTGATTCGTTCGATGACATCATCAAATCGCAGTATTCGCATTATATGACTTGGGGAGGACGAATCATCGGCATTGGCCTTACACAACTGTTTGCGTGGGAAGGCAAAGGTTTATTCAATGTCCTTAATACACTGGTATTCATTGCATTATCACTTCTACTCTTCAAGGTCGGAACTGGCAGGAAGCTCAGTTCGCTTAATGGCATCTACATGTTCTGGTTATTGTTTTCACTTTGGTTTCTGATACCCGACCCGTTCCTCACAGTATTATGGATGTGCGGCTCTTGTGTGTTCCTGTGGACTGCTGTTATAGGACTGCTGTTCCTGGTGCCCTACACTCAAGCCTACTGGCATGGGTCCGAAGCAACCGTCAGCCGTAGGTTGTCACCTGCCGCCTCTTGTCTGCTCATGGCCTTTGCAGGTCTTTGTGCGGGCTGGGCTGTAGAGACGAGTGCTGCCGTAATAGATTTTGTCGTCTTCTTTGCCCTCATCTGGTTCTGGCGGCAGAAGCAGCTGAAGGCGTGGATGGTGGTGGGCTTTGTGTTTCTCTGCATAGGTTCTGCCATGCTTGTTTTTGCGCCTGGCGAGACTGTCAGGCTGGAGCTGCAACGGCTGTATGAGTATAATCCTATGCTGCCAAAAGATATGTACTGGACACCGCTGATGTTCTCCATCAATTTCATAGAGTGTTTCTTCCCGGTAGTCAGCAAGCAGATTCCCTTGTTGCTGCTGATAGGCTATTATATATGGCATTTGCCCAAGGGTCAGAGATGGAACAAGACCACGCAGTTCCAGGCTTTCATGGTTGCCGGTTCCATGGTAGTGATGATTATCTTGATATTTGTGCCAGTGGCTCCTGCACGTGCAGGCTTCTTTCCTACGTGTGCCGTTATCCTTGCATCGCTGTCAGCCATTCGGGAGCTGTTGAAGGAGCGGGATGCCATCTGGCAGCGTCACCGTCGGCTGATACAGGGCTTCGTAGCCGTCAGCGTGGTGTTGTGGGTGGCGACGGCTTCCATCTGCCTCAGTATCGAATGGGATGTGCGCCAGCAGTGGATGAGCCGCATCGACTATATCAATGCCCATCAGGATCAGGACGTGGTGGTGGTTCATCAGATAGACCTACCGCCGATAGCCGACCAACTGCCCGATTGGTGGCTTTACAACTGCGTGTCTTGGAATACTGTTGTACTGGCATGGGGCAGCGACCTGGAGCCACGCCCGGAGGGTAGCCATAATCTGATGTACGCGCAGTATTATGGATGGAAGCGTGTCATCACCGACGGCGAGGACAGAAGGAAAATAGAGTAAATGGTGCCTCAATAGGCACCCTGCCGTGGATGAGAGGGCGGTTGGAAGGAGTGGGCACTATCCGGGGATGAGAATGTCCTTCAGTTTCTTTCGTTGGTCACCGATGAGCTGTAGCGCGTACTCTGCCGACAGGCGGGCCATCGTCTCGAGCTGTTCCTGCGTATAGAGGGCATCGCTGCCTTCAACGTTGAAGGTCAGACCCTCCTCACGCATCTGCACCACCAGGAAGAGATGCTGCTCGCTCTGAGGCATCTCAATATGACAACTGGGGTAGTCGACGCCGTATATGTGGGCATACTCATAGATATTGGCGCCACTGACGTTCATCTCTGTGCCCACCTGATCCTCGAGAGGAACCTGAAGGTCTCTCATCTGGTGGAGCCAAGGATAGATGAGGGTGCGCATCGTGCCGAAGAGAACGGCCCGCGTCTGGCCAATCAGCTCTGCCACACTCTGCTCGGGGTTCACGTCGATGCGCAACGACAGACTCTTAAGGAAACATCCCATTACGTTGCCACGCAAGCGTTTGTCTATACGTCCGTGATTGGTAGTCATGAAGACAACATCAGTCGTTCCAGCCATCTGTCCTAAAGCCAAGGCATAGGCAGCCACGCAGATGGTGGTCATCATGTTCTGTTGCTGCTCTTCTGTCAAGGTACCGGCATTCAGACGGATGTGTTTCATCCGGTTATAGTCCAGCAGGTAAAAGGTACGAAGAGTCTTTCCCCAGGGATTATCAGTCTGACGACAGATATCGGTGTATTTGTGCCCCTTGAATTTTTCGCAGGCTATTTGCTTGGCCAATTGATAGGCATCGCTCCCGTAAGAGGCGATCTCCTCCCTGTTCCATATGGCTGCCATGTCACCCTGATCCTCTATGGGGACGCCGTTGATAGCGTTGTCTATGGAAGAACAAACCAGCTTGATAGAGATACCATCAAAGAAGATATGGCAGAAGGAGTAGCATATAACCGTTTTGTGCTCTGTCTCTATAACGCTCAGCCTTACACCAGGTTCCTCCAGTAGTTTGAAGGGACGCGAGAACTCACTTTTGCGAGCCTCCCATTCTTTGTATGTCATCTTGTATCGCCAGACGTTGTTGGGCATATCCGTGCTCTCACTGATCATCAGTTGTCCATCGTCCTGTCTGATCAGGTGGACATGCGTATAATGATTGGTGTCGAGTACTTTCTGACAGCTGGCTGCCACTTCATCAGCAGTCATAATCTTTTCTGGTAATTCATATTTAACTGTGACCAGGAATCCGTTCTCCATCGTCTCCATGTTGCTCTCGCGCAGCATGTCTTCTTGGGTGGAATTTAAGGGGTAAATATTCATATACAAATATTTTATCATGCAAAAATAGCAAAAGCCTCCAAAAAATAGATAATTAATGGTGTAATTTTGCTTTTTTTTAGCATTTTTGTTTACCTTTGCAAATGTTTTTACTATAGACAGTTATTTCATGAAGCTACTTCAACAGATTATAACAAAGTATTGGAAGGGTACGCCTTGGCAAGTGATACTGCTTTTATTCGCCCTGCCTTTTCTCATCCGTAATCTGCTGTTGCCAATGGTAGGTGATGATTTTTCCTACGCTTTCATCTGGGATGGTGATAATTTGGGAAACTTGATGGATGAAATCGGCTCCCGTGAGCGCATACGTTCCTTATCTGATATTGTCGTCTCGCAGTGGTCGCACTATTTCACTTGGGGCGGCCGCACGCCTTCCATGTTTTTCATCCAGCTGTTTGCGTGGATCGGGAAAATATGGTTCGACTTGGCCAACACCATCGTGTTTACGCTGCTGATGCTGATTCTCTACTGGATTGCTGTCGGTGATATCGTTTCTCCTGGCCGGCATAAAGGTGTGTTCCTGTGGGTGCTGGTGTGCATGCTCTTCGGGGTTATCGATTATGTCAGCACCATGCTGTGGATGACGGGGGCATGTGTCTATCTGTGGTCAGGATTATGGGAATGCCTGTTCTTGCTGCCGTTTTTCACACGGAAGCATCCCTCGGCACTGCTGATGGCGCCATTAGGTTTGCTGGCAGGATGGTCTGAGGAGGCGGGCAGTCTGGTCACCGTCCTGCTGACAGCCTGGGTGATGTTTGTCTGCTGGAAGCAGAAACGGATTGAAAAGTGGATGGTGGCAGGCTTCGTGTTCTTGCTGACAGGCTGTGGGCTGCTGATGTTATGCCCTGGCTCTATCCATCGTGAAGAGCTGATGCTCGAATATGCATCTGACTATGTGTTGCCAGTAGAGGACTTGTTCTCAGCAAGAATGTTCTGGGAAAATTTCATAGGGGGCTTCCTACCCATTATCATTTGGGAGAGTTTCCTGTTTATCCCTGTAATTATCTGTTTCTTCAGGAATCGCGGGGATAGGTCGGGAAATCGCGGTGACAGGTCGCATGATTCTGCCGGCATGTCGGCAGGCCAAGGATCAGTCTCCATGCTTCCTGTCCCCATGATTCCTGCACTATTCACTGCCGGTGGGCTGCTGGTGCTCTGTGCCATGATGTTCGCACCCGAATTTGAACTTCGCACGGGATTCCATTCCACTATGTTCCTGACCGTAGGCTCTGCTGCCGCCTTGAAGGAGATAGCCCCATGGCTCAGACAGGCCGTTGTTTCCACCTCTTGGCGCCGGAAGGTGCTGCTGGCAGTTGGCGGCGTTTCTGTGGCTTACGCTCTCTTCGTGCTGATAGGTTGTTTTGTGGTTGAGACATCTTACCGTCAACAGTTTAACGATCGTTTGCGCTATGTCAGGCAGCATCAGGATGCCGACACGCTGGTGGTGCCGTTCTACAAAATCCCTTACCATCTTGACAGCTACCTCGGTCCCCGCTCAATAACCGATTTCCATATTATATATGGTGCCGATGTCGAGTCGAAGACCACCAGCAACCGTTCGCTGATGTACGCCCTTTACTACGGGCTTCCCCCTATTCGGATAGACCGTGAAGTAGACTGGAAGAAACGAAATGGAGACTGAGCGCAATACATTTATCATCTCGAAGGCTCTGAAAAGCTTTCTGCTGGCTTCGATTCTGACGGCCGCTGCCGGACAGTTGGCCAGTACCTTTGATGCCATCGCCCTGGCACAGTTCGTTGGCGAGGAGGCTGTGTCGGCTCTCAGTCTGGTGATGCCAGTCACCACGCTGATCAGTTGTCTCGGACTTATGATGGCTTTTGGCGCTAACGCCCTGGCAGCCCGCGAAATAGGGAGCCACAACCTTGAAGGCGCTTCAGACTTCTTCTCCACTGCCGTCTGGTCCATCCTGACCATCGGCGTCGCCTTCTCGTTGCTGATGTATGCAGGAATCCCTGTCATCATGGATATGATCACCGACGAAGAGTCGCTTCGCGCCCTGCCCGCAGAATATCTGAGCGTCTACGTGCCTGGCGCCTGGCTTGAGATGCTGTCGTACGCCCTCTGTCTCTTTGTAGCGACTGACGGTCATCCGCGCAGGGTGACCATGGCGGCTTTTGCCGGTGTGCTGGTCAATGCCGTTGTTGACGTGCTGGCTGTGGGATTCCTGGACTGGGGCGTCAGGGGTGCCGCTTGTGGCTCACTGGCACAGTTTGCCGTCAATATCTTGCTGCTCACCCTCTACCTTCGCCAGCCCGCCTGCTCCTTTCGTCTGAGGTGGCCAGGACGCAAGAACATTTATTGTTTTTTAGAGAACGTCAAGGAGGGTGCGGCAGTATCATTCAGCAATATCCTGATGGCCGTCACCGTACTCCTTGTCAGCAATATCGTCTTCGATGCACTTGGCGAGCGAGGACTCTTCTTCTGGTCTGTCTGCCTGCAGATGCTGCTAGTGTCGGTAGTGTTCATCAATGGGGTGATAGAGTCCCTGTTTGCCATTGGCGGCGTGATGCTCGGCGAACACGACTTGAGAGGCTTCGGTTTGCTGTCACGGAGGGCACTGTTAACCATCAGTCTGCTCATAGCGTTGATGATTGCACTGATGTACATCCCTGAAGCTATCGGTATCATGTTTGGCATTGAGAGCCCTCAGGAGATGGCGGCTCTCGACCACGTGCTGCGCATTTTCTCTCCGATGTTGTTACCCTTTGCCGTCACACTGGTGCTGGCGTCCGTCTATCAGATGCTCGGGCATATACTTCCCTGTGTCATCAGTGTGATAGGCCTGCTGGCAGCCGTCATTCTCGCTACCAGGCTGTTTGCTTCCTTCAATCCGGAACTTGTGTGGTGGGGGCTGCCTGTGGGTAGTGGGCTTTTCCTCATCGGCCAGCTGGCGCTTTCCTATCTCTACAGCCGCCGTAAGGGCTGTTCTGTGTCGGCCCTTACCCTGATACCTTATCATGAGAAAGGCCGGACGTTCGACAGTTCTGTGAGGTATCAGTCGGATGAGGTGTTCTCTGTGCTGGAGAGAATCGATACTTTCCTCAAAGCGTCGAAGCTTAGCGCATACGACATTATCCGCATGGAGCTGTGCTGCGAGGAGCTCATGACCAACATTTCCCGTCATTCCCAAGGCCACATCATCCACCATTCCTTCGATATCCATATCTATTTTGATGACGAAACTACCTGCGTGACCCTGAAGGACTGCGGCAGGCCTTTCAACCCCATCATGGCAGGCAAGATGGTCGATCCAGACATTGCCAAGGAAGGCTTCGAGCATCTGGGCTTGCGCCTGGTGAACCAGATTGTAGAGGATATCTCCTATAAATACATGTATGGTTTGAATATCGTATTAATCAAAATATAAGCGTATGATACTTTTGAGTTTCGACACAGAGGAGTTTGACGTGCCTCGCGAGCATGGCGTAGACTTCACATTGGAACAGGGCATGGCCGTATCGGAGACAGGTACCAACCGCATTCTCGATGTGCTGAAGCAGAACGGCGTGCGAGCCACATTCTTCTGTACAGGCAACTTTGCGGAACATGCACCGGAAGTCATGAAGCGCATCATGGATGAAGGTCACGAGGTAGCCTGTCACGGCGTGGACCACTGGCAACCCCAGGAGACTGACTTTGCCCGCTCAAAGGAGATAGTGGAGCGTATCACGGGCAGTAACGTGTACGGCTACCGTCAGCCTCGCATGTTCCCGGTAGTGGAGTCCGAGATCAAGCGGGTGGGCTATCGTTACAATTCCTCGCTCAACCCTGCATTCATCCCCGGCCGATACATGCACCTGACAACTCCGCGTACATGGTTTATGAAAGACGGAGTGATGCAGATTCCTGCATCCGTCACACCGCTTATCCGCTTTCCGCTGTTCTGGCTTTCCCTGCATAACCTGCCTGAAGGGCTCTACCACTGGATGGTACGACGTGTGCTTAGGAGCGACGGATATTTCGTCACCTATTTCCATCCGTGGGAATTCTACGAGCTGAAGGAGCATCCGGAGTTCAAGATGCCTTTCATCATCCGCAACCACAGCGGCCAGCAAATGTGCGGACGTCTCGACAGACTGATAAAAATGCTCCTGGCCCATGGCCATGAGTTCATTACCTATAACGAATTTGCAGACAGAGTAAAACCATGATCAGATTAGCTACTGTTTCACCGTGTTATAATGAGGAGGAGGTGTTGTACCACAGCGTAGAGCAGCTGACAGCTCTTTTCGAACGAATGATTGCCGAGGGGCTGATCAGCTGTGACTCTATGATGGTGTTTGTCAACGACGGCAGCCGCGACCGCACGTGGGAGATTATCCGTGAACTGCACGGCAAGAACAAATTTGTACGGGGCATCAACATGTCGCGCAACGTGGGCCATCAGAACGCCATCATGGCAGGCATGATGACCGCCCGCGAATGGGCTGATGCCGTGATAACCCTCGATGCCGACCTGCAGGACGACATAGAGTGCATACCCAAGATGGTGAAAGCCTTTGAGGACGGCAATGATGTCGTCTATGGAGTGAAGGTCCAGCGGCAGGCCGATGGGTTCATGAAGAAGATGACCGCCCAGACATTCTATAAGCTGCAAAGCTCAATGGGTGTGGAGAGCGTTTACAATCATGCCGACTTCCGGCTGATGAGCCGGCGTGCGCTTGACATGCTTGCAACCTATAAGGAGCATAATCTCTACTTGCGCGGACTGATTCCCCTGATAGGACTCCGCCACACCACTGTCGACGATGTCATCAGCGAGCGCTATGCCGGCAAGTCCAAGTATACGCTGCACAAGATGATGCGCCTGGCACTCAACGGCATCACAGCCTTCTCGGTGCGTCCCCTCTTTGCCATCTACAACATCGGCATCCTGTTTCTTGTCGTAGCCTTCTGCATAGGTTGCTATGTGGCCTATTCGCTGCTCTTCAGCACGGTAGAGCCAGGCTGGGCTTCGCTCATGCTTTCCATATGGATTGTGGGGGGCTTCATCCTCATCTCAATGGGCATAGTGGGCACCTACATCGGACAGATATACACTGAGGTGAAGCGGCGTCCGCTCTATCACATTCAGGAGATACTGGCGTAACGTCGGGCGAAGATGTCCTAATGAGCTGCCGTCATCAGTGACGGCAGCATTTTTTCGTCCCGTCGCTGTAGAGTACAATGTAGAGGCCAGGTCGTCGGGGCGTGGAGGACAGCCGTCGACCGTTGAGGTCGTACCAGCCCGTCACGGCGGGCTCACCGTCTGCAGCCAAGTCCGTCACTGCCACCGTTTCGGGTCTCATGAAGTTGAAGGAGATGCTTCCGTCGTCCTGCTGCCTGATGCCGGTAATGGCCTTGCCCATGAATTTCCTGCCGTCGGTATTGGCCCTGTAGAGGATGGAGGCAGGGTCGGAATTGTCGGTCAGACTGTCGTTCACCGCAAGCGTCGTGGGGTCGGTATAGGGGTAGGGCGATGTGCTGAGATAACTGCTGCGCAATTTGTCTTTCATTGTCCATCTGTTAGGATCACTGCCGTTGTTTTTGGAATCCCAGGCTCGGTAGTCCTTGCCGCTGGCATGAAACAGATGGTAGTCGTAACGGCTGTCAACGCTGTTCACGTTATTGTTCCACCAGTTGTTCTGTGAGTAATTGACGTGGAAGATGAGCAGTCCTTTGCCCGGACAGCCGTAGTCCCATCCTTCCTGCTGGCGGTTCTCCAGCAGATAGAATTCATCCTTGTTGCCCGGATTGCGTATGATGAAGGTTTCTCCGCCGTCGTTCACGGGGCGCATGTTTTCAATGCTGGTGCTCTCGGTCAGCTCGGTTGGCGCCCCCCATCCCAGATACATCTTCTCCATGGCAGAGAGGTTGGGCGGACACCATCCGTAGTTGGTGTAGTTGCCTCCGTCCATCAGGTCCCACTCGTCGACAGTAGAGTAACCTTGGGCAGGAGCCTGTGGATAGATATCGGGCAGCCCCAGGCAATGAAAGTACTCGTGGGCAATGGTGCCGATGCCGTACATGGCGTTGTCGGGCCATAGCTCAGAGCTGATGGAGGCGATACGGCATTCAATGTCGCCTGGTAAAGTGTCGAAGACCCATCCAGTGTTAGGCCAGATGTAGCCCGTCTTGTTATTGCCTGAATAGCTGGCAGCTACAAGGATCACCTGATCAACCTCGCCGTCATCATCCCAGTCGTAGATGGAAAAATCGGTCTTTACGGTCTTGCACAACTTCTTCAGGGCTTCACTGATGATGGGCCTGCCCATATATTCGCGTTGGTGTCCGCCCGCTTTTTCCGATACCTGGACAGGACCGTAGATGTCGAACTGGATATTGGCACGTCCGCCGGACTGGTCGCGTATGTAATCGGCCAGGCATCCTGGCCCCACACCGTCGTTGTATCCCTTTTCGTTGAGCAGCCGGTTGTAGTAAGCCACAGGGTTGCCCATCGAGAAATTGACGTCGCTGAATGTGACGAGCACCACCGGCTGGCGATAGACCCTCTGGGGGTCGAAGTTGAAAGGTTCAGGAAGAATGTGAACATTGTCTGAACGTGTCTGGGGAAGGCCGTGCACGCAGCCTAAACGCTGGGCGCTGGCCGTATGAGCAGCCAATACCAAAAGTATGCAGCATATCTGTCTGAAAAGCATATTCATCATTCTCATAGAGGGCAAATTAATCAGGTTTTTACTATTATATAGAGGGCAAATCAATCAGGTTTTTACTATTATATAGAGGGCAAATCAATCAGCTTTTTGCTATTATATAGAAGGCAAATCAATCAGCTTTTTACTATTACGGCTGCAAATGTACATAAAAAACTTGAATTTTAAGCCAGTCCAATTAAAGAATTTATTATTTCTTTAGAGGAAATGTACATAAAAAACTTGAATTTTAAGCCAGTCCAATTAAAGAATTTATTATTTCTTTAGAGGAAAGATACAACAAAGTCCCAATACCTCCAAAACCTGAACCTCTATTCGGAGTGATTATTTGCGCATGGCATTACGGAGTTGACACGTTTTTACTGTCGGAGATGCTCACATTCGGAAGAGATGATGCGTAAGTGTTTCATCAGTCAGCAGAACCAGCAGGATAAGAATGGACAAGCAACTTTGTTCCCGCACCATTGGTGGTAAGGCTGTTGTGAGAACAGTCGGGCTTCTGAGGTGAGAGGACGGGGCTTCGTTGGTGCAAGGACCAATGAAAGCGGGAAAAAGGTGGTAGGTAAAACGCTTTTGCGTATACGCAAAACACCTTGCGCCTATACGCAAAACACCTTGCGCCTATACGCAAAATCTCCTCGCCTTAACGCAAAAACAAACGGTTTTTTCCGGAGTGATCATGGTAATAGGGTGACCTGTTCCTGGATTCCTTTGCAGATTTGGTCTTTGACTTGCCGGTTGGTCTCTGTCTGAATAGAAGTACTGGGCAGAATCAGATGATGTGCAGTTTGTCCAGATCAACAGCGAGACCGATGCTGAAGGAGGTGCCCGTGGTCAGCGGAGAGCAATAATAATAGGATCTGGGCTTGTAGTTGAAGAGGTTGTCGACGGCGGTGTTGATGGTGACGCCCTGCCAGATGTGCTGCTGTAACATGAGTTTCCAGATGGTGTAGCCCTGGTCTACATCCTTCCTTCCAGACTGTGGACGGCCTTGGCTTCGTCCGGAGAGGGCTGTGTCGATGGCGTAGTGGCGTGAGAAACGATGGTCATAGCCCACTCGCCATGTGAAGGAGTGGGAACGGGGCTGGTTGAACTGTGAGAAGTAGACGTTGCCGTTCTCATGCATCCAGGAGTAGTTAAGCTTGAACGACACCCCGCAATCCCAGATATGCCCGAGACTGAGGTCGACTCCCCACACCGTGATGCCGTCCTCGTTCCTGTAAAGCGCACTTTCCATTCCGTTGTAGAGACCGCCGTCGATGGTGGTGATGCGCTTGTCGAAGATGTTGCAGTAGCCCAGGAGTGTGAAGTTGTAGCGTCCGTCCAGGACACCGCTGTTGCTGATGCGGTTAGTACGTTCTATGGCAACGTTGACGTTGTGGCTCTTCTCGGGCTTCAGATCGGGGTTGCCGATGATCATGTATCCCATATTGCCCATGTCGAAATGCATGTACATCTCCTTGAGTGTGGGAGCACGGAATCCGCTGGCGTAGTTGGCGCGGAAGGTCATCCAGGGAAGCTTGTACACTGCGGCCAGACGCTGGGTGAACGCCTTCTGTTCAGAGGCTGAGAAGTAGTCGTAACGGATGCTTCCCACAATGTTCAGCTGCGGGGTGACGTTCCAGTCGAACTGTGCATAGCCGTCGATGTTGTTCTGTGAGTGGCTGGCACCGTGGATGAACTGATAGGTGTTGAGGTAGTCGTTCATGTAGTCAGCTCCCAGTATGAGGCTGTTCCTGCCGAACGAGTTGTGGAACAGTGCATGCAGCACGTGTTGTCGGTTACTGTAGTCGTGGTCGTGGGTTCGTGAGCCGTCGGGCATGTAGTTGGCCTTGTCGTATTGGTCGTAGGCGTACGACAGTTCAAGGCTGCGCTCCCGGTTCCATGCGTAACTGGCCTTCAGTCCGCCTCCGTAGCCGTTGAAGTGGTAGTCGTAGGTGTCGCGTTCGCTGGTGCGGAAGAAATAGTTGCCCTTGGCTGTCAGTGTCAGCTGGTCGGTGGGACGCCACAGGAGCCGTTCCTTCACGTTGTAGGTCTTCTGTCCGTAGAGGCGGCTCAGGTTGGAGTCGTCGTTCAGTACTGATTCGTCGTAGGGCAGCCCTTGCGCCTTCTTCAGCAGTTCCATGGCCACCTCCTCAGAAGAGTGTGGCTTAGGCAGGTTGACGGGGTCGATGCGGGTATGCATGAAATTGGTCTGGGAGTTCCACTTCCCGGAGTTGAAGGAGAAACCGGCACCATGGCGCCATTCGTTGCCGAAGGTGTTGAAGCGTGAACTGACACGGACTGTCCAGGGTTCCAGGTTCTCGCGGCTGATGATGTTGACCACACCGCCCACGGCATTGGAGCCGTAAAGTGCCGAGGAGGCACCTTTTACAATCTCTATGCGTCCGACGTTGTCGAGACTCATGCGGTTGTAGTCCACGTTGTCCATTGTCTCGCCTGCCATCCGTTCGCCGTCAACGAGGAAGAGAACGGCATTGCCACCGAAACCGCTCATGTGGAGAGCCGTTTCCTGACTCATCGCAAAGCCGAACTCCAGGCCGGGGATTTCCTGCGTCAGCAGGTCCTGGATGTTCGTGGCATCGTTGATCTTGATGTCGTGAAGGGTGATGAGCCGTGTGACGACAGGTGCATCCTTCAGAGCCTTGGGCGTGTGTGAGGCCGTGACGACAATGGGGTTGAGGTTGACGGAGTCGCGGATAGTGGTCTGTGCATACACTCCAATAGCTGGCACAGCCAATGCCATGCCAGCTAAAACGGATTTCCTCAAGTGCACCTTCACCACTGCTTACTTCCTGTTTCCTGTAAAGGATGTCTCCATGACCATGGGCATGTTGCCGTACTTCAACGAGAACGTCACAACAGCAGTCTTCTCTCTGAACATGATGGTGATGTCGCTGATGGTATATGCCTTTTCTGCCCCTTGGGCGTTGGCCACTGTACCGGCATAGGAAGCAAGCTTTCCTGTAATGATGTCGCCGCTTTTTGTCAGGGGAATGTTCTTAACGGGAAGGGCAGGAATCATCATCATACCTGATTCTCCGGACGAGGGAATCGTCATGTCAACAGAGGTGTCGGATGCTTTGGCAAACTCGTAGGTGGCTGTGCCGTTGGACGATTCCTCGCCCATTACCTTGATGACCTCATTACCCGTGTATGATCCGGCTACCTGTGTGGCAACGGCTACCTCGGGTTCGTCATCATCACTGCTGCAGGAACATACTCCAAACACGATGGCCACTGCGGCCAGTGTCATTGTCATAAAACTCTTGAAACTCATAAATTAAATCATTAATTGGTAAATACTTGTATGTCTAGTAAAGTTTTGTTATTTCTCAGTGCTCAACTGTTGTGTGGTGTAGTCATACTCAGAACCGTAGGCGCTGTGTGGAATGCTGAAGATAAGGATCATGAACAGCACGGCAAGACAGACTACCCACTTGTTGTACTTCCACTTCAAGGTGACAAGAGCCACCATGAAGAATAGGAAGGAAAGGAGTGTCTTGTTGTCAGTAAGGTCTGTGCCGTAGGGGAATCCTGTCCACCAGGGGCCGAATGCCGCATGCTGCACCAGAGGGCCGAAGATGAAGCCACCGACAAACAGCGTTGCCACCGTGATCTTGAGCCACCGGCTGTATTTCTTGCGTGTGATGACAAGCAGGAAGGTGTAGACCGCGAGCAGCATGGCTCCGAACATCAGCAGGATGTGGGGTATGAGGATGCTGGCAGGCACATCATGGCGGAAACGTATCACGACAGGATCATCGGCAGGATAGTCCTTGCCACCGACGGTGATGTGATACTGCAGTTTCCCGGCAATGGGCTGGACAGGCAGCGCAGCCTGCCATTCACCGTCTTTCCATGAGAAATCCACCGTAGTGTATTCATTCGATGTAGGATAGCGACGGTAATGCAACTGGGGGGACTTGACGTCAGACGGGATGTCTTTGAGTGTCACTATCTCATCGTGCTGCACACCGCTTCGGGGCAGTTTCAGCTTGTAGCTGCCGCCATTCAGCTCAACGCTCACCTTCTTGGGATATGTAGGTCCCGTCATGCGCTGGTAGATGCTTAGCACCAATGTGATGATAACGGCCAGAATCCAATAAACGTAATTTTTCATCTGACAGGAGGAGTTAAATGAACCTGGAACACAATCGTCTCTTCGCCTCGGAGCACTTTCACGGGGATGGTGGTGCCTGCCTGGAGCTCAGAGAGCCGTTCCATGTATTCGTTGATGTCGTTGACAGCCTTGCCGTCAATCTCTTGGATGATGTCGCCGCTGCGGATGCCGGCATTATGTGCTGGTTTCCCAGCCACTACGATGTCGGCACGGAGGCCGGGAGTGCTGCTTGCGCCCATGACGTCAGGCATCAGACCTAAGGTGACCTTGAACTTGGCATGACTCATCTTCTGACTGCTTGGCACATTGATGTAATCGGGTGCCGTAGGCATAGCCGCCAGGCGGGTAATCAGTTCCCGCGTGAAGTCCAGTGTCTGCTGCATGCCTTCATAGTTCAAGGTGGAGGGAACATCGGCAGGGGTGTGATACTCCATGTGCCCGCCTGTGGTGAGGAAGAGTACTGGGATGTCGGCTGCCACGAACGATGCCTGGTCGCTTGGGCCATAGCCGTCGGGGATGCAAGAGACCTTTAAGTCTGCCTGCTGGGCAACATCCTCTACCATAGCCTTGAAACTGCTGCTGGTTCCCGTACCCGATACACTCATGGCATTGTCGCGCATACGTCCCACCATATCCAGATTCACCATCGCCACAATGCTTTTTAAATCTTTGGGGAGGTTGATGCGCTGTGCATCGTCATGTCTCATCCAGTCCAGGAAGAACTTGGAGCCTACAAGTCCCTGTTCCTCTGCGCCGAAGAATGCAAAGATGATGCTGCGTGGCGATTTAATCTTCTTGAACTGTCTGGCCAGCTGAAGTACGACGGCATCGCCGCTGGCATTATCATCGGCACCGGGATGAACCGCCACAGTGTCGGGACGGCGTGAACCGGAATCCTTTCCTCCCATACCCAGATGGTCGTAATGGGAGCCTACGACGATGAATTCGTTTCTGAGCTTCTTGTCTTTTCCTGGAAGCACGGCGAGGATGTTATGGGTTGTCCGCTTCTCAGTCTTCCCGTAGGTGAAGTCATGATAGAAACCTTTCTTCTTCTTTCCCTTGACGACAGGCTTCAGCTTCAGGCTGCGCAGCTTGCCGACAATATATTCTGAAGCGAGGGTGTCGCCCAGGGTAGCAGGGTATCTGCCGCCAAGTTCCTGTGAAGCCAGGTATTCCACAGTTTGCCGCATGTCATCCTGCTTCGTTCCCCAGCTGTTCCCTCCAGGCTGCAGCCTCTGTGCAAATGTCTGTAGTACAAGGACGAGAGCGAAGGTTAAAAAATAGAATCTTTTCCTCATGAATCTTGTTCTTTTCAAATTCGGGTGCAAAGGTACAAAAAACAATTGAATCCCGCAATCCCTATTTATAATGATTTTGAGGAAGTGTCAGCAAATGTCAGGCATCGTCTGTTGCTTGCAGATAGAAATGTCAGACAAATGTCAGGCGAAAAATTCGTCAGCCCACGTATCTCTTCATACCTTTGCATCCGATTAACGACACCCAACTTATGATACGACAAACAACCTTTTCAAGACTCAACACAGGTATGGCCTGGCTGGTTTTCACCATCGCTGCCATTGTGTATTGTATGACTGTTGAACCCACCGCCAGCTTGTGGGATTGTCCGGAGTTTATTGCGAGTGGCTATAAATTAGAGATTGGGCATCCGCCTGGAGCACCATTCTTTATGTTGGTGGCAAACCTGTTCTCACATCTGGCCAGCGACCATTCGCATGTGGCACTTATGGTCAATCTGCTTTCTGCACTCCTGAGTGCGGGCTGTATCTTCTTCCTGTTTCTCACCATCACTCATTTGGCGGGAAAACTGATTGGCCAGGCGAGCGAAGACATGACCGTTTCGCAAGCTGTCTGCATAGAGGCATGTGGCGTAGTGGGGGCGTTGGCTTATACGTTTAGCGACACCTTCTGGTTCTCGGCAGTAGAGGCAGAGGTCTATGCCTTCTCAAGTTTCCTCACGGCTCTGATGTTCTGGCTGATCCTGAAATGGGAGGATGAGGCCGACAGCCTGAGCAGCGACAGATGGATTATCCTGATAGCCTATATCACAGGACTCTCCATAGGCGTCCACTTGCTC
This sequence comes from Prevotella sp., assembly GCA_016285075.1. Lineage (GTDB taxonomy): Bacteria > Bacteroidota > Bacteroidia > Bacteroidales > Bacteroidaceae > Prevotella. Next base: position 23,415 of record JAEEQB010000033.1, read on the forward strand.
TGCCTGCTGTGTCTGCCCGCTATGTCGTTCGTAGTCTATTTCCATCAGACAAAGAAGGTTACAGGGTGGGGGATGCTGAAAACACTCCTGGCAGGCGGCTTACTGGTGGGCATGATCCTCTATGGTCTCATACCTGGTGTGGTGAGAATCGGCGGATGGTTTGAATTGCTGTTTACCAATGTACTGGGTTGTAGCTACAACACAGGACTCACCTGCTATGTCATCCTGCTGACAGGAACACTTGTCATACTATATTATAAGGTACGCGAAAGGGTCTTTAAGTTGACATTGGCTTGTCTGCTGATGATATTGGCAGGCTATAGCAGCTACGGCGTCATCTTGATCCGAGCCAAAGCCAGTCCGCCTATGTGCGAGAATGCTCCAGACAACATCTTCTCCCTGGGAAGCTATCTGAATCGTGAGCAATACGGCAAGACTCCACTTTTGTATGGTCCGGCTTACTGCAGCGAGATCGACAGAGAGACCCAAGGCGACTATATGGTGGCAAAGCAGAAAGAAGGAAAATCCGTCTATCGTCCTGTTTCCGATTCTGCAAGGCAGGAGTATGAGGTTGTACGTCACGATATAGAATATGAGTATAGGAACAACATGTATTTCCCCAGGATGCATTCAGCACGCCATGCGAAGGAATACGAAAACTGGATGGGCGGTGTCAAGAAGAAAGACGGTGTGCCTACTACTGCAGAGAACCTGCGTTTCTTCCTGTCTTACCAAGTGAATTTCATGTACTGGCGCTATTTCCTATGGAACTTCGTAGGCCGGCAGAACAATATCCAGGGACATGGAGAGGTGGAACATGGGAACTGGATCACAGGTTTCCGTTGTATTGACGACTTGTTGCTGGGTTGCGATACATCGAAGCTACCTTCAGACCTTGCCCAGAACAAAGGACGGAATGTGTTCTACGCTTTGCCGTTGCTGCTGGGGCTGCTGGGGATATGGTGGCAGTGGCGCAGCAGTCGTGGCAGGCAGCAACTGCTCGTTGTCATGCTGCTGTTTGTGATGACGGGTCTTGCCATCGTGGTTTATCTCAATCAGACCCCGCTCCAGCCCCGTGAACGTGACTATGCCTATGCCGGCTCTTTCTATGCCTTTGCCATTTGGATAGGCTTGGGCGTGAGAGCTGTTACGGCCCTGATGCAGAAAGCTCTTGGAAACAGAAAGGGCGCTACTGTTGCCGGAGCCTTGATATGCCTGGCAGTGCCTTTACAGATGGTGAGTCAGACGTGGGATGACCACGATCGCTCAGACCGTTATACCTGTCGCGATTTTGGCGCAAACTATCTTGAGACTATGCAGCGTGAGGGCAAGCCAATCATCATCACAAACGGCGACAACGACACGTTTCCCCTTTGGTATAACCATGAGGTGGAAGGTGTGCGGACCGATACACGCGATTGTAATATGGAATACCTGCAGACCGATTGGTACATAGACCAGATGAAACGCCCTGCCTACGGCTCTCCAGCCCTGCCCATCAGCATGAACCACGAAGACTACAAGGAAGGGCGCTTGGAGTATGTGCCTGTTAATGCCGACAGCCTTACCATAGGCAATACGGCCATCTCGCTGAAAGGGAAACAGGTGTTGTACAAGAACGAGCTGATGGTGCTTGAAATGCTGTCACAAGCCCAATGGCAACGGCCCATCTATGTTTCCATCAGCTTAGGCGCTGATAATCTTTCGTTCCTCCGCGACCATCTGGTACTCGAAGGACTTGCCTATCGCGTTACGCCAACAGCTGTCAACCAGCGCATTGACGTGGAGAGGCTTTACGACAATATCATGCATCGGTTCCGCTATGGCGGTCTTGACAAAAAAGGGATTTATGTGGATGAAGACGTAAAACGAATGGCCTTCTACCATCAATTCATCATGAGCGTACTTATCGACTCTCTGCTCCAGCAAGGTGACGTGAAGCGTGCTATGTCTGTATGTAGGAAGTGGCAGCAGGAGATGCCGCGGGAAAACGTTCCTTATACCGAACATGCCCTGTCAATGGCCCGTTGTTGTTATCAGGCCCATCAGCCGAAGCGTGGTGATGAGATAGTCAGTAACTTGCTTCACCGCTCGGCAGAGTGGCTCTCTTGGATAGAAACGATTTCCCATCCGCGCCGTTCTGGTTCGCTCTATTCGCTGCAGTCGTGGATGCAGACGATGGAGGATGCTCTTGTCGTAGCGAAGAAATATGAAAGAACAGGATTATATCATCAATACATCAAGCAATATGAACAGTACGTCAAGCAATATGAACAATATGTCACGCAATATGAATAGTGAGTCAAGCAGTTCTTGCAAGGGTAAATGTCCATGGACCGTCGTTTTAACCAGTCGCCGCATCATACTGACAGCATGTATCTTAATAGCCTTGGGCTATGTGTTGATGTCAGGGCCCGGCAGCACGGAATCGTCCTTCAATCCTGATATCTTCTCACCAGTGAGGATTGGCATAGCCCCGATGCTTTGCCTGGCAGGATATCTGCTGATCATTGTAGGGATTCTCAAAAAAACTGCTCCGAAGGACTTGCCGTCTCAGAAAAAATAATTAATTTTGCAGGCAAATGAGCAACAGCTTCTTTCAATTCAAACAATTCAGGATAGGCCAGGAACGCTGCGCCATGAAAGTAGGTACCGATGGTACGCTGCTTGGCTCGTGGGCTGCTCTTCCTGCTCTTCCTGCAGAAAACCGCAGGCCAAGAGTGCTCGACATAGGGACAGGCACAGGGTTGATCGCGCTGATGATGGCCCAACGCTGTGACAGGGCTTTGGTGATGGCTATCGACATTGACGGGGATGCTGTAGCTCAAGCATGTTCCAATGTAGCTTCGTCACCTTTTGCAGAACGAGTAGAGGTGAAGAAGATTGACATCAGATGCTGGAAGACAGAGCTGCCTGCTATGGAGCGGTTTGATGCGATTGTGAGTAATCCTCCTTATTTCCAGGATGCGCTGAAATGTCCTGATCCCCAACGGTCGGTGGCACGCCACAATACGGAACTGACTTTCGGGGAGTTGATGGAAGCTGCAGCGGGGCTGCTGGCCGACGACGGCGAGTTCTCGCTGATTATTCCCTCGGAATGTAAGTCGCTTGTTGAGGGAAATGCAGCATTGGCAGGATTGTTCAAGAGCCGTGACTGTGTTGTCAGGACTACGCCAGCCAAGAATCCCCGCAGGTGTCTGATGGCATTCAGGAAGCATCCTTGTACGGTAGAGACAACAGAAGGCGTGCTGGAGCTGAAGCCGGGTGTGAGGTCTCCCTGGTATGAAGAACTGACAAAAGAATTTTATTTATGATAGTAACGCTTTTACAAACCGATATCAAGTGGGCTGATCCAGCAGAGAACATCCTTCGGGCTGAACAGCTCATCAGCAGTCAGCCTGCTTCCGACCTTTATGTGTTGCCAGAGATGTGGACTACGGGATTCGCCACAAAACCGATGGATGTGGCAGAGGAGGAAGACCATTCCGTATCGTTGAAATGGATGCGTGATACTGCCAGCAGACTGGACTGTGCCCTCTGTGGCAGCCTGGCAGTAAGGACAGCGGACGGTAAGTACAGGAATCGCCATTACTTCGTATCGCCTGACGAGACCTGTTTCTATGACAAGCACCATCTTTTCACCTATGGACATGAGGACCGCTATTTTACAGCAGGGCAGCAGCATACCGTCGTCAGCTATCGTGACGTCAGGATCTTGTTGCTTACTTGCTACGACCTTCGGTTCCCCCTGTGGGCACGATATGGACTGGCTGGTACTTACGACTTGATTGTCTGTGTGGCCAATTGGCCAGACTCCAGACAACTTCCCTGGCGCTACCTCACAAGGGCACGTGCCATTGAGAACCAGTGCTATCTAGTTGGTGTGAACAGGGTGGGCAGTGATGTCTACTGCAACTACCAAGGAGAAAGCCTTGTCTGCGACTCAAATGGCGAGACTCTAGCCTTGTGCGGAGCTGAGGAAGAAGCAAAGACTGTGACGCTCGACTTCGAGGCTTTGGTAAAGACAAGAGGGAGGTTCAGAGTGCTGGAGGACAGGGATCGGCTTTGAATCTTCTCTGTTTGTTATAGACTGTGAAGCCCAGCCTTCTTCTCTGTTCGTTAGCAGCTTTACGGCTAGGTTTCCTGCACTATTCGTTATAGGCTTTACGGCTAGGTTTCCTGCACTATTCGTTATAGGCTTTGCGGTCGAGTTTCCCGTTGTAGGTGCGTCTGACGGCATCCACCTGCTCGTAGAGCAACGGAACCTTGTAGGCTTCGAGTTTGGAACTGAGGAAACGTGCTACGCGACGTTTGTCCAGTTTCTGCCCGTCATCCAAAACCACAAGCAGTTTCAAGGCCCGTCCAGTGATGGGGTGTGAGGCAGATATGCAGATGCAGTCGCGAATCTCGGGCAGCATCAGTACTGCATCCTCTACCTCGGTGGGAGCTACCTTGAAGCCTCCTACGTTAATGACGTCATCCTGGCGTCCCCCTATGTGCAACATCCCTTCTTCGTCAATGCGTCCGAGGTCAGACATATAGACCGTTCCATCGCGGAGTACTGTTGCGGTGAGCTCTGGCTCACCTATATATCCGCTCATCAGCGTATCGCCTTGACAGGAAATACGTCCCTCAGGAGTGATGATGATGCTGGAATGAGGCATCGTGTGCCCCAGGCAGCCAGCTATGCAGCGTCCGTCGTTGTAGTTGTAGGTGCTGATGATGCCTGTCTCTGTAGAGGCATAGGTGTTGTATAGGCGTGTGTGGGGCAGCAAACGGCACAGTTCCAGCATGTCGGCATGGGGTAGGGGTGCACCGCCACTCTCTATGAAATCGATTTTCTCAGCATATTGGGATAAGCGCCCTGCAGCAAACTGGGTAATCATACGCACATTTGCCGGCACGAAAAAAGTCGCCATTTTCTCGCAGGGATAGTCGAGTGCCTGGAAGAATGTGTCCAGATCCTTCATGCCGTCAAGAATATAGACGGTAGCACCCTGAACAATCAGTGGGAAAATCTTCGAGAGGCTTCCTATGTGGTTCAGCGGTCCGTGGACAATGAATGTCAGTTCGTGTGAAAACCCTTGCCCTGCAATGAGGTTCTCGGCATCGGCCACAATGGTCCTGTGGCTTATCATGACTCCTTTAGACTTGCCTGTGGTGCCTGTCGTGAAAAGCACGTCGGCAATGCCCTCCTGCGCCACGACACCTTCCAGGCTCTGCTCCAGCTCCTGGAAACGCGGTTCAGGCGTGTCCTTCTCCAGCGGAGCTGCCACACAACCTGCCAGATGAATGGCAAAATAGGTGACCAGGAAATCGATATCCTGCGAAGCACGGAAAAGGATGACAGTCCCTCTGGGATGAGAAATAGACTTAGCCCGCTCTCTGACCAACAGCCAGAGGCGGGCGTAAGTAAGATGTTCATTGCCGCACACAACGGCAGTCTTGTCAGGATAAAGACGGGCGTCCTGCTCGAGGTAGTCCTCTAAAGTCATCATGCCTCTTCTTTCTCCTTTATTTTCTTTTCCACCAGAGCAACAATACTGTCCAGTGTCTTCAGGTTCTTCGGAGTAGCGTCTGATGCTTCCAGACGGATGCCGAACTCATCGGCAAGGGTCATGAGGATGGTGGTGACTCCCAGCGAGTCAAGCTCGCTGAAGAGAAACTCCGAATCGAAGTCCACCAACGGAAGCCTGTCTTCCAGCAATTCCCTAATCTTCTCTTTCATCAATCAATTATTAATTATCCGCTCGACCTCTCGTCGCTTTCTTGCGCTCCATAGATGCTTAGAGGCTCCATAGGTGCTCAGGGGCTTTGCGGAGGTCTTGCAAAGAATTATCAATTAATTATTGTACTCCTGCCAAGGCTTGATCTGAATGTCCTCCAGCTTCATAGCGGTGAAGGCCTCGATGAATGCCTTTGCCAGCCGCACATTGGTCATCAGGGGGATGTTGTGGTCAATGGCACCGCGACGAATACGGTATCCGTTGGTCAGCTCTCGCTTCGTATGGTTCTTGGGAACATTGACAATAAGGTCGAACTTGTGGGCAGCAATCATGTCCATCACATTGTTCTCGCCCTCTTCGTCAGGCCAGCTGACAGGAATGGCTGTGACACCGTTCTCGTTGAAGAACTTGGCCGTACCGCCTGTGGCATAGACCGTGAAGCCTTTCTTCTCCAGTTCCTTGGCAGGCTCCAAGAGTGAAACCTTGCCCTTGGCTGCACCAGAGGAGATGAGGACACTCTTCTTTGGAAGACGATAACCTGTTGCTATCAAAGCGTTTAGCAGGGCTTCATTCAAGCTATCGCCCAAGCATCCTACTTCGCCAGTAGAGGACATGTCAACACCCAGCACGGGATCGGCATTCTGCAGTCTGGCAAACGAGAACTGAGATGCTTTCACGCCAATGCGGTCAATATCGAACTCAGACTTGTCAGGACGCTCATAGGGGGCGTCGAGCATGATTTTCGTAGCCGTCTCGATGAAGTTGCGCTTCAGTATCTTCGACACGAAGGGGAACGAACGGCTGGCGCGGAGATTACACTCAATCACCTTCACCTCGCGGTTCTTGGCAAGGAACTGTATGTTGAAGGGACCACTGATGTTGAGCTCTTTGGCAATCTTGCGCGAGATGTGCTTGATCTGTCGGATTGTGGAGTAGTAGATATGCTGTGCAGGGAACACCATCGTGGCGTCGCCAGAGTGTACGCCGGCATATTCCACATGCTCGGAAATGGCATATTCTATCACCTCGCCCTTGTCGGCTACGGCGTCGAACTCTATCTCCTTGGTCTCTGTCATGAACTTCGAGACCACCACAGGGAATTCCTTGCTTACTTCTGTGGCCATGTTGAGGAAGCGATGCAGCTCTTCTTCGTCGTAGCACACATTCATAGCCGCACCAGACAGCACATAGGAAGGACGTACCAGCACGGGGTAGCCTACCTGATTGACGAAGTCCTTGACATCGTCAAAGCTTGTCAGCGCACGCCAGGCGGGCTGGTCGATACCCAGCTTGTCGAGCATGGCTGAGAACTTGTCGCGGTTCTCGGCACGGTCAATGTTCACAGGACTTGTACCTAATACAGGCACTCCTTGACGATGCAGCTTCATGGCCAGATTGTTGGGAATCTGTCCACCCACAGAGACGATGACACCACGAGGCGACTCCAAGTCGATGACGTCGAGCACACGCTCCAGTGATAGCTCGTCGAAATAGAGGCGGTCGCACATGTCGTAGTCCGTCGATACGGTCTCAGGGTTATAGTTGATCATGATGCTCTTGTAGCCCAGCTTGCGAGCTGTGTTGATGGCATTTACAGAGCACCAGTCGAACTCTACAGAAGAGCCGATGCGGTAGGCACCAGAGCCGAGAACGATGACCGATTTGTCGTGCTGATAGTAATTGATGTCGTGCTTGGGTTTATACTGCTCGCCTTGCGGATTGCCAAACGCGGGCACGTGCGTATACGTGAAATAGAGGTAGTTCGTCAGCTCTGGGTGCTCAGAGGCTACTGTAGGTATGCGCTTCACGGAAGGCATTATGCCGCGCTCCTTGCGGTGCTGGCGTACCTGCAGGTTCTCCTTCTCCATATTGGTAGCGGTAGACTTGATGACGAAGCGTGCTATCTGGAAATCGCTGAATCCGCAACGTTTCACCTCTAAAAGGAATTCATCAGGAATTTCTTCCAACTTATTGTATTTTTGCAGCTTATGCTTTAAGTCGACAATGTGCTTCAGGCGCTCCAGGAACCAGATGTCAATCTTTGTCAATTCCTCAATGCGCTCAACGGTGTAGCCTTCCTCCAGAGCCTGGGCAATGGCAAAGATGCGCAGGTCGGTGGGATTGGCCAAAGCATCGTCCAGGTCTTCGAACTTCGTGTGGTCGTTGCCTACAAAGCCGTGCATGCCCTGTCCTATCATACGCAATCCTTTCTGGATCATCTCCTCAAAGGAACGGCCGATACTCATGATTTCTCCTACAGACTTCATGCTGGAGCCGATGAGGCGGCTCACGCCGACAAACTTCGTAAGGTCCCAGCGCGGAATCTTGCAGATCATGTAGTCGAGCTGTGGAGCCACATAGGCGCTGCTGGTGGTTCCCATCTCGCCGATCTGGTCGAGTGTATATCCCAAGGCAATCTTGGCAGCCACGAAAGCGAGAGGATATCCAGTGGCCTTCGAAGCGAGTGCAGAAGAGCGCGACAGACGCGCGTTGATCTCGATGATGCGGTAGTCGTTGGTCTGAGCGTTGAAGGCAAACTGGATATTGCATTCGCCCACGATGCCCAGGTGCTTCACGCACTTGATGGTGATTTCCTGAAGCATCTTCACTTGCTCCTCAGTGAGCGAGCAGGTAGGAGCCACAACGATACTTTCACCCGTGTGGATGCCTAAGGGGTCGAAGTTCTCCATTGAGGCAACAGTGAAGCAGCGGTCGTTGGCATCGCGTATGCACTCGAACTCAATCTCTTTCCATCCCTTCAGGCTTTCTTCAACGAGGATCTGCGGTGCAAAGGTGAATGCGCTTTCAGCCAGCTCTACAAATGTCTTCTCGTCAGGGCAGATGCCTGATCCAAGACCGCCGAGAGCATAGGCGGAACGAATCATGATGGGGAAACCGATATCACGTGCTGCCTTCAGGGCGTCTTCCATGTTCTCGACAGCGTGGCTTACAGGAACCTTTAGTTCAACCTCGGCAAGCTTCTTGACGAAAAGGTCGCGGTCTTCAGTGTTCATGATGGCCTCGACGCTGGTGCCCAGCACTTCTACGCCATACTCCTTCAGTGTGCCGTTCTGGTAAAGTTCTGTTCCGCAGTTCAGGGCCGTCTGTCCGCCAAAGGCCAGGAGAATGCCGTCAGGGCGTTCCTTCTTGATAATTTCCGTTACGAAGTAGGGTGTCACAGGCTGGAAGTAAACCTTGTCTGCAATACCTTCTGAAGTCTGGATAGTTGCAATGTTGGGATTCACCAATACGGAGGAAATACCTTCTTCACGCAATGCCTTCAGTGCCTGTGAGCCGCTGTAGTCAAACTCACCAGCCTGTCCGATTTTCAGAGCACCCGAGCCTAAGACGAGCACCTTCTTGAGTTGTTTCTTCATCGTTAATTCTGTATTTCTTTGTGATTCTTAAGTCCTTTTTTTAATTTTCGCGTGCAAAGGTACGAAAAAATTATTGTTGCGGATGCAAAAATCGGCAAAAAAATAGTACCTTTGCACCGTTTTTTTAAAAGAACATGATAAATAGATGAAATACAATAAGGCGAAATATTACATCATTCCTGCCATTATATGCCTCTTAGGTGTGATGGCATCGGGCTATTATTTTTTCCTCAGCGATTTCTCTTCCCACCCTGAGGTGAACTATGTTTATATAGACCAGGACGATGACATCGACTCCGTGTGTGCGAAGCTTGACACCCTTGCCACCCCACATGGAATGGCTGGATTCAGCATCCTTGCCCGTCACATGAATTATGCAGATCATCCTGTGGTGGGACGCTACGCCATTGAGCCTGGTATGAGCACCGCCAGCGTACTGAGACGCCTGAAGAACGGCCAGCAGGCTCCGCTTCACCTTGTGGTGCCTGAGAGCCGTACCATGAGCCGCCTGGCAGCCCAGCTGTCGGCGAAGCTGATGCTTGACTCTGCCGAGATTGCCGAGGCCCTGTACGATTCTGCCTTCTGTGCTGCTCGGGGCTATGACACGGCAACCATCGCCTGTCTGTTTGTCCCCAATACCTATGACGTGTATTGGAACACTTCGCTCGACCGTTTCATAGAACGCATGCAGAAAGAGCACGACAGATTCTGGGAAGGGAAACGCCGTGAGCAGGCAGCGCGTCTGGGACTCTCGGAGAACGAGGTGTGCACCTTGGCCAGCATCATCGACGAAGAGACAGCCAACCAGCAGGAGAAACCAATGGTGGCAGGAATGTACCTGAACCGCCTTCACCAGCATATGCCTCTGCAGGCCGACCCCACCATCAAGTTTGCCATGAAGCGTTTCGAATTGAGGCGTATCTATCACGGCATGCTGGATATTGACAGCCCTTGGAACACCTACAAGAACCCTGGACTACCTCCCGGCCCCATCAAGATAGCCTCTGTGCAGGGCATCGATGCCGTGCTCAATCGTGTGGAGCACGACTATCTCTATATGTGTGCCAATGAGGACTTCTCGGGTACCCACCGTTTTGCAGTCACCTACAAGGAGCATCAGCAGAATGCAGCTCGCTATGCGAAGGCACTCAATGAGCGGGGAATCAAGTAGGCGGAGTAAAGGTGAATGAGTGAAGCAGGGAAAAAAAGAGAGACATCAGCAGGAAACTTCATAATAAAGAATATACATATCTTAGCAGATCATTAATAAAAACATATGGAATTAGCAAGTAAATATGACCCTAAAGAGGTCGAATCGAAGTGGTACCAGTATTGGTTGGACAACAAGCTCTTTGCAAGTAAGCCCGATGGGCGCGAACCCTACACCATCGTTATCCCCCCGCCCAACGTCACGGGCGTGCTCCACATGGGTCACATGCTGAACAACACGATCCAGGACATCCTTGTGCGCCGTGCCCGCATGGAAGGCAAGAACGCCTGCTGGGTGCCAGGTACTGACCACGCCTCCATAGCTACAGAGGCCAAGGTGGTGAAGAAACTCGCCGAGCAGGGCATCAAGAAGCATGACCTCACCCGCGAGCAGTTCCTGGAGCATGCCTGGGACTGGACCCACGAGCACGGCGGCATCATCCTGAAGCAGCTGCGGCGCCTGGGTGCCAGCTGCGACTGGGACCGCACTGCCTTCACAATGGACGAGACACGCAGCAAGAGCGTCATCAAGGTCTTTGTCGACCTCTACAACAAGGGGCTCATCTATCGCGGCCTCCGTATGGTGAACTGGGACCCCAAGGCTCTCACAGCCCTTTCTACCGAGGAGGTAGTCTATAAGGAAGAGCAGAGCCACCTGTTCCACCTGAAGTACTATGTGGCAGACCTCAACGAGTTGGACGGCATTGACCAGCTGGAGGCTGAAGGGAACGTCATCCACAGGGACCAGAAGGGATTCTATGCCGTCGTGGCCACCACGCGTCCTGAGACCATCATGGGCGATACGGCTATGTGTATCAACCCCAAGGACCCGAAGAACCAGTGGCTGAAGGGACGCAAGGTGATTGTCCCGCTGGTGAACCGTGTCATTCCTGTGATTGAAGACCGCTATGTGGACATCGAGTTCGGCACGGGCTGTCTGAAGGTGACCCCTGCCCACGATACCAACGACTATATGCTGGGTAAGACCCACAACCTCGATACCATCGACATCTTCAACGCCGACGGCACCATCTCGGACCAGTCACCCATCTACGTGGGTATGGACCGTATGGACTGCCGCAAGCAGATTCAGAAGGACCTGCAGCAGGCAGAACTCATGGAGAAGATAGAGGACTATACGAACAAGGTGGGCTACTCCGAGCGCAACCCTGATACCCCCATCGAGCCACGCCTGTCGCTGCAGTGGTTCCTCAAGATGAAGCACTTTGCCGACATCGCCCTGCCCCCAGTAATGAACGGGGAAATGAAGTTCTATCCTGAGAAATACAAGAACACCTATAAGAACTGGCTGGAGAACATTCAGGACTGGTGTATCTCGCGCCAGCTGTGGTGGGGACACCGCATCCCAGCCTATTATTACAACGACACCGACGACTATGTCGTGGCCGAGAATGCCGAGAAAGCCCTTGAGCTGGCACGCCAGAAGAGCGGCAATGCCGGGCTGCAGCTGTCAGACCTCCGTCAGGACGAGGATGCTCTTGACACCTGGTTCTCATCGTGGTTATGGCCCATCTCCCTCTTTAACGGCATCAACAATCCCGGCAATGAGGAGATCAACTACTATTATCCCACATCCGACCTGGTGACGGCTCCTGACATCATCTTCTTCTGGGTGGCCCGCATGATTATGGCAGGTGAGGAGTATATGGGCAAGTACCCCTTCAAGAATGTCTACTTCACAGGTATTGTCCGCGACAAGCTGGGACGTAAGATGTCCAAGTCGCTGGGCAACTCTCCCGACCCCATAGAACTCATCGAGAAGTTTGGTGCCGACGGCGTGCGCATGGGTATGATGCTCTCGGCTCCTGCTGGCAACGATATCCTGTTCGACGAGGCACTTTGCGAGCAGGGACGCAATTTCAATAATAAAATATGGAACGCGTTCCGATTAGTAAAGGGCTGGAAGGTGGCAGAAGGCAGCGCTACTGCCACCAACAAGATCGCTACAGAATGGTTCGAGGCCAAGCTGAGGCAGACAAATGCCGAGCTCGACGACCTGTTCAAGAAATACCGCATCTCTGAGGCCCTGATGGCTGTCTACAAGCTGTTCTGGGACGAGTTCTCCAGCTGGTATCTCGAGATGGTGAAGCCCGCCTATGTCAACGGCGAGGCACAACCCATCGACAGCGAGACCTATGGCAAGACCCTCTCCTTCTTCGAGACCCTCCTGAAGATGCTCCATCCGTTTATGCCATTCATCACAGAGGAGCTGTGGCAGCACATCTACGACCGCCAGCCTGGCGAGAGCATCATGCGCGACAAGCTGGAACTGCCTGCTCCCACTGATGCCGACAACCAGCTGGTAGTAGCCATTGAGCAGGTGAAGCAGATTGTGTCGGGCGTCCGTATGGTACGTTCGCAGAAGAACATTGCTCCCAAGGAGACGCTCTCCCTGCAGGTAGTGGGCCAGAACGCCTATGCCGCCTTCGATGCTGCCATCTGCAAGATGGCCAACGTGAGCGAAGTCAGCGTCGTGGCCGAGAAAGATGCTACGGCATCGGCCTTCATGGTGGGTACCGACGAGTTTGCCGTTCCTCTGGGCGACATGATCGACGTGGCAGCTGAGATAGAGAAGATGGAGACCCAGCTGAAGCACCTGGAGGGATTCCTCGCTGGCGTGCAGAAGAAGCTCTCCAACGAGCGCTTCGTCCAGAATGCACCAGAGGCTGTGGTTGCCTTGGAACGCAAGAAGGAGAGCGACTCGCTCGAAAAAATCCAGTCGCTCAAGGATTCTATTGCCGCCCTTCAAGCAAAGGCTTGATGGTGATATTATAAATCATTGAAACTAAAGTGTTTGAGTCTGTATGAGAAAGGAAATATTGAAAGTTGGAACGATGCTTTTGCTGGCGGCAGGCCTATCGATGTCATGCAGTGACAACGATGAGCACGAAACGCAGCAGGTACGTGTGTTGCGGAACAACGGAGTGTTCGTACTTACCTCGGGCAACAGTGAAACCTTTGCCAAAGGTGCCTTGTCCTATTATGACTATGCCACACAGACTGCTTCTACTTTGGATTCTCTGATAACCGCTGGAGGCGTTTTCCTCAGCCGTCGCACCTGCGATGCAGTGGTCTATGGATCCAGGCTCTATGTGGTGGTGTCGACCGAAAATACCATCTATGTGCGCGATGTGAAGAGCGGCAGGATGCTGACCTCCTTCAGCACCACCGACCTCATGGGCACGAGCAACGGCTTTGCACCCCGTCGCATCACGGCTGCCCAGGGCAACGTCTACGTCTCCACACAAGCGGGCTACGTGGCTGCCATCGACACTGTAGGCTATCAGATCGTCCGGACCTATCAGGCTGGCTCCTTCCCTGAGGGCATCTCCGTCACAGGCAGTAAGCTCTATGTGGCCAACAGCGACGACGGGCGCCACCAGTCGCCTTCCATCTCTGTGATCGACCTTGTTACAGGCACCGCAACTACCATCACCCACGAGAACATACGACATCCGCAGGAGGTTGCGGCAATAGGTAATGCCATCTACTATCTGGACCTCGGCACCCTGGACGAATCGGGCAGCAGGCAATCTGACAACGGCGTCTACCGAATCGAGGGCGACAGCATAGTCAAGGTGGTGGATGCCACAGGAATGGCGGTGGGCAATTATACCTACAAGAATGAAACCACCGTCCGCATCTATACCTACAACAAGCCCCTGGGCACAGACTTCGCAGAATATTGGTACTACGATGCCAACACCCGCGAGACAATGTATTTCACTTCGATAGAAGATGCTGAACCTGCCGCCATTGCCGTGGACCCGCTGTCCGAGGAAGTGTTCATTGCCTTCAACCAGGTGAACAGGCCAAGCATCTGGGATCCACCTGTGCCCGACTATACGAAAGGCGGCTTCGTGAACATCTACAATGTGAACGGGGGCACAGAGAAAGCCACATTCAGCTGCGGCATACGCCCTGTGGTCTTCGCCTTCTATGTGGGTGTGAAATATGTGGAGGTCTAAAATACGTTTCACGACTGACTTATGGCTAGAAAAAAGAAACCCCTACCGCTGTTAGAGAACGTCACCATTACTGACTATGCCGCCGAAGGAAAGTCGCTGGCAAGGGTCGACGATATGGTGGTGTTCGTGCCGTGGGCAGTGCCTGGCGACGTCTGTGACCTGCAGGTGCACCGCAAGAAGCACTCGTTCATGGAGGCCGAGGTGGCACGCTATGTTGAGAAAAGCCCGCGCCGCACGGAGCCTTTCTGCCAGCATTTCGGCGTGTGCGGAGGATGTAAGTGGCAGCAGATATCCTACGACGAGCAGCTTCGCATGAAGCAGCAGCAGGTGTACGACCAGCTGACCCGCATCGGCAAGATTCAACTGCCTGAGTTCCGCCCCATCCTTGGCTCGGTGAAGACACGCGAATACCGCAACAAGCTCGATTTCGGATGTGCCAACAAACGCTATCTCACCAAGCAGCAGATAGAAAGCCTGCCCAAGGACCAGAGCATGAGCCTGAAAGACGTGCCCGCCATAGGGTTCCACATCACTGGGGCCTTCGACAAGATCCTGCCCATAGAGAAATGCTGGCTCATGGACGACCTGCACAACCGCATACGCAACGAGGTCTATCGCTATGCCATGGAACACAGCCTGTCGTTCTTCGACCTGCGTGCACAGGTGGGACTGCTGCGGGACGTCATTATCCGTAACTCGGCTTCTGGCGAGTTGATGGTCATCTTCCAGTTCCACTACGACCAGACGGGAGGCGACCAGGAGGCCAAAGCCCTCCTGCAGCACGTGGCCGACGAGTTCCCGCAGATCACCTCCCTGCTGTATCTCGACAACCAGAAGTGCAACGATACCATAGGCGACCAGGAAATACGGGTGTTCAAGGGCAAGGACCATATCTTTGAGCTGATGGAAGACCTGAAGTTCAAGGTGGGACCCAAGTCGTTCTATCAGACCAACACCGAACAGGCTTACCATCTCTACAGCGTTGCCCGCGAATTTGCCTTTGCAGGAATGCCTGGCGAAGCCGATGGGGTGGGGGAAGGCTCCCCTGAGACGAACCCCCTTGTCTACGACCTCTACACAGGAACGGGCACCATTGCCAATTTCGTGGCGAAGCGGGCACGGAAGGTCATCGGCATAGAGTATGTGCCCGAGGCAATTGAGGATGCGAAGGTGAACTCTGAACTCAACCATATCGGCAACACGCTGTTCTTTGCCGGCGACATGAAGGATATCCTCACCGATGAATTCATTGCAGAATACGGACGTCCTGACGTCATCATCACTGATCCACCCCGTGCCGGCATGCACCCTGACGTGGTGAAGACCATCCTGCGTGCTGCACCTCAGCGCATTGTCTATGTGTCCTGCAACCCTGCCACCCAGGCACGCGACCTTCACGACCTTGACGTTGACTACCGTGTGGCCGCCGTTCAGCCTGTGGACATGTTCCCTCATACCCCTCACGTCGAGAACGTAGTACTGCTGGAGCACCGATAAGAATAGTTGGAGCCGCCATCCCGATTTTCAGATCTGTTTCCTGATGCAAAATTAATGAAAATAACAATGCAAAACAATAGTTTCCCCCAATTTTTTGGGGAAATATCATTTTTTCTTGCAACGGACTTCACGGACTTTCTATAGAGATGGTTCAACTCTCCCCAGTGCGCCCTGACGGGGAAAAACCCCTATATAATGATGAACGGGATAACGCCGTGCCGACACCTGGTGGATAAGACGCCCTGACGGATGGCAGCAGCCGTAAGCCCAGGGCAACGCCCTTGGGTAAACAAGCGTGGAAACCATTGCCCTGTAAGGGCAAAAGCCAAATTACCCTGGCGCAGATTCTCGATTTTGTCGTTGTCTTGCCGAGGGAGCGCGCAGGCGGCGAGAATAGTTCGATCCTGCTCAAAAAATAGTTCAATCTGTAAGAGAGAGCTGTCCTCGCTCTTCTGGCGATTAGTATGCCTGTTATTTACACCCCATACGCCCGTTTGCGTATTCCCGTTTCGTCAGATAACGCTATGGAATATCATTTCTGGCAAGAATTATTAACACAGAGTGCGTGTGTGAGCACAGATGGTTTAGGAAGAGAATATAGATACATTACCCCTTCCCTTCATCCCATTCTGTGAAAATTAAAAATCGAAATGGCACGATGGCCCGTTGGCACGTTTGCAAGTGCAGGGAGAGTACAGGAAGAATCAAGGGGACAGGTTGTACAACCTGTCCCCTTGATTCTTCCAAAAACCTGTCCCCTTGATTCTTGAAAGGATGCAACCCACTTACTCTGCAAACAACGTATCGAGCAGTTCGTAGAATTTGGGATCCTCGCCGACGACGGTTGACAGCACCTTGCCGTTGGCGATAATGACCTTCGTGGGGTAGCTGCTGACCATATAGTCGGTGAGCACTGTCGAGTCTTTGGGCACGAACACGTGCTTCCAAGGCAGTTCGTTGTCGGCTACGGCCTTCTTCCATTTCGCCTCGGTGTCGTGGCAGTCCATGCCGATAATCTCCAGTTTGTCCTTATATTTCTCGTAGTACTTCTTCATGTCGGGGAATCCCTTGATACACCAGGCACACCACGAGCCCCAAAAGTCGAGCAAGATGATTTTCTCATTGCTCATTTTCGACAGCGTGAAGGGCTGGCCGTTGATGTCGTTCAGCGTGAAGTCGGGAGCAGTACTGCCGGGCTTGAGCGTCTTGCCCTCCAACTCCTTCTGCCTCAGATACTCCTTCGAGTCGGCAATCTGCTTGTCGATAAAGCCCTTTAGGCGGCCGTTCCTGATGGCAGGCGACAGTGTGGCGAGCATTTCCTCCAAACGGTCGGAATCATGGCTGCCCACATTTCCAACGAGCACAGCAGCGATTTCGTCGTTGGGATATGTTTTGATGAAGTCGATGGCAGGCTGGGCGCTTTTGTCGTCCTTCACCTTCTTTTGCGCGATGAGCGCTTCGGCGTAGTGCTGATAGAATTTGGTGCCGTCGTAGGTGAGGCCGTTGGCAGGCTTGTCATCCTGGGAAAGTCCCTCAACCGCCAGCACTTCGCCAGGCACGGCATCGAAGAACATGCTGAAACCGCCCTGATGCCGAACTGCCGACGGTGTGAGTAAGAAATAAGTCTTCGCCTCGGACAGAGGGGTTGAGAACAGGAATGCGCCATTCTGATCCCTTACCACCGTATTCAGGCTCTTCATGTCGTCGGTCGGTACTATTATGAGCGTGTCGTCGGGGTTTGACAGTTTGGCCATAAGCACCCATGTGCCAGGTTGTCCTTTCAGGTCGCTTGGCTTCTGATTCTGTGCGAAACCGCTCATGGTGCCGCAAAGGGTGAGGATGGCGGCCAGCATCCAAAGTTTTGTCTGTTGCATTTGCTTAATTATTTTTGTAATTGTTTGCTGGGTGCAAAGATACGGATAATATTTGGGAAATGCAAATAAAAACAGCCCAAAATCTGCTACTTAGTGTTATATAAACCAGTCTGCTACAAAAACCACCACCCTGATTTGGGGCCCTGGTTTTAAGCAAGCATGTTGATGCTGAGGATAAGGGAGTCGCGAAAAGCGACACCCTTGGCGCAACCCAGACAATGGCATTCATCAACAAGTCGGGACTCTATCCCGCTGGTGCTCTCTTCATAACTGCCACTGGCCAAGGCAAGCTCGAGTGCTGCAACAACGGGAAACCCTGTTGTTTCCTTGTGGACAACTGGTTGATCAACCGGAGGGGCAGACAACAAGTAGGATACTAGACGGTAAATTGCCAAGCATGAGAATTTATTTTGATTTTTTTGGTAAAACCTTGCGTATATACATTTTTTTTTGTAACTTTGCAGAAGAATAATGTGGAGGGCTGTTCCGTGCCAATTCGGAATGTTTTTCTGCGGTTCTACTAACCTATTAAATAACCTTTGGAATATGATTATGAAACGATTAACATGGCTTGTGGCGCTGCTTGTTGCTATGGTGGTGAATGTCAGCGCAGAGGAAATGGAATCCCAGCAGGCGGCTGCTGAGAAAGCATCGGTGGAAGTGCCCGCATGGGTGAAGAACATCAAGTTCAGCGGCTACGCTATGCTGCAGTATCAGGGCGTGGACAAGGAAGGTGCCCACACCAACTCGTTCAACCTGCGACTGGCACGTTTTATCCTCGACGGCAAGATCGGCGACTTTGACTGGCGCGCCCAGATCCAGGGCACTAACGCCAAGGGTCCCGCCGAGCCTACTGTGCAGCTGGTGGACCTCTATACGGAATGGAGGAAGTTCCCTGAGTTCAAGATCCGTGCCGGACAGTTCAAGCGTGCATTCACGTTCGAGAACCCCACGAACCCCGTTACGCAGGGATGGCGCGGCTATGCCGATGTCATCAACCGCTTGTCGGGATTCGGCGACCGTAACGGCGAGAAGTCCAGCGGCGGGCGCGACATTGGTGTACAGGTGTCGGGCGATGTGCTGCCCAACGCCAGCGGACGGAAGCTGCTGCACTATCAGGTGGGTGTATATAACGGTGAGGGCGTCAACCGTAGCGACAAGAACAACCAAAAGGACATCATTGGCGGATTGTGGGTGATGCCCATCAAGGGCGTACGCGTCGGTGCTTTCGGATGGAAGGGCAGTCATGGCGGTATGACCACGAAGGACGGGAACAACGAGAACGTGTATCTGAACCGCTACTGTCTCTCGGCAGAATATGACCTGAACGAATACACCATACGTGCTGAGTATATACATTCTCAGGGATGGGGATCAGGTGTGGTAGGCAATACGACCATCAACTATGCCCTCGGCGACAAGGCCGACGGTTGGTATGTCTTCGGCATTGTGCCGATTGTCAAGTCGAAGCTTCATGCGAAGGCACGTTACCAGAGCTACCGCGTGTCGAAGGAGTGGGGAAGCTCTGTCAATCAGGTGGAGTGCGGTCTCAACTATTATTTCTCGAAGAACCTGGAGCTACATCTGGAGTATTCGCGTGTCAACGACCGTACGCTGGCCAAGCATAACTACAACCTGATAGACGCAGAGTTCGACTTCCGCTTCTGATCAACGCAAGGAAGGGGACACCAGGAAAGGGTGTCTCGACTTCCGCAAGTGGTCTCTTTTCAATCAAGTAATTGAGAGATTTGTCGAAGACCCACTGACCGTAAGGGAGATAATTAGAGAATTAAAGAATTAAGTGACATCCTTATTACTGCCTTGGTCATAAGACGCTGAAGGCGTCTCCGATTAGGAGACGCCTTCAGTATCAGTGGGTATCCCGTTTCGTCAGATACCGCTTTGAATACAATTTCTGGTCGAAATTATTCTAATTATTCTAATTTCCTAACACCTATCACTAGCAGATTACCGTTGCTCGTCCTTGTGCATGCCGTAGTAGACGAGTGGTGGCGCTTTCAGCATCAGTGGTTTTCCCGTTTCGTTAAGCGTTCTTGCTGTGACAAGCGAGCATAGCTCAAGCGCTGCTGTTTTCCTGTTTCGTCAAGTAGTTTTCGTAACCTAACAGTTGCAGCGCTGCCCTGGGCTTGGCGCTTTTGGCCTTTCAGACTTGCGGGCTTTTGCTCCTCCAGGCTTGCTGGGTTTAACTTCAGCAGGTCAGTGCCAGTTCTATATTGTGTACTTTTGCCATTTTACGCAGGTTGATCATGGCATAGCGCATGCGGCCAAGTGCGGTGTTGATGCTCACGCCGGTGGCTTCGGCTATCTCTTTGAACGACAGCTCTTGGAAGAAGCGCATGTAGACCACTTCGCGCTGGGTGGCAGGCAGGGCTTCCATCATCTTCTTGACATCGTTCAGCACCTGTTCGTTCACCAGCTGGCTCTCGCGCCAGGTGTCGAGCACCTCAGCCCCCTTCAGGTTCGACAGGTTGTTGTCATCGGGCAGGTCTACCACATGCTCCGTACGCACCTGGCGGTAGGTGTCCATGATCACATTGTGGGCTATGCGGGTGAGCCAGAACATGATTTTCCCAGAGTTGGTGTAACGGCCCTCCTGCAGCCAGACGATGGCTTTGACGAACGTCTCCTGGAATATATCGTCGGCCAGGTCATGGTCGCGGACAACGAACATGATATACGTGAACAACTGCTCCTGGGTTCTTACTAACAACTCATCGAACGCCTTGTTGTTTCCTTCTACATAAAGTAAAGCCAACTGCTCGTCAGTAAGGCTCTCAAACTGCTTCATACTTAATCAATAATTTGTTAAGTAAAGACTGTTTCGATAGGCAATAGGGTTTTTATTGTTCGAGTTGTTAATGATTTTTATTGGTGCAAAGTTACTAATTTCTTTTAATTATGAACTTCTCAGACGTATTTTGTTCATGCGGTTTAGCCTTTTTTAACAATTCTGCATAGAAAAAGTGCCTTTTTACGGGTGTTAAGTTGAAAGAAAATCGTACCTTTGTGGCTGTTTTGACAAGGAAAACCTAAAGAATTGTATAAATATGGTAAAGCTATTTGTTCCTGGACGCCTGTGCCTATTTGGTGAACATACCGACTGGGCAGGCCATTATCGTACGATGAATGCTGACATTCCGCCAGGTGCCGCTATTGTGACTGGTATTGAAGAGGGTATATATGCCGAGGCCGAGAAATCGTCCATCTTTGAGATGCAAAGCACGGCCGAGGAGATAGACGGCCTGTGGAAGGACTTTGCATGCCGTATGGACGAGGCTGAGCTGAAACGTGTGGCCAAGAGCGGGTCGTTCTTCTGCTACTGTGCCGGTGTGGCCAGTTATATGCTGGAATGGTACAAGGTGGGCGGCGTGCGCATCAGGATTACCCGGATGACGCTCCCCATGAAGTCGGGTCTGTCGTCCAGCGCTGCCATCTGTGTGCTCGTTGCGCGCGCGTTCAATTTATTATATAATCTGAACCTGAACACCCTGGGCGAGATGAACATTGCCTACCTGGGCGAGCTGCGTACCAGCAGCCGCTGCGGACGTC
Source organism: Prevotella sp. (assembly GCA_016285075.1). Taxonomy (GTDB): domain Bacteria; phylum Bacteroidota; class Bacteroidia; order Bacteroidales; family Bacteroidaceae; genus Prevotella. The sequence continues at coordinate 44,657 of JAEEQB010000033.1, forward strand.
TTGACCAGGCATGCGCATTTGGCGTGAAGCCCAACCTGATGACCTTCGACGGCGACGAGATTGAGGTGCAGGCGCTGAATGTGAAGAAAGCGCTGAGATGGGTGTTTGCCGACCTGTGTGCTGAGAAGGACACGGTGAGGATCCTGCGTGACCTGAACAAGGCCTATCCCTTTGCCTCGAACGAAATGGAGAGACGTGAACACGAGGCGCTGGGCATACTGAACCAGCAGATCATTGATCGCGCCATACGCTATATGGCTGAAGGCAAGGTCCAGGAGCTGGGACAGCTGATGACGGAGGCAGAGAACCTGTTTGACTCGCACGTGGCACCGATGTCGCCAGAGGCACTTGCTGCACCCAAGCTCCACGAGGTGCTCAACGACCCGCTAATACAACCCTTGGTGTGGGGCGGAAAGGGCGTAGGTTCGCACGGGGACGGATCCGTGCAGTTCCTCGCACGCGACGAGGAGTGCCAGCTGAAACTGCTGGACTATCTGAACAGCAAGGGCCTGAAGGCATACCAACTGACCATCAATCCCGTACATACCGTACGCCGAGCCATCATACCTGTGGCAGGATTCGGCACAAGGCTCTATCCGTCGACAAGGGTCATGAAGAAGGACTTCTTCCCCATTCCCTGTGCCGACGGCATGGTGCGACCTGTCATCTTGATATTGCTGGAGGAACTGGTGCAGAGCGGCATTGAGGAAATATGTCTCGTACTGGGATCGGAGGAGGAGCGTAAGCTGTATGCCGACTTCTTTGACCGTCCGCTGAGCGATGAGCACTTGAGCAAGCTCAACTCGGAATGCCGTGAATACGAGAACCATATTATGGACATAGGAAAGCGGCTGAGATATGTCTACCAGCATGAGAAACGCGGATTCGGACATGCGGTGTACCAGGCTGCCGACTTTGCCAGAAACGAGCCAGTGCTGCTGATGCTGGGCGATACGCTCTACAGGTCGCTGACGAACAAACCCTGCGCACTGCAGCTCATCGAGGAGTACGAGAGATACAACCGCCTGATTGTGGGACTCTATCCTGTAGAGCTTGCCGATGTCAGCCATTTCGGCATTATGGCTGGTGTGTGGGAAGACAAGGACGAGACCATTCTCAACGTCTCAACGGTCTACGAGAAACCAAAGGCTTCCTATGCAGAGGAATTCCTTGCCGTGCGCAATCAGAAGGGAAAGCGTGAGTACTGCTCCATCTTCGGACAGTATATACTGACACCAGAGGTATTCCAGCAGCTGGCGGATGACATCAGACTGGCCGACGAGCAGGGAAGCTCGCGGGAAATAGAACTGACATCGGCACTCGAGGCAGTGAGGGCGAAAATCGGCATGATGGGTATACGCTTCAACGGAGAACGCTATGACATGGGCAACCCGGCTGCCCTGGTGGAAACAGTAGCAAAGTTCTCACAGCCCCTGAATAATTAAAAAATTGAAAAAATGAAAAAATTAGCGTGTAACCATAGGAGATTGTCGGAGAAAATCATTAACTTTGCACAATTAGAACATAAAAGATAATTCCATAAGTATTAATTGTAAAAAAACAGAAACAAACGTATGAGTCAGAAAAGAGTTTACCTTTTCGGCAACGGTAAGGCCGAAGGTAATGCGAAAATGCGTGAGGAACTTGGTGGCAAGGGCGCTAACCTTGCTGAGATGAACCTGATTGGCGTCCCAGTTCCTCCTGGTTTCACTATCACTACAGATTGCTGTAACGAGTACTATCAGGTGGGACAGCAGAAGATCATGGAGCTGCTGAACGACGATGTGATGGCTGCTGTCAAGCACATCGAGGAGCTGATGAACTCGAAGTTCGGCGACAAGGAGAACCCCCTGCTGGTTTCAGTACGCTCGGGTGCACGCGCCTCTATGCCTGGCATGATGGATACCATCCTGAACCTGGGTCTGAACGACGAGGTGGCCGAGGGTATGGTGAAGAAAACCAACAACCCACACTTCGTGTACGACAGCTACCGCCGCTTCGTACAGATGTACGGTGACGTGGTGCTCGAGATGAAGCCTGTCAACAAGACCGACATCGACCCCTTCGAGGAAATCATCGAGGGAGTGAAGAAAGAAAGCGGCGTGGTGCTCGACAAAGACCTCTCCGTGGAAGACCTGAAGAAACTGGTCCAGCTGTTCAAGGCCGCCATCAAGGAGCGCACTGGCAAGGAGTTCCCCGATGATCCCATCGAGCAGCTCTGGGGCGCTATCTGCGCTGTGTTCCGCAGCTGGATGAACGAGCGAGCCATCCTCTATCGTAAGATGGAAGGTATACCCGACGAGTGGGGTACTGCAGTCAGCGTGATGGCCATGGTATTCGGTAACATGGGCGACACCTCTGCTACTGGTGTGTGCTTCAGCCGTGACGCCGCCAATGGTGAGAACCTGTTCAATGGTGAGTACCTGGTGAATGCACAGGGTGAGGACGTGGTGGCCGGTATCCGTACTCCGCAGCAGATCACCAAGATCGGCTCGCAGCGGTGGGCAGAGCGCGCTGGCATCTCTGAGGAAGAGCGCGTGGCCAAGTATCCTTCAATGGAAGAGGCTATGCCTGAGATCTACAAGGAACTCGACGGCATCCAGAACAAGCTCGAGGAGCACTATCACGATATGCAGGATATGGAGTTCACCGTTCAGGAGGGCAAACTCTGGTTCCTCCAGACACGTAACGGTAAGCGTACTGGCGCAGCAATGGTGAAAATTGCCATCGACCTGCTCCACGAAGGTAAGATCGACGAGAAGACCGCCATCATGCGCTGCGAGCCTCAGAAGCTTGACGAACTCCTCCATCCCGTATTCGACAAAAAGGCACTCTCACAGGCCAAGGTGATTGCACAGGGACTGCCTGCATCTCCTGGTGCTGCCTGCGGTCAGATCGTGTTCCACGCTGATGATGCCGAGGCATGGCATAACGACGGACATAAGGTCGTGCTCGTACGTATCGAGACCTCGCCTGAGGACCTGGCTGGTATGGCTTCTGCCGAGGGTATCCTCACCGCTCGTGGCGGTATGACCTCTCACGCTGCCGTTGTAGCCCGTGGTATGGGTAAGTGCTGCGTCTCGGGTGTTGGTGCACTGAATGTAAGCTACAAGGATAAGACCGTCGAGATTGACGGTGTTGTATATAAGGAGGGTGACTACATCTCTCTGAATGGTACCACAGGTCAGGTTTACGCTGGCGAGGTGCCCACAAAGGCTGCCGAGCTCTCTGGCGACTTCAAGGAGCTGATGGACCTCTGCGACAAGTACACTAAGCTGCAGGTCCGTACCAATGCCGACACCCCACGCGACGCCCAGCTGGCTCGCGAGTTTGGTGCCAAGGGTATCGGTCTTACCCGTACTGAGCACATGTTCTTCGAGGACAAGAAGATCATCGCTATGCGTGAGATGATTCTCGCCGACAGCGTTGCCGGACGTGAGAAGGCTCTCGCCAAGCTGCTGCCCTACCAGAAGGCCGACTTCAAGGGCATCCTCGAGGCTATGGACGGACTGCCCGTGAACATCCGTCTGCTCGATCCTCCTCTCCATGAGTTCGTTCCCCACGATCTCGCTGGACAGGAGACAATGGCTAAGGAAATGGGCGTCAGCGTCGAGGACATCAAGCGCCGCGTAGACTCTCTCGCTGAGAACAACCCGATGCTGGGACACCGTGGCTGCCGTCTGGGTATCACCTTCCCTGAAATCACCGCTATGCAGACCAAGGCCATCCTCGGTGCTGCCTGCGAGCTGAAGAAGGAAGGTAAGAACCCGATGCCGGAGATCATGGTTCCGCTGATCGGTACAATGTACGAGTTGAAGCAGCAGAAGGAGGTTATCCAGCACGCCGCTAAGGAAGTGTTCGCTGCCGAGGGTATCGAGGTAGAGTTCGAGATTGGTACGATGATCGAGATTCCTCGTGCTGCCCTGACTGCCGACCGTATCGCCGAGGAGGCTCAGTACTTCTCATTCGGTACCAACGACCTGACTCAGATGACCTTCGGCTACAGCCGCGACGACATCGCATCCTTCCTGCCCGTATACCTCGACAAGAAGATCCTGAAGGTAGACCCGTTCCAGGTGCTCGACCAGAAGGGTGTTGGCCGTCTCATCAAGTTCGCCGTCAAGGAAGGCCGTGAGGTGCGTCCTGACCTCCGCTGTGGTATCTGCGGTGAGCACGGTGGTGAGCCCAGCTCAGTGAAGTTCTGTGCAAAGATCGGCATGAACTACGCATCTTGTTCTCCCTTCCGCGTGCCCATCGCACGCCTCGCCGCCGCCCAGGCAGCCGTAGAAGAGTAAATATCACTCTGATATAGTAAAGGGACCTGTCCGTTTGGGCAGGTCCTTTTTTGCACTCTAGAGATAAAGATGTCTAACCTATCTCCCCTTCCTATACATACTTGGATTAATACCCTTCATCCTTGTGAAGAAACGGGTGAGCGAAGCAGTCTCAGAAAAGTGTAGGCGGACGGCTATATCTGCGATGGGTAGTGAGGTTTGTTGCAACAGGTAGGAGGCCTCCATCAGAAGCATCTGGTTGATGTAGTTGATGACGGTGCGGCCTGAGACCTCTCGGACAATCTGTGAGAGATAGCGCGGCGTGATACAGAGCTGTGAGGCATAGAAGGCGACATCATGGTGCTCGGCGAAGTGGATGGGTACAAGACGAAGGAAATCGAAAAACAGTTCCTCGATGCGTTTGGGGAATCGGCGGTTGCAGATAGTACGTTCCTGGATGGCATTCAGTTCAAGCAAGAACAAACCATATGTTGTCCGGAGACTTTCGCTGCGGAAAGGGTGGTCGGGCGAAAAGAGATAGCGGCGGATGATGCCCATTAGTTCCATGAGGTTTTGAAGGTCGACTTCCGCGAGGGTCAAACGAGATTCACTCAGCTCTACTGCCGGAAGATAGGCAGCACGGATGGCGTTGCGCAAGGTGGGTGACTCGAAGGCAAAGTCCTTGTCTGCCACAAGGCAGATGCCGCGATAGTCATCGGAGATATCGATAACGCTTACCATCATCCCTGGGGTATATATAATAAGGTCATCTTTAGTGAAATGAACCTCGCGACCATTGTATAGCATCGTCATCCATCCATGCAGCACGATGGTGTAGCCGTAGGCGGCAATGGTTCCCGGCAGCGCATTGGTCTCTACCAATGAGTTGTGCGGATCGGTATCGATAATCAGCAGTTTCCCGTCCCAGTCAGGGATGGTGTCGTGGCCGTATTGCCACATCCAGGTGGCTTCTAATCTGAACATATTGCAGTTGATCGATAGTTTGCGGGTGCAAATATACAAAAAAAATACGAGTTATTTCCGTTTCAATCAATTTTTCTTCCGTTTAGGTTTGCAATTGAATGAGTAAATATGTGTAACTTTGCCTCTCAATAATTATCAAACATTAATATTCACCTAAAATTGAAACAGATTATGACAAAAGAAGAAGCATTGAAGCAGTTCGCCCAGTTAGGCGCTGTATGGTTTGGCAATAGTAAGCAACATTTCGCATTCTCGGCATACTGCCATCTGCAGGGTTGGAACAAGCTGGCCGACAAATGGAAGGAAGAGGCAGAGGAAGAGTGGGACGAGGCAGAGGAAGTACTGCAGCGTCTTGTAGAGCTCGGCTGTAAGCCCGCTGACTTGCAGGAGGCCATGAAGACCATCGAGTTCCCCTTCTACGACGATCCCAAGCAGCAGATAGAGTCTGACTACGAGCCCACTGCCGTCA
>JAEEQB010000034.1 GCA_016285075.1 Prevotella sp.
CGGGGATTCTCGCCATTCTCGTCGGTACTTATTTTACCACCATTACGGAAGTTGTGACTCTCATCGATAACCACAAGGTCATAGTTACCCCAGTTTACGCGCTCCAAGTCAAGGTCGTTGCTTCGTCCGTAGTCGCGTGAGAGGTCTGTATGGTAGAGTATATCGTAATTCAAACGGTCTTTTGCCAATGGATTGTTGACATAGTTCTGCCGATAGGTGTTCCAGTTTTCAAAGAGCTTCTTGGGGCAGAGCACTAAGACAGTTCGGTTACGGCTCTCAAAATACTTGATGACTGACAGGGCAGTGAAGGTCTTTCCTAAACCTACACTGTCTGCAAGGATGCAGCCATTGTACTTCTCCAGTTTGTTGATGACCGCCAGGGCTGCGTCACGCTGGAAATTATAGAGCTTTTCCCAGATGGCTGAGTTTTTGAAGCCAGTAGCCTCTTTGGGCAACTCGTCTTCGCTGATGTCTTCCAAAAACTCATTGAATATGTTGTAGAGTGCCACGAAGTAAAGGAACTCTGGGGCATTCTCTTTATAGGCGTTGCTGATGCTGTCAATAACCTCTTCCGTGACCACCTGTAAGCGACTGCTGTCATTCCATATCTGATTGAAGAGGTCTATGTATGCCTTTGAGAACGGAGCTTCGGCCTTCTGAATCATTGTATAGGCAGCGTTGCCTTTCTCACATCCGAGGTCAACCGTAGTAAAACCATTGATGGGTGAATAGCTGATGTCATCAAGGTTGATGAAACCCATCATCTGCTCATTGGTCTTGTTAGACTTGAAACAAGCCTTTTCCAGAATCCAGTCAGCACATTCACGGGCAATAGCCCTTTGGGTCAGTTCGTTGCGGAGCTTCACTTCAAACTCCGAACCATAAAGTGTACGCTCACGGTCTAACCGTGGAATGTAAAACTCACGCTGCTGCTTTGGAGTTTTCTCTGTTGTAAACGTCGGCGAGGTGAAAATGAAACGGAGTTCCTTGATGTCCTTCAATGCCTCCTTCAACTCCTGAAAGGCATAGATGGAGAAACAGGATGCCGCTATGGATAGTCGGCTTCCTGATTTCATTTGCGCTACGATGTCATCCCGTAGTGTTTTGTTGATGTTGTTAATTAACTCCATCTATCTAAAGCAGAACCCCCAAGCAGTGTCTCGACAGGCGACCAAACCTTTGCATACACTGCGAGGGGGATTCCATATATCGTTTGCCTATTGGCTGTCTGGGTCATTTGTCGAAATGCGAGCACGATTGTTTGTCATGCGCACATTGCATGGGCGCAAAGTTAGAAAATTTAATCCGAAAAACAGGCTATTCCATTATTAAATAAGGTGAAGAAGAAGAATTTCACCTCTTTTTGATGTCAAAACGCCACCCTTACCTTTCTTTAAAAGAGAATATCCCCGAAAAGATTAAAAGCAGACTAACAAAACTGTTGGAATATAGAGACACCTCCCCATGGGGAGATATGAAAGTTATCAACACTATGCAATAAAGAAATAGATTATGGCATTATTGAAAGAAGACGGTAGTTGGACATTGAGTGGATAAACAACTTACCTCTAGAAGAATCAATGCTTTACCGGTTGCTCTGCCGCAAGTAATTCTTTAGCTGGAATATGTTGAAATGTTTTACCATCAGATGATACAATAAGATTTTCTCCACGCATCGCCTTATCCTGAAGCATTCTCTTTTCTGCTATCTCAAGTCCATGCTTCAACTTTTCCGAAAATTCTCTTATCTCTTTATTTGACATAATTCTTTATTAGATTAAATGATTTTTCCTCTATTATTTTAGTCTCAGTATTTTTACCTCCACATGCAATTTGTTTTCTCGGATATTTACTATTATCATAAATGTCCCAATAATCGACTTCGCTCATGAACAAGTTGAATAGGTTCTTGATACCAGAAGCATATCTTCTTCGGATAATGGGTTCAGGGATATTGTGGCCATTACAACCACATATGATATACAAATCCTTACTCATTTCGTTGGCAAAGGTAGATAAAACAAATGAATTAGCCAAAAGTTTGAGCAGATTTCATTTCAGAAAATTTAAAAATGCTTACGGTTAAGCAGCAGTTTGCTTACGGTTAAACAACTATTTGCTTACGGTAAAGTCCCCTACCCTATAGCCCACCCCTTAGTTAGGGGAGATGGGTAGGTGCCGAGAGAATTTTACGGATTTTGAGCTTAACCTCACTTGATGGTTCGGAAAGCCTTTGTATAAAGGGAATACTGCGAGTGAGGTTGGTTGTTTTAACCTCACTTGAACCTCACTTGAACCTCACTTGAACCTCACCATCCTCATCCACGCACAAAGGTCAATTTTGGGGTAAGCCACTCGGCTTCGATAGCCCGGATAGCGGCCATGTGGCTCACTCCAAAGTGGAATCAAGGGGACAGGTTTTTGGATGAACATCCAAAAACCTGTCCCCTTGATTCTCGCTTCTCCGGACAAGCAATAGGCAACATGTTCGTGCCGAGCATACACCAAGAATAAGCGGCGAGTATTGATACCCGCCGCTTATGTTGATGATAGAAACGTTGTTTCCTAGTTATTAACCGTACCGCCCACAATGTCAAGCAGTTCCGAGGTAATGGCCTGCTGACGGCTCTTGTTGTATTGCAGGTTCAGCTGGCGCAGCAACTCATCGGCATTGTCGGTGGCGGTCTGCATGGCCACCATACGGGCAGCATGCTCAGAGGCGACGCTGTCGAGCAGAGCCGTGTAGAGCATCAAGTGAGCCAGCTTAGGAATGAGCTGAGAGAGGACGGTATCCATGTCGGGCTCCACGATGAAGTTATCGTTCAGCGGTGGTACCTCTTTGCCTTCGGCGTCCAACTTGACCTTCTTTGGGCTTTTCTTCTTCAGATATTCCTGGCTCTCTTTGGTAGCGGCAATTGAAGTGAGGTCGCGCTCATGGTCACGTTCCAACTCCTCCTCAATGTCGATAGGCAGGAATGTCTTGCGGGTAAGCACCTGTGAACCAGCAGACTTGAAGTGGTGATAGATCAGTTCCACCTTGTCTATCTTTCCCGTACGGAACTTCTCGCCTAGCTCCATAGCCAGGTCAATGCACTGACGTACATTGGGTTTGTCGGCCAAGGAAGAGAACTCGCCCTGTACCTGGTAACCCAACTTCTGGGCCTTTTCATAAACCTTACGTCCAATAGGATATATCTCCACATTGTCAAGGCCTAGCTGAGCTGAGTAGCTGTCGACGGCCTGCGTCATCATCTTGATGATATTGGCATTAAAGCCACCGCAGAGCGAAGAATTACTGGAATAGACCACCAACGCCACCCTATGAACAGGACGTTCCTGATCATAAATGGTCTGAGCCTCGGCCTCAGCCGCCAAGAACGATTTCAGGATATGTTCCAGCATGGTCTCATAAGGCAGCATGTTCTGTATGGCCACCTGTGCATGATGGAGCTTGGAACTAGCCACCATCTTCATGGCCGAGGTGATCTTCCGTGTGCTGTTGACCGAGGCAATGCGACCTTTTATCTCCTTTAATGACGGCATAGGCTATCAGGCTTTATACGTTCCGGCAATATCAGCCATCGTGGCCTCAATCTTCTTCGTGGTGTCATCATCGATCTTGCCACTGGCCAGAGTCTCAATGACTTCCGGTGACGCTGAGCGCAGCTTGTCAAGGAAGGCTGTCTGACACTCGCGCACCTTGGCGATAGGCACTTCACGCATCAGTCCATGAACGCCACAATAGAGAATGGCAATCTGCTCGCCCACAGGCATCGGGCTGTACTGAGGCTGGATAAGCAACTGGTTGTTCTTACGTCCACGGTCGAGTGTCATAGCTGTCACGGCATCCATATCGCTGGAGAACTTGGAGAAGGCCTCCAGCTCACGATACTGTGCCTGGTCGATCTTCAGCGTACCAGCCACCTTCTTCATGGACTTGATCTGTGCGGAACCACCGACACGGCTCACGGAGATACCCACGTTAATAGCAGGACGGAAGCCCTGGTTGAAGAGGTCGCTTTCAAGGAAGATCTGTCCATCGGTGATGGAAATCACATTGGTCGGGATGTAAGCAGAAACGTCGCCTGCCTGGGTTTCGATAATAGGCAGAGCGGTGAGAGAGCCACCACCCTTCACATGTCCCTTCATGCACTCTGGCAGATCGTTCATCTGCTCAGCCACCTCCTGTTGCTCGTTCATCTTGGCAGCACGCTCCAACAGACGTGAGTGGAGGTAGAACACATCACCCGGATAAGCCTCACGACCAGAAGGACGACGGAGGATCAGTGACACTTCACGATAGGCCACAGCCTGCTTCGACAGGTCGTCATAGACCACAAGTGCTGGAAGTCCACGGTCACGGAAATACTCTCCGATGGCGGCACCTGCAAACGGTGCATAGTACTGCATGGCAGCAGGATCGGCAGCAGTGGCAGCCACCACAATAGTGTAAGGCATGGCACCATGCTCCTGCAGAGTGCTGACGAGAGCAGCAACGGTACTGGCCTTCTGTCCGATGGCGACATAGATACAATAGACAGGCTTGCCTGCCTCGTAGAAACTCTTCTGGTTGATAATCGTATCAACGGCGATGGCGGTCTTACCCGTCTGACGGTCGCCGATGATGAGCTCACGCTGTCCACGACCGATGGGAATCATCGAGTCGATAGCCTTCAAGCCAGTCTGTAGGGGTTCCTTCACGGGCTGACGGTAAATCACACCCGGAGCCTTGCGGTCGAGCGGCATTTCGAACGCACCTGTGAGATCGATATCGCCCTTTCCGTCGATGGCTTGTCCTAACGGGTTGATGACACGTCCCAGCATATTGTCGTTCACACGGATAGAGGCAATACGCTTGGTACGCTTCACCACTTGTCCTTCCTTAATGCCCGACGTAGGACCTAAGAGCACACAACCCACATTGTCTTCCTCCAGGTTCATCACGATAGCCATCGTTCCGTTCTCGAACTCCAGGAGCTCGTTGGCCTCGGCATTACGCAGACCATAGATACGAGCTACACCATCGCTGACGGTAAGCACGGTACCCACTTCGTCGAACTTCTCTGCGTTGGATATGCCTTTCAGCTGGTCGAGCAACACCTGGCTGACTTCGCTTGGTTTAATCTTATCTGACATTTTTACCTTTTTCTTTTTTCGTTGTCGCGTCAAAGCGCTATCACGTCATGACGCTAATTACTTGAGTGCTTGTAGAATGTTGTTGAGTTTGGACTTGACACTCGCATCCATGCGATAGGTGTCGTACTCGAGAATGAAGCCTCCAATGATGTCGGGGTTCACCTCTGTCTCGAACTCCACAGTTCCATTAGTCTTACTCTCCACCATCTGTCGCATCTTCTGCTCAGTAGCAGGCGAGACGCGTGCAGCGGTGATGAGGCGTCCACGAATGACGTTCTTCTGCTGGCGGTAAAGCGTGACATAAGAATTGGCAATAAACTGCATTACCGGCTCACGATCCTCCTTCAGTACTAGTCCGATGAAGGCACGGGTCAAGGGGACAGGATCACCACCGACGGCTGTCAGCAGCAGTGCTTCCTTCTTTTCCTTCGAGAGCATCGGGTTGTCTATCGTCTGCCGCAGCTGTGGCACGTCAACGTAGCTCTTGGCCAAGAGCTGCATCTCCTGATACACAGCATCGTCCAGCTTCTGCTCTACAGCACTCTTCAAGAGAGCGCGGGCGTAGCGAACCGATATGACTCCTATATCCATAGTCGTTTACCAAATCAATTATTTAGAAGATACTTCATCCAGCATACGGTCGATGAGATCCATCTGCGCTTTGTCGTCCTTCAGATTCTGACGCAGAACCTTCTCGGCGATTTCCACGCTCAGGGTAGCTACTTGCTTACGGATGTCAGCAATGGCTGCCTTCTTCTCCTGCTCAATGGCAACACGTGCATCTTCGAGCAGACGGGCACCTTCCTGACGTGCTTTGTCCTGTGCTTTCTCTACGATGGCATCACGAGTCTCTGCAGCCTCTTTCAAGATCTGAGCCTGCTTTTCGCGTGCCTCCTGGAGGATGGATTCACCTTCTTTCTGTATATTGGCCAGTCGCTCGTTTGCCTCATGTGCCTTTCGCAACGAGTCATCAATGAAAGCCTGACGCTCCTTCACCATACTTGTAATGACGGGGAAGCCAAACTTCCATAGCAGGAACAACACCACGAGGAACGTGATGGACATCCAGAACAACAAACCAGTACTCGGAATCAACAAATCCATACGCTGCGGATTATTTGATTAGATGCAGAGGAATGCGATAACGGCTGCGAACAGGGCAACACCCTCAATCAGGGCGGCTGCCACAATCATGTTCGTAAACAGCTTGTTCATCACCTCCGGCTGGCGTGCCATAGCGTCCATGGCCTGACCGCCAATCTTACCAATACCAATACCTGCGCCAATAGCTGCGAGACCTGCGCCTACTGCGGCGCCTAACTTTGCAACACCTTCTGCTGCCAATAATGCTGTAATCATAATCGTTTGATGTTTAAGTTGTTATTTATTAGTTATATTCCTTTTCTTTCTTTTACTCATGTTCTGGTTCTACTCTTGCCAAGCCGATGAACACGGCTGAAAGCATGGTGAAGACCATAGCCTGGATGAAACAAACCAGACACTCCAAGCACATCATGAAGATACTCATGATAACACTCAAAGCCGACATGGACAACTGCACTGCCACAGCCTGCGAAGCCACCAAGAAGATGATACAGGTAATGGCAACGGCAATGGCATGACCTGCCATCATGTTGGCAAAAAGTCGGATCATCAGGGCAAAGGGCTTAGTGAAGATTCCCACAAATTCTATCACAGGGATAATAGGTATGGGAGCCTTCAGCCATGTAGGCACATCGGGCCAGAAAATGTCCTTCCAATAGTGCTTGTTGCCTGAGAACTGCACAATGAGGAACGTGCAGAGAGCCAGGAAGAACGTCACGGCGATGTTGCCCGTCACGTTACCAGAGCCTGGAGGGAAGGGGATGAGTCCCATCACATTACATGTGAAGATGAAGAAGAAGCAGGTGAGCAGGTAGGGGGTGTATTTCTCATAGCCTTTACCAATGCCAGGCTTGATGATTTCATCCACCACATACATCACAAGCATCTCAATGAAACCGACGAAGCCACCGGGAGCGCCATCCGAGGCTTTGCGTTTCTTGTACCAGCGAGCGCTGAGCAGGATGCAGCAAAGCAGAATGGCTACATTAATAAACATCACGGCAACCGTCTTCGTAATGGAAAGGTCGAGGACAGGCTGACCTGCCTCCACTATTTTGCCTGCATGGTCGCCCTCTGTGGCGATGGCCAGCCCATAAGGCCCCTGACGGAGTCCGTTCGGGTCGGGATGATGCTCAAACTGCGAAGAGCAGAACACATGCCAGCCCGTGGAACTGTTGACAATGACGGGCAGGGGGATGACCAGCGACTTGCCGCCAGCAAGGTCGGTCACATGCCAATCGTGGGAGTCCTTGATATGCTCAAGCACCACCTCCTTGGCCGAGAAATCCTCTGCCTTCAACGCTGGTAACAACGCCATAGCAAACAGAGCTATGCATAGCAACTTTTTCAATTCATTATTCATAATGCATGAAGCATAATTGTAATTCTTAATCAATGTCTTAAAGAGAGTGTCACAACCATCATTACCGCGTACATTATTAATATAATAGCAGCGAAATGGATGGCATCTTCTCTGTTAGGAGCAAATAACACGTAAAGTGCAACGACGGTAACCACGAGCAACATACGTATCACTGCCATAACGAGATAGAAGTGGACCAGATGTTCGGGAGAACGGCTCTTCACGATGTCGTATCCCCTGACATAAGCCATTCCTAACAGTGTGAAAAAGAGAGCGGAAAAGAAGTACTCCAATGATTCTGTTTCTCAGTATTCTACTTCCACACTACTCTGTCTTCTCCACACAGATCGACACTTCGTTCTGCTGCACTGCTACGAATCCGCCTAAGATTTCCAACTGCTGCCCATTGAACTCCACCACTCCCTTCTGAAGGGTAGAGATGATAGGGGCATGATCAGTCAGAATCTCGAAGTTGCCCTGTGTGCCAGGCACCTTCACGCTTTCCACGTCACCAGTGAATTCAATCCTTTCAGGAGAAACGATCTTTAATCTCAACATAAACGTAATATACGATTTAACGATTTACAATTAACGATTTATGCATTTGCTGCTTCCAGGAGTTTCTTGGCCTTTTCCTTCGCATCTTCGATAGTTCCCACATTAAGGAATGCCTGTTCCGGCAGATTATCCACCTCACCATCAAGAATGGCATTGAAGCCCTTGATTGTCTCCTCGATGGGTACCATCACGCCTGGCAGACCTGTAAATTGGGATGCCACCGTAAACGGCTGGGAGAGGAAGCGTTGCACGCGACGTGCACGGTTCACAGTCAGCTTATCCTCATCCGACAATTCATCCATACCGAGGATGGCAATGATATCCTGCAACTCCTTATAACGCTGCAGGATCTCCTTCACCCTCTGAGCACAGTCATAGTGGGCCTTGCCAACAATCAGCGGGTCAAGAATACGCGACGTACTGCCTAAGGGGTCTACAGCAGGATAGATACCCAGCTCTGCTATCTTACGATCCAGCACCGTGGTAGCATCCAGATGGGTAAACGTTGTAGCAGGAGCAGGGTCGGTCAAGTCATCGGCAGGCACATATACAGCCTGGACAGAGGTGATAGATCCTGTCTTGGTAGAAGTGATACGCTCCTGCATAGCTCCCATCTCGGAAGCCAGTGTCGGCTGGTAACCCACGGCACTCGGCATACGGCCCAACAAGGCTGACACCTCGGAACCGGCCTGTGTGAAACGGAAGATATTGTCGATGAAGAACAGAATATCGGCAGCACCGCCATCCTTACCTCCACCGTCACGGAAACTCTCAGCAACGGTCAGACCAGATAGCGCCACGGAGGCACGTGCCCCGGGAGGTTCGTTCATCTGTCCGTAAACCAACGTTGCCTGACTCTTTTTCATCTCCTCAGGGTCAACGAGTGACAAGTCCCATTTTCCCTCTTCCATTGCCTTGCGGAACTTCTCGCCGTAACGGATAACACCCGACTCGAGCATTTCACGGATCAAGTCGTTACCTTCACGGGTACGCTCGCCCACACCGGCAAATACGGAGAAGCCATTGTGCCCCTTGGCAATGTTGTTGATCAGCTCCATAATGAGCACCGTCTTACCCACGCCTGCACCACCAAAGAGACCGATCTTTCCACCTTTCATATATGGCTCCAACAGGTCAATCACCTTGATACCTGTTGCCAGGATCTCCTTCTTCGTAGAGAGCTCCTCAAAGGTGGGAGCCTCACGATGGATGGGATAGGCACCATTCATGTCTAATGGTTTCATACCGTCGATAGGCTGACCAATAACATTCAGCATTCGACCTTTAATCTGATCGCCAGCGGGCATTCTGATAGGAGTTCCAAGAGGGATTGCTTCCAACCCACGCTGAAGTCCGTCAGTATTGTCCATAGCAACGCAACGAACTGTATCTTCACCAATGTGCTGCTGCACTTCGACAATCAGTTCATTTCCGCCTGCACGTACAATCTTCAGGGCATCATGGATTTTTGGTAACACTTTTTCCGCGTCAAGTCCCTTGGTATCAAAGAACACGTCGATAACAGGACCGATAATCTGGGAAATGTGTCCAGTAATTTGTGCCATAAGCTATTAATATTTAAATGTTTTGTTTTTAGTATTCCATTCAACCTTGCAAAGGTAACACTTTTCTTTTAATTACCCAAAATTATTAAGCATTTTTTTCTTTCAAAGATTCTTCATATTATCTTTTTTATGCGTCCCATGATTTTCACTGCAAACATGAAGAGCGGTGTCGGCAATTTGACAATAGCCCAGAGAATCAAATTACCGAGCAACCGATGACGGAACCGCAAAATCTCGCCCAAGGACATCGGCATCTGCATCATCTGGTGAAGGTCAGCGTCAGGAATCTCCGGAATAATACATTTCCTGTGTTTTAAGACATGACTGACAATATAGAAACTGTTCATCTCCAAATTGTAGCACATATAAGGGGTATAGGAATTACCTGTCTTCTGACGACATTTCCATTTCAGGTAGTCTATCGTGGATACGTTCTTAAGGACTTCGTCCCTTTTCAGGTGTGCCCTTTCCTGATAGTTAGACAATGAATTCGGCCGGCATAAATAATGATAGGTAATATCAGGCAACAACGCCGCTCTTTCAACCAGTGTGACCAATTCGTAGGTAAAAGCCATATCTTCCCAATACACCGCATCAATGAACTTCAGTTTTACAGTTCTAAGGAAATGCAAGTCTATCAAGCAATTGCATACCGAAGACTGGAAGAATCCGTAGTTACGGAAGGCATAACAAGCCAAATCACCAAGATGCTCAAAAGACTCAGGTGGATAGACAATCTGCTTAGTTGAAGAATGAGACACATTATCAATCTGCTCAAACGAAGCATAGACCACCTCTGCCCTATGACCATGGGCAGCACCTACCAGTAGATCGATGGTATGCGGTTCAATGACATCGTCAGAATCCAAGAAATACAAGTATTTACCGTTAGCCTCGTCAATAATCCGATTGCGTGAAGGCCCTACACCTAAATTGCACTTATTGCGAAGCAGACGGATAGCCTTTCCTCGTGGATGCTCTTTCTGCAAACGTTCCACCACGGCAATAGAGCCATCGTCTCCACAATCGTCTATCACGAGAAACTCTATGTCAGAATACGACTGTGCCAAAGCCGACTCCATCGTAGCCTCAATGTAGTCAACTGCTTTATAGACAGGAATGCCAACAGTAACCTCGTACATACTTCATCAAATTAGCTATTCATGGCAGTCGCTTCGTCCACCACTCTCTTCATTTGGATTTTCCATGTCAAGTGTTCCACCGTTTTCCGAATTTCCTGAGGTTCGAATTGGTGACTGTCAATGAAGTCCAGTATCTGCTGAACATTAATAGGCGTTTCATCGGCAGGCGCTTTCAGGACATAGGGTTGGTGGTCAAAGTCGCTGTCCTGTTCACTATAAATGAAAGGTAGACCGCGCGTGGCGTACTCCCTGTTTTTCAGTGTCTTAATAACAGTAATGCCACTGCGGTGCCGAGCCAAGGAACCTATTGCGAACTGGCATTGGTTGAAGACTTTGTCAAGTTCCTCACCGAAAAGGGTACCATGGAAGATGATTCTGTCCTGTATACCATAATGGTCTATGATGTTCTGGAATCCTTGATGGTATTCATTATCCTTATACCTGTCGTCTGGAGCAACTCCTCCGACTATATGGAAATAGACGTTTCGGGGAGCATCTGTATTCTTATAGTATTCCCCAATACCTTTGATTAACCTGTCATACCCATGCCAAAGATGAACCTCGGCCACTCCTATCAGATGAACAGCATCATCCTGGGACTGAAACTGGTGAATGGGGATGTTGTCAAAATCCACTCCATTGCTGATACGGATGGTACGCTGACCGAAGATCTTCTCTGCATCAGAGAACGTCACAAATGCCACCATTTCACGTCCCAGACGACGACGGAACAACTGATCGACCTTTAACTCCATTCTCACGGAAAATGGGAAGGAAGCAAACTCTTCATCGTATGGATAGGTTGGTATCTCAGTTACTGAACATACACCGATTTTATTCAAATCACGGAAGAAGCGAATCAGCCAAGGATTAGCGTTCTGGAAACAACGGGCATAGACAAACTGGATCCCATTCAGTTTACAATAGTCATAGACACATCCATAGTCCGTGCGCTGGCGGAGTCCTGCCCAGCGGTCTTTTCCATAATCCTTTATGACCTCATCGTCAACGTAACGGCAACGGTGTCCACGGCTGTCAAACCCATAGTAACAAAGATGTACTTCGTAACCATTCTCACGAAGTCCTTTTACTTGATAGTGTATCTTTTTTGAGATACCGCTATAGTCCGAAAAGCCATGATAAACAAGGAAAAGTATCTTCATATTCTATAATTTGCTACAAAATTAATAAAAAATTTGCAAACATGCGAAATAAATAGTAATTTTGTGCTTTAGAAACAAAAAATAACATGGACAACGAAGAAATCCGGCAAAAAATGAAGTCAAGCCCTCGGTTGAAAAGACTGATAGACTGGCTTATTATGAACCAGCGTGACGCACGCCCGCGTTGGTACATTCGCATACTGGCTCCGCTTTACCAACACCGAGGACGCGGTTCCAAGATCTATCGCTCCGTGCGCATGGACACCCCACCCTACAGGAAGTTCTCGCTAGGCACCCGAAGCGTCGTAGAGTCCTACAGCTGTATCAATAATGCTGTTGGCGACGTCTTGATAGGTGACTATACCCGCATTGGTCTACATAATACGATCATAGGTCCTGTAACCATTGGCAGCCATGTCAATTTAGCCCAAGGCATTACCGTGACTGCTCTCAATCACAATTTCAGTGACTCCTCAAAACGGATTGACGAGCAAGGAGTCTCTACCTCACCCGTCACGATAAAAGACGATGTCTGGATTGGTGCGAATGCTGTCATTCTGCCAGGTGTCACTATTGGCAGTCACTGTGTTGTAGCTGCAGGTGCTGTTGTCACAAAAGATATTCCTGACAATTCAATAGCTATTGGAGTACCTGCGGTAGTCAAGAAACGCATTTAGCATAGATCTCCATCACGGAATCAGCCACTCTCTGCGCATTGAAACGCTGCTGGACCAATAATGTAGCATTCTTGCTACACTTCTCAAACAGAGACTGATCATCAAAAAAACTCAGGATAGCATCAGCAAGCTGTTGCTGATTGTTGAAATCCACGACAAGACCGTTTTCCTTGTCAGTAAGCAGTTCCTTAGTTCCATCTGTAGGTGTCGCAATAATTGCTTTTCCCATAGCCATCGCTTCCAGCAAAGCTATGGAAAGTCCCTCCCAAAGGCTGGGCAGACAATAGACATCAATACAGTTCAACAGTTCTGGGACATCTGTGCGGAAAGGACTACGATATAAATAATCCATCATGCGATTGTCCTGAATAAAGGAGTCAACTGCTTGATCCATATCTCCCTCACCCACGAAAAGTCCTTTCACTTTCGGATTCTTCTCATGAGCCTGTTTCAATGCCTTTAAGAAAAGTAATGGATTCTTCTGCTTTGTCGTCCTGGCTATAAAACCTACGACAAAATCATCATCTGAGAAATGGAAACCTTCACGCCGATCGTCAAATGTCCTGTTCCTATTGAAGACATCCAGATTGATACCATTCTCAATGACCGTGACCTCTTTTAGTCCAAAAACCTGCCTACCCGTTTCAGCATTGCTCTTTGATACACAGATGACTGAATCGGAATAATGGCAGATTAGCTTCTCTGACCATCCGCGCAGTTTCTTTATGATAGCATTCTGATCGTCATGGAAGCTCCAACCATGCACTGTATATATCAAAGGTATATGAAGAGACCTGGCAGGGAAGATCACGTTTGAAGCAGCCCTGCTACCATGGGCATGAACTATATCTATCTGTTCTTCCTTCATCAGAGCCTTCACACGCTTCTGAACATTCATGTCAAAGGGGCTTTGAGATTCTATGACATGGCACTTGATACCACTTGCCTCCAGACGGTTGATCATCTCTCCTCCTGTAAAAGACAAGCAAACAGGCTGGTAACGGGTCTTATCCAAATAATACACTAAGTCCAGCAGATGTGATTCACCGCCGCCTATTTGTCCTTGACGTATGACTTCCAGAACCTTCTTCTTCATATTTTTTCTTGTTTCTAATCCATTATCATCTATACATAAGGTTGAACGTTCAGTATCATCAACCAAACAAATCGAGTGAGAGATCTTCTTTCGGTTTCTCTTCTTTCTCCTCTGGATGTTTCTCTTCATGGAACTCTAACATCAGCTGACGTGCATCAGCATTATGAGCCGTATTCAAACGATAGACTCCTCGGCGTTCCGTACGTTCAATGAGCGAAGAGTCTGACTTAGAATTCTTCAGCAAAAACCGCCGAACACCATTCCGGATATCATTGAGGTCAGGCTGAGAGAAAAAAGTGGCATTCATATTGTAGACATGCATTGTCAGGGCATGCACACTGATGCCATGTTGCCCAACTGCCGAAAGTATCTGCAATATTTGTCTTTCCATTCAGGTTCCTGATGTTTGAAGTTAGTGAAGAGAGGTATGTAGCTAATGGTAGGAATTAAGTGAAAAAGGTCGGCAAACCCGTATGCTTACCGACCTTTTTTATTTGTCTGAATGTTGTTTGCTTATGCGAGCGTAATCTTCTCCTCAGCGTTCACCAGCTTGCCCTCCTTGAAGAGCCAGCCCAGACCGAGAAGAGTCTCCTCCTCTGAAATCTTTGCAGCCTTAGCAATCTCCTTTACAGAGAGAGCCTTCTCTGCTGCTGCCAGTGCCTGATAAACATCTCCTGCCTTGAAACCGATATTCTCTGCATTCACTGCGAGTGTTTCCTTCTTAGCAGCAGCCTTAGGAGCTGCAACCTTCTTCACGGTTTCCTTCTTAGCTGCTGTAGTCTTTGTCTCAGTAGCCTTCTTCGTTGTTGCTTTCTTTTCTGCCATAATGCTTTAAATAATTAATAATCGTATTTTTGTAAATACTTATCCTAATCTTTTCGAGTGCAAAGGTAACTCTTCTTTTTATACAACTGACTGAATTTTAGGCCTTTTTACAACAAAACGGCATTATTCTTGACGTAAGTCAACTACGCACGAAGGAAGTTTTGTAGAATTCATTCACCATCGGCCGTAGCGGATGTAGAACGAAGTTCCACCTTCAGTTGCAGTTCATCCAACTGTTTCTGATCAAGGAAGCCCGGAGCATCAAGCATCACATCACGTCCACTGTTGTTCTTTGGGAAGGCTATACAGTCGCGGATGCTGTCAAGTCCTGCCATCAGGCTCACGAAACGGTCAAGACCGAAAGCCAGTCCTGCGTGAGGAGGTGCACCATACTTAAAGGCATTGATAAGGAAGCCGAACTGAGCCATGGCCTTCTCGGGCGTGAAGCCTAAGATCTGGAACATCTTCTCCTGCAGTTTTCCATCATGGATACGCAAGGATCCACCACCCACTTCTACGCCATTGCACACGAAGTCATAAGCCACGGCGCGCACTTTCTCCGGTGCTGTATCCAACAAAGGAATGTCCTCGGGATTAGGCAGAGTAAACGGATGGTGCGTAGCCATCAAACGCTGTTCTTCATCACTCCACTCAAAGAGCGGGAAGTCCACAATCCATAGACAAACAAACTTATTCTTGTCCCTCAATCCCAGCCGATCAGCCATTTCCAGACGCAAGGTGCAAAGCTGCACACGCGTCTTGTTAGCATTGTCACCAGATAGAATCAGAACCAGGTCACCATCCTTGGCACCCATAGCCTCCTTTACCTGCTGCCACACAGCGGGCTCATAGAACTTGTCGATACTGGATTTCACCGTTCCGTCCTCATTGAACTTCACATAGACCAAACCTTTAGCTCCTACCTGCGGACGCTTTACGAAATCAGTCAGTTGATCCAATTGCTTGCGGGTATAGTTAGCACAGCCAGGAACACAGATACCACCAATATATTCAGCATCGTTGAACACGGGGAAGGTACCTGTTCCCTTCAGCTGAGGTATCAGCTCAACGAACTCCATACCAAAGCGCAAATCCGGTTTATCGCTGCCGAAACGGCGCATGGCCTCATGCCATGTCATACGCTGAAGCGGCGGCAACTCCACGCCACGCACCTCTTTAAACAGGTGACGGGCCAACTCCTCAAAGATATTCAGCACATCCTCTTGATCAGCAAATGACATTTCACAGTCTATCTGCGTAAACTCGGGCTGACGGTCTGCACGCAGATCCTCGTCACGGAAGCACTTGGCAATCTGGAAGTAACGGTCAAAGCCACTCACCATGAGCAACTGCTTCAACGTCTGAGGCGACTGGGGCAGTGCATAGAACTGTCCAGGATTCATACGCGAGGGAACCACAAAGTCACGTGCTCCCTCGGGCGTAGAACCAATCAGTATCGGCGTCTCAACCTCAATGAAGTCCAGATTGTCCAGGAAGTTGCGAATCAGGATTGTCATTCTGTGGCGCAATTCCAGGTTCTTTCTCACCACCGGGCGGCGTAAGTCCAGATAACGGTACTTCATACGGATATCGTCACCGCCGTCTGTCTGGTCCTCAATGGTAAACGGGGGTGTCTGACTCTCGCTGAGAACGTTCAGTTCCTCGGCCAATATCTCGATGTCACCCGTCGGCATCTTCGGATTCTTAGACTGCCGTTCGCTTACCGTACCCTTTACCTGAACACACCATTCTCGCCCCATCTTATTAGCCTGGTCGCAGAGCTGTGCATCCTTCGATTCGTCAAACACCAACTGCGTCAAACCATAACGGTCGCGCAAGTCGACAAACGTCATTCCTCCCATCTTACGGGTGCGTTGCACCCATCCTGCCAGCGTTACGTTCTTACCGGCATCAGTGAGTCTCAACTCACCGCAAGTATTCGTTCTATACATTATTAACTACAGTTTTCTTAAAATACTCGCCGAGTATTGAATATTACTCGACGAGTATTAATTATCATATCTCACATATTAACTTCCATATCAACTACCGGAAGTTACCCCCGGATTACACGCCTGCCGCACTAGCGATCCACTGGTAGATACAGCTGACTACACCAAAGGCAGCAATACCGGCAGTACAGAGGGCCAGGGCCAAGCGAGTGTTCACATCACTCTTAAACGCAGGCAGGGGTGTGGTACTCTTCTTGATATACATAGCCTTGACAATACGCAGATAGTAGTAGAGTGAAGGCACAGTATTGATAAGAGCCACGAATACCACGAAATAAGCCAGGAAGGAGCCTTCTTCAGCGGCAGCCATGAAGACAAAGAACTTCGAGAACATGCCTGCGAAAGGAGGAATACCTGCCAACGAGAACAAGGCAAGCGTCATGAGGAACGACAACTTAGGATTGGTCTCATAGAAGCTATTGTAGGCATCCATGTCAGTACGTCCATAGCGCTGCTCCACCACATTAATCACAGTGAAGACAGCCATGTTGGCTACCACGTAGACCAGCACATAGTAAGTAAGGGCGGTGCCTCCGAGAGCACTGTTGCCCATAACGGCCAACATGATGTAACCTGCCTGGGAAATAGAGCTGAAAGCCATGAATCGTTTCAACTCTTTCTGACGCATGGCAAAAAGGTTACCCACCGTAATGGTGAGCACGATAACCGTGCCCATCAGCACTTCCCAGTATTCCACCAACGGAGCCATCACCTTTGTAAGGATGATACACAGAGCCAAGGCAGCCGACCCTTTCGAGATGACGCTCAAGTAGCCAGTTACGGGTGTAGGTGCACCCTGATAGGTGTCGGCAGTCCAGAAGTGGAAAGGAACAAGCGAGAGTTTGAAACCGAGTCCGCTGAAGAAGAACACCATGCCCATGATGACTAGTGGCATCTTATCAGAGCCATAGTTCGTCATGTTACTCAGCGGCAGAACCATATCCTCAAAATACAGTGTGCCCGTAGCGCCATAGAGGAACGAGATACCATAGAGCATCACTCCTGAAGAGAAAGTGGCCGTGAGGATGTACTTGGCTGCAGCCTCAGCACTCTGCTGTTTCTTCTTGTCGAAAGCCACCAGACAAGCCAGAGGCACAGAAGCAGTCTCAAGTCCGAGGAAGAACATGAGGAAATTGCCTGAGGAAATCATGATGAACATGCCGAGAAGCGTAGAAAGCAACAGCATGTAGTACTCACCTTCCAGTTTCTTGGCAGTCTGTAGCCACGGCTGCGACATAATGACTACGATGAGCGTACCCAATGCCAAGATAACCTTCATGACATTGACCAGTTGCGAGGTGACATAGAGACCACCGAAGGCTTCTGTAGGCGCGGGGTTCCAAGCTATCGGGAATGCAACGCCGACAGGCAATGCAACATACATGACCCACTTCAGGAACTGGCTTTTACGCTCACCAGTAAGAGCAAAGTCTACAAAGAATACAAGTATCAGCCAGAAAACGAGGCAAGCCTCGGGCATCATATTTAAGAATTGTCCGTAATTCATCTTTTCTCTAATTTATTGTATGTAGTAGATGCTGTTCAGGATAGGAACGACGGCGTCGTTGATGACATTGCTGGCCCAGAGGGGGAACGTACCGAGACCGGCTACGCAGAAGATGAGGCAAGCCACAGAGAGGCGTTCGTCCCAGGTGGCATCGGTCAGCTGCAGGTAGTGCGGGTCGGATACCTCTCCATAGAGGATCTTACCCACCAGACGCAGAATGTAGACGGCAGTCACCACCACCGATGTACAGGCAATGATAGTGCAGACACGGTGGAATGTATCCGGGTTCTCGAATGAACCGACGAAGATGGTCATCTCGGCAATGAACCCGGAGAAGCCAGGCAGTCCGAGGTTAGCCAGACCAGCCAGCACATATCCTACGGCGAGGAACGGCATGATCTTCATCAGACCACCGAGTTTACGCACGTCACGGGTATGTGTACGTCCATAGATCATACCGATGAGGGCAAAGAAGAGAGCCGTCATCAGACCGTGAGAGAGCATCTGCAGAATAGCACCTGTTGCGGCTGTCTTGGTCATCATCAGCAGTGCAAAAAGCACCAGGCCGCAGTGTGACACAGACGAGTAGGCATTGATATACTTCAGGTCTGTCTGCACACATGCAGAGAGCGCACCATAGACCACAGAGATGGTGGTCAGGATGAGGAAGATCCACGACAGTTCCTGGGCAGCCTCAGGGAGGAGGTACATGGCCACACGGAAGCAACCGTAACCTCCGAGTTTCATCAACACACCAGCATGGAGCATTGATACTGCGGTGGGGGCAGAAGCATGACCGTCAGGAGACCATGTGTGGAACGGGAAGAGAGCTCCAAGAACACCGAATCCGATGAAGATGAACGGGAAGAAGATCTTCTGTATATCCACAGGGATATTGTGCATCTGTGCAATCTCATTGACGTTCATTGTAGTAGCACCTGAGAAATAATAGATACCAAGAATACCGATGATCAGAAGGGCAGATCCACCCATCAGCATCAGGGTGAGCTTCATGGCAGCATACTCCTTGGCACCGCTACCCCACACACCGATGAGCAGATACATGGGAATCAGAGCCACCTCGTAGAACATGAACATGGTGAACATATCCGTGCAGATAAAGAATCCGAACACGCCCGTGGAAAGAAGGGTGAACCATAGGAAATACTCCTTGGTAAGCGGCTTCAGCTGCCATGAGGCAAAGGTACCTGTAAAGACAATGATACTCGACAGCAGCAGCATCACCACTGAAATACCGTCAACGCCAACGCTATAGGCAATATTCAGGGGCTTGAACCACGGTGTGGAAGCACTGAGCAGCATGATATCCGTATTGCCGGCAGCACGCTGCTGAATGAAATAAATGGTCAGCCAGATGGATAGTGCGAGCAAGGCTGTGGACCCAGCCACCATCACGCCACGCACCTGATTAAGATTCTTGGCGAGCCAAAGGCCTGCAAGCATCAGGACTGGAATTATTACGAATAAACTTAATATATTCATATCCGTTATTACGTTATTACGTTATATCGTTATTACGTTATTACAAAGCAAGTAAAACGAGTGTCAGTGCAACGGCACCTGTAAGGAACCATATTGCATATTGACGCACATCGCCACTCTGCCAAGAGCGCAGGCTTTCACCGCCTTCCTGAGCTCCCCATGCAGCAAAGTTGAACGTTCCGTCAATAATATGACGGTCGAACCATGCTATGGGTCTCGATACACAGGCAAAGATGACCTTATGCGTAACAAACTGCCAGATCTCGTCCTGATAGAAACGCTTGTAGGCAGCGCGCCACAGATTGGGGAACGTCTTGTAGAGACGGTCGGCAATGGGCTGCTGCTCACCCTTAAAGATATAGGTAGCCAGGCAGATGCTGCAAATGGCTATCACGGTACTCACGGCTGCAACCGTTGCATCGAAGTGAATGGTATAGTCGTGACCATCGGCAGATACAAACGAGCCGAACGATCCTCCCCAACCCAGGAAGCCTGCCAGCGTCGTATAGATACCTACGCCCACTGTAATCACGGAGAGTACAATCAGAGGAACTGTCATTGTCAGCGGAGCCTCATGGGGTGTATGATGCTCGTGTGCCTCCTTATTCTCCGTACCCCAGAAGATTCCATAGTACAGACGGAACATGTAGAAGGCGGTCATGGCAGCAATACCCGTCATAATCCAGCCAACCACGGGGCTGTAGTTCATGCAGGCCGAGATAATCTCATCCTTCGAGCTGAAGCCCGAGAAGAACGGTATACCGGCAATGGCCAGACAAGAAATGAGGAATGTCCAGTGTGTTACAGGCATGTACTTGCGCAGGCCTCCCATCAAAGCCATCTCGTTGGAGTGGACAGCATGGATGATGCAGCCGGCTCCCAAGAAGAGGCAAGCCTTGAACATGGCGTGGGTAAACAGATGGAACATACCGGCGAGATAACCTACGCTACCGGGATGTTCATGACCTGTTACACCCTCGGTACATACGCCCAGAGCCACCATCATGAATGCAATCTGCGAGATGGTTGAGAAAGCCAACACACGTTTGATATCGGTCTGTGCGCAAGCGACGGCAGCAGCATAGAAGGCAGTGATAACACCAACCCACACGATGATGCTCATGGCTTCCGGAGCATACTGAATCCACAACGGGAACATACGAGCCACCTGATAGACACCAGCCACCACCATCGTAGCAGCATGGATGAGAGCCGATACAGGTGTAGGACCCTCCATGGCATCAGGGAGCCAGATGTGCAAGGGGAACATGGCACTCTTACCGGCACCGCCGATAAACATCAGCGTGAGAGCTGTAGGCAGCAGGAATCCGGCTGCAGCTAATGCCTTGTCAGCATTACATGCAATGAACGGAGTAGTGCCGGCACCCATCACGATGTCTGCACCCTGTCCTGCAAACGTAAAGCTGAAGGAACCGGTGTAGAAGCCGAAGATGAGAATACCCACGAGGAAGAATCCATCGGCAAATCGTGTCACGATAAAAGCCTTCTTAGAAGCGGCTACGGCAGCGTGCAACGGATAATAGAATCCGATGAGCAGGTAAGAAGACACACCCACGAGCTCCCAGAACAAGTACATCTGGAAGATGTTGGTAGCCACCACGAGTCCAAGCATGGACATGGAGAAAAGACTCAGGAACGCATAGTAGCGCTGGAAGCCTTTTTCTCCGTGCATGTAGCCGAAAGAATAGATATGGACCATCAGCGAGACCGTAGATATGACGATGAGCATCATGACCGATATGGGGTCAAGCATGATACCCAGGTCAAAATGCAGGTCACCCAGCGGCAGCCATGTAACGTTATAGGGTACGATGGTCTGGAACACGCCATCTACACGTGGAGCTGTGAAATACTGGAAAGCAGCAAAATAACTCAGGATTGTGACCACACCCAACGAGCATGTGCCAATGAGTCCAGCCGCCTTATGCGACATTTTCATGCCGAGAAGTCCCAAAATCAGGAACGAGAACAGCGGCAGAAGAAGAATCAATATAGAATAACTGTAATCCATACGTTTACTTATCTTTTCATGTTAGAAATACTGTCTACTGTATCGCTCTTGAAGTTGCGATAAACATTGATGATAATCGCGATAGCTACAGCCGACTCAGCTGCCGAAACACCGATGGAGAAGAGAGTCATGAAGAATCCCTCGTTCATATCGGGGAAGAGCAGTCGGTTAAAGGCTGCGAAATTGATATCCACGGCGTTCAGCACCAGCTCAATGGAGATGAGCATGGCAATCAGGTTACGCCTTGTGACGAAGCCATAAACGCCGATAAAGAACAGCAGTGCAGAGAGCACGAAGAAATATTCTACTGGTACCATAGCTTAGTCCTCCTCTGCTTTACGTGAAACAACCAGTGCACCGATGATGCAAGCCAGCAGGAAAATACTGATGAACTCGAAGGGAAGCACATACTGATACTTCTCCGAGCCAACCAGCGCCTGTCCGATAGCACTCATAGGCACCTCCACATCATTCTCGGCATGCATCAGGCTGAAGAATTTGTTCTTCAGGAACACCAGCACCACCAGCAGCAGTCCTACCACCGAAAGAAGAGCTCCAGCCACGATGCGTGACCCTTTCAGGCGCTCCACCATTCCCTGCAGCGTCCTTTTGCTGACCAATTGAATGGCAAAGACATAGATCATGGTCACGCCACCGGCATAGACAGATATCTGGGCAGCTCCCAGATAGGTATAGTCGAGCAGGAAGTAAAGACCTGCCACACCAAAGAGCACGAACAACATAAATGTTGCTGCTCGCATAATCCGCTTGGTCGTCACACACATTAAGGCAGAGCCCAGAATGACGACGGCGAGAATGCAAAACATTACTGTATTAGCCATTTGTCCTTACTTGGTTTTAGTATTAAACTTGCCGACTTCGAATGGTGCGCCACCCTCCAGGATATTTGGCAGCGAGCCTCCCTGGTAAACCTCCTTGTCGAGGTGCAGCACCAGCTTGTCACGGTCAAACACCGCATTCTCAAAGTCGTTTGTAAACTCTATTGCATCGAAATTGCAGGCATTCGTACACAGCTGGCAGAACATGCAGTCACCCAGATCGTACTGATAGTCGTCCAGCTGCTTTTTCTTCTTGCCGGTCTCGGGATCCTCGGCCATGTGTGCCAGGATCTTGATGGTGCCGTTCGGACATGCCTTTTCACACAAGGTGCAAGCCGTACACTTGTAGCTTCCATCCTCATTGCGTTTGAACACAAGACGTCCACGATGGCGCTTGGCTACATGTAGTGTAGTCTTGCGATTCTCAGGATACTGCTCTGTTGACTTGTTGGTGAAGAAGTCCTTGAAGTATTCCTTCCAGGTTACCTTCATGCCCGTAGCAAGTGTTTTCAGGCCGTGTCCGAGTTCTCCGAAATATGATTTGTTATCTTCCATTGCTATACCTTATTTAATATATAGGCCTAAAGCCACGATAACAGTCATCAATACGAGGTTGATGAGCGACAGTGGCATTAAGTACTTCCACTCTAACTTCAGAATCTGGTCAATACGCAGACGTGGGAATGTCCACTTGATCCACATGAGCACCCAAACCAGTGCAAAAGTCTTGCCCATGAACCATACGATACCGGGGATATAGTCCATCAAGGTGTCAAAAGCCTCGACACCAATATTCACAGGTGCCCATCCGCCAAGGAATACCGTAGCGGCAATGCCTGCTATGATGAACAGGTTGAGGAACTCTGCGAGATAGAAGAATCCGAATCCCATACCCGAGTACTCAGTATGGTGACCTGCCGTCAGCTCGCTCTCGGCCTCAGCCATGTCGAACGGTCCACGGTTGGCCTCGGCATTACCAGCAACCAGGAACACCAGGAAGGCAATGATGGCAGGAATATGTCCCTGGAAGATGAGCCACTTCCATGGTCCTGTCTGTGCCTCAACGATACCCGACATCTGCATAGTACCTGTCAGGATAACCGCCGTAATCAGGCAAAGGCAGAGTGACATTTCATAACTGATCATCTGAACAGCTCCACGCATGGCGCTGACCACCGAGTACTTATTGTTAGAAGCCCATCCAGCCAAGAAAATACCGACGACGCCAATAGATGAAATGGCAGTGAGCAGGAATATACCCACATTGAAGTCGAGCACGGTGGCGCCATTGTTCCAGGGCAGGAACGAGAATGCTCCCACAGACCCTATGATCACCAGCAGCGGAGCTACGGCATAGAGCAGTTTGTCGGCCTTGTCAACAAAGAATATCTCCTTGATGAGCATCTTCAGCACATCAGCAAACACCTGCAGCAGTCCCCAGTAACCTACTCGCATCGGGCCCAGACGGCACTGGAAGTAAGCACAGACTTTACGTTCCATGAATATCAGCACGATGGCAATGAGTGCATATCCAACGAGGATAGCCGCACCCACTAGCACGCACTCAATCAGTATTGACAGAAAATCTCCAAGACCGAGTGTTTCTCGCAGGAGAGCGTCGAACCATTGGGTTATAATAGAAAAGTCGAACATAATCTTTACTTTTTTACTTATTTACCATTTTACTATCCGACTACCTATCGATATCGGGTATTACGAAGTCAATAGCAGCACCTGTAGCCACCAAGTCAGCAATCTTCTGTCCGCGCAGCATCGGGTCAAGTGCACCTGTGAGGGAAAGACCCATAGGACGCATCTTCAAGCGATAGGGGCTCTTGTCACCTCGTGAATCGAGGTATACGCCGAACTCACCGCTGGCACCTTCCACCGAGAAGTACCACTGTCCCTCGGGTACCTTGATGATGGGTTTCTGCTTCACGTAGAAGTCGCCCTCGGGAATGTTGTCAATCAGCTGCTCAATGATGTGCAGGCTCTGATACATCTCCTGGATGTGGCAGGTATAACGGTCCATGGTGTCGCATCCCGTCATGGTAATCTGCTCCCACTCCACCTTGTCGTACATGTCGTACGGGTGGTTCTTACGCACATCGTTGGTCCATCCCGAAGCACGTCCGGCAGGCCCGGTAACGGCATACGAGATACAGTCCTCGAGCGACATGGGTCCAACGTTTTCGAAGCGGTTGTGGGTGATGATATTGTCGCCGAACACGTCAACATATTCCTGAATGATGGGTTTCATATACTTCACCAGGTCCTTCACATTCTTCACGAAGTTCGGGTCAATATCATCCTGAAGGCCGCCAATCCTGTAATAGTTCTGTATGAGGCGTCCTCCGGTTGTCTCCTCCATACAATTGAGCACATGCTCACGGTCGCGCATGCTATAGAGGAAAGCGGTCAGTGCACCCATATCCTGAGCACAGCAGCCAACGTAAAGCAGGTGCGAGTCAATACGCTGCAACTCGTCCATGATGGTACGAATGTACTTGATGCGGTCGGTGAGTTCCACACCCATGCCCTCTTCAATGACTCCTACCAGAGCATGACGGTGCATCATGGCGCTGAGGTAGTTCAGACGATCGGTCAATGCAAGGGTCTGCGGGTAGGTCATGTTCTCACACATCTTCTCAATGCCGCGGTGTATATAGCCAAGATGCGGATATACCCTCTTCACGACCTCACCGTCGAGTACTGTCTGCAGACGGAGCACACCGTGTGTTGAAGGGTGCTGCGGGCCGATGTTGATGACATAGTCGTCGGCGGTGAAGAGAATGTTCTGCTTTGACTGGAGGTTACCATCCTTGTCCAGATAATACTCCAGGCCATAGTTGGGCTCCACATCATCCTCAAGTGTATAGCTGTCGTCAAATTTCCAGTCTTTTCTAAAGGGATAGCCCTTGAAATCACTACGCAGGAAGAGCCGGCGCATATCGGGATGTCCAAGGAAGACGATACCGAAGAAATCGTAGACCTCACGCTCCAGCAGATCGGCTACTCGCCAAATGTTTGACACGGTGGGGATATACGGAACCAGCTGTCCATCGGTATCACCGGTGCCGTTCGAGGCAATGCCGTCACCACAGACCTGGCACTTTGCCAGCATCTTCACGCTGCAGCGCTCATGGGTATTGGTGTTCTCGAGGATATAGATACAGCCGAGTCCCTCTTCCTTTCCGAAGTCCTCGCCTACGATGGTCACAAGATAGTCAAAGTGCTTCTTGTCCTTCAAGTTACGCATCTCTTGTGCGAACTTGTCAAAATCAAATGATAGGAACTCTAACTTCATGCCTTGTCCTCCTCTTTAACGGTTGGTTGCGACTCAGCCGCAACAGACTTTAATTCATCAACAAACTCCTGGGGTACGTCGGTCACCACGATGGGGGCACGTCGGTTGTCACCCAGTTTGCGGAACGTCAGTTCCTCGTTCGAGACACCCAGGGCCTTTTCCTCAGCAGTCTGCTTATGGTTGGCACCACCGAAGAACTTCTCGATCTTCACCTTACGCTGCAGCTGCATCATGCCGTACATGATAGCTTCAGGACGTGGGGGACAGCCTGGGATAAACACGTCAACGGGTACAATCTCCTCGATGCCCTTCACCACGTGATAGCTTGACTTGAAGGGACCGCCGCTGATAGCACAGCCACCGACGGCAATGACATACTTCGGCTCGGCCATCTCGTCGTACAGACGTTTCAGCGCAGGAGCCATCTTGTGGGTGATCGTACCGGCACACATAATCAGGTCAGCCTGACGTGGAGAGTTACGTGTCACCTCGAAGCCGAAGCGAGCAAAGTCGTAGCGGGAGCAGCCACAGGCCATGAACTCAATACCGCAGCACGACGTAGCAAACGTTAGTGACCACAGTGAATTGGCACGACCCCAGTTGATGAGTTTGTCCAGGCTTCCTGTCACCACGTTGACTCCACCCTCGTGCAACTCGTCAACCAGCTTCTCCAGCGACTCGTTGTCATTCCATTCTTCGTAGGGAATGCTCTTGATTTTCGGTTTCATTTCCATTCCAGCGCTCCTTTCCGCCAAGCGTATGCCAGGCCTAACACAAGTACTACCAGGAAGAAGCCGACACTAAGCAGAGCCAAGGCACCGAACTCCTTCACTACTACTGCCCATGGATACAGAAACACCGTTTCCACATCGAACATGAGGAACAAGATGGCGAACAGGTAGAAGCCCACACTCACCGGTAGCCAGGACGAGCCACGAGTAGGAATACCACACTCGTAGGGCTCACCTTTCACTTTTGCGTATGAGCGCGGACCAATCAGCTTAGCAACAACGTAAGCAGCCGCCACCAATGTAATAGCCGTCAGCAAGACGGTAATTAACAAAGTGAAATTCATAAAATTTTATATTGTTATAACAAATTTTCTGCAAAGGTACGAAAAAAAATCCAAAATCCTTAAGTAAATGCAGAAAAAATGCAAAAAACTTCTTCTGCACTTCAGTTGGGTTCCGTTGTGGTCGTTAAAGCCTCAACGGTAGTACTTGGCATACCACTCTGCAAAGGCCCTCAAACCGTCGCGCAGCGTTATGGAGGGCTTGAAGCCGAAGTCGCGTTCCAACGCCGTGGCATCGGCATAGGTAACAGGTACATCACCAGGCTGCATGGGCACCAGTTTCTTGTGGGCCTCGAAATCGAAGTCTGCAGGCAACACGCCAGCCCTCACGAGCTCTTCCTGCAGAATGTTCACGAAGTCAAGCAGATTCTCAGGCTGTCCCCCACCGATGTTGTAAACAGCATAGGGCGGTATGGGCAACCCGTCGTCACCGGCCAGTCTCTCGGGGGCTCCCTGCATCACACGCACCACGCCCTCGACGATGTCGTCTACGAAGGTGAAATCCCTGCGGCAGTTACCGTAATTGAATATCTGAATGGTCTCACCCTTGATCAGCTTGTTGGTAAACCCGAAATACGCCATGTCTGGTCTGCCTGCTGGACCGTATACCGTAAAGAACCTCAGTCCTGTAGAGGGTATGTCATAGAGCTTGGAGTAGCAATGGGCCATGAGTTCATTCGACTTCTTGGTTGCCGCGTAGAGGCTCACGGGATTGTCCACACGGTCGTCAGTCGAGAACGGCACTTTCTTATTACCGCCGTAGACAGACGAGCTACTGGCATAGACCAGATGCTCCACGCCCTTGTATTCTCCCTCGGGCCGGTCATACGAGTGCCGGCAGGCTTCCAATATGTTGTAGAACCCTATCATGTTCGACTGGATATAGGCATCAGGATTGGTGATGGAATAGCGTACACCGGCCTGAGCTGCCAGGTTCACAACCACTTGTGGCCTGTACTGCTCAAAGATGTCGTCAACGGCAACCCTATCGGCTATATCGCCCTTCACGAACTGATAATTGACCGTAGGCGACTGAGTGCTCAGCTCCTCGAGCTCCTTCAGCCTGTATTCCTTCAGGCTCACGTCGTAGTAGTCGTTCATGTTGTCAATGCCGATGAGGGTCGTGCCCTGCGTTTCCTTCATCAGTCTCTTCACCAGGTTGCTGCCTATGAATCCGGCTGAACCCGTCACTAAAATCACCTTGTTGTTCAGTTCAATCTTCTGCATAATCTATCTGCTGTTTTTTTTCTTTTTTGAAGTCACCGCTACGTTCGAAGTCTTCGGAGAGGAGAAACTCCCCGACACTATCCTAACTCACAGAGCACAAACTACTTGCCATACTTCTCTACTGCCTCATAATAGGTATCAAGGCTCCCTATGTCAAAGCGTCCTGCACTCATAGGCCAGGCATGCATCACGGTATGCTCAACCATGTAGTGGGCCAGGTTGCCAGGGGCATCCTTGCCGCATCCGTTTTCCACCGAATGTCTCACCAGCTCCAGGTCTTTCTTCAGGTAGATGTAGAACGGCGGCACTGCCCAATGACTCTTGGGCACCTGGGGTTTTTCTTCCATACCCGTCACTTTCATGTCCGGGTCAACCTCTACCACACCGGTACGCTGCAGCTTCTCTATGCTGGGCTGTTCGTGGCACATAATGCACGATGTCTGCTTCTCCCTGGCAAAGTCCACGAACTCCTGGAACGAGAAGAACAGCAGGTTGTCGGCTGCCACTACAAGCAGGTCATCGTCAATGCCCAGCCTGTCCATAGCAAAAAGAAGGTCGCACACAGCACCCAGCCTCGTTTCGTTGGTCTCGGTACCGTCATCGACAATGGTGATGGGCTTCTGATAGCTCTGTCCGTTTTTCCACTCCTCGAATATCGGAGCAAACTTATGATTCGTGATGATGATATGCTCATCTATCCCGGGTATGCTGTCAATATCATCGAGCATTCTGCCCAAGATGGTGTTCTCCCCTATTTTAAGCAGCGGCTTCGGGAAGTTTCTGGTCAGTTCGCCCAACCTTGTTGCATAGCCGGCTGCTATTACTACGTTTTTCAAATTGATAATTATTTTAACCGATTCCTTGAGACTCCGGAAAAACCACTTTGGTCAGTATCGCACCAGCCAAAAATGATCAATCATTCAAAAACCTTGCTCCGTCATCGGGTTTCACCCAAAACACTTGGAAAGTCTTCTCATACTCAGGGAACTGCTCCAGATAGCGTTCCGTGAGCACCTTCGTAATATCCTCTTTATGAGCAGGATCCACCAATGCGATGCAGGCTCCCTTGAAGCCTGCTCCTGAGAACCTGCCGCCATAGACA
The DNA here is from genome assembly GCA_016285075.1 of Prevotella sp. Lineage (GTDB taxonomy): Bacteria > Bacteroidota > Bacteroidia > Bacteroidales > Bacteroidaceae > Prevotella. The sequence continues at coordinate 29,231 of JAEEQB010000034.1, forward strand.
CCAGGCAGTTTCCTCATGATTTCATAGATGGCAATCAGTTCCGGGCTACCGCATTCATAGTTATGTATGGAGCTCTCGCACGAATCGAACGACAGTTTTCCGAACAGCTTCATGTTACCCGTTTCCCATGCCGTCACACCCTGCCTCACACGTCGGTACTCGGAATAGAAATGCTCGGCACGGCGTGCAAACCTTGCGGGCATGGCTATGCGGGTCTTCTCGAACGTCACCTTGGGGATGTCCCTCAGGAACGTCTTGTCAAACGTCTTCAGGGGCTGCTCGGTATAGGCTAGCATGTTCCATGCAGCGGTCTTGCATTCGTACACGCGGAGATTGTAGTCTGAGTTCACCAGCGAGCGCGTCAGGCCCGAGAAGAAAATGCCAATCTCAAACGGAGGCATGTCGGGGTTCTTCTTGATGATTCGCCAGTCATTGCTGTCACAGTCAAGGAACAGCAGACCGTCTTTCCTGCCTAGCGCTATACACGCCTGATCCAGCAGACCATTGTTCAGTCCGATGTATTCACGTTCTGCCTCCGAAGCAATCTTCACCACCTCGAACGGCTGCAGCGTAATGTCGTTGGCTTTGGCAAAGGCCATCACATAGGCTATCAGCACTGCTGCAGAGGATGACAGGCCGCCAACGGGCAGACTTCCCTGTATGACACCCGTGATGCCCCGTTTCAGTTCAAAACGCTTACGCAGCGCATATTTCGCACCGCGGGCATAGTCGCCCCAATGACGTTCGCGCACCTGGCTCGGAGCGTCTATCTCAAAGTCCACAACGCCCTCGAACGTCCTCGATTCCAAGTGTACGTGCCCTACTCCACCCCCGACACAGCCTGAGCTGGAAGCATCATCACCATTCACCGAGAACCACAGGTCCACACCTTTGTCAATAGCAAAACCAGTCACTAGTCCGTGCTGATGATCCACATGTGCTCCCAACGGACACACCCGATAGGGAGCAAAGATATGATACTGAAATTGTTCCATCATGTTTGTTAATGCTTTAATTTAAGTTGAAAGGCTATTGCGACCGGGGCACACCGTTGATGCCTTCAAGCCCGATTTGCGTCACCTCCGTACCTTTTCTGTGTGCAAAGGTAGCATAAATCGGGCAAAATACCAAACGAAAACGGTTTTTTCTTTAGCCGCATAGTCCACCCTTCTCTCAAATTCAAAAACTGTCATCTGTCATAACTGTCATCTGTCATAACTGTCATTTGCCACAACTGTCATCGATAGAGAGCTAAGGCAACCTCCTATCCTATTGATGCGGAATGTCACATCGAAGCCGCTATGACAAATGACAGATGACAGTTTTTTGAAAAGAGAGTAAGGAGTGTAAGATTAGTATTATTATATATATATATTATAATATATATATATAATAATCTCTTTTTTCTCTCAAAAATCAAAAACTGTCATCTGTCATAACTGTCATTTGTCATAACTGCCATCGATAGAGAGCTAAGGCAACCTCCTCGCCCTATTGATGTGAAACGTAACCTCCGTGGCTCAAATCTTACGGATTCGTGCCCGTGATAATAGTTCCCGGCTTCACCGGCGACGGTGGGCAGCGGGTGGGAAGATATTGTCAATTCCCATTGACGGCTTGCGGAGTCCACTTCTTGAAGAACTCGAGCACCTTCTTCTGATTATAGTTCTCGCCCTCTTCCAGTAATCCGGAATCCTGTATGTGAATCACCTTTCCGTCTCCATCGAGAACAACGAGTACCGGGTATCCGAACCTTCCGGCATTGTTCAGACGCTTCATCAGAGCCTTCCCCTGCTCCACCTTCTCTGCGCTCTTCGACTTACGCGGATTGTAGTTCACGTGGATATACTCGTAGTTGTCGGCAATAACCTTGCTCACAGCCGTATCGTTGGTAATGAAGTCTGCAAACTTCAGGCACCAGGGACACCAGTTGCCGCCTACCTGGCATACAACATACTTCCCTTGCGGCTTGGCTTTCTTGACGGTCTGTTCAATCTGCTGAAGGGGGTCGATGGTCTCGTCATAGACTTTTTTCTTACTCTCCTGGGCATTCACCGTCAGGACTGTCATACAGGTAAGAATCGTAAGGATGATGGTTTTCTTCATTGGGGTCATGTTATTACTCGTTAATGGTGATGGAACAATAATACCGCTGCAAATTTAGTAATAATATGGCAGATTTGGCGAGTTTTACCGATGGTTTTAAGTGAATTTAGTAAATCAGTGTTGGCTATTCGGAAAAAAAGTTGTATATTTGCACTCGAATTCCACTCATAGCGTAAAACACGATAAAAACAAAAAAAACAAAAAACAGCGTATATGAAACAACTGAAGAAATGGATGCAAAATGTAGGGCGCTTCACCATCATGGCATTCTCATGCCTTGTCATGCTTACGGCCTGCAACGAGAACGACAACCCCGTCGAACCCGATCCCGACTACCCTATTGCAGCTGACATGGTAAAGCCTGCCTTCCTGCAAAAAGGCGATAAAGTGGCACTCATATCACCGTCGTACTTCACACCAATGGAGAATGTGGAGAAGACTGCCGAGGTGCTGAAAGAATGGGGACTTGAGCCTGTTATCGGCCCTAATGTGGGCAAGGTGGTGGACGGACGCTATGCTGGAACGGTGGACGAGCGTGTCAGCGACATCCGATGGGCACTCAACGACCCTACCATCAAGGCCATCATCTGCAACCGAGGCGGCTATGGCACCATCCAGCTGATTGACGAGTTGACACTGGCCGAGCTGAAAGCATCGCCGAAATGGCTCGTGGGATTCAGCGACATCACTACCCTGCACGGCCTGCTGACACGTGCCGGCGTAATGAGCATACACGGCACCATGAGCTCGTTCCTGGCCAAGGGCGGCAAAGACAAGACCAGCACAATGATGCGCGATCTGCTGCTGGGCAATGTCCCACGATATGAACTGCCGGCACACCCACAGAACATCACGGGTACAGCCACCGGAACGCTGGTTGGCGGCAACCTCTGCACCTTTGCACCCAACCTTGGCTCACAAGCCGATGCCACCATCGGGCAGAACCTGATTCTGTTTGTGGAAGAGGTAGAGGAGTCCATGCACAACATTGACCGTCAGATGCGCGTCCTGCAGATGAACGGCGTGCTGGATCGCTGCAAAGGCATCATCCTGGGCGAATTCACCGACTGCGGCTCAGAGTTCACCTACGAGAGCGTAGAAGCCATGCTGCACGATATGCTGGCGGAGTACAACATTCCCGTGCTTTGCGGCTATCCTGGAGGTCACGGCGACGTGAACCTGCCAATCGTGATGGGTGCCCCAGTCACCATCGACGTACGCAACGACGGTGCTACCCTGCAGTTCAATATCGAAGGCAGCCAGTATGATGTCAATACGGCCGAAATCTCTGGCGTACACATGAACGCCCGTGCCCGAATGATGATGGCAGGAAAGAGAGAGGCGGAATAAACCAAGGAGTCCTCTTCCGCCCCATCCTGCAGCCCCCTCCCCTTCAGGGTTCACTGCGACTCAGTCGAAGTACATATCCCGATCACTGCGACTGAGTCACAGTACATTTTCCGGTCACTTCGACTGAGTCGCAGTACATTGCCCGAAGCACCAGTTAGCAGCTACGACACGCCCTCCTGGTTACTTCCCGTATTCGTTGTAAGACACATTCTCAGGCTTCCATTTGTCCTTCGGCATGGGACTCTCATCGGGATGTCCAATGACGATGACACAAAGAGGAACGATGGTCTCAGGCAGCCCGACAGCCTTTGATACTGCAGCCACACGGTCGTCCATAGGATAGACACCCGTCCACACGGCTCCCAGCCCTAAAGCATGAGCAGCCAGCAGGATGTTCTCGGTAGCGGCCGAGCAGTCCTGTACCCAGTAGGCCTGACCCTTACCAGGCAGAGCCTTGTCCAAATTGCCACACACCACGATGGCCAGTGCACACTGTTCCAGCATTCCTCCACGGTTGCCTGCCAGCTCCTTCAGCTTGGCCTTGTCGGTAACGGCAACGAAATGCCACGGTTGCTTGTTGACAGCTGTAGGAGCGGCCATACCTGCACGCAGCAGTGCCTCTATATCGGCCTTCGATACAGGCTCACTGGTATACTTGCGGATGCTGGTGCGGGTCATGATGACATTCAGGGCCGGATTGGTCTCCCTGCTGATGTCGGCCTCCACATCGCTCATCTTGTCCGTCGGCTCGTAACGCTTCAGCACCTTGCCGTCACGGCTTACGAGGAACTTGGTGAAGTTCCACTTGATGTCATTCTTCTTGTCAAAATCCGCATCGCGCTTACGGAGCATCTCATCCATCATCTTGCCACGTTGATCGTTCACGTCAAAGCCTCCGAACCCCTTCTGGGCCTTTAGCCAGGTGTAGAGCGGATGAGCATTTTCACCGTTGACGTCGATCTTGTCGAACTGCGGAAAATGGATGTTGAAGTTGGCTGTGCAGTACTGGTGGATCTCCTGAATACTTCCGGGTGCCTGAGCCCCGAACTGGTTACAGGGGAAGTCAAGGATTTCCAGTCCACGGCTGCTATACTTCTCGTAAAGCGCCTCCAGCTCCTTGTATTGAGGGGTAAATCCGCAGCGGGTTGCCGTATTGACTATCAGCAGCACCTTGCCTTTGTATGTTGACAACGACACATCCTTGCCGACATCATCCTTTACCGTGAAATCATACACACTCTGTGCCGATAGGGTCAGCACACCCAACATTGCCATCAGGCAGATCATCATTCTTCTCATCTTGTTATAGTTTTTGTTATTACACGCAATTTGCTGGCAAAGATAATCCAAAAAATCCAAAGAATCACCATCCACCCCTGCTACTTATCATTTTTTAAGGATTTTGTGATGTCAGCGCTATCGTTGTTCATCTATCAGGAATACTGATTCGCAGGGCTGCAGCAGCAAGGTGAATGTCTTGTCGGGCAGACATCTGAGTGTGGTACGCTTGCCGGAGAGGTTATGCCATACTGCCACCTTCTTCGGATTGTGCTGAAGCCGGAAACTGACGGCTGTAGGACTGTCTTCGAGATTAGCCAGGTAGAACAGCTCGCTCATGCCTATACGCCGGTGTGTATGTGCAACACGCTCACTTTGAGTCAGTATTTCCAATGGACGGACTATCTGCTCACCAGTTTGCAGGACAGGCACACCTGCCCGGCGAAAAGCATCTATCTGAGCCTGAGACGCTGCATTCATGTGAGCCTTATCGGCTATCAGCAGTGCCTTGTAGCTCACGCCGTCAGGTGTCACAAGCCGTCCGTTCTCTGCCTTTAGACGGTGTGTCAGCGCATCACCCGTACACACATCCCAGTCCAGCCCCTCGATACCATCAGGCAGACGACTGGTAATGGTCTTGACGGGCACATCGTCACCCAGGAAAATCAGCACATCGGGAGCTGCTTTGCCTTGCCGTAACATCACCATCGAGCGGGCTGCCTGAAGCCACACGGGCTTCATCTGCTGCCAAAACGGATTGCTGCGGTTGATGGCATATTCACGTCCAGCAACATAGGGATGGCTGACCTTAGCCGTCGGGATATGAGGTGTGGCACAGACCACGAACTCCTGTGCACCCATCGAGAAGGCTATGCTGGAAACACGATGCAGGTCGGCTGGCGTATGGCGGTATTCGCAATCGGTCATGGCCTCTGCCGATGCAATGGGTTTGCCGTAGAGGTGAGCAGCGCTCGAACAGTCCTTCACGTCGTAGGCCCCTTGCTGCTGATAGGTCCAGAACTCCCCCTGAGGTTTGTCTACCACCTGCTTCACACTGATAGCATCGCCTGTGATACAGAGTGCATTGCCGATGGCCTGTGCAGTAAAAGTGAGCCCCTGAGCAGAAGCCCGCCGCTGGAAGGTGCCGAAATACTTCTCCTGAATGAGCGAAGCAATGGTCTGACGATAATCGCTGAGCACCTTTTCCGTCTTCTCTACCGACTCCACAACATAGCCTGCCAATGTGGGCAGATAAGGGCTGAAGTCATAACCTTGACGCTGACGGAACTCATCAAGCATAAGTGGTGTCCAGTTCTGCGAGCCACCCTCGTGCGAATCCATCGTAACACCACTGACAGCACCACATGGCAACGAGTCAAGCAACACCTGGACATAGCTGTTCCAATGCAGATTGGCTGCCTCCTCCGACAACTTGTCACACTCGTAGCCCAACAGGTTCTGGCGTCCATGCTTTGATTGGGCTCCTGTCAACACGGCTGCCATACGAAGAATGCGCCATTTTACGCACTCCGTTCCTTCAGGCAAGACGGAAGCAGGGTTCCGAAGAACGTCATCCGTAGGAGACAGACAGACCATACAATCGTGTGGGTCAATAACTTCCTCAAGGCTGTAGCAGGGTGTATCATCACCCTCGGAAAAATCGCTGTGCAAGGCTGCACGTTCCTCCCAACGGTCAAGCATGGCCTCACTGCCTACATGCCATTCCTTCAAACGTTCCTCACCCAAATAGTGTATACGCCAATAGTTGCCCTCGGTGGCAGGGAAAGCATTGGTGCGGACATAATAGCCCCCTTGGCTGCTATACATAGGCTGCAGACGTACGACATCACGCCATTCGCTACTGTCGCTGCTTACCTGAAGGATGCCGATATCGGGCAGTGTCTTGAAACCATAGCCGGAAAATTCCCGTGAAGGCACCAAGGCAGCCGATTCCATGTTTCCTAAAGGTCCCTGCATCGCCCCGTTGCGACCTTTGCCCCGAGCGCGATAACTGGCAGTAATATGCCGTTTATTCCCATCATCGTTGTAAGGTATGGCAATGAGGGCAATGTCCTTCACATATCCATCACGTCCACTGATGCCGAGGTCACCCCGTTCCGTATGCCACTGGCCCATACTGTCTCTGCATATCATCATCTCTGCAGCCGCCACCCGTTGCATGGCATGCTGAGGATCTATCCAGCGGCCACCGGCACAATAGCCGTTCGAGATGTTCAGTTCGAAGCTAAGCCCCACACGCCGTGCCTCGCTAGCAGCCAAGCGCAGGTGTCTCCACCAATCTGGGCTGAAGCCATCCTCTGCGCCCTGTGCCCGTGCGTCCTTAGCATGGTTCTGGTCATAATAGACCACCCCGCCGAAACCAGCATCATGCAGGGCCTCTACATCTGCAGTGATGCCTTCATCGCCAGTTTGTTCATAGCCAAAGAACCACCACGTCTTCATCCGATAGTCAGACGTCGGATTGCACCACAGCCGATGCACGGCTTTCGTGGTCTGTGCCACAGAAGCGGCAAGAACGGCCCACATGGCCAAAAGGCAAAGGAACGATCTCTTCAATGTACGAGACGGCCTGATCATGTTCTCACTTCTTCGAAGCATCCCTTGCCTGCCTTGCAAACTCAAACAGCGACAGAGGTAGGTGACAGTAGCCAGTGGGATTCTTGTCAAGGTAGTCCTGATGATATTCCTCGGCAGTATAGAAGTTCTCCAATGGAAGCTTCTCAACAGCCAGTGGCTGGTCAAAATGCTGCTGCTCGGCGGCATATACCTTCTCGATAACAGGCAGGTCCTCGGCATTGCTGTAGTAGATGCCCGTCCGGTAACGGGTACCCTCGTCGTGACCCTGTTTGTTCAGGCTCGTCGGGTCGATGGCCTTGAAGAACATCTGCAGCAGGAACTCAAGGCTCACCACCTCAGGATCATACTTCACATGAACGGTCTCGGCAAAACCAGTCTCATCGGTGTATACTTCCTGGTAAGTAGGGTTCTCGGTATGACCGTTGGCAAAACCCACTTCTGTTTCCAACACACCTTCTATCTGCTTGAAATAATGCTCTGTGCCCCAGAAGCAACCACCGGCAAGATAAATCTCTTTCATATTCATACGCATTTCATTGTTGTTTTTAAACCGTAATAGCTGAAGTTTAGGGTGAATATTTCTGCAAAATTACAAACTATTACTGACTTTCTGCCATAACAGTCAGCATAATTACAATACTTTATGATTGTTTTTTATTTGAATTCTCTTCGTTGAATCAAAAAAAAGCACTACCTTTGCACCTATGCTGACGGAGAATACAATGGAAAAACTGCGAATACTCGCTGAGTCGGCGAAGTACGATGTGTCGTGCTCGTCGAGCGGCACTGTGCGCTCAGGCAAGAAAGGCATGGTGGGCTCAACGGTGGGCGGCGTGGGTATCTGCCATTCGTTTGCCGACGACGGACGCTGCATCTCATTGCTGAAGGTCATGCTGACGAACTACTGCAAGTACGACTGTGCCTACTGCATCAACCGCCGTACGAACGACATTCCACGGGCAACCCTCTCGGTCACTGAGCTCGAAGAGATTACCATGGAATTCTATCGCAGGAACTACATCGAGGGACTCTTCCTGAGCAGTGGTGTGGTGCGCAACCCAGACTACACGATGGAACGCCTGACAGCCATTGTGCGTGACCTCCGTACCGTGCACCGATTCAATGGCTACATACACCTGAAGACCATACCCGGTGCCAGCCAGGAGCTGCTGAAAGAGGCAGGACAATATGCCGACCGCATGAGCATCAACATAGAGATTCCCAAAGAGGATTCACTCAAGGCACTGGCCCCCGAGAAGAACCACGAAAGCATCTTCCTGCCTATGTCGCAGATTCAGCAGGGCGTTCTCGAGAACAAGGAGGACAGGCGGAAATTCAGACATGCGCCACGATTCGTACCTGCCGGCCAGTCAACGCAGATGATTGTGGGTGCCACGAAAGAGACTGACCGCGACATCCTGCTGATGTCGAATGCCATGTATCAGCAGCCCACTATGAGGCGCGTCTACTACTCGGGCTACGTAAGCGTGAACACCTACGACCCACGGCTGCCAGTCCTGAAGCAGCCTCCGCTGGTACGTGAGAACAGGCTTTACCAGGCCGACTGGCTCATGCGGTTCTATCATTTCAATGTCAACGAGATTGTTGACGATGCCCACAGCCACCTGGATCTCGATGTCGATCCCAAGCTGGGCTGGGCTCTGCGACATCCCGAGTTCTTCCCCGTAGACATCAACACCGCTCCCTACGAACATATTCTCCGCGTACCGGGCATTGGTGTGAAAAGTGCAATGCTCATTGTCAGCAGCAGACGTTTCAACCGCATCACCTCTTTCCACCTCAAGAAGATTGGAGTGGTGATGAAGAAGGCCAAGTATTTCATCACCTGCGGCGAATTGACCTCTGCATTCTCTCAACCCATTATCGGCATCAACGAACTGCGCCCCGAACGCCTGCGTCCACTGCTGCTTTCAAAGACACAGAAGAAACGTGCTGCTGCCGAACAACAGCTCATGCTCGACTTCAAGAACGAAGAAGAGCCGTGAGAGTCTGTCAGTCCCTATCATCCATGTACTGCGTATGTTGGTCTACGTGTTCGATAACACCCTCGATGGCTTGTTGACAGCCGTGTTCGACAGTTTCTTCCTGCATCAACAGCCCGACATGCTGCTGAGCCAAGGCTCGCAGCTTCCTCTGTTTGCCGATGAGCCCCACCTTGTTGCCACCAACACAGAGAAGGCCGGGCGTGTATGGAAGGGACTGGAGAAACACCTTTCCAAAGACGGCCTGCGCATGATTACCATCAGCTGGCTATCCGAGGAGCATTCACTCAACCAGCCACTCTTCAACTTCATCTGCAAGGTGTTCCGACAGCCGACAGGCTCTGGAATAGAACGCAATGCAAGTGACCTTGACGTGTTGGAAGTGCGCAATACCTGCCGCCGTGTGCTTCACGAACAGCTGCGCATGAAGCAGTTCATACGTTTCCAGAAGGCAAAGGACGGTACCTATCTGGCTGTAGTATCACCCGACCACAACGTGCTGCCACTCATTACCAACCACTTCCAAGACCGGTTCAACGACCAGCCTTGGCTCATCTACGATGCCAAAAGGCATTACGGATACTATTACGATGGTGAAAGCACCACGCACGTGACGTTTGAAAACGAAGCGGCTGTACCCTTCGACCTCAGCAATGGCAAACTCAATGCCGACGTTCTCAGCAACGACGACGCACTATTCCAACAGCTTTGGCGTACCTACTTCAAGGCCATCTGCATCAAGGAGCGCATGAATCCCAAGAAACAGCTCAGTGACATGCCCCGCCGTTATTGGAAATACATGACTGAGAAAAACGGTTAGTGAGTGGCGCTCTACAGGCAAGTGAGTGGCGCTCTCTAGGCAAGTGAAAGTCACTATATCTGCAACTCCAACTACTGCCAACTGAGAATAAATGCGTAATGGTAAGGCATGTTGCCATCAATGGTGTATTGGGGTAAGGTTGGTTGCCCCCATGTGTCAACACCACCCACACCGTGAACATTCAAATCAATGTTGAGATTGACAAAACGGCCACGTCTGATCTCGTGGGGATGAGCAGCCGATTCGAGGTCTTCTTCGCCGTAATCCCATGCACGGATACAGAGAGGCTGCAGGCCTTCAATCCGGAGCGTCTTCTTGCTGTTGCCTATACAGAACCAACGCACATCCGTCCGGCAGCCATTGTCCTGAGGATGGATGTATTCGGTCTCGTACTCGCTGAGAGGCATCATGTAATGACCAATGAATGCACTTCTCTTGCGGTCAGGATAGTTCTCCCAAGGGCCGCGACCGTAATAGTCGATTCTGGTCATATCTGAAGGCAGACGCATACGCATGCCGAACTTTGGCAGCAGGGGTTTGTCGGTTCCCGTTGGATGATAGTCCACATCGACCCTGATACTGGTGTCGTTGATGATGGTGTAGTTCACCGTGACATCTGAAGCTTTTTTCCAAACAGCTGATTTGCGGGCAAGACCTGAAGCATGCTGATTGTCGTTTTCGGGTTTCCAGAAGTAAGGCTCGAGGGGTGATTGCAGCATCTCACGGCCATCGACTATCCACGAAGTGAGGGCATTGTCTACGATGGTGATACCCTTGGCTGAAGCTTTGGACGCAGCTTTGGCTGATGCATTAGCCACGGGGGTTGCAGCTTTGGCTGATGCTTTGGACGCAGGGGCAACAGCTTTGGGGTAGACATAGGGAGAGATTACAAACTGTTCACTTGCCACGACGAATCCTTTATCAGCCCAAGGTCTGTCTTCCTTCAGGCGGGCAGTGACATTCAGCAACCGCTCACCATAGCAGGTCAGCGTATCATAGACAATGTCGTATTCATCATAGTTGGTGAAGCAATCGCGGTTGATGATCCGGATGTGGTTTCCGTCGTTCACAAATTGCAGGGGCTGATATACGTGCTGCACTTCATAGTAGTGAGGATGAGGTTTACGGTCGGGGGCTATCAGGCCATTGAGGCAGAAGGCTCCGTCGTTGGGTTTGTCGCCGAAGTCGCCGCCGTAGAGAAAGTCCTGAGCTCTTTGTTCAGAGTCCATCGTTGACTGCGCATCAGAATCATGGGCTCTGAACTGCGAACCCTGAACCGGATACAATCCCTGGTCCACCCAGTCCCAGATGGCAGCGCCACAGATGCTCGAGTCGGCATAAATGACATCCCAATACTCCTGGAAGTTACCTACCGAGTTACCCATGGCGTGGGCATATTCGCGCATGATGAACGGGCGGTCCTTGACTTTCCTGGCCTCAGAGGCGAGTCGTGCGGGGGTGAGATAGCTGTCGTCGTAGATGTCGCTCTGGCTGCGGTCGGTGTCGCAGAAAGGCAGGGCTACACTGTCGAGGGCTACAACAGCATCACGCATAGCTTTCAGGTTGGGACCTACCCCACCCTCGTTGCCCATGCTCCAGAAGATGACACTGGGATGGTTCTTGTCGCGCTGAACCAATGAAACAGCACGGTCTACGTGAGCATCCTTCCATGCGGGGTCCTCACCCATCACCCTGTTGGCATAGCCATAGCCATGACTCTCCTGGTTGGCCTCGTCCATCACGTAGATGCCCCAACGGTCGCAGAGTTCGTAGAGGTATTCGCGGTCGGGATAGTGTGAGGTACGTAGGAAGTTGACATTCCCCTGTTTCATCAGTCGGATGTCCTGCTCGTAGGTAGCGTCATCGACGTAGCGACCGGTACGAGGATGGTGGTCGTGGCGGTTCACGCCACGCAGTTTCACGTTCTTGCCGTTGATTTTCAGCACCTCGCCAACACACTCCACACGCTTCACACCGAAGTGGTATTCAAACCGTTCATCGTCCTTACCATCCCCAAGCAGCTGCACGGTAAAGGGATAGAGCCAAGGCTTCTCGGCCGACCAGAGCCGAGGTGATGAATTGTAGTGGTAGCTTAGTTCCACGCTGATGGTGTCGCCTGCACGCAGTTTAGGGATGCGGTGGTTTGTTACATTCTGATGGTTGGGGTTCGTGTTGACCCCGTAAAGTTCGGGACAAGCAATCTGCAACTGAACCAACCGGTTCTTTACCGTTTTCCTGCCGGTGTTACAGACAGTCACCTTGGCCTTGACGGTGAAGTCCGAGTAGTCGGCATTGGGCACGGCCTCCACCTTGTAGTCGGCAATATGCACCTGCGGACGTACCCACAGCTGCACTTCGCGGAAGATTCCCGATAGCCGCCACATATCCTGACATTCCAGATAACTACCGTCGCTCCAGCGGTAGACCTCAACAGCCAGTTTATTGCGTCCCGCGCGTACATATTTACTTATATCGAATTCAGTCGGTGACATCGAGTTCTGACTGTAGCCTACCTTCTGACCGTTAATCCACACATACATGGCAGAATGCACACCACCAAAGTGAAGTATCAGGTTCTGCGCCATCATAGCCTGAGTGACATCGAAGAATGTCGCGTATGAACCCACGGGATTACGATGGTCATAGGCATACCAATCCTTCGGAGGTTCACCTGTGACACTCGGGCGGTCACGGTGAAAGGGGTATTGCATATTGACATAGATGGGTTTGCCGTAACCCTGCAATTGCCAGTTGCCGGGCACCGTAATCTTGTCCCACCCACTCACATCGTAGTCCTCGCGATAGAAGTCTGCAGGACGGCTATCCGGGTCTTTAGACCATTGGAACAGCCACTGTCCGTCAAGAGATAATATCTCCTGGCAATCTTTCCATTTAGACGGAAGCTGCAGTGTGGAGTGATAAGGCAGTTTGTTAATACCCAGCACGGCAGGGTTCTCCCAGTCGTGTGTTTGAGCCAGTGCTGATAGACTAAGCACCGTGGAGAATAAAACGAGGAGTCCTTTCATTTGTTACTTTGTTTTGATGGTCAGTGAGGATGTAGGCAGGCTGCTCTTGACACTAACCTGCACGTTTCCCTTGCGTTTGCTGCTACGCACAACGAGCAGGGCGCGGCCCTTCCAAGTGGTGACACGAGACGATGTGGAAGGCTCGCGGTCTTTCAGGTCGGCAGAGGCAAAGGCCAAGAGCTGTCCTTGCCCCTTCACCACGGCCTCGCAGGGTATGGCGGCATCGGGGCAGACACGCCCCTCGCGGTCGACAGCTTCGACGGTGATAAAGCAGAGGTCCTGACCGTCGGCGGTGATGACACGGCGGTCGGCGGTAAGGCGCAGACGGGCAGGATCACCCGCAGTGGCTATAGCCACTGTCTTTCCACCAGCCTCGGCACGAAGTTCACCAGGCTCATAAGGTATCGAAAACACAGCCTTGAACTGCGTCTCACGACCTACCTGCTTCGTGTCAATGAGTCGATCGTCAAGATACAGTCTGGCTTCAGAAGCCTTTGTATACACCTCTACCTCGATGGGCTTGCCTTCCCAGCCCGGCCAGTTCCACGACTCCCACGTCGGCCACACGCTCCAGGCTGTCTCACGGATCTTACCACGATAGCCATCGGGCTCCTTTACAGCTACATACAAATCCTTTGCTTCACTCCACAGCATCTCCCTATAATGGCTTATCGGTTTTCTCCAACCCGTTATGTCGACGTCGCCGCAGTAGGCACCATGCCAGTCGGGCTGTCCGCCGCTGACGTAGTGCTCGCCCGGGCGTTCACCCTCATAGTAATAGCGGCCAATACCCGATTCACCCAGGTAGTCGAGACCTGTCCACACAATGTCGCCGACAATGTAAGGATAGTCGTGTACCAGCGCCCAGTTGCGGAAAGCGTCCCGCGGATAGCTCTCCGTCTGCCACATCACTCGACGAGGGTCGCGCTGGTGGTCGGAGGCGTGCTTGTGAATCATATAATTATAGCCCACCACATCGAGCACGTCGGCATGCGGGTCATAGATTTCCCAGTCGTTGTCCCATGCACAGAGGGCTTCGGTCACAGGGCGCGTATCATCAATCTCCAATATGGCTTGCTTCAGTTGGCGGGCAGTGGTAATGACACGGATGTCCTTACGTTCGATAACCTCGTTGCCGATGCTCCAGCAGACTATGCTGGGATGGTTGATGTCACGCTCCACCATGGCGTGGATATCTTCACGATAACACGAGTCAATAAGTGTGGAGTAGTCGTAAGGAGTCTTGGACGAGCGCCAACCGTCGAAAGCCTCGTCAATGACCAGCATACCCAGCGAGTCGCAGGCATCAAGGAAAGCACGCGTAGTGGGGTTGTGGCTAGTGCGGATAAGGTTGAAGCCGGCTTCCTTCATTTGTCTTACCTTACGTACCTCGGCAGCATCGAAGGCCATTGCTCCCAGCACACCGTCGTCATGATGCACGCAGGCACCATTGATAAGCAGTTTCCGACCGTTGAGCACAAATCCCTTATTGGCATCGAACGAGAAAGAGCGAATGCCGAACCTCACGCTTTGTTCGCCGACGACACGACCTTCCGACCTTAGCCGGATGGTGGCCTCGTAGAGGTAGGGATCGTCAGGCGACCACAAGCGGGGTTGGTCAATGGTGAAGCTTTGTATGTATGTGGCTACTTGCCCCGACTTTATTTGGAAATTCCTGATCATTCCCGGTTCGTATTCTTTAGGAGGAGCATCCACATGCACCATCTTGAGACCCTTTGGAAGCCTCTTTGCTTGATTCGACATGGTCACCGATGGTGAGTACATCCTATTCTGAATGTCGTCAGACTTAGGTGTAAAGGTTCCCCCGTTGAAAGTGATGTCTACTTCATCAATCTGGCACGTCTCTCTCCCCTCGTTCTCAATCCACACATTCAAGTCGACTCTGGCATGCTCCGCACTGACCTCGGGTGTCCAGACACGGACGCCGTTCTCTGCAAGATGCAGGAACGGCATCGTCTCTAACCACACATGTCGATAGATACCCGAACCAGAGTACCACCGGCAGTTGGGCTGCTCAGAGTTGTCAACCCTCACCACTACTTCGTTCTGCCGTTTGTCCTTAAACAGGAAAGGTGTCACATCAACGGTGAACGGTGTGTAGCCGTAGCCATGCTGACCAGCCTTCTGACCATTCACAAATACCTCAGCCTTCTGGTAGACACCCTCGAAATGGAGTTTCACAAGTTCACTGTTCGGTGTGGCAAAAGTCTTGCGATATTCGCCCCTACCACCTTGGAACCAGCCGCCGCCAGTCCCGGTGGCACCTGTTGCAGGATTGGGTGCAACGTAGATATCCCAATCATGGGGGAGATTAACACTGACAGTCTTACCATTGCGTGTAAACTGCCATCCATCGTCAAAAATTCGGCTTGTCTGTGCTTTGGTGACGTGAATCACACATAGCATCATTGCAGTCAATACTGAAGGTTTAATAATATTCATCATACTTTAGTTCATCAATGAGTGCCGCCATGGTCACACCAACACTCTTCCCAAGCATTCTTCTTGCGTCCCGTAGGCAGCAAGCGACCAAAGCGCATCTGAATCACACATTCGACCGCAAAGATACAAAAAACAAATTATCCGAACAAATATTTTTGCAAAAAACACTACTACTTCAGGTTTGGTCACCCGTCTGCCGCCCAACTGATAGGGCGCTGGATGAGCATGGCAGCACCATTCTGGGTAGTGCTGAGAATCATGGGGACAGGTTTTTGAAGTGAAATCCATTCATGGTTTCATTCAAAAACCTGTCCCCATGATTCTGCGCCTCAATTCAATTTCAGTAGGCAGGTATTTGTGATTAGGGACAACTTTTTTCACAAGCCCACACATACCCGAAAAATCATCCTTTGCTATCGCTTCTTTATCCACCAAAGCCCTGTAGGGGGCATACCACTGTCTGCCAGCCTTCACCTTGTCTGCTATCATCCTGATGCTCCATTCCACTTTCTTCTCAGTGATCTTGGGTTTCTTCGCTTTCAGCTGCTTGGCGCGTTTGATTATCTTCATGCAGTCCCGATAACTCACACGTGGCATAGGTTTCACCACCTCCATCACTTTTCCGTAGATTCTTACGTTTGGCTTATCGTCAAGCAGTATGGGCATATAGTTGTCGTTCTGTGGCACCAGCCACTTCTGCCCCTCTTCGTCTTCGCAATAAGTCTTCAGTGTGTATTCCCCGTCAATGCAAGCCAGCACGATGTCGCCGTCATGACATATCACATCACAAATCACCCTTACCGAATCGCCCGACACAATTCCTGCGTCTATCATTGAGTCTCCTTTCACTTTTATCAGAAACTCCGGGTGCATTGAAAGCAGTTCCTTTGGCAACAGTTCAGTATTCAAACACGACCCGCTGCACATAGTCGGATCACCGCAGGGTATACTCGTCTCATACCTATTCACCTCTGTGTCGCAGAGCATAGGGTTCATATCCTTGCTCAGCATGTCGCTGAACAATTCTCTCAGTTCTTCTTTTGTCATTTTAGGTTTGATAGTTTTTTAGATTAACATCCACGTAAAGAATCATGGGGACACCAGTAGAAAATCATGCGTCTCGGGGGACAACCACGTTACTGCCACGAGTGAATCAGGGGGACAGGTTTTTGAATGAATTCGGGGAATTCACTTCAAAAACCTGTCCCCCTGATTCTCTTGACTTCGTTAATTCCCACTTCAATAACTTTGCAAATGACAGTGGAACCATCTCTCTTTACAATCACGTCTTGTGCATTTGACAGTATTGAAGAAAGAAACATCACGAATATCAGTAATAACTTTTTCATAATAATTTAGATAATTGACAAATTCATATCTGTTCTAGGGTGCAAAGTTATTCAATTTATCCTGATGCACCAAACTTTTTCGTCATTATTTCCTTCTCATTTATTCTACATCTTATTATTATAGGCAATCGTTCTTAAAGAATCAGGGGGACAACAGTGACTACGGAGAGATCAGCCTGATACCGGGTGAGGTGTTCAACGATTTCTATACAAACAAAAAAGCATCAAATCAACCCCCGCAGATGCCAGACGGCGACACGCCCGAGGGCGCACGGACAAATGATCTGAATGCTTCGGGTGCAAAGGTACAACAAAATCCTGAAACCACCAAGGATTCGGAAAGAAAATACTTCAAGACGCCAGACGGTCACGCCTATGGTAAAACATGAAACAGGTACCTGTCCCCCTGATTCCTTAGATGGATGATTGCTTATTTGAGGATACCCGCGTCGGCATCCCTGTTGTTCAATTCGGCCTCCTGTGTCTTGGCCTTGAAACCGTGGCTCCATCGCCAAGCAAAGGTTAGGAGGATGTGGCTGCCAGCTTCAGGATTGCTTTGCCGCACATTTTTATGGACGAAATCATTGGTGGTCTCCACCCGGTTGTTCGTTCCATTCCGTTGCAAGGGCTGTTCCCAGGTCATGCCCACTTGGATGTCTTTCCATTTGTAGGAGGCGCTGATGGAACTGGTGTATTCGTTGTACCAAATGGTTTCTGCAAAAAGGCTGTAGTCACGGCTGGCGCAACGGGCAGAAAGATAGAAACTGCCGAGATAGCTTTCCAAAGAGATGTTGCCAGAGAAGAAGCCCCGTTTGTTCGTGTAGAGATCACTTTGAGCATTGAAATGATTATAACTTCCTACACCGGTTACGATGAGTTTATTGTTAAAGGCGGCATAGCGCAGATAGGCTGTCAGCACGAGCTGGTTCATGTCACGTTGGTTCTTAGCCCCATTGTCAAAGAACACCATCCCGTTAGTTTCCGTTCGGGTTATGGTGGGCATAATGGCGTTCTTGTTGATGGCGTAGGTGGCACTAAACATTGCATAAATCTTTCCCTTGTAGTAAGTCGCACGGAGCGAGTTTTCTACATGGTTGAAGGGCTTCAGAAAAGGGTTGCCCACGCGACGCTCCCACAAATCCTTCTGAATGATGATGTCGTTCATTGATGCCAGCGAAGGAAGGCGTGAGGCGAGGCTGAATCGATAGCCAAGACTGATGCTCGGGGTGACAGCATAATTGAGGTTGGCTTGCGGGCTGAAAGTTAGCTTGTGGTATTTGTCATCCTGCTGGGTGTAATACTGGTCTTCGAGTGAGAGCGTGGCACTGCCAGAGAGTTTCTTCCAGCGTCCGTCTGCCTGTACGTATGCATTGGTGTTCGAGTTGACCATCTTTGCCTCGTTGTCGATGTCACCAACATAATGGTTGCGTGTGTAGCCGTAGAAAGAACGTATGCCGGATGTCAGACTGCCCCACTTGAATCCTTTGTAGTATTTCGCTTCGCCTATGACGGATGCTTTCTTGCCCCCTACACTATATTCAGTTTGAAAGCCGTTATTCTCTTGTTCGTATAAGTAGTCATAGTCAGAATGAATGTATGTGCCGACGACGTTGAAGATGAATGCCTGTTGGTGCGGCAGGTATTTCTTGAAGTATAAGCTTAGCGCAGGCGATTCGTATTGGTCGCGGGTGTCCGTGCGGTTGATGTAGTCGCCCTTTCCTGTTTCGCTGACGAGATACGAGCGGTTTTGTTTAGGATTTCGTTGTAGATTGAGGTAGCCTTGTGCTTGGAACACAAAATTGTCGGGCTTCGTGAGATTGTATTTCATGGTCGTGCCGTGCGTAGCGGAAAGCGTGCGGGCATCCAGGCTCTGGAAGCGAACGGTGTGCCAGTCCCCATTTGGCATGAGGTACTCGCGCACATCGTCAGAAGTCTGCTCGAAATAATTTTGGTAGTTTTCTCGTTGGTTAATCGTCAACTGGGAGTTCTTGCGATTATACGTGGCGAACGCATTGTTGTAACCATAGGTGAGTTTCGTGGAATTGTTTGTATTTACGCCTAATGCAATACCATCCTGCATCTGTTTCATGACGATGTTTAGGGCAATAGCCAGATTCGAGCCGTATTTCATGCCAGGATTACGGACTACCTCCACACGTTTCACCTGCTTAGGGTCGAGAATGCCGACGTCGTTGGCATCGGCAGGAATGTCATTGATGAACAATGCTACGCTCCCAGACGGGTCAAATGAAGAAACTGTCCGCGTGACAGGATTCACGTTCAATAGAGGAATCGGAAGTTTCTGCAGCAAGTCCAATCCACCGCTGGATGCTTCCACTTGCTGGTCGGATGGGTAAATAAGTTGCTTGTCTGTAGTAAACACATTGCGGCTGGCCGAAACTACAACCTCGTTTATCTCAACGCTTTCTGTGAACATAATCAAAGTTCCCAATGCCAAATCCTGCTCCTTGACAATTTGCACGTTAGCCGAATAGTCTGAATAGCCTACGTGAGTACATAGCAGAGTGTACTTCCCTGCCTGTACATCGTGGAGCACGAAAGATCCGTTGGCCGCAGTCATAGTAGTAGCTACAATCTTGTTACCACGTGAAGGTCTGAGTGACACGTTCACCCCTTCGATGGGGCTGTTGGTCTCATCGCATATCGTAGCGGTGAGGTCTTCTGCTCGCATATGTGTACAAACATAGAATGCCAAAACAATGCAATATATTTTCGCTTTCATCATGAAATGTTTTTAAAGATTACCAAATCGGGGACAAAAGTACGCAGAAAGTCCTTTTTGTGTCAAAAAAATTGTCTGACATTTGTCTGACATTTGCTTGTCAGCAGTTTTTTCGGGTTTCTTAGGCAATGAGCAGTGATGTGAAAAAACAATGCGGCCTCCCATTGCGGAATGCTAGGAAAGCCCTATCTTAACACGCCCGCGCGGACGGTATATAAAGATGATGTTATTGTAGATGAGTACCTGAGAGAGAGAGAGAGAGAGAGAGAGTAGCAAAAATATTGGAACCACCAAACTTTTCGGTGGTTTTAACATTTTGCTCTATGTATGTTGCTCTCTTCATAAATACTCTATAGCAATGGCTAATCATTGCCTATGCTGGGTGGAAGACTTGGTAGATTAGTCACATCAAGTGAAGACAGCACCTGTAGCTGTCTGACGGCCATCTGCCGCAACATTTGCAGACGTTCAGCCTGCGGGTGTTTCTGCTCAATGAGTAGTGCATTGTATGACTCCATGTTCGACAGAACAAGCAGTTGCTGTAGAGAGGCATAGTCACGTATGTTTCCCTTGCGACCTTGGTTCTGTGACCGCCACTGTGCCGCTGTCATACCAAAGAGGGCCACGTTGAGTATGTCGGCCTCGTCCGCATACACAAAAGACTGCTGCTCTCGCGTCAGGTCTGGTGGCAACAGGTTCTGCTGTATGGCATCTGTGTGTACGCGGTAATTGAGCTTCGAAATCTCGCGATTTAGATTCCATGACAAAGATAGCCGCGAGTTCTCGTCAAACTTCAGGCGGCGATAATCCTTCATCAAGTAGAGCTTGAACTCAGCGGAAATCCACGAAGCAAACTCCATTGCAATGTCACTGTGAGCGTATGTTCCACCATAGCGTCCAGCCTTGGCTGTAATACCAATGGCACCTGTATTATCCACCCACTTTGAGGGTGTCATGACAAAGCGGTTTAGTCCTGCCTCTGTCCTAAACGTGTCGAATTGAACACGGTTAAAACTTGGATTATGGAGACTCTCCCAAAGACCGAGGAACTCAATGGTATTGCGGTTGCGCATCCAGTTCTGTATGGCAAAGCGTGGGTCATCGCTGTTGCGAAAACGAGCAATGTCCGTCAACGAGATGTACTCGTTACGGTAATCCTCGGTATAGAT
>JAEEQB010000077.1 GCA_016285075.1 Prevotella sp.
GCTTGTTCATCATCAGACTCTCTGTTATCAGACGTAAGTCATTCGGATTGCAGTGAAATACCAATGTATGCGACTCGGTCTAGCACATCTCCAGTTCAAAGTTATTTGATGATAACACGCGAAGGTAAGGATCTTCATTGTGCCTGGCATAATTATACTGTAGGTTGTAGTTATCGTGATATTATTGTTGACTGTCAGCAAGAAGGCAATGTCATCGACATTGAAACAGAAACTGTAATGTCAAAAGAGGAAGTTGCACTGCCATGCCTTTGCTATGTAAGCCTGTATTTTACAATTCGTGATGTTGAAGCAGAACAGTTCTCCTTTAGAATAAAAAAGATGGAACGGACTTATCCGCTTGATTTTACTGGGCATAGCTTTTGTAAGATAGATCTTAATACTGGTGAGACTGTTTATGATTAAAAAACGGGGTAATTGTCGCCTTCAGAACTGAATCAGCTGAAGGCGGCGGTGACAATGCCCTCGATTGACGAGCGGGCGGCGTATACCCACTTCCATGAGCACCGCAAGCATATCGCATCGTTCTGTGGTACGGGTAATAATGCGCAGTTCCTCAGCGACCCTACGGGCAACCGCCGCTGGCTGCCCTTCGAGGTGGAGTCGATAGAGTCGCCGCGCGAGCATCCCTTAGACTACACGGGCATCTACTCGCAGGCGTATGCGCTCTACCGACAGGGCTTCCGCTTCTGGTTCACGCGTGACGAGATTCTGCGGCTGGCTTTACTCGCCTGCATTTGAGAATTTTTTAAGGGTGGCAGCAATTTTTTCACTCTTCACTCTTCACTCTTCACTTTTTTTTCGTACCTTTGCACAAAATTTTAAGCCAACATGTCAGAAAGAAGAGTGAGGGTGCGCTTTGCACCCAGCCCTACGGGGGCACTTCACATTGGCGGTGTACGTACTGCCTTGTATAATTATCTGTTTGCACGCCAGCACGGCGGCGACCTGGTATTCCGCATTGAGGACACCGACAGCAGCCGGTTTGTGCCAGGTGCCGAGGAATATATCATAGAGTCGTTCAAATGGCTGGGTATTCAGTTTGACGAGGGAGTTAGCTTTGGAGGTGACAAGGGACCATACCGCCAAAGCGAACGTCGCGCCATCTACAAGGAATATGTTCAACAGTTGTTGGACAACGGCAAGGCATATATTGCCTTTGACACTCCAGAGGAGCTGGATGCCAAACGCCAGGAGATACAGAACTTCCAGTACGACAGTCACACACGTGGACAGATGCGCAACTCACTGACCTTACCCCGTGAGGAGGTGGAACAGCTGATAGCTGATGGCAATCAGTATGTAGTGCGCTTTAAGATTGACGCTGGCAGGGAGGTACTGGTGAACGACCTGATCCGTGGCGAGGTAAGGGTGAAAACCGACATACTCGATGACAAGGTGCTCTATAAGAGTGCTGACGAATTGCCAACCTATCACCTGGCAAACATCGTGGATGACCACTTGATGGAAATCTCACATGTCATCCGCGGTGAGGAATGGCTGCCCAGTGCTCCGTTGCACGTGTTGCTTTACGAAGCCTTTGGCTGGCAGGACACGATGCCTCAGTTTGCCCACTTGCCGTTGCTGCTCAAGCCCGATGGAAAGGGAAAGCTGTCGAAGCGTGACGGTGATCGCCTGGGCTTCCCAGTGTTCCCTCTGGAGTGGCATGACCCGAAGACCGGTGACCTGTCCCGTGGTTACCGCGAGGACGGTTATTTCCCCGAAGCGGTCATCAATTTCCTTGCCCTTTTAGGCTGGAATCCCGGCACGGAGCAGGAACTGTTCACACTTGACGAGCTGGTGCCGCTGTTCGACATCACGAAGTGTTCGAAGGCTGGTGCAAAGTTTGCCTACGAAAAGGGCATCTGGTTCAATCATGAATACATACTAAAGAAAAGTGCCGATGAAATCGGACGGTTATTCCTTCCTGAGGTTCGTGAACATTGTCCGGAGGAGACCCTTGAGCGTGTAGTGAAGGTGTGCGAGATGATGAAAGACCGCGTGAACTTCGTCAAGGAGCTATGGCCGTTGTGCTCTTTCTTCTTCGTGGCACCCACATCGTACGACGAGAAGACCGTAAAGAAGCGCTGGAAGGAGGATTCTCCACAGGTCATGCAGGAATTGATGGAGGTACTCGATGGAATCGGTGATTTCTCATTGGAGAACCAGGAAAAGACAGTCCATACATGGGTGGAGGCAAAGGAATACAAGCTGGGCAATGTGATGAATGCCTGGCGACTGACACTCGTCGGCGAGGGCAAAGGACCTGGAATGTTCGATATCTCGGCCTTCCTTGGCAAGGAAGAGACACTGCGCCGTATGCGCCAGGCAATAGAAGTCTTAGGGAATGTATAACCTCTGTATATATATCTACCTGTTAGGCGTAGCCATCTACAGCCGTTTCAACGAGAAGGTACGCAAGATGTGGCGCGGCGAGCGCGATGCTTTCCGTGTGCTTCGCAATCAGGTAGACCCCAAGGCACAGTATATATGGTTCCATGCTGCCTCGCTGGGCGAATTTGAGCAGGGACGCCCACTCATGGAGCGGTTGCGCCGTGAGCATCCTGAGTACAAGATCCTGCTGACGTTCTTCTCGCCTTCAGGCTACGAGGTGAGGAAGAACTATGAGGGTGCCGATATCATCTGCTACCTGCCCCTTGACACCATCACCAATGCCCGCCGCTTCCTGCGTGCCGTACACCCGGTCATGGCGTTCTTCATCAAATATGAGTTCTGGTACAACTACCTGCATATCCTGAAACACCGCAAGGTGCCTGTTTACAGTGTGAGCAGCATCTTCCGTCCCGACCAGGTGTTTTTCAAATGGTATGGCCGGCAGTATCGCCGCGTGCTGAATTGCTTTACCCATTTCTTTGTGCAGAACGAGGCGAGCCGTGAGCTGTTGGCGAAAATAGGAATTACCGACGTGACCATTGTGGGTGACACCCGCTTCGACCGTGTGCTCCAAATCAAGGAGGCCGCGAAGAAGTTAAAAGAAGTAGAGTGTTTTTGTCGATACAATATTTCGGATGACCCCAATCCTGACGATGAAGAGGTTATTACGGCGTGTGCTGGATATACACCGCCCCAAGGCGTATTTGTTGCAGGTTCGTCGTGGCCCCCTGATGAGGATATATTCATTCGCTATTTTCTCGAACGCAAACTCTTTGGCTATGGCAAATGGAAACTGATTATTGCACCTCATGTCATTGACGAAAGCCATCTCACTCAGATAGAACAGAAACTGGAAGGCTGCAAGGTTGTTCGCTACACGAAGTATGACTGTTCTGGTTTCGAGTCGGCTGACGTGCTCATTATCGACTGCTTCGGTTTGCTGTCAAGCATTTACCGCTACGCCACCATTACCTATGTAGGTGGCGGTTTCGGTGTTGGCATCCATAACGTACTGGAGGCAGGCGTATGGGGTGTGCCCGTCATCTTCGGTCCCAACAACCAGCGCTTCCAGGAAGCCCAGGGGCTGAAAGCATGCGGTGGCGGTTTCGACATACAAAACTACGCAGACTTTGAGCAACTGATGTTGCGGTTTGAACAGAACCCGCAGTTGCTTCAGCAGGCAGGCATCAGTGCCGGTGACTATGTCAAGAGTCTGGCCGGTGCTACAGACACCGTATTCAATAAGGTGTTCTGATTTCCATGAATCAGAAGGAACGGACAGTTCCTTATTTGACATAACCAATCTTTTTGGAAACAAAATCTAAAACATAAGACTATGAACAGACTGACATTTATTATCTCGCTACTCATGGGTGGAACATGCCTTGCCATGTCCAATCCTGTGGTTACTATGCATGATGAAGGGACGCAAGCCCGTCTGCCTTATCAAGACCCTGGTCTCACGGCAGAACAACGAGCTGACGACCTGCTGAAACGCCTTACACTCGAAGAGAAGGTGAAGCTGATGATGGACACTTCGCCCGCCATCCAACGGTTAGGCATTCCACAGTTCCAGTGGTGGAACGAGGCACTGCACGGCATAGGGCGCAATGGCTTTGCCACCGTTTTTCCCATCACAATGGGAATGGCGGCTTCGTGGGACGATGCCTTGGTAGAGCGGGTGTTCACCGCCGTGAGCGACGAGGCGCGTGCCAAGCACCAGCAAGCCAAGCGAACAGGCAATGTGAAGCGATACCAGGGACTGTCGTACTGGACACCCAACATCAATATCTTCCGTGATCCTCGATGGGGACGAGGACAGGAGACATACGGTGAGGATCCCTATCTGACAGGCAAGATGGGACTGGCCGTGGTGCGTGGACTGCAAGGCCCCGACAATACCAAGTATCGCAAGCTGCTGGCTTGCGCCAAGCATTTTGCCGTGCACAGCGGACCGGAATGGAACCGTCACACGTTCAACATTGAGGACCTGCCTGAGCGTGACCTGTGGGAGACCTATCTGCCTGCATTCAAGACCCTGGTACAGGAGGGGAAGGTGGCAGAGGTGATGTGCGCCTACCAACGCATTGACGGACAGCCCTGCTGTGCACAGACCCGCTACGAACAGCAGATACTGAGAGACGAATGGGGATTCCAGGGACTCATCACCAGCGACTGCGGTGCCATTCGCGACTTCCTGCCCCAGTGGCACAATACTGCCAAGGATGGTGCCGAAGCCAGTGCTAAAGCCGTGATAGCAGGCACCGACGTAGAGTGCGGATCGGAATACAGACGACTGCCCGAAGCCGTACGACGCGGCGATATCAAGGAGAGCGACATAGACCGTTCGCTGCGCCGACTGCTCATAGCCCGGTTCCAATTGGGCGATTTCGATGACGATGCCCTCGTAGAGTGGACAAAGATACCGGAAAGCGTCATTGCATCGAAGGAGCACAAACAGCTGGCACTGAATATTGGTAATGAGAGTATTGTGCTGCTGAAGAACAACGGTGTGCTACCGCTCAAATCACGCTTTGTCGTGATGGGGCCAAACGCCAACGACTCGATTATGATGTGGGGAAACTATAGCGGCTATCCTACTGGCACCGTCACAGCCCTGCAGGGCATCAGGGAGAAAGCAGGGAACGACATAAAGCACATTGCCGGCTGCTCGCTCACTAACAGCGAGATTACCGAAAGCCGCTTCAACCTGCTGGTCTCACCTTTAGGAGCCAAAGGTATGCAGGCCATCTACTGGAACAATGAGGAGATGAAGGGTGAGCCTGTGGCCACTGTCACACTGACCGACCCCATCAACCTGAGTAACGGAGGGAACACCGTCTTCGCACCAGGCGTGGAACTCGAACACTTCTCTGCCCGCTACGACGGTACACTCATTCCTGAGCAAGACGAGACGCTGACACTCTCACTCGGAGTAGACGACATGGTGCGGCTCATTTTGAACGGAGACACCCTTGTCAATATCTGGAGAGGACGGGACCGCATACAGGAAAACCGGAAGGAGATCCAGATGAAGGCCGGACACAACTACCGCATACAGATAGACTATGTGCAACAGACGGGCATGGCTATCATGAAGTTTGACATCCGCAAGAAGTACACTCCCACATTCCAACAGTTGCTGACAGAGATTGGCAATGCCGAGACCGTGGTCTTCGTGGGTGGCATCTCACCGCGTGTGGAAGGTGAGGAGATGAGGGTGAGCGAGCCGGGCTTCCGTGGCGGCGACCGCACCGACATAGAGTTGCCGCAGGCACAGCGACAGCTGATAGCCAAGCTGCATGAGGCAGGCAAGAAGGTGGTGTTCGTGAACTGCTCTGGCGGTGCCATGGGACTTGTCCCGGAGAGCCAGAACTGCGATGCCATCGTCCAGGCATGGTATGGTGGCGAGCAGGGAGGACGTGCATTGGCCAATGTACTCTTCGGCGACGTGAATCCCAGCGGCAAGCTGCCCATCACTTTCTACAAGAGTGCAGACCAGCTGCCCGACTTCCTCGACTACCGTATGCAGGGACGAACCTACCGCTACTTCCAGGACGAGCCCCTCTATCCCTTCGGCTATGGACTGAGCTACACCAACTTCGAGATGGGCAAGCCTGTCTATAAAAACGGACAAGTGACGGTGAGTGTGAAGAACATCGGCACCTGCGAGGGTACCGAGGTAGTTCAGGTCTATGTACGGCGTCCAGCAGACAGCGATGGTCCGAGAAAGACCCTCCGTGGCTATACACGCGTCAGTCTGAAACCAGGCGAGAGCAGACAGGTGACAATCCCCATGCCACGCGAGCGGTTTGAGCTGTGGGATACGGTAACCAACACCATGCGCGTCGTGCCCGGACAGTATGAACTGTTTGTAGGTTCATCGAGTGCTGACAAGGACCTGCAGAAAGTCAGCGTAAAAATTGCAAAATAAACACCTAATGCGAAATATGAGTAAACGGATGATTCTACTGGCCGCTTTTGCATTGACCGTATTGGCGGTACAGGCAAGAGAGAGGCAATGCTTCGACAAGAACTGGCGGTTCATGCTGGCTGACTCGGCACAGATGGCACAGGCAGACTATAACGACCACACCTGGCGCATGCTCGACTTACCACACGACTGGGCCATTGAAGGCGACTTCTACGCCGGCAACCCCAGTGGAGCCGGTGGTGGGGCACTGCCTGGCGGTGTTGGCTGGTACCGGAAGACATTCAGCCTGGGCGACTGTGAGACACCTGTGTCCAAGATGAAGTTCTTCTTGGAGTTCGATGGGGTCTACATGAACTCCACCGTCTACGTAAACGGGCAGAAAGTAGGATTCCGGCCATACGGCTACTCAAGTTTCGAATACGACATAACGCCCTACGTCCATGAAGGGGACAATGTGGTAGCTGTACGGGTGGACAACAGCGACCAACCCAATTCGCGTTGGTATTCGGGTTGTGGCATATATCGGCATGTATGGCTGACGAAGACCTCGCCTGTACATGTCAGACACTGGGGAGTGTTTGCCGATGCCCGTGTGACGAAAGGCAAGGGGCAGTTGAACATATCTGTCGACATGGAGGGCAAAGGCTCCATAGAGAATACACTCATCGACCCCACCGGCAAGGTGGTGGCAAAGTCCAAGGGTGCAAAGTCGGTCATCACCATCAGCCATCCGAAGCTATGGTCGTGTGAGCAGCCTAATATATATAAGGTTCGTACGTGCGTGAAAGCCGATGGAAAGGTGGTAGATACCTATGAGACGTGGACGGGCTTCCGCAGTTTCAAGTTCGATGCACAAACAGGCTTCTGGCTCAACGGGAAGAACTTCAAGCTGAACGGAGTATGCGAACATCACGACTTCGGATGCCTTGGAGCCGCCCTTCATGAGGATGCCCTTCACCGCAAGCTTGTCAAACTGAAGGCCATGGGCGTCAACGCTATCCGCAGCAGTCACAACCCTCCGGCTCCTGAACTGCTGAATATGTGCGACACCATGGGGCTCATCGTCATGGACGAGAGTTTCGACATGTGGCGCCGAAAGAAGACCCAGAACGATTATGCCCGGTTCTTTGATGAATGGCACGAACGCGACCTGACCGACCTTGTGATGCGCGACCGTAACCACCCCTCCATCCTCATGTGGTCTATCGGCAATGAGGTCTTGGAACAATGGTCCAGTGCCGAGGCCGACACACTGACACTGGAGCAGGCCAACCTCATCCTGAATGCCGGACACGATGCCTCCACACTGGCCAAGGAAGGTGAGCTGAGTGTCAATTCCCTGCTGACACAGCATCTGGCAGAGATAGTAAAACGCTACGACACCTCACGCCCCGTCACTGCCGGGTGCAACGAGCCCTCACCCAACAACCACCTCTTCAAGAGTGGTGCCATTGACATCATTGGTTTCAACTATCACCACCAGTGGGTGAAAGATGTGCCAAAGAACTTCCCTGACAAACCGTTCATCTTCAGCGAGAGCGTCAGTGCATTGCAGACACGTGGATATTACATGATGCCCAGTGACTCAGTCTATATCGCACCCAAGCAGTGGTGGCTGCCTTATACCGACCCCACATTCATGTGCTCTGCCTATGACAATATGCACGCCTCCTGGTCGAGCACCCATGAGGAACTGTGGGATGTGGTGAAGCATACACCCTACTGCGGCGGACAGTTCATCTGGACAGGATTCGACTATATCGGCGAACCTACACCCTACGGTTTTCCTGCTCGCAGCAGCTATTTCGGTATAATCGACTTGGCAGGATTCCCCAAGGATACCTATTATATGTACCAAAGCGAATGGACTGCCAAACCCATGCTGCATCTCTTCCCCCATTGGAACTGGCTGCCTGGACAGACCATCGACCTCTGGTGCTATTTCAATCAGGCCGATGAGGTGGAGCTGTTCATCAACGGAAAGAGCCAGGGAGTCAGGAAAAAAGAATCGGGTGACAGGCTTTGTACGGAGTATCACGTTGGCTGGCGGGTGCAGTACGAACCCGGCGAAGTGAGAGCCGTTTCCAGAAAGGCGGGACAGACGGTGTGTGAGCAGACCATCAAGACCGCCGGACAGCCTGCTGCCATTCGGCTTACCACCGACTATCAGGGTAAAGAGTTGACGTTTATCAATGCAGAAATCGTCGATTCCAACGGCAATCTCTGTCCGTGGGCCGAAAATCAGGTCTTATTCTCCGCTCTTGGAGACAATACCTGCATTGTGGCTACAGACAATGGCTGCCAGACATCCTTGGAACGGTTTACAAGTCCGCAGCGCAAAGCCTTCTTTGGCAAGTGCATGGTGGTGGTAAAGGGGCGCGGCACCGTCAAGGCGCAGGCCATAGGCCTGAAGGAAGGCACCCTGAGACTGTAAGTTTTTCGGTTGACTGCAGTTTTTTTTCAAGAAAAGATTGCATGAATCAAAAATTATCCTTAACTTTGCCACTGCAATTTGTTATACCACAATTAAAACAACAGAACTATGATGAAGAGACTCTACCTTATTGCAGCACTTGCTCTGGCCACGTTGACCGCCAGTGCCCAGCAGAGACTGTATCTTAGTACCTATAAAGGTACCGATGTGACAAAACTTGACGGTAAGACCTGTCTGGTCAGTACCACACGTTCTATGTATAAAGGCTGGAACACCCTTTCCCTGCCTTTCTCCTTGAGTCAGCAGGAACTCAACGAGCTGTTCGGCTCCGACTGCCGTTTGGAGAAACTCGTAGGCGTGGAGGAGGCGGGGGCCACTGTACAGCTGAATTTCCAGGACTGTAAAGCCGGTGGCGTTGAGGCTAATACCCCATACATCCTTTACTATACAGGAGAGAACCGCAATGTGAAGATTGCCAAGGAAGCCCTGATTGCTTATGCCCCCTCTGCCCTCAGCTTCACCACCCCGAGTGGCGACCGTGTCACCATGTGTGGCGCAGCCAGTCAGACAAACGGCCAGGGGCTCTATGGAGTGATGGTTGTCAACAATAGCGATGCCAATTTCGTACGAGTAGGCGACAACACCCAGGGATTCTATGCCACCCGCTGCTATGTTCAGTTAGCCTCTGGCGACAGCAAGCTGCTTACCACCCGCCACTTCGCATTAGGCGAGACCACAGCTGTCAAAGCGGCTGTTGCACAGGACAATGCCACGGAAGTCTACAATGCCAGTGGTGTCAAGGTGTCCAACAGCAAGGACAATCTTAAGCCGGGGCTTTATGTCGTGAAGGGTCAGAAGATTCTCGTTAAGTAGTAAACCAATTGAGTCCACTTCGTTAGGTGGACTCAATCAATCTTTTTTCGTATGCAAGGTTATGTTCAGCACCTTTCCGATGGGAAGGTGAAGCGTTATGTGCAGTTCCTGGAAATCAGCGACAATCCTGAGCTGGTGGCCCAGTACCGCAAGTGGCACTCCGAGGAATACAGCTGGCCCGAAATCCGTCAGGGCATCCGTGCCGTGGGTATCCTCGAAATGGAAATCTACATCCTGGGCAGCAAACTCGTGATGATTGTCGACGCACCTGCCGATTTCCAGTGGGAGGATGCCATGAACCGCCTGGCCACCCTACCACGCCAGGCCGAATGGGAAGCCTTCGTGGCTCAGTTCCAGGGTTGTCCTGCCGATGCCCGCAGCGATGAGAAGTGGCAACCCATGGAACGCATGTTCCGCCTCTATTGATTTCCTCTGTCTGCTATTTTCACCCGCTTAGTTTTGCCGATGGCTTGCGTAGGACAGACAAGACGGCAGAGATGACATCCTACACACTTGGTGCCTACAATGCGGGGCTGTCGGGTCTCGGCATCGAAGACGATAGCCTGATGGCCACCATCCTGACATGATATATAGCAACGGCCGCAGCCGATGCAGCGTTCACGATCAATCTTCGGATAGACCTTCGTGCTACGGTCGAGGTCGGAGGGCAGCACGAAATTAGGCAGCTGCTCGCCCACGAGTTCTTCTAAGTGCCCGATATTCCTTTCGGCCATATATGTCTGCATGCCCTCCACCAGGTCGTCGATGATGCGGTAGCCGTATTCCATCACTGCGGTACATACCTGCACATTGCGACAGCCCAACTGTATGAACTCCAGAGCATCGCGCCATGTCTCAATACCACCGATGCCGCTGAACTGCACATTCTGCATGATGGTGTTCGAGGTCATCTCGTAGACATAGCGCAGGGCAACCGGTTTCACAGCGCGGCCAGAATAGCCGGAAACTGTCAATTTACCACTCACGGCCGAGTCTGGCGACATGGTGACACTCTTTATGGTGTTGATGGCCGAGATGGCATCGGCACCTGCGAAATAGGCTGCCATGGCAGGTTTGTTTATCTGTGTGATGTTTGGTGTCATCTTGGGTATGACAGGTATCTTCACGTTGCGCTTCACATGGATGGTATAGATGGCCACCATCTCAGCGTTCTGACCCACGTCGCTGCCCATGCCAGCCAGTCGCATCTGCGGACACGAGAAGTTCAGCTCCACAGCGTCGCAGCCAGCCTCTTCAGCCATCTTAGCCAGTTCTATCCATTCTTCTTCAAACTGCCCCATGATCGATGCCACGACCACCTTTGAGGGATAGTTCTGCTTCAGACGGCGCAGGATGTCGAAATCCTCCTCGTAGGGATTTTCGCTCAGCTGCTCCATATTGCGGAAACCAGCAAAAGCAGTGCCATCCTTCACAGCATCAAAGCGCGGAGACACCTCGTTAATGTCCTGTTTGCAGATAGTCTTGTAGAACACGCCTCCCCAGCCCATGTCAAAAGCCCGTGCCACCATTTCGTAGTTGGTACAGACAGCAGAAGAGGCAAGAAAGAAAGGATTCTCGCATGGAATGCCACAAAAGTCGATATTCAAGCAAGAGGGATTAAAGGCTTCGGGTTGATGAGCTTGGCCCGTCAATGTCAAGCCAGACATGAGACTGGCTATCCTTATCGGCCTGTCGTAATGAATACATGCCTGTTCAGCGCGTTGCAGATCAGCCTCGCTGCAATCGCCTATCCACCGCCACGCATTCTTGGCATTATCAAAGCGGATGGCTCTGATGGCTCGTGCAGGGTCGCCTGTCTTACACGCTTTCGTACAAGGAGCATTTTCGCATAGCAGGCAGCGTGTGGCCTCTTCTTTAATATGTACCATAGTTGTTATTCGTTAAGATTGCTTTTTGCGTTTAGTATGTGATATTCTTTGCAAAGGTATAAAAAAAAAGCGAAGATAAAAGAATCATCATGTTTTTTTTACCTCTTTTTTATGTTGACAGAAAACGCTTTACGTGATGCACACTACTTAAACCCAAATAGGTCATTAGGCTGTTATGCGCAAACAAGCTTCCTATTTGTCATCTGCCCTGCCGCTTTTCCATTACAATGGAACCCCATTGCGCACTCAAACCGGCAGCACATCTGTTCCAAAATGAAGGTTGTTTTTCATCATAACGCTATTGACCAATTCGGGATAAACCATCCTTCCTTTGTTGCCTGTTCTGAATGTGGCACTATGGATGACTTATACTGGTTTTGGTAACCCTTCTTCAATTTGGTTTTAAACATGATTCGGAATTCTTGACAAATCGGGGAAGGCCCGGAAACGGTTATTTTCAATCCAGTTAACTCACTCGATTAAATGAGTTAACTCAAACGGTCAATCGAGTTAACTCAAACGATTGATCGAGTTAACTCGCGTTTTTGGGGTGGTTATGCCAATTTCCCTTTTTCATAGCAAAAAGAAAGTAAAATAATTTAACTTTCGCAATTATGCCATGAAGGGGCAACAGCTAGATAGTATGTCCTAGTACATCAAAGCTGCGTTACCTCACTTTCTGTCAGTGACAGGCTTTTGATGATGACCTCCAATGGAACACCGTTGGCTTTCAGACTCCGTGCATTGGCTAAACGTTCTTCTGCACGACCTTCCGCACGTCCCTCCAGCTTCCCCTCACCGCGAGCCGTAACAATCTGGTCTGCCAAGATGACACGGTCGTCGATATAGCGGCGATAGGCTATCTGCTCGTCCCTGCTCATCTTGGCGAAGAGCAGCTTCTGCCGCGCCTCCTGCAGACCGGGGGCATTGGCATCCTCGGGAATCTCGGTGTTGGCCAGGAAGTAGCACCACTGCTCCAGCGGCACCTTCGACCAGCGGTTGAAGTCGTTCACCTTCAGGATGATGTACTCCGGGAAGAGCTTGTAGACAGCATCCACACCGAACTTCTGCTGCTGGAAGGCCGACAGCTGCAGCACGTCGTCATAGTGCTCGCCACGGAACTCCGTGCGGCCGCGGTAGACGAAGTCCTTGCCCTGGCCGAGGTCGAAATAGACGATGTTGATGCTGTAGACCTTCTTCACGTTCTCGTAGTTCTTGCCGCTGTCGATGTATTCCGTCACCAGCTTCGAGGCACCGAACAGGATGCGCTGGAAATAGGCATACTCCGACTCTCCCTGCACCTCTACCAGCAGCATCTC
>JAEEQB010000035.1 GCA_016285075.1 Prevotella sp.
ACATGGCCACAGCACAGTAAAGGTGATGGAGCAGCGTCCTCACACGCTGCTCTTCACCTTCGACAGGTAAGCCGCCCAACTCTAGCAAGTCGGCGACATATTGTTCGATTTTTTCATAACCCATACTACCAGTCATTATTAGTTTCTCAGTTCGTTGTCCAGTACTTGCAACACGTTCATCAGGCTGTTGTAGACATCATCATCGAACACCTGTCGCGTCTGTCTGAGCTGCCCTTTGCGTCGCAGGTAGTTGAACACGTGGAATGTCTGTGTCACCATGTCGGTCTTGGGCTGATAGCTGTCATAGCCATCGCAAATGCCCTTGTACAGCGTGCCGCGTGCCTTGCGGATGAATCCGTCCTCCTTCCTGTAGGGGAACTCCACTTCGCCCTCGCCCAGTGCCGTGAGCAGGTCGCGGGTCAGGTGAGCCTGTTGGAAGGCATCGCTCTGAGTCAGCATCTTGTGATACTGCAGCTTGTTGGCAAGGGTGGTTACCCATCGCGCCAGCAACTGTGCATCGGAGGGAATCTGTCTTTCTTTTTCCATGATCATTACTTGTTAAGAAGTTAATTACTTTTGTTCGTTTGGAATCAGTCGGCCAACTTTCCAAGGGCAAAAGTAAGCAAAAAAAATCGCCCCAATGTTTTGGAGCGATTTGGTATCGATTTGGTATCGATTTGGTATTTCTACCCTTTTGGAAGATATGTTTTTCCTAGTTCTTCGGCCAGGAGAATCAGGGGGACAGGTTTTTGAATGAATTCAGCGAATTCACATCAAAAACCTGTGATTCTCCAACTGGTAAAGTGCTTTGGAAGGCTGGCAAAAAGATTGAGGATTTCGACCTCCTTATAGGCTGCGCAGCTAAAGCCAAAGGCTTGACTATAGTCACCCACAACCGCAGACATTTCGAGCATATCGAAGGTTTGCAGATTGAGGATTGGGCTGTATGATGGTCTCCTTTTCATTCAAATACTTTTCTTACCAATGCCTGTTTCAGGGTGTCGCACTCAGCGATGTCCTCCTGTTCCTGTAATACTTAAAAAATGTTGGCGACAGTAAAATAATCACCTTTCACTCTTCTCTTTTCACTTTTTTTCGTACCTTTGCAGCGCATTTCGCAAGAAACAACAAAACAACAGATAAAGGGCCGTACCGGATAGATCGGGATACTCGACAATAATATTTCCAAAACCCGGGATGCTTTCTTCACCCAATGGCGGGCCATGTTATTACCCTGTATAGGGGAGCTTCCAAAGAGCCGGTGGATTACAACGGAGAAGAACACCCACAACATGTGAAACTGGAGTTTTCACCACATCATCGGTACGAGCCCTCTTTTTAGTTCATAGTTCATAGTGCATAATTCATAGTCTTTGACAGTTCATAATTCATAGTGCATAATTCATAGTTCATAGTGCATAGTGCATAATTCATAGTTCTTGCTTTGCAAGCGATCAAAGGTTGAGCGCATAGTGCATAATATAACATAGAATGCATAATTATATTTATCGTTTATCATTTAGGCCGCAGGCCGCAATAAATTATGTTCTCAGGTATTATAGAAGAGTTTGCTACCGTAGTAGCCATCAAACGAGACAGGGAAAACATCGATTTCACTTTCACTTGCTCTTTTGTCAATGAACTGAAAATCGACCAGAGCGTCGCTCACAACGGCGTGTGCCTTACCGTGGTCAGCATTGACTTTCCTGCTGTGGGCACGGAGCAACCGGGAACCACGGACAACGATGCTCAACGGCCAACGTCCCATGTTCAACCCACCTATACGGTCACCGCCATGCAGGAGACCCTTCTGCGCTCGAACCTCGGCCTGCTTCAGGTTGGCGACAAGGTGAACATCGAACGCTCCATGCTGATGAACGGACGGCTCGACGGACACATCGTCCAAGGGCATGTCGACCAGACCGCACGCTGCATCGGGAAAGAGGATGCCGACGGATCGACCTACTTCACTTTTGAATATGACTATTCACCCGAAATGGCCCGCCGCGGCTATTTCACCGTAGACAAAGGGTCGGTCACCGTCAACGGCGTATCGCTGACGGTTTGCAACCCCACAGAGACGACCTTCCAGGTGGCCATCATCCCTTACACGATGGAACATACCAACTTCCAGGACATCTGTCCCGGCAGCATCGTCAACATTGAGTTCGACATCCTCGGCAAATACATTGCCCGGCTGCACCAGCTTGAAACGTCATCACAAAAATAAAAAGGAACGCTGCCATGGATATTCAGGAAATACTCAACCGCACCGACCGCTTTGCCGCCAATGCGGGTTGCAGGATTACGGAGGTGGACGAACGACATGCCATAGCCGAGATGACGGTCACAGCCGAACATCTCAACGGTGGACACGTGTGTCAGGGAGGAGCCTTGTTCACGCTCGCCGACCTTGCCATCGCCGCGCTGATGAACCACAGCGGACAGCTCACCTTTGGCATCAGCAACAGCATCATGTTTGTGTCGAGTGCCAAGGAGGGTGACCTACTACGTGCCGAAGCCGTCCACGTTGCCGCCCATCCCAAGATTCCATCGGTCGAGGTACGGGTCACCAACCAGGACGACCGGCTCATCTGTCATGTCACTGGAATGGGCTACCGCAAGAACATGGGAATAACTGACAAGTAGACCCTTCCGAGAATCAGGGGGACAGGTTTTTGAAGTGAATTCGCTGAATTCATTCAAAAACCTGTCCCCCTGATTCTTTCATGCCAAGAACCGCCGTAAAAATTGCTAATAATACTTAACGTTTGAAGGTGTTTTGGCAAATAATTCGTATATTTGCCAAAATTTCTTTATTGATAATACCCAAAACGAATTAAAAGATGTTTGGACTTGGAATGCAAGAGATACTAGTCATCGCGCTGATCATACTTCTGCTGTTTGGTGGCAAGAAGATACCTGAACTGATGAAAGGCCTGGGCAAAGGCGTAAAAAGCTTTAAGGAGGGAATGAACGAGGTCAGCGAGACATTTGACGAACCTGACAAGGATGAAAAGCTAAAGAAGTGAAGAGCGGAAACGACACGTCTCAGCAACCCATGACCTTCTGGGATCACCTGGACGAGTTACGGAAAGTGCTGATGCGCATCCTGATGATAACGGCTGTGGCGGCAGCAGCGGCCTTCGTGATGAAGGACGAACTGTTCAGCGTGGTCCTGGCACCGCGTTCGAGCGAATTCATCACCTACAGGCTGATGGGCGTGGAGGCGTTCAGTGTAAGCCTGATGAACACAGGGCTCACAGAGCAGTTCATGGTACACCTCAGAACGGCGATGTATGCCGGACTGCTGGCTGTCTCTCCATACGTGCTCTATGAACTGTTCCGTTTCGTCTCACCCGCTCTCTACGACAACGAGCGACGTTATGCGACGGCTCTTGTCAGCTGCGGATACATCATGTTCATGATCGGTACTGCACTGAACTACCTGCTGATATTCCCGCTGACGGTGAAGTTCCTGGGCACGTATCAGGTAAGCCCCGATGTGGCAAACATGCTGACCCTTCAGTCGTACATTGACACGCTGCTCACGATGAGTCTCGTGATGGGCATAGTTTTCGAACTGCCTGTGGTGAGTTGGCTCTTAGGCCGTATGGGGCTGATCGATGCCGGGATGATGCGCAGTTACAGGAAACATGCCATCGTAGCCATTATCATTGTGGCAGCCATTATCACTCCTACCACCGACGCCTTCACGCTTTTTATTGTGGCACTGCCCATCTGGCTGCTCTATGAGCTTAGCATTCTTGTCGTTACGACTTCGTCAGGAACAGCAAAAAAATAATGATCATAAAACCAACTAAAACAAACGGATAGTTATGCTAAAGAGAATTAGGACAATCCTGGCAGCTGTGCTATTCACACTGATCACACTGCTTTTTCTCGACTTTACGGGAACACTTCACCATTGGCTGGGCTGGCTCGCCAAGATTCAGTTCCTGCCTGCCATCATGGCAGTCAACGTAGTTGTTGTGGTTGTACTCATCGCCCTGACATTGGTCTTCGGGCGCATCTATTGTTCTGTGATTTGCCCCTTGGGAGTCTTTCAGGATCTGCTGGCACAGCTGAACAGGAAGAAAAACAAATACAGCTACTCCAAGGAGGTGCGCTGGCTGCGCTACCCTGTGCTAGCGATATTCATCATTGCCGGTGTGGCAGGGGTCGGCTCACTGTTCCAGCTGCTGGCTCCCTACAGTGCCTACGGACGCATCGCCACGATGCTCTTCCAGCCAATCTGGGAATGGGGGAACAATCTGCTTGCCCTGGCAGCAGAGCACTACGAGAGCTACGCTTTCTACAGTGTGGACATATGGATGCGTTCGATGCCAGTGTTCATCATTGCAGCCGTGACGCTGGTGGTGATTTTCATCCTGGCATGGAAGGGTGGACGTACTTATTGCAACACCATCTGCCCTGTAGGCACCATCCTTTCGTTCTTTGCCCGGTTCTCGTGGCTGAAGATAAGATTCGATGCCGACAAGTGCAGGAACTGCTCACTGTGCACAAAGAACTGCAAGGCCTCGTGTATCGACTTCAAGACTCACACGGTGGACTACTCACGCTGCGTGGTATGCGGCAACTGCATAGAGAAGTGCAAGTTTGGTGCCTTGAAATACGTCCATGGCCCCGCAAAACAGCCGAAGGCTGTTCGCACAGAGACAGAGAACACAGCTGACATCAAGAAGAACAGCCAAGACGTAGACACATCGAAGCGCAGTTTCCTGTTAGCCTCGGCCTTGGCTACTACCGCCGCCCTGGCACAGAAGAAGGAGAAACTGATGGATGGCGGACTGGCACAGATTGAAGACAAAGTGGCTCCGACACGCCAGACCCCACTGACCCCGCCAGGCTCCATGTCGTTCCAGCATTATGCAAAACGCTGTACTGGCTGCCAGCTTTGCGTATCAGAATGCCCGAACCAGGTATTACGTCCTTCGTCAGACCTGTTGCACCTGATGCTACCCGTCATGAGCTACGAACGCGGATATTGCCGACCGGAGTGTACACGCTGCTCGGATGTATGTCCTGCCGGTGCCATTAAACCGCTTGATGATGTGGAGAAGTCCAGCATCCAGATTGGTCATGCTGTGTGGATCAAGAAAAACTGCATACCACTGACCGACGGAGTGGAGTGCGGCAACTGTGCCCGTCACTGTCCCACTGGTGCTATTGAGATGGTGATGATGGACGAGAACGACGAGGAGTCTCCGACAATACCTGCCATCAACGAGGAAGCATGCATAGGATGTGGCGCCTGCGAGTATGTCTGCCCTGCCCGTCCTTTCTCGGCCATCAGCATCGAAGGCCACGAAGTGCACAAGTATATTTAATTAAAAAGAAAAAAAACAGAATTGACAGCTATGACATCCAAGGGAAACAAAGATATATCACGACGCTCGTTCCTCAAGCTTTTTGGAGCAGGAACAGCCGCTACAGCCGCCGCACTGGCAGGGTGTAAGAAGCCTGACAAGACCCAGCAGCAGGCCGCTGATGAATACAAGGACCAGGTGGAACCGCCAAAGGACAAGATGACCTACCGGACGAACCCACGGACGGGTGACAAGGTGTCACTCTTAGGCTATGGCATGATGCGACTTCCGACAAAACCCGATAACGACAAGGAGTTCGACCAGGAGATGATCAATCGTGAGGTGGACTACGCCATGGAGCACAGCCTGAACTATTTCGACACTAGCCCCGTCTACTGCATGGGACAGTCGGAACGCTGCACAGGCATCGCCCTCAGCCGACATCCCCGCAGCAGCTACTTCGTTGCCACAAAGCTGTCGAACTTCAATCACGACTACTGGGCACGAGAGAAAGCCATTGAGATGTACCGCAACTCGATGAAAGAACTGCAAGTGGACTATCTGGACTACTACCTGCTGCACTCTGTTGGCGGCGGCATGGACGAGTTCAACGGGCGTTATGTGGACAACGGCATCATGGACTTCCTCATGAAGGAACGCGAGGCGGGCCGCATACGCAACCTCGGATTCTCGTTCCACGGCATGAAGGAAGTGTTCGACGAGATGATGGTGCGTCATGACCAGTACCACTGGGACTTCGTGCAGATAGAGCTGAACTACCTGGACTGGGACTTTGCCGACGAGATCAGCGGCAACAGGAATGTGGATGCCAGCTACCTCTACAGCGAGCTGGAGAAGCGTGGTATTCCGGCTGTCATCATGGAACCGCTCCTTGGCGGACGCCTGGTGAAGTTGCCGCAATACCTCATGACCGAACTGAAACAGCGCAACCCGGAGCGCAGCGTCGCCTCCTGGGCCTTCCGCTATGCAGGAACGCCTGAGGGTGTGCTCACCGTTCTTTCTGGAATGACCTATATGGAACACCTCAAGGACAACCTGCTTTCATACTGCCCGTTGAATGCGCTGAGCAATGAAGAGATGGAGTATCTGCATGGTGATATCGCCAAGAAGATTGTAGGGTTGGAGAACATCCCCTGCAACGACTGCAAATACTGCATGCCCTGCCCCTACGGCATCGACATTCCTGCCATCTTTGTACATTATAACAAATGCAAGAACGAGGGGTCGCTGCCCATGGACGTAGGGTCGCCCGACTATAGGAAGAACCGCCGCCGCTACCTCATCTCACTGGACAGGGTCGTACCTCGTGACCGCCAGCCCGACCACTGCATCCAGTGTGGACAATGCGAGCCCCACTGCCCTCAAAGCATCCG
The DNA here is from genome assembly GCA_016285075.1 of Prevotella sp. Lineage (GTDB taxonomy): Bacteria > Bacteroidota > Bacteroidia > Bacteroidales > Bacteroidaceae > Prevotella. The sequence continues at coordinate 6,725 of JAEEQB010000035.1, forward strand.
CATCCCCCGCGAGCTGGCCAAAATCGACAAGCTCATTGAGGAGCTGAAACGCAACGGCTAACGGCTCTGTGTAAGCCTGTCTTGGCTTACACAGAGTCTCAATCGTAAATCTGTCTTGGCTTACACAGAGTCTCAATCGTAAGCCTGTCTTGGCTTACACAGAGTCTCAATCTATCTCATTGCCCGTGTAGAGCTTATAGTAACGTCCCTTCAGGCGTAACAGCTCTTCGTGAGTGCCTTGCTCAATGATGCGTCCGTGATCAAGGACAATGATCTGGTCGGCATTGCGGACGGTGGAGAGACGATGAGCTATGACGAAGGTGGTGCGACCCTGCATGATGGTGTCCATGCCGCGCTGTACCAATTGTTCGGTGTGAGTGTCGATGCTGCTCGTTGCCTCATCGAGAATCAGCACTGGTGGATTAGCCACCGCCGCACGTGCAATGGCCAGGAGCTGTCGCTCACCCGCACTGAGGTTGCCGCCGTCGGCATTCAATTGTGTCTGGTAGCCGTTGGCCAGGCGGCGGATGAAGTCATCGGCTCCTACCAGTCTGGCGGCCTGTATACACTCCTCGTCGGTAGCATCGAGTTTTCCGTAACGTATGTTGTCTAAGACTGTTCCCGTGAACAGATGTGTCTCCTGGAGCACGATGCTCATGCTCTTACGCAGTGACTCCTTGCGGATGTCGCTCACAGGTATGCCGTCATATAGTATCCTGCCCTGCTGAATCTCATAGAAACGGTTAATCAGGTTGATGATTGTTGTCTTACCGGCACCAGTTCCTCCCACGAAGGCAATCTTTTGACCTGGGTTGGTGTTGATATCGATATCAAAGAGTATCTGCTTCTCCTTCGTATATCCGAAATCCACGTCCTTGAAATCCACATCGCCCTTCGGGTCCTTCAGCTCCACCGTACCCTCGTCTACCTCGGGCTCGGCATCCATCAGTCTGAACACACGCTCGGCGCCCACGGTGGCGTTGAGTACGGAGTTGATTTGCTGTGACACATGCGTAATGGGCTGTGTAAAGCTTTTATTCAGTGTCAGGAAAGCCACCACCGTTCCAAGCGTGATGGTGAACTGAGCATGGAGTGCGGAGCCTTGACCAATGGCCAAGGTGGCACCTACAACGGCAATGAGCACATAGCCGAGGTTGGAAAGGTTACCATTGACAGGCATAACGATATTGGCGATTTTGTTGGCACTGCATGCCGAAGACCGGAGCTGCTCGTTGATGCGTTCGAATTCCTCAGTCACCTGCTGCTCATGGCAGAATACCTTAACGACCTTCTGCCCCGTCATCATCTCTTCAATGAATCCATTGACACGGGCCAGGCTCTCCTGCTGAGTACGGAAATAGGTTCGGCTGCGCTTGCCCAGCTTCGTAGTAACCACCATCATCACCACCGCCATCAGTATCGATACCAATGTCAGTGGCACACTCATCACCACCATCGAGGCAAACGTCACGGCAATGGTGATGACAGAGTTGAACACCTGGGCTATGGAGGTACTGATCATCTGACGCAGCGAGTCCACGTCATTGGTATAGACCGACATCATCTCGCCATGCGAGTGTTGGTCGAAATAACTGATGGGCAGACGCTCCATCCGTTCGAAGATTCGCTTGCGCAGACGCAGCATCGTTCCCTGCGAGACATTGATCATCAGGCGGTTGTAGAGATAAGAGCATGCAACGCCAACCAACAGCACGAGTCCCAGTTTGAACAAAGCCTGCGAAAGCGAATAGTATTCCGGACTGGCCACTTTGGTCAACGGTACAATGTAGTCGTCGATCAGCGTACGGGTGAACAACGTAGAAGCCAGTGTGGTGACCGACGTGATGGCGATGCAGACCAAGACGGTGAGGATGGAGAACTTATAGTCCTGAAGCACATATTTGGTCAGTCGCCAGATGACAGCCCGTTTCTGACGGTCTACTTTCTGGATACCACCCTGGTTCTGAACATGAGGGCCTCGTGGGCCTCCTCCGAAATTAGGTTGTCTCATGCGTCACCTCCTTTCCTATCAAAGTCACCACGGTCGGAAGTCTGTATCTCGTAGATCTCCTGATACAGCTGATTCGTACGCAACAGGTTCTCGTGAGTGTCAAAGCCCGTGACGGCACCGCCCTGCAAGACGAGGATGCGGTCGCAGTGCTGCACACTGCTGATGCGCTGTGCAATGATGATTTTCGTCATCTCAGGCAGCTCTTCACGGAAGGCTCGCTGGATGCGAGCATCCGTCTGTGTGTCGCAGGCCGACGTCGAGTCGTCGAGCACCAATATCTGTGGACGTTTCAACAAGGCACGTGCTATGCACAGACGCTGCTTCTGTCCGCCAGACACATTGGTGCCTCCCTGTTCGATATGGGTGTCGTAGCCGTAGGTCATCTGACTGATGAACTCGTCGGCCTGTGCCAACCGGCAAGCCCAACGGCAGTCGTCCAGCGTAGCGTTGGAATTGCCCCAGCGCAGGTTCTCGAGAATGGTTCCACTGAACAGGATATTCTGCTGCAGCACTACACTGACAGCATTTCTCAAGGCTGTCAGGTCATACTCCCGGACGTTACGTCCACCAACGAGCACCTCGCCTTGGTTTGTATCGTAAAGACGGGAAATTAGGCTCACCAGAGTGGACTTGCCCGAACCGGTGCCGCCAATCACGCCAATGGTCTGACCGCTCTCTATGCGGAACGAAACGTTGAAGAGCGCTGAACGGCGGTGTTGCTGCTGGGAAGTGGTCTTGTAGTCAAACCTCACCCCTAGGAACTCCACACTACCATCGGCAATGTCATAAACAGGATGATCAGGATTGACAATGTCGGGGTTCTCCTCTATGACCTCGCTTACACGCTGAGCCGAGGCTGCACTCTGAGTCAGCATTACAAAGATCATCGACAACATCATCAGCGCCTGAAGGATAGACATGACATAAGTAAACAGCGACGTCAGCTCACCAGTGGTCAGCGTACCGCCTACGATGAACTGGGCTCCCCACCAGCTCAGAGCCATAATGCAGCCATAGACCACAAGGTTCATCACGGGATGGTTCAGCGCCATCAGGCTCTCTGCACGTACATATAATTTATAGAGTCCCTCAGCCGCCTGGCTGAACTTCTGGTTCTCATAGGCCTCACGCACGAAAGCCTTCACCACGCGGATGGCCTGGACATTCTCCTGTACGCTCTGGTTCAGGTGGTCGTACTTCACAAACACTTGTTGGAACAGACGTGCCACACGACTGATGATCTGATAGAGCGACACACCAAGAATGGCCATTGCCACGAGGAAGATAAGACTGAGTCTCGCATCAATGACCAGACACATCACAACAGACAACACCAGGCGGAACGGTGCCCTGACCGTCACACGCAGTATCTGTTGGTAGGCATTCTGCAGGTTCTGAACGTCAGTGGTCATTCGTGTCACCAGACCAGCTGTGGAGTATTTGTCAATATCAGAGAAAGCAAACCGCTGGATGTTCCTGTACATGGCTTTCCGCAGGTTGGCTGCGAACCCCGAAGCAGCATAGGCCACCGAACGGCCTGCCATGATGCCGAAGGCCAAGGAGAGAAACGCCATTCCAATCATCACCGCGCCGTAGAAGTAGACATTCTCCATGCTGCCCGCATTGATGCCCTTGTCGATGAGCGAGGCCGTGACATAAGGTATCAACACATCCATCACCACTTCCAGGGCTGTCCACAAAGGCGTCATCAGTGAGGCTGCCTTAAATTGTCCAATCTGTTTAGTTAGTGTCTTTATCATGTTCTGTCAGGATTTATCTGTATACCGTATAGCTGCCGCCGTCGCTTTGGCAATACTTACGGACAAGCTGCTGGATCAACTCGGCATTCTGCCGCACGCGGTCTTCATCGCCATCGTAACCGTTAATAAGTACCAGGAGGTGTGTGGTCTCAAGTGTCATCTTCGTGCGCTCGTTGTCACTGGTGGGCGTCCCCACCCCGCCCTGCGCATCACGGTAGACAGGCAATCCGGCGATATTGAGCATTCCGCGCCCAATGCCCTCGTAGGGCTCACCCTCGCGACCCACGCCCAGCGTCAGCGTGTCGCCCACAAACTTGTCGGCATCGAAACCGCCAATGCTGTAGCCAAAGGCTATAGAGGCAAGGTTCACCAGGTCGACAAGCGTATCAATCTGGTATAGTTCCTTGCCCTGCAGCATGCGGCGAATGAGCTGCTCGGAGGCAGGACGGTAGCGAGAAGGATCCTTGCCGCATTTCTTGTAGACGGCCCTGGTGGCAGCGATGCCGCTCAGTTCCTTCAACGACTCAGTGGTCAGTTCACGTCGGAAACGCTCCTCATACTCATGTATCTCGTCCCAAAGCGGGACACAGTATTTGCTGTTCACCACCTGCGCCTCGACCGCTGCCCCCACGAATCGAGGGCACACCTGTTCTATCTCTTGTGATACGATGATGTTCATGTCTTCTTCATTAACGTCTAATCGCTGCAAATTTAGGCATTTTTTCTGTATTTTCTGCGAACATTGACATTTTTTTTGCTCGTTTTTTGTAAATTTGCAGGCGCAAACGAACTACTAATAACATATCTATGCACTACAAAGTGATTTCTCTGGCTTTGACCGTCTGCCTCAGCATGGCGGTTATGGCTCAGACAAACAACTTGAACAACCGCGCCCTCTGGGCCAGTATCAACGACAAGAAGGATGCCTCCTTGGGCGACTATCAGCAGCACACGGGCAAAGTGCTCGTCACGTGGCGCATGCTGCCAGGCGACGACGCCACGACGGGCTTCGACCTCTACCGCGCCATCGGCACAGCCGCTGAGAAGAAGATTGCCACCAACATCCGCAACCGCACCTGCTTCCAAGACGCATCGGCCAGCAAGACCGCCGACAACCACTACCGACTGACCTACTCGGGCAGCGACGAGACGCTGTCCATGTTCACGCTTACGAAGGCCCAGGTCAGCAGTGGACTGCCTTACGTCAGCATCCCGCTGGCCGACACGAAGGACGTCTATGCCGACACCAAGAAGATTGTATATACGGCCAACGACGTGAGCGTGGGCGACCTCGACGGCGACGGTGAGTTCGAGATCGTGGTGAAGCGCCTGCAGAGCGTGAAGGACGCCTCGGGCAACATCGTCAGCGACGGCTCTGGCGCCAGCTACTCACAACAGGACTGCCTCTGGGCGGTCATCTGGGATGCCTATAAGCTAGACGGCACGCTCCTTTGGCGAGTCAAGGGCGGCCCAGGCATCATTCTCGGCAACTCGTCGAGCTTCGCCATTGCCGACTTCGACGGCGATGGCTGTGCCGAGATGGCCATCCGCACCTGCGAGGGCACGGTGTTCGGCGATGGCACGGAGATTCCCGATGTCAACGGTGACGGCAAGATTGACTACCGCACGTGGGGCAACCTCAATTCCAGCAGCCCCGGATGGGTTGACCACTACAGCTCGGCAGGGCCGGAGTTCATCAGCATCGTCGACGGTAAGACGGGTCGCGAGCTAGCCCGCGACAACTTCATAGCCCGCGAGACCAGCAGTGCCTGGGGCGACGACTACTGGAAGCGCGCATGCTCGTTCCGCATCGGCGTGGGCTGCTTCGACGAGTCGGGGCTCCCCTCAGTGGTCATCGGACGCGGCGTCTATGCCCGCTCCGTCATCGAGGCATGGGACTGGCGCGACGGACAACTCACCAAGCGCTGGCGCTTCGACACCAGCGACAAGGGTACCGGCAAGGACGGCAAGAAGCACAGCACCTACGCTGCCCAGGGCAACCACTCGCTCAACGTGGCCGACCTCGACGGTGACGGGCTCGACGAGGTGATGTACGGCTCGATGGCGGTCGACAACGACGGCATCGGCCTGTGGAACACCCGCCTGGGACACGGCGATGCCAACCACGTGGGCAAGTTCCTGCCTGAGCGCGAGGGACTGCAGATGTTCCACTGCTTAGAGACGGGCAAGACGATGGTGGCGCTGCACGACGCCCGCGACGGCTCCGTCATCTGGAAGAAGGACGCTGCCAGCGACAACGACATGGGCCGCTGCCTCGTGGGCGACTTCTTCCCCGAATATCCCGGCTGCGAGTTCTTCTACTATCAGGGCAACTACATCAGGCAGGACGGTACCGAAACCACTATTAACACCAAGGGGCAGAAAGGCGGCTGCGGCATGGCCGTGTGGTTCGACGGCAACCTGTCGCGTCAGCTCATCGAGGACAACATCATCAACAGTCCGAAGTACGGTCGCACGTTCACCATGTACCGCTTCAGCGAGACGTTCATCAACGGCACCAAGTCGAACCCCTCGTGGTATGGCGACATCTTCGGCGACTGGCGCGAGGAGGTCATCCTGCCCGACGCCACCCGGCTGCAGGACATCAAGATCTTCTCTACCTGGTACCCCACAACGCATAAGTTCCCGTGGCTGATGACCGATCACTGCTACTGGATGTCGGCACTCAACGAGAACATCGGCTACAACCAACCCACCAACACCGGTTACTACTTAGGCAGTGACGTGAAGCGTGATGCCGACGCATGGGCTGAGGCCGAGCGGGTGCAGAACCGCCATCTGACAACCGCCGTCACCACGCTCACGGCCCCTGCTCCCCGCCGCACCGGCGGACTCTACAACCTCACCGGGCAGCGCGTGGACAAGTCATACAAAGGCATCATCATCAAGAACGGAAAGAAGGCGTATAATAAATAACTCGACTTTCAAGTAAGAAACGGCCTGAATGGCTTCTTTCAATCCTGTCTCGCGGACATCTTGTCAACCTGCGGCAGGAGCATTCTTATTGAAAAACTCATTTCATCTTCTCATCTTTAATGATGTTCCATAGCGCTCATCGCTTAAATCGTTAAATAAGCGAAAGTTTTTGCAGTTATATGTGCTTTTATTTTTCTACAATTCATATTTCTATTAGTTTTGCAGAAAAATAGGAAGTTTTGTGCATACGATAGTGATGGATGATTTGTTTAAGTAAGCAGCGAAAGTTTACATACCTTGTTTTTATTGTTCAAAGACACATTTTTGTTCACGAACAAATTCGGATGCGGGTTGAAGAAACGGCCCCTGTCGTAGTGAGCGTACACTGCGAACGTCCAGCTATTAGTCCACCATACCACGGGACGATAGAAATGGGCTAATGTGATGTACTTGTCGTACTGCCTGGCGATAAGTACATAGCGGAGATCGGCATCACGACGATCCCACCGGATGTCAAACACGTCACCATGTCCATTCAGACTCATCAGATAGTCGAGATTAATCTCGTAGACCGCCTCATTCTGATTTGTTTCTTTTTCACATTGCATAGTTCGGAACTTTTAGTGAGGTTTACAAGAGATTATTCCTAAACAGCAAAGGTGTTTCCCCTAAACGTTGATAGGGAAAACACCTATTACCAATTGTCAATATTGCTTATTTCACTCTATCATCTCCAGGAACTCGTCTTCGCTGACTATGCGGATGCCGAGCTTCTCGGCTTTCTGGAGTTTTGAAGGGCCCATGTTGTCGCCAGCCAGGATGAACGAAGTCTTGCTGCTGATGCTGCCGACGTTCTTGCCGCCGTTCTGCTCGATGAGGAGCTTGTACTCGTCGCGGCTGTGATGCTGGAACACACCGCTGATGACGATGGACAGCCCGGCCAGCCTGTCGCTTTGGGCAGCCGTCTGCTCGGTAGAGAGCGCGAACTGCAGACCGTAGCCGCGCAGACGCTCCACGATTCCACGATTCTGTCCGTTGTGGAAGTAGCCGATGATGCTCTTGGCCATTACCTCGCCGATGCCCTCCACCTCCTCCAGGTCCTGAAGTCCGGCTTGCATCAGCGCATCCATCGACTTGAAGTGACGCGCCAGCAGACGGGCCGATGTCTCGCCAACGAAACGGATGCCGAGAGCAAAGACCACACGCTCAAAGGGCACCTCCTTGGACTTCTGGATGCCGTTAACAATGCGTTGTGCAGACTTGGTGCGGCTTCCGTCGCCATTGATCTGCTGCACCTCTATATCGTAAAGGTCGGCCACGTTGCGAATGAGCCCCCGACGGAAGTATTCGTCTACCGTCTCCGGACCCAACGAATCGATGTTCATGGCGCGCCGGGCAATGAAGTGCTCGATGCGCCCTTTGATCTGCGGCGGGCATCCAGCATCATTAGGACAGTACCAGGCTGCCTCACCCTCATAGCGCACCAGCGGAGTGCCACATTCCGGACATCGTTTGATGAACTGTACTGGCTGGGCAATGATGGGGCGCTCGTCAATATTCACTCCCACTATTTTCGGAATAATCTCTCCTCCCTTCTCCACATAGACCATGTCGCCGATATGGAGGTCGAAGGAACGGATGAAGTCCTCATTGTTCAGCGTAGCACGGCGAACGGTGGTACCTGCCAATTGTACAGGCTCCATATTGGCCACCGGTGTGACGGCGCCTGTACGTCCTACCTGATAAGTGACCTCGAGCAGGCGCGTCTGTGCGCGCTCGGCCTTGAACTTATAGGCGATGGCCCATCGGGGACTCTTTGCCGTAAAGCCTAAGGCACGCTGCTGGCGCAGGGAGTTAACCTTGAGCACTATGCCATCGGTGGCTACAGGCAGGTTCTTACGTTCCGTATCCCAGTAGTTGATGTAGTCGAGTATCTCTTCCACCGTCCTCACCTTTTTCATGCCTTCGGAAATCTTAAAACCCCACTGGCGGGCGGTCTCCAGATTCTCGAAGTGACCATCGGCAGGCAACTCCTCACCTAATAAATAATAGAGGTACGCATCCAACTGACGGCTCGCCACCACCCTTGAATCAAGGCTCTTCAGCGTGCCACTGGCTGCATTACGCGGATTGGCGAACAGCGGTTCCTCGGCAGCCTCGCGTTCTGCATTCAACCGTTCGAACGACGTCCAAGGCATGAGAATCTCGCCGCGGATCTCAAACTCCTGCGGATAGCCCGTACCGGGAAGTACGAGAGGAATAGCGCGTATGGTCTTCACATTCTGAGTCACGTCATCGCCCTGAACACCGTCACCGCGGGTCACTGCCTGCGTCAGACGTCCGTCAACGTAGGTCAGCGAGATGGAAAGACCGTCGTACTTCATTTCGCAGCACACCTCGAAATCCTCACCTGCCAACCCCTTCTTCACCGAGTCGTACCACTGGCGCACATCTTCCTCGCTGTAGGTGTTTGACAACGAGAGCATAGGATACTTATGGGTTACCTGACGGAATTCCGACTGCAGGTCGCTGCCCACACGCTGTGTAGGCGAGTTCTTGTCTTCCATCTCGGGATGACGCGCCTCCAGATCCTGCAACTCATGCATCAGCTGATCGAAATCATAGTCACTGATGCTCGGTTCGTTCAGTACGTAATACTTGTAATTATGCTCGTGCAGTTGCTTTCTAAGCTGCTCTATTCTTTGCTTTTCGTCCATACCACAAATAGTGTGTTACAGGCCAGCTTCCAATAGCTGGTCGCAGATGCTCTTCATGCCCTTGACCGAAGGATGACCGTTCTGCTTCTCAATATCATGCAGTTCTATGAGCTGCACATCATAATGCCTGCACACCTCACGCATCGACTCGTTGATAGACTCCCTCAACTCCGAATTCAGTATCGAGCAGATCTTGGCTTTGGGATAACGCTTCTGTAGCAAATCGAACAGACATGCCAGCGCAGGACGGAAATTCTTGCAGTCCTCCTTCGTCCAGTCCGCGTACTTATACTCGCCTATGGGCGAGTTAGCCCAAGCATCGTTGGTACCGCCGAACACAAAGATGATGTCAGGATTTCCCAGGCTGTCCACACGTGAAATAAAGTTGTTGCGTGACGTATCCATCCGGCCGTATCCAGTACCGCAGATGGTAGTACCGCCCCAGGAATCGTTCTTCTCCAATACATAGCCCTTGGCCTTAATATAGAGGTCCCACCATGTCTGCTCCAATTCCGTGCAATCGTTCCGGTCGTTGGGATAGAAAGACGAGTAATGGGCAGGTATCACACCCTGAAACGTAGAATAAGAGTCACCCAGAACCGACACTTTCTTTGTCTGCGCCGATGCAGCTACCGTTGTAACCAGCATCAGCATAAGGATTTGTAATTTCTTCATTGTCATGATTGATTGGTTGTTTATTTCTTTCTTATCTGACAGAGGACCTTAGTTCCAGTTCCCATGTCATCTTTTTGCCTGCAAAGTTACAAAAAACGAGTGAAATGCAAAAGGAAAACTTGTTTTTCTTTTCATTTCCGAGTGCAAAGGACTCGAAACTTGTTTCGCTTGGTTTGTCCAAGAACTGCGGCGAAGCCAGAGTTACAAAAAACAGCGTACCGTCTTTCGCGTTTTCTGAAAAAAAAGTGACGATGGGTAAATCTTTTTCCGTATCTTTGCGTCTTGAAAGATAGAAGGGCCTCGGAATGAGGGGCCCGGAATAACAGGAAAAAAAGGAAAACGATGGAGCGAGAAACGGAACGGCTGCTTGAGGAACTGGAACGGATTGTCACTGAGCGACAAGACTGGCTGTTCCGCTTCGCTTACATGCGCATCGGCATCAGGGAGGAGGCCGAGGACGTGGTGCAGGATGCACTGCTGAGCGTGTTCCGCCGGCTGAGGGGGCAGACGAGCATCGGCAACGTTGAGCAGTACGTCATCCGCGCCATCAACAATGCCTGCACCGACTACTTCCGACGAAAACCGCTTCACATGGTAACGCTCGACCGGGCTGAGCAAATGAGCATCGACGAGGCCGATCGTCAGATTCACAACGAGTTTGTGCGCATCAGCCGACTACTCGAAATGCTGCCACCGGAACAGTCGGAAATCGTCAGGCTGAAATGCTACGACGACCTGACGTTCAAGCAAATAGCTGAACTGCAAGGCATACCCGAAGCTACGGCGAAGTCGCGCTACCGCTATGCTATCATGCACATACAACAACGAATCAAAAAGAAAGAAGGCCAGATATGAACAAGTTTGATGACATCGAGCAACTGCTTAAACCGCAATGTGAGTTCAAGGCGTCGGAGACGTTGAAGCAGGAGGTTATGCAGAAGGCGCGCGAGGAAGTGAGTCCTCGTCGAACGGTGAGGCTATGGCCTTGGCTGGCTGCCGCCTGCGTAGTGGGATTTATGATGATGCTGCTCATGCCGCCCAAGTCGGCAACTGACGGTGAACAGCCCGTGGCAAAGGTCAAAACAGCGAAGGCCTCAGAGCCCAAACAGGCTGAGACAACACCCGAGCCCACCACCGTCAAGGTTGAGACGCCGAAGCAGCCAAAGGCTCAGAAACCTCGCAGGAAGGTCAGCAGAGCGGAACAATCCGAGCCGCAGGAAGAGCCCGTCCAGATGAGTGAGGAAACGCGGATGGAGCTGCTGCTGGCAAGTCTCAACAAAGATGTGCCGCAGATGGAAGAAATCGATACTGAAGAAGAGATTCGCCAGATACGCATGCGCGGCGAACGACTGATAAGCATGTATGAAGAAAACGACCAATAAACAACAACTGAAAACAGATATGAAACGCATTATTTCTTTAACCATATTAGCAGCCATGCAACTGGTTTGCATAGCTCAGGAAAACCCCAAGTTGGAGAGCCTCTATGCCTATCTGAAGGCCAAGGGCTTAGTGAAATACTATACCCTCAGCAATAAGAACCAGGAGGGGCTCCGCAAGCGTTACGACTTCAACTTTGGACTTCATGACGACGGGCCTGCCCCCATCAAGGACTTCATGGGCAGGCTGCTCGATGCAAAGGAAGACAGCGCCGTACGTGCAGAATGGCGCTCTTACCGCGAAGCTTTTCATGTAATCCGCAGAACGCTGAGCGAACTGACTGAAGATGCCGCCGAGAGCTACAGCTACGAGTATCACCAGAACGGGCACGACACCATTATCACCACCATCGCCTTGAAACCCTACGAAAACGAACCGATACCTAAGAAATTTGAATATCCGGAAAATGACAACTATGGTACTGGCAAAACGCCCGAAATGGTTTATTTCCGTTATACAGACTCAGATGGTGGACTTAAATGGCGTATGGATCGCATCGGCGTTGGGGAACTCAGAGTCAACACAATTGTCGATACAACCCTCTATGCCACCAAGGACTTTGATGTCGATGCCCTCCACAAGATCATACAACCATTGTTCAAAGACAAATCCATTAAGCGACATGAGATTCATTGCGTGCACGACAGCACCTTCGATGTCTATACCATTGACAATAGCACTCCTTTTATTGAAGGCTTTATGAGGGCAGAGCAAAGCGTGCGCCGTCAAGGTGACAACCGTCTGACTGTCTATAAGTTCACCTCTGAGGAAAAGGCCAAGCTGAAGCTCCATCAGGTGATGGAATGTGTGCGCCAGTATATTGCCGACCATCCGAGGGAAGCCTACACCATCTTTTCCGACGAGTACTTCCCACCGCTGAATCCCGCAAGGATGTTCAGGGGAGAATCATGCCGGAATATGTATGAAATTGACGAGCCTCGCAAGTCGATGACTATCGATGCCATCATGGACGAGAACGGGTTCTACATTCTCATCAACATTTGGGACGATGATGAATACCTTCCTATGAATTGGAAACACATGAAGGAAATGGTGAACGGCAAGAAGACGTACTTCAAATTTGACGAATCTTGGCCGTAAATACGATGACAGCGATGACGACAGAGCGGGTCATCCGTTGTTGATTATCGAGTTCAAGGACCGTTCCGAATACATCTCTGCCCTGAAACAGATCAGAACTGAAGGATCAGACGAATACCTGATCGCATTCTTCTTCAAGACTGCTATCAAACGTATGAAGAACGAACTTTCCCAGAAGCGGAAGAATTCTCTTCCGATGACGTTCTTCTAAAAGTGCCACCGACAAGTTCGATTAACCCGCATTGCAGGGGTAGCCAATGCGGGTCAAGACAAACGTCACCTTGCCGAACTGCCACTGGCGAGAGTTGGATTGGCAAACTGAGCAACAGCGAATTAAGAGAGGTTTTCAGAACAAATGGAGGCGCGTAGCAGTTTGTACGCGCCTCCATTTTGTTATGTGCTATCGTCAAGACTTTTAGAGAGGATAATCCTCGAAAGCGTAAAGCACGGTAGAAAGATAGCGCTCACCCGTATCAGGCAGCAGCACCACGATCTTCTTGCCCTTGTTTTCCGGACGCTGCGCCACCTGGATGGCTGCGAAGAGAGCTGCCCCTGCCGAGATGCCTACGAGCAGACCTTCCTGCTGAGCTATCTCACGACCTGTACGGATGGCATCGTCGTTCTCTACGTCGAACACCTCGTCAATCACTCCGGCATCATAGGTCTTGGGCACGAAGCCTGCACCGATACCCTGAATCTTGTGGGGGCCGCTCTGACCGCCGTTCAACACAGGCGAAGATTTCGGCTCTACGGCAATCACCTGTACATTGGGGTTCTGTTCTTTCAGATATTTGCCCGTGCCACTAATAGTGCCGCCAGTGCCTACGCCGCCAATGAAGATGTCCACTTGTCCGTCGGTGTCGCGCCAGATCTCAGGTCCCGTGGTGGCATAGTGCTTGGCGGGGTTGGCAGCGTTCTCAAACTGCTGCAGGATGACTGCACCGGGAATGGAGTCACGCAACTCCTCGGCAGCGAGGATGGCGCCTGGCATACCGTCCTTACCAGAGGTGAGACGCACCTCAGCTCCGTATGCCTTCACGAGGTTCCTGCGCTCAATGCTCATGGTCTCGGGCATGGTAAGGATAAGATGATAGCCCTTGACGGCCGAAACCAGTGCCAATCCTACGCCTGTGTTGCCGCTAGTGGGTTCGATGATGGTGGCACCGGGCTTCAGTATACCTTTTGCCTCGGCATCCTCAATCATCGCCAGAGCGATACGGTCCTTCACGCTGCCGCCGGGATTAAAAAACTCTACTTTGGCAATAACCGGGGTTTCAAGACCCTTTGCCGTTGAATACTTGTTGAGCTCCAGAAGTGGGGTGTTGCCGACGAGCTCTGTCAGCTGCTTTGCAATTTTACTCATATCCTTACCTATTTTTATTTGTTGATATATTGTTTCTGAATCACGCTGCAAAGGTACGGCGATTTTCCCACTCCTACAATACCACGGGCATGTTATTTACATACCACAAACATGGTATTTTGGCATTTCTGCAGCCATTTCACTCCATTCGGCGGTCAACTGAGGGGCGAAGATGTCAGTTTTTCTTCGTTGGTTTCTCCTCCTTTTTGGCGGGCTCTTCGTTTTTTACTTCAGTGGCCTGGTAGCCGAACTTCTGGAAGCTTTTGATAATAGACTCCGAGTTGGTCTTATCGCCATCATAGGTGATGGTGACGCGCTGCTCGTCAATGTTACATTCAATCTGCTTCACACCTTTCTCGAAGCGCAGGTTACCCTTGATCTTCTTCTCGCAGTTCTCGCAGTGCATCTGCGGCTGGGTGGTTACTACAACGGTTTTAACAACCTTTGCCATTCCGACCATTGCGGTCAGTAACATGGCACTTAATACTAATGCTTTTTTCATCATCTAATCTATTTTGGTTTATATTTTCAAACTCTTCTTTCTTTTCTCTGGATGCTGACTTCTGAGTCTTCACAGTCTTCCGAAATTGATACGGATGCCTGCATAGAACATGGCGCCGTGAACGGGTCCCCAAACCATGGTGGGGTCAAAGCTGCTGCTCCAGGGGTCCTCGGCATTGATAATGATCTGCTTCTGCCGGAAACCTGTCAGGTTCTCTCCACCGATGTAGATGGAAAAATGACGGAACCAACGGGTAATCTGTGCCGACACCTGCTCGTAGGCATGGAAACGCTCATTCCATAGTCCGTTGACAGGTTTAGGCATCCGTCCGCCACCATTCAGCTGAAGTGTAGCATCCACCTGCCAGAGTCCGAGGGGTGTCTTGTAGCTGGCAGTGACTAGTCCCTTATAGCGGCTGGTCAGCGGTTTTTCCATCAGTTCGCCTCCGTAGGTACACTTCACATCGTTCCATCGCCAGGCAGCGGTCAGTTCCAGCCCCTGTACAACAGGATAGGTGGCATCCACCTGCACGGTGTTCGAATACGACTTGCCGTCGAGGTTCATGATGCGTATCTCCGTTGGGGTGCTGTCGTAGTCGATGACGGCCTGCTGGCTGAAGTTCGTGTGATAGTACTCTGCATTCAATTTGAGCGTCTTACCAAACAGCGGGATGTAGAAGGAGCTGCTGACGCCATAGTTCCAGGCACGTTCCTGTTCCAAGTCGTCAATCACCAGCTGGCGGCCACTGGCCAGCAGATTATTGTTCTCTGCCAATGCATGGACAGTACGGTAACCCTTGCCTGCCGACAGCCGGAAGTTGACGATGTCGTTGGGGGTCAGCTTCAGATGGAAACGGGGCGTGACGAAGGTGCCGTAGCGACTGCTATGATCAGCTCTCACACCCGCCATTGCCACCAGTTTGTCGTTCAGGTTATAGGTGTACTGGGCATAAATGCCTGGCGTGGTCTCCTTGTCGTCCTTCGTCAGATAGTCGTAGTTCATCGAGAGACCTGCCGAGAGGTTATGCTGCTCGGTGAAGTTCGTCTCAAACAGCAACTGGGCGTAGGCATTCTTCTGGTTCACACTGTAGTGTTTCTCACCGTAATTGGCATCCAGCAGGTGCATCGAAACATTGCCCATCAGTGCTATGTTCGTGCCGTGTTCTGGGTTGAGAATGAAGGCGTGCTTCATGTAACCCTCGTAACGGTCGGTCTCTATACCTATTTTATAAAAGTGATGGGCATCGGGTGCCGTGTGATGTGTCTGTCCACCCTCCCGTTTCTCCTTCACCATACTGATTCCGCCATGAAACAGGTAGGTGTCGCCTTTCCACTTCCAGCGGTTCTGTAGGTTCCACTGGCGAACGTTGGGCTGGTCGAGAAATCCGTCATTGTTCACATCATGATGAGCAAACTCATCCTGATAGTGAACCAGTATCTCGGTACTCAGCCTGCTGTCCAGATGGACGTTGGCATCGGCATTGGCCTCCAGGCGTCCTAAGGTGCCACCGTAAAGGTTCACCGTCACCCCTTCGTCATTGTCGGGTTTCAGGTATTCCACGTCTATCTGTCCCGTGATGCTCTCATAGCCATTACGTACTGACGAGGAGCCCTTCGACACCTGGATGCTGTTCATCCAGGGTCCCGGCACATAGTCCAACGAATAAGGTGCTGCTGCCCCACGGAAGTTAGGCAGGTTCTCGGTGAGCATCTGGACGTAGGTGCCACTCAGTCCCAGAAGTTTAATCTGCTTGGCTCCTGTTGCGGCATCGCTGTAGTTCACGTCAACCGAAGGATTCGTCGTAAAGCTCTCGCCCAGGTTGCAGCAGGCCGCCTTGAACAGTTCCTCACGCCCAATCAGCACGGCATTGGCCGGTCCTGCCACACGGCGTGTTCCTGCACGGCGTGAAGTGATCGTCACATTCTGCAGGTTCTGCGACTTCATCGTATCAGCCTGCAACGAGTCGGTTTCCTGACCGAAGACCGTCAGGGTCAGCATCATTGCGATGCTGGTTAAAACAATTCTCATTGTGTCGTTTTCCTTGATGTTAATATGATACATGTGAACATCCCCGCCATACGGGGACACGAAACAAACCGAATGTGAGCACCCTTGCTCCCATCCGCTATCATATCAAAATCAAATCAGAAGCACTTGTATGAAGTTCAAGTAGGCGCGAGGTGGACTTTTCCAGACCTCACGGATGAACAGAACTTCAGCCTTGTTCTCTGTCGTTGCCATCCACTCTGCAACAACGCCAGGCAGAACAGCCAGCAACGGCAGGAACACATGAAAGTCATAATTCACCGACTGTGCCACGTTCGTTGGCGACAATTCCACATGTTCCACTGACATACAGTCGGAGCGCATGTCACAGTTCATGTTGTCCATGCCGTCACCGCTGTTGAATACAGTCATCACCTTCAGTGTTCCTGTATGTGCACAGCGTGTGATGTTAACCCCGCTTCCAATCAACAAGATTGTCAGTGAAAGCAGTACCGACAGCATAATGTGACAAAACTTCTTCATTCCGGCTGCAAAGTTACTATTTTTTTCCTAATTCTCTCCTCTTGAGAGCAAACACTTAAATATGTTTAACAAAAAAACTATACATCCTTGTTCACCATCGCTGCCACGCAGGAGTCTGACCATACATTTTCTGCCGTTTCCACCATGTCGATGATGGTATAGATAGGCAGGATGATGCCAAGGACGGCTACAGGTGCTCCCACGCCCGACATCAGCGAGAGAGTGAGAAAATAGCAACCCATAGGCACACCCGCATTGCCAACGGCAGAGATGACGGAGATGAGAATCCACAAGAGAATCGTTGTCCACGTCAGGGGAATAGCACCGTTCTGCATCACGAACAGCGAGGTGACAAGAATGAAGGCTGCACAACCGTTCATATTAATGGTGGTACAGATAGGAAGCACGAAGCGAGCCACATTCTTCCTAACACCCAGACGCCTTTCGGCAGTATCCATCGTCACAGGCAAGGTGGCAGCACTGCTCTTGGTGAAGAGCGCCATCAGCACGGCAGGCATCATCCTGCCTAGCACATAGACAGGATTCAGGCCCCGCGCCAAAAGGAACAACGGAAGCACCACGAAGAACTGTATGACGTTGCCGCCCAAGACCACCAGCACATATTTACCAATAGAACCGGCCACCACACCTGCCGACACCTGTGCTGACAACTGGGCAGAGAAGGCCACAATGCCTAATGGCAAAGTCCAGATCAGCCAACGGATAAGCAGGAAAAGAAGTTCCTGCAATCCAAGGAGTCCCTTTATTACCACAGCTTTATTCTCAGAATCGGGCAGTTTTGATAGTCCAATGCCGATGGCAAAGGCCAGCAGAAGCAAGGACAGCACATTGCCTTCGAGGAAGGGTTTAACGATGTTATTAGGAATGACGCTGAGAATATGCTCCGAATATGTTACAGACGGTTCTTGCGTCCCTTCGGCAACAGATTCTACAGGCAGATTTCCCGGAGCAATGAGCACATAGAAAATAGCCCCTACAACAGCAGCGGCGAAAGTAGTGAGCAGGGTATAGGTCAGTGTACGGCCAAAGATCTTACCAGAGCCCTTCCAGCCAAAGGTAGCAAAGGTAGAAATCACCGCCAACACGATAGTCGGCACCGCCAGCAACTGGAAAAGTCGTGTATAGACTGTCGCCACAAAGTTCATGACTTCATTGAGCCACGATATGCCTAATAATCCTAATATCGCACCTACTACGAGTGCTGCTATCCATAATATCGTTTTTTTCATACCTTATTCTTTTTCGTCGGCAAAGGTACGAATAATTTATATATCTCAAAATACCAATAGTGCGGTATTTTAAAAGGGGGCTTTCTCTAAAACACAGATGCAGTTGGATTCATTTCATTTATTGTACTTTCAGATAGTGATCAAACCAATTTGTTATTTCTGAAAGGCGCTTGATGCGATTCAGAGGGTGTCCATTACGAGAAAGTTCATGATTCTCGCCCTTAAAGATAACAATTCTTGAGGGAACATTGTTGTATTTAAGAGCACTGAACATCTGAATACCTTCAGGTAATGGACAACGATAATCTTCATCACTGTGAATGAAGAGCGTTGGTGTCTTTACCTTATCGGCATAGGCTAATGGCGACTGACGCCAGAGAGCCTCAACATTTTGCCAAATGTCGCTGCCTGTATAATTCGGCCCGAAATTAAAGCCGATGTCACTGAGTGTCTCGAAGGTTACCCAATTGGAGATGCTACGCTGTGAGGCTGCTGCCTTGAAACGATTAGTATGGCCTATAATCCAATTGGTCATCACACCACCATAGGAGCCCCCAGTAACGCCCAGACGATCAGCGTCGATATAATCAATCTGAGCCAGAGAAGCATCGACAAACGACATCAAATCGTCATAGTCACGCCCTCCAAAATCGCCTTTTAGTTTTGCGAATTCAGATCCATTACCACTACTACCTCGCGGATTGGCAAAGATAACGGCATAGCCCTGGTTTGCCCAGTATTCCATCTCATGGAAGAAACTGATACCATAAGCAGATTTAGGACCGCCATGAATGTTCAGGATTGTGGGATACTTTTTATTGGGCTCCCTGTTGACAGGTGGTAGGATGAAACCTCTCAACTGCTGGCCTGCTTTATTCGTGTACTTAATCTCTTGTGTTTTTGACACAGTGTACTGTTCAAACAGTGAGGTATTGATGTCACTGATGCGCTGAGGGGCAGTCTTTCCATCGAAAGTAAACAACTCCTGTGCTCCCTGACCATACGAGCCAATAAGCAAATAGCCTTTTTGGTAAGGGATATATTCATCGACAGTGAAACCTGCGGGAGTGAGCAACGTGACCTTTCCATTTTGGTAAGAGAGCCGTGCTAATGCCGTATAATCCACGTTGGTCGTAGCGTAAACAATGCCTTGTTTTTCAAGAATAACATCAGACCGGTTATTGCCTTTAACATCTGAAAGTGTACCACCTCCAATAGGATATTGATCGCCATCATATAGCAATCCACTTTTGCCTGTTACCACATTCAGGCTATAATAAGGTGAATTTGCCTGTGGATTATCCTCGTTACGGGCAGACACAGAGAGCAACAACGATTCGTTATCAATAAATTTCACCAGCCCATAGCGGACGCTATCTGCAACAGCCCTTTCCACAGCCTTATTGTTTTTTGTATCTAATACATAAAGATGGTTACCATAAGGTATCTTGAAGCCATGATAGCGTGAATCAATATAAACCAGGAAATTACGATTTGGACTAAGTTCCAAAGAACCAATGTTTGCAAGGGTGTCTGTCAACAAAGTCACCTCTCCATTATTATAATAATAAAGTAGTGAGTGTTGAGGTTTGATGTCTCCACGCCCATTTGACCAGAAAGGAAGGTCCTCAAATATGCGATATCGTTTATCTGCGTCTTTGGTTACCAGAGAGTCGGGCAACACACTACTTTCCGGCTTCTCACGTTTTGAAGAAGTAAAGTAGAAATGTGTATCATCCAGAAACTTCACCTGACCTACACGATAGGGAATACGCAGCCACTCTTGAGGGCCGCCATAGCCTTTTGACTGTTTGAGGAATATAGTACTTTCATCCTTTTGCTTTTGAGTAACAATTGCCTCACCGATGATTTCATATCCGCCGAAGTGTCCTGTGTTTGTCAGTCGTACAGCTTTACCTTCCACCAGTTGGAAGAGGTCGGTTGTGTAATTATCGTCCTTGATATTGGCTTGGCGAAGTGTGAAGAATATCTCGTCACCGATGGTCTTCACGTTAGAAATGCTCCTGATCTTTGCGAAGAAGTCAATGCCAATGGGTTGCAAATTCGTCTGAGCCTGAGTCCAGACTGACGTAATGGCTAAGAAGAGACATATAGTTAATCTTGTTTTGTTCATGATTGATTTTGTTGTAATTATAATATAATCAATACGCTGTAGCGAATTTCAACATCGCTCCTATACCGTATTGTAATGCATCTTCATCGATATCAAAAGCAGCAGTATGATGACCAGCAGTAGTTCCAAGTTCTCTATTCTCTACACCAACAAGTGTAAATAACGTAGGAGCCAGTTGGTTGTAGAGGGCGAAAGTTTCAGAGGCATACCAGTTATAGTCTTCGTTGGCAGTTATCCTGCCTGGGAAAAGCGTACCAATCGTCTTGTTGGCGAAAGCCGTAAGTTGCGGGTCATTGATTACTGGTGGAACCTGAGCTGTCATCTTTTCGCCAAAACGGACAATACAGCCGTGAGCATGAGCCACTTCAGTTGCAACTCGCTTGATGAGTTCCAGTG
Source organism: Prevotella sp. (assembly GCA_016285075.1). Classification (GTDB taxonomy): domain Bacteria; phylum Bacteroidota; class Bacteroidia; order Bacteroidales; family Bacteroidaceae; genus Prevotella. The sequence continues at coordinate 27,540 of JAEEQB010000035.1, forward strand.
ATTTAACACCACTCTCCCAGTCGAAGAAGCGCAATGTACCTCCAATATAGACAGAATCAGGAATAACATTCCATGTCTCACCACCTTGGAATTGTGTTATGCCAAGAGTCACCAGTTTGGTAATGTCTCTCTGATTGTTCCAGGCAATGGAGACAGCGTTGAGAATACTTGTAGCTGCGAAGATTGGGTTAACAGAGAGATCGGGGCGCGAAGCATGCCCACCACGTCCGAAAACCTGCCAAGACAGCATGGCCATACCCGCCATAATAGAGCCGTCTTTAATGTAAATCTTCCCACTCGGGACATTTGAGGCCAAATGGTTACCATAAATGGCATCAAAGTGGATTCCTTTGATAGCAGCAATCATGGGACGAATGCCAGTATTTATCTCTTCAACTTCTTCGAAAAGAAAAACATACTTCCCTGTCAACCTGTCTCGCCAGTCGTTGAGAATCTTGATGGTTGTCAGCAAAATTGCCATGTGGCCATCGTGTCCACAACCTTGTGTAACACCCTGATTTTTTTGAGAGATAGGATTTCTGCCTACCTCCGCCATTAAGTGGGCTTTCCGTAACGGGAAGCCCATCAATATCAGTACGAAGCCCGATGGTTTTACCCGGCTTCTTAGTGTCAAGGATTGCATAAAAACCTGTACTACCAGCCACATCATGCATCTCAAATTCGCCTATTTCGGCCAGGTGCTTCTTCAGGTACTTTACCGTTTCTATTTCCTGTCCCCCTACCTCCGGGTAAAAATGCAGATGCCGACGGATATTACGCGTAAACTGATCATAATGTTGTATTTTGCGGAGAATCTCCTGATCAGATATCTTATTTGCTGCAAACATCCGTGCTACATTGATAAACGATGCTATGCAGACAAGTAAAGCAATGGTACTAGTTTGTTTCATAAGATGTTGAATCTTTGCTTATATTGTTCATTAACATATTGATCCACCCATTGATAGAACTCTGTTGTTTCGCGCCCAGCCCGACCGTTCTTCCGAAGCGTTTCAATAACCTTTTTAGCACGATAGAAAATCTCGTCTTCTATAGGCTCTATTTGTTGTAAAATACCTGTTCCAGCATGGTTGATAAGACGGGCCAGATTGATATAGTCAGCCCCATTTCCTCGTTTAATGGGGAAGAGCTGATCTTTCAATTTGAATCCTGCATCAACCAGTGTGGCATGCCCCGTGCTATTGCGCGTAACAATTTGTGGAAGATCATTATCAGATGTTATCCAGAGAGGAATGGCTGGCGTAGTAAGTGATGAACCTGGTATCGTCCAAGCTATTGTAAGACCAGGGTCTTCACCTGGGCGCACACCTTGAATGAGTTGGGCAGAAGCGGTGTGCCAACGAGGAATAAAATCCCGGAAAGGGAAATAGACAGGCTGGGAATCGTCTTGGGGCGCAAAATCCCAAAGATTCAGACGAGTCAAACCATGGGTAAGCATGCGTGTCACTTTGCGAATGATGGGTTCAAAGTCAAGGTTTTCCTCAAACCCAGCACGCGTCATATAATCCTGTATGGCCAGATAGCGCTCTATGCCCTGGTCTAATGACCTGTCACCAGACATGCCGTGATTGGTACGTATGATAAAACCATAAGGAGCCTGATTAGGGTCATTGGCATCAAATTTTACATAACCATTATTCCCCGTCTCGTAGTAACAAATTCCTCCTTGTGCATCAAGTACGGCAAAATTGGAATTGGAGTGCAATGTGCCTTTAGCTTGCTTAATACTATCTAACAAATGGTCGAAATCGGAGAGTGTGGCACAAGACTCTAGGGCCTTGTACATCAAATTGCCATCTTTTTCGTCACCATTAGGACGCTGACGACCTGGTTGTTGACGTCCGTTTAGATTATAAGCTGCAGTATTTGCAATGGCGAACCCTGCTTCGTTATGGCCTGACCACACGTTTTGGTTCAGTGAATCCTGGCGCCCTACAATGGCTAAGAATCGATACTTTCGACCTTGTACTATGACGACAAGATTATCTTGATTGGGCGTATCACGATTCTTAAAAATATAAGGACGTCCGTCTGGGGTTACTTTTCCTGAAACAATAACACTGGTGCAAGCATCAGCAGGAGCAACACCTATTAGAAGTGCTGCACCAATAATCAAACAATCAATGACAATTTGAAGTTTCATCGTTCTTTAATATTTAATTGCCTTCCAATCTTTGGGAATCTGGCTGAGAATAAACTGACGAATATCTTCGTTACCTTGCTTCAGATCATCTTTACGAACATAAATCATATGACCACTGCGATAACCTTTGAAAATAAAGCGATCTTGAAACTTTCCGCCACGGTCTATTTGCCAAACGTTGTATTTTGCATTAAAATAATCGCATCCGCCATCATAATAGCCTGATTGGACAAGCACCTTCAAATCAGGATTTTGTGAGAGGGCACGCCCCAAATCTTCACCCGTGTGATCATTATCACGATTCCAAGGAGAGACATTGCCGAAGATAAGATATTCCACATCGGTTTTATAATTCAATTTATTTATAACATACCAGTTATAAGCTGTTGAGAAAGCACGATTCCATGTTGAGAACTCAGCACTATAATCAGGATTTTCACCTGAAGTCTGGATATCACGACCTGTATAGCGAGAATCGAGACGTCCAATATGAAGGTCGCGACTACGCAACACTTCTTTCCAATAAAAGCGCGTAGGGATAATCAAATTGTGATTCAACACTTCTTGTTGGCTAATACCAGAATAACGTGCTACCTTTGCAGCTATCTCTTTTCTGCGAGCTTCTGGTAAAGCACCACCCCAGGCTAATGCAGGAATATATTCATCGACTGTAAATTTCTCCACCTCAGGTAAAATATCGTCAAGATCTTTATTTTGAAGGTCTGCATTCAATGCTTTGTGATACCAAGATGTGGCAGTCATATATGGTTGTGTGAGTGCCCGACGGTTGATACTACGCGAATCAATACCCAGTTCTGTTGGCGACAACAGGATTACACCATTGACATATATCCAGTGTTTTTGCTGAAGACTATAAGTGAGTCCTGATGCTCGAGTCGTGCCATAGCTCTCACCTATAATAAATTTAGGCGACTCCCAACGGTTATGGCGATTGATAAAGTTTTTTACCCAATCGCTGATATAATCTATATCTTCATTCACACCAAAAAAAGTAGATGAACTCTTTGAACTACTGTTCTGCCTGCTTCCACGACTTGCTCCTTGAGAAGGTGTTTCAGTACTTTCCTTTGCTTCTTTATTTACCTTTATGGCCCTTGAGAAACCCGTGTTTACAGGACAAATATAGACAATATCTGCAACATCAAGAACAGAGTAAGAGTTATCGTGGATACCATAAGGCTGAATCACCTGCCCCTCATCATCAAGATTAAGTAGTACAGGCCCTGTATATCCGATTTCCATCCAAAGTGATCCTGAACCAGGACCGCCATTGAATGAAATGAGAAGCGGACGATGGGCCTTGTCTTTTACCCCATTCTTTTCGTAATAGGTGTAATTGAGACCTGCGATTATATTACCGTCCTTGTCCCATACCGGCTGATGACCAATAGTGGCTGAGTAAGAAACATTCTGCCCGTTGAATACTGCTTGATGTTGTGTAGTAACAGCATCTTCAGGGTCAATTTTCTCTTGAGCTATTGCTTGCCCAATGAAGAGGCAGGAAAGAAGTGATAATAAAAATCTTATTTTCATTTGTAATCTGTTTTTGTAGTTTTACTTCTTAACAACGCGATAGTCTAAAGCAGGCTTGCGATCACCCAGCAATGGGACATATTTGAAATCAGGTCCTGTTGCCTGAAGAAACTCCTCTTTTATAGCAGAAAGGAGTTTGGGGTCTGTCAATATGTCGACCGCTGTCAACGCAAAGACTTTACTTGCCACCAACAATCCCTTTGTGCCAATTGTCGAACCGTCTGCTGCAACGTTTTGCCAACTATGTCCTGGACTGCCTGGTACAAATGTTGCAGCACCAAAACTTGCCAATGGAACCACCCACGAAACATCACCGACATCACTAGAACCACCGCTTCCTTCTTCGGCGAATTCTGCTAGGGGCTGAACCTTAGCAGCTGCACTAATAATAGAGTCTGGGGTACCTGTAACACGAATCAATTCTTCTGCAAATTTGCGCTCACGCTCATCATAAATAACGCCTCCTACTGTCTCTAGATTCTTCTGGATTACTTTGGAAAGCGTCTTGTTATGTAAGCGCTCATAGGTTCCGGCTACAATCTCTTTTTCCAAACGTGTCTGCGTGCCTTTAGCAGCACCAACTGCAGCGGAGTCTATCCATTCTGTCAAGTTATTAAGGTCTGTACGTTTAGGACTACGGATATAATAAGAAACACGGGCGTATTCTGGCACAACATTTGGCGCGAAGCCGCCATCAGGTATTACATAGTGGATACGCGATGAGGTAGGTACATGCTCACGAAGCAAATTCACCATATAATCAAGGGCCTCTACCGCATCAAGAGCCGAACGACCTTTCCATGGATTTCCTGCCGCATGGGCTGGCTTACCGTAATATTTATAGTCGACCATAACCATTGCCGTTCCCCCATTTGTAGAAACAGCATTCACACTAGACGGATGCCAATCAAGAACGACATCAACACCTTTGAACAAACCCTCGCGCACTAAGTAGACCTTACCAGCACCACCTTCTTCTGCTGGTGTACCATACACTTTAATAGTGCCGCTATGCTTATTCGCTGTCAGCCATTTGCTTATTGAAACGGCTGCTGCCGATGAGCCAACACCAAAAGTGTTATGTCCGCAACCCTGGCCAGGAGCACCTTCCTTTACAGGCTTTCGATAAGGTACGGTGTCTTGCGAGAGTCCTGGCAGTGCATCAAATTCTGCTAACAAGCCTATCACGGGACTACCTGAACCATACGTCGCAACAAAAGCTGTTGGCATGCCAGCCACCCCTTCTTCGATGGTAAAGCCATTTTCACGAAGATGCTGTTTTAGCAAACCAGAACTATTTGTTTCCAGAAAACCTAACTCTGGGTTCGACCAGATGGCTTTCTGAAGTTTATCATAAGTCTCAAAATTACCGTTCAGATAATCAATTGCAACCGTAGCCTTAGAATTAGCTTTTACCTTCTTTGCGGCAGTGACACTACTGCCGAAGAGAAGTCCGGACAGCAGCAATAATCCTGTAATCTTTTTCATTTTTCTTATATCTTATTTGTTACTTTTCAATTTTGGATGCAAAGGTACTGTGATTTATATGTCTCTACAATCCCTTGTTTATGGTATTTGGAATACCACATGTTTGTTGAATTTATAATTGGAATGAGATGTTGGTATAGATATTACGACCTTTTTGAGGTATATGATTCCAATCAGAATAGGTGGAGTAATACTTGTCAAACAGATTGTCTACACCCAAATGTACATTAGTATCAACCCGACCTATTAGGAAATGATAACCTATATTACAATGGAAAATACTATAACTTGAAATCGGTGTCTCACCATATTTTTCACTATAATTGTTATGGCGACTGACGAGATTTGCACCAAACTCTGCCTCTAGGTCATTTAATTGAAGCTTAAACTTCCCTGAATAAGAAAGTGGCGCAATGAGTGGCAAACGTGATTTCGTACTTTCCCTGCCATAGCTGTAACTTAACCTATTCTCCCAATGAAGCCAATAGATTGGATTAATATTGAAAGATGCTGTGATGTTCATAATTTGAGCATGATTCAGATTTTGGTAAATCTTTACTCCTGCAGCGCCAATTGTCATATGTGATAATCTGGTATCTGGAATTCCTATGATATAGTTACTGAAAAAAAATATATTTGTTTCTGCACTGGCTTCGATAATTGAATTGTTCCACGAAACAGAAGCATTCATCTCAACGGCACTCTCCTTTTTCAAGTGAGGGTTGCCAATATAATCATAACGATCGAAAGTGTTATTGAGAAAGTAGCCGTATGCCTCTGTGACAGAAGGGGCACGGTTACCATAACCCGTACCTACTGCCAGTTTCCAGTCTTTATGCCGATAAGCATAACTAACTGCTATACGCCCAATAACATCTTGAGCAGTTCGCTTCATAGAAGGGAAATAAATACTTAAAGCCCGGAAGCCTTCATCGTTGTTTATTCTCTGATTCTGCCAAGATCCTTTTATTGATACTCGTAAAGAATGCTTTTCCCCTATACTAATATTATCAGAGAAGGAGAGACCAGTGTTGAAAGTTCCAACATCAGGCCAGGTAAGCATATACATGGGGGCTATACCATCTACATACATTGTCATATCAGCAAAAAGCGTGTTGTAGTAAGCATCATAATTCAATTGATACTGATGATGATTGCTACTACCTTGCAATAAACTGTAAAGTCCTACGGTACTGCTTTTACCTGGCATATCCATGTGTATTTGAATGTCAGGACGATGTGTATCATCCATATTATGTGTTATATGGTTATAGTACGCTTTAGTTTCCCAACGATTAAAGAATCTTTGCAGATTTTCTCTGCGATAAGATAGTGATGTTATGATACCTGTGGCATCGCTGACATCCATATTTAGTGCGGGGTATCCTACATCAGTAGCTCGATCGAAGATGAGCGTACCCTCCAAAATGTGATTATCTATAGGTTGCCAACCAAGGTTAAGGAATGCATTCACTTTCCTAAACTGGGAAAACTCTATTTCTTTTCTGCCACCTGCATTGTAGTTGTTTGCATGTCTGTAAAACAAACCTAAATTGCTATAAAACCGCTCCCTCGAAAAAGCAGCATCAGCGCCATAGGTCTGTAAGTGTCCATTGGTTTCATAACCTGCAGTAGCATTATATTCTTCTGATGCCTCATTGAACCCAATTTTACGCAATTTCAAATCGATGCTGCCACCAATATTGCCTGTTGCCTGAGGATTCCCGTCGAGGCCGGCATCGAGTCTGATGCGTTGCAGATTACCACTTTCGACATAAGATGTTATAGGATCCATTTTGTCTGTACAGGCATAAAATATCTTCATACCGTCAATCGTGGTAGAAAGGCGTTCTGTAGCCATGTTATTAACGATTGGTTCCCATGCATAAGAACCACGTTTTACCATATTTACACTATGGAGCTGTAAGAGATGCTCTTCGATACTGGCTGCACGTCCTTTTCCAGCCACTTTACGACTAATGCCCACGGCAGAAGTGACAGTTACCTCACTAAGCATTTCCTCGCTAGCAATGGAATCAATGGAATCTTTCTGGGCAAAAGCAGGGACAGTCACTATCGACTGTCCCAAACCAAAAATAAAAACTAACCTCAGTATTAACCTATTAATTAAGCGCATGCTCTATATTTTAAATTGAAATAGTCCAATATAGATTACTATAACCACTATTATCATTCTCACCACCTGCTACTATATTTCCGTTCTTATCTTTCACGACCAGATGGATATTCCAAAGACCTGTCATCGACAAGTTTAGCCGACCTTCGTATATACCAGACTCTTGACGTATTAAAGGTTCATTGCCTGGTGATGAGTGATTGCCCATATCTGGCATCGTTGGCGTATGCTCTATGACAAATTCTTCCGATGCATCGTAATAAGGCAACACCTTATTTTCGCCTGTGCGGGATATATATGCCTGAATGGTGTTTATTCCTGTCTGGAAATTCTCGGCATTGACAAGTGTAAGATAATAGGTGCGGTCAATCAACTTAAATGATTTGATCCATGTATTTCCCGAAGGCTGGGCAACGACATTAAAGCGAAGATTCTCAGTCTTTCCTACAGAACCTTTAACACTATAGTTGAGCGAAAGCTCCCAGAAAGAATTTTCGTCAGATGCCATCAGAGGCGCAAACCATATTTTATAAACAGGCAGACCGTCTATCTTGCTGAAGCTATTGGCCGTGGGGGCACTGTGCTTCATGCCCATAGCACCCATTGTCATAACTGGAACAAAATCACTTATCTGTATATCTTTTACATGCTGATTTGTCGCAGTCTTCTCAACAGCAAATAGCAATTCTGTGTAGCCGACACGCAAAGTGGCATATCTGGCATAGACCCTGATGGTATACTTTTCGAATATGATGCCCGACAAGTCGTCTACCTCTTGATAGTCTGCAAAGAGGCGACGCATGGCCAATTCGTCGTCATAGCTACAGCATTCATCATCATCTTCCGGAATATTTATGACCAGAGGGGAATCATCGGGATCCTCAGAATTATTGCCGCATGATGCAAACAGGGCAGTACCTATAAATAGAAACACATAAATATATAATGACTTTTTCACAATTCATTTCTTGTTTTTACCAGTTCTGACAATTCTTGCTTCGAAAATTTGTGGACCATCTTTAAAGAGGTTATACATCGGACATACCTTCTCAACTGCCTCTAGAAGTTCTTCTATACGCTGTTTGTTTTCAGGTGACTTTACATGAAGTGTGTAGTGTATGTCTGTCGGATAATCGTGTACCTGCTCAAAACCATTGCGACCAGCACGGGGATCCCACTTGGCTTCAACAGAAAGAGCTAATGAATCTAAAGGTATATTCAACTGAGCTGCCTGACCTTCAGTAATATGAGTGATACAAGTAGCCAATACACCCAACAGGTTTTCACGTGATGTCATGCCTGTATTTGAGCCACCCAGATATTCCGGGTTGTCATGAAGTATAAGATATTTACCGTTGACTGTTAATTCACGTACGCCATTGCTCAAGACGCGGACTATAGGGCCGGTCTGTTCTTTACGCTCGCGCCTTGACAGTTCTTGCCCTGCTTTTAGCTGCTTGCGCAACTTTTCTGCTTGTTGTCTGCTTGCCTGCTGGGCCTGGCGCTTGCCCTGCAGATATTCGCGTAGGCCGGCTAACGTATTAGCCTTCCGGCTTTTAGGCGATGGCTGGAGATCGATGTCATGAGTTAACTCTATTGCTTTCTTGATAAAGTTGACTACGGGAGAATTGGCTTCTGCTAATGCTGTCAATTTTTGCAACTCTGCATCTGTGGCAGGTGTATCTATGTAGACCGTGTAGAGAAAGTTACGTGGATAATATACGCGATCTGTCTTCTCTGTGTCAGGTCTACCATGGAGTTCTATCGACAGCGAGTCAATGGGAATACCCAGCAGAGCAGCTTGATTCAGAAAGCTGTCAGCAAGGTCAGAAGCAAATACAGCCTGGGCCGTTGTAGGTGTATCTACACCTGAGTCCTGCCCACCATGACTATACCCGCAATCACCTAAATAGTGGAAGCGACGAACCCGCAACTCGCGCTGTCCACCCCGGTTCTTTGCCACAGCCTGTACGCGGAGCGTCACGGGCTGCAACTCAGAAGCGGGTAGACTTTGCCACTGTAGCAGGGCTGCGCGACGGTGTAGCAAGTGCTCACGAAGGGTGACGGCATTCTGCGCCAGTCTCTGCTTGACGTCAGGGTTCACGAACACCGATTGCGGGCCTTGCTGGTCGGTATACTCGACATATTGTGCTTGGGCTTGGATTCTGACAGTCCATACGACTGCCAGCACCAATACCACTTTCAAACTATTGTTCATCATTGTTAATGTTTATGATTTCCTAAATTTCTTATTACTCAAAATCAGCATACGGATTACTGCCTGTCTTCGACTCGTCGTAGCCATCGTATCCCCAGTTTTGCCACAAGCCCTCCGGGTTGATTTCACGTTGTGCCTGGGGGATAGGATAGCGATAGTGTGCAAATGAAATCGTCTGTTTATTGTACTGAGGATCTTGGGCAACAGTTGAATTCTTGATGGTCTTTACTAAAATACGCCAACGCACTAAATCAAGCCAATGCTTCTGCTCATATACGAATTCCCACTCACGTTCCTGGCGCAATGCTTTGGTAAAACCAGCATAGTCAAGCCCTGCTGGCAGATCGTGAGCAGAGGGTTGGGTAACGGGGAAACTTTTGAATGCACGACGACGTACTTGGTTAATTGCTTCATAAGCCTCTGAGTTTGGCTGGTGATCACGCTCATTGATAGCCTCTGCTTTTACAAGAAGTACCTCAGCATAGCGCAAAATAGTGCGATTGATGTTGCGATTATTGGAAGATCCGTTGGCATCACTTGCATCGATATATTTACGGAAACGAGGTAATGCAAAATGGTAGTACTTACCTGTCTTATCGTTGTAGAGGCTATCGGCAAATGATCCATCCTTACGCTGATCACCCTCTTCATAACTATCTTCGATATCGCGATTCGCAGGTACAACATGAGGTAGTGCATCACTGAATCCGCTTGAGAAAGCACAGTGACAGAGGTGGTTACCACCTGTTCCATCTGCAGCAGAACCCGTATTATGTTGTGTGGCGAAGATGCTCTCCTTACCGTTTCGGTTGTTATTATCCCAATTGGCCAGAAACTCTTCCTCCAGTTCATAGCCCGTCACATTGTTGGCTGCTTCAACGGCAAGGTTGAATTTCTCCTTACGTTGTGCGTCGGTCAAAGTGGGAGAAACCTGTCCCCACGTGAGATAGACTTTTGAGAGTAGAGCCCAGGCAGCTCCACTGGTGGCTCTGCCTAAATCAGAATTGCCATAGGATGCGGGCAGCTTGGCGGCAGCCTCTGTAAGGTCGGTCACAATCTGTGTATAAACATCGTCAATAGGTTGGCGACTAACACCCGTTCCTTCTGAATTGTGGAGCACAATGGGAACTTCACCCCAAAACTGCACGGCATAATTAAGATAATAGGCACGCAGGAACTGAGCCTCACCTACAACCCGTTGCTGAATAGAAGCCGAAATCTTGCTATTACCAAGGACATTGTCAACCACATCATTGGCATTAGTGATACCTTTATAGAGGTCACTCCACATACCTACAATATAGGAGTTAGTAGCATCCCACTTCAATAGACCAAGCAAACCACCTCCTCCATTTGGATTTTCGCCAGAGATGGTAGTCTCTGTTACGAGGTCGGTCATGTAGCCAAAAGCGGTACTCTTACCTACATTCACCTGATATACTGAATTTACAAGTGCGATGGCATCTGCATCTGTGGCAGGCAGATTGCCTTGTGCAAGACTAGACAATGGTGTCTGGTCTAAACTGTCGCCGCAAGATACTAAGGCGGCTGCTATGACGATGTTTAACAAATAATTCTTCATAATTATATCTATTTTACTTTTTTACCTTTTTTTAGAAGTTGAGGTTTACGCCGAAGGTATAAGTGCGGGCTGTCGGATAAGCACCGGCATCAACACCACTGGCCACTTCTGGATCGTAGCCCTTATAACTGGTGATCGTAAAGAGGTTTGTGGCAGTAGCAAACACTTTGATACGTGTCTGTGGTGCTTTCTGAAGACGAATAGGTAACTGATACGTCAGTGTGATGGTCTTCAGGCGCAAATAACTGCCATCTTCAACGTAGCGACTATCTAAGTAGTTTGTGTAATTACTTGAAGAGAATGCTTTGGGAACCGAGGTTGAAGGGTTATTATCCGTCCAACGGTCGAGCAATACTGTAGATCCATTATAGCTGGTGCTTGGCGACTCTAAACGCTGACGAAGGCTATTATATATTTCGTTGCCCTGAGAACCTTGGAAAGCAGCAAAGAGGTTCCAGTCCTTATAGCGTAAAGTGGTAGAAAAGCCATAAGTAAAGTCTGGCTGGATACTACCGAGTATGACACGGTCTGATTCCTGAGTCACCTGACCATCATTGTTCTGATCAACAAACTTGGCGTCTCCATATTCAACAGAAGGTTTTGGTGATGGACTTGGTACTGTAGAAAGATTATCGCCTTTCTGTACGATACCGTCAAACTGCCAACCATAGAAAGAACCGAGGGGCTCTCCTTCCTTGATAATGGTTGAACCACTGATGATATACTCGAGCGGACCAAGATTTGTTACTTCATTTTTATTATGGGCAATATTGGCAGAAAGATCCCAAGAGAAATTCTTTCGCTGGATGATGTTGGCGTTGACAGCAAACTCTATACCTTTGTTCGACACATTACCGATATTCTTCAGCTGGCTTGAGAATCCTGTTGTCTGCTCTACTGGGATAGACAGCAGCAAATCGCTGGTCTTCTTATAATAGGCATCAAACACAAAGTGCAGGCGTTCCTTAAGGATAGAGAGGTCGAAACCTACATTATAGGCTGCAGTAGTCTCCCATTTTAAGTCAGGATTCTCCAGATTGTTACGTACATAGCCTGTGTTCCGGCTTCCTCCAAAATAATAACTTGATGTTCCGTACGTAGCGAGAGAACGGTAGTCGCCAATCTCCTGATTACCAACAGTACCCACACTCGCACGTAGTTTCAGTTCATTAATCAGCTTCTTTCCTTTAAGGAAACTTTCTTCATCTACGTTCCAGGAAACGCCAAGTGAGGGAAAGTAACCCCAACGGTGGTTCTTGGCAAAACGGCTTGAACCGTCGGCACGCAGCGTTGCGGTGAAATTGTAGCGTCCTTTCAGTGTGTAGTTGATACGACCAAGCACGGAATGCAGTGTCGAACGACTGGCACCTGTAGAAGGAGCCACGAGCAACGAACCACTTTGGAGGCTGTGATAACCCAAGGTCTCGTTGGCAAAATCCTCTGATGTGGAAACAGCATACTCGCGGTTTGTCACCTGTGAGGTATAGCCACCCAATATATCGAAATGATGAATCCCGATCTCTTTGTTCCAGTTAAGGGTCGCCTCATACTGATAGACATCGAAACGACTATTACCTACAGTACCATATCCTCCCACAGTGATACCAGGTGATGAAACGCCTGGCGCAAAGAAATTCTGGGTCGTATTGACAATATTGGTTGAAGCCTGGAGTTTCAAAACCAATTCCGGGAGTATGCTCCACTTGGCAAAGGCACTTGCCAACAGATTGTTTGATTTGGTCTGTGAAGTGACATTTGTCAGGTCTGCGAGGGCATTAGGCGTAACATCGCCTTTTCGTAAATCGCCAATCTCATAAGGGTTTGAATAATTATACGAACCATCGGCATTGTAGATAGGTACAGCCTGAGGAATACGAAGTACATATTCGAAAGCATTGCTATTACCACCTACATACGACTGATATGAATTAAAGTCTGTAATACCATTCTGTTCACTTTTACTGGCTGAGATATTTACGCCAACAGTAAGAAACTGATAGAGGTCGCGCTCAAAATTAAGACGGCCTGCATAACGCTTAAAGCCAGTGTTTACGAGAATACCATCCTGATCACTGAAGTTTCCACTGATCAGATAGCGGGTCTTATCATCACCACCACTGATACTAAGTTGGTGATTCTGGGTCGTAGCTGAGCGCAGAGCTGCATCCTGCCAATCGGAGCCAGTTCCCCAAGAGGCTACTTGTGCAGCTGTAACACCTGAACTCTCCAGCAATGCTGGTGATGCTACTTCAAGGAACAGTTCTCCCCACTGCTGTGCATTGAGCAGATCAAGTGTCTTGGCAACCTTCTGCCAGCCGATAGAATATTGATACTCAATATTCCTACGACCTTTCTTACCACTCTTAGTAGTCACGATGATAACACCATTGGCACCACGACTACCATAGATGGCGGTAGCCGATACATCCTTAAGAATCTCAATGGATTCAATATCGTTTGGATTGATGGCTGACAAAGGATTAAAATCGTTAGTAGCATGGCTGACACCTGTACTGGTGGCATCATTACTATTATAGACCAATACACCATCAATGACGTAAAGTGGTTCGTTTCCGCCAGTTATCGAGTTACCACCACGGATACGGATGTTATTAGTGGCACCAGGCAGACCACTACTTTCAGTCACGTTCACACCAGAGACAGCACCACCCAACAGATTATCGAATGAGGTAACAGTCTGATCTAAAAGATCCTTATTAACTGTTGTGACAGCACCTGTTAATTGTTTACGCTGTTGGACACCATATCCCACTACCACCACCTCATCAAGACGATTGGCATTATCTATCAACTGTATTTCTACTGGCTCCTCAAAGTCGTACACATCAACGTCGAGGATACGGTAGCCTACATATTCCACTCGGAGGGTGAGCGGAGCCTCTACTTTCGTCTGCAGTGAGAAGTTACCATTGTAGTCAGTAACTACACCTTGCCCCTTTTCACTCTTCACGATGACTGATGCACCTATTAATGACTCTCCAGAACGGGCATCAGTGATATGACCTGTAATCAGATTTTGGGCAATAGCCCACAGTGGAGCGAGTGCAAATCCTAAAATCAACAATCTCTTTTTCATAAAACCTTTTGTTTTTGCGCATGACTTTGATAAGGACAGTCTTTGGGGACCGTCCAAACCATGCGGAATTTACATTACTAACTAACTACTAACTGAATTATTTCTGTGCGGTAAAAACAGTCTTTACCTTATCTATTTGTACCTGTGTTACTTTGTTATCCAAATTCAGCAATCCAAACTCGTGGTTATACTTTACACCATTAGTGAGAACCCACTGCATGAACTGGTTCACTGCATCGTCGGCTCCATTAAAAGACACACCAACCTTCTCAATGGCCACTTCCGACACTTTGCTATTCTCCAGGATACTGATCACTTCGTCGAGTGTGGCCTTGTCAGAGAAACTGTCTTCCAGATTCTTCTTCACATCGATGCTAATGAGTGTCAGATCACTCTTGATATGACGGCTCTGAAGGTCGAAGATATTGGGCAGGGCATTGAACGATACACCCAGCGGATCCTTCGTCAAGGCGGTGTTCAGGAATAAATCATCACCTGAGATGCGCTTACCCCGGAAGTTGGCACTCTCCTCGCCGAAGTTGTGGGCGAACGAAGAGGCAACCGAAGTGGCATTGCTACCGCTATAGATGACGAGTTTTTCAAACTGCTTGATCTTTTTTACATCCTCGTCGAAATCGTCGTTGAGGAAATAAAGCTGCTTTAGCTTCTTCGAGTTCAGGTGCTTGCCTTCCAGCACTTTTGCAGCCTCACTGCCGCTGGCTGTGATAGGCAGCACGGCGAACTCTCCGAAATAAACAATGGTATGGCTAAAGTCTTCTGATTTTGCGTCTTGATTGTCGAATACGACATTCAGATCGATGTTACCCTGATTCTGACTGCTCTTGGCGATCTGGAACTCTACGCCGGGCTGTGTTTTTGCATATTCAGATATCCACTTCTCTACCAGTGGACGGGCAAATCGCGGTGCCTTTACATAGCGTACACCGCTGTTAGTACCATTACCTTCCGCCCAGACGTTGCTCAGTCCAAGGCTTAAAAACAATGCAATTGAAAATGCTATTCTTTTCATAATCGTTTTGTTTTATTTGTTCTTTACCTATTATTATATATACACTCCCTTTCATCGTCATTACCATCATACAGCAACAACAATCGTTTGACATCTGTCTACACATTCGCTCTTTCATAACCGTAATCTATTTTTTAATTCTGTTAATCTGTTATTATGTCTTTTCGACGGTGCAAAGGTACGGCGATTTCAGCACCCCCACAATCCCACTTATGGGGCATTCAGCATACCATATATGTGGTATTAGCCTATTTTATGGCAAAAAGATTTGCATTTTCGTTCGCTTAATCGTACCTTTGCAGTCGAAATTAAGAGTACGATGGCAATAGATAGTGCAATATTCCGCAGGAGTGAACTGTTGTTGGGCGACGAGGCGATGGCACGCATTGCCCGGAAGCGGGTGATTATCTTCGGTGTGGGTGGCGTTGGCTCGTGGTGTGCCGAGAGTCTGGTGCGCAGCGGCATCCGACAATTGACGATTGTGGACTCCGACCGTGTGTGCATCACCAACATCAACCGCCAGTTGATGGCGACGACGAAGACTGTTGGTCAGGTGAAGGTGGACGCCCTGAAGGAGCGTCTACTCATCATCAACCCTCTGGCAGAGATTACGGCTCTGCAGCAAATCTTTTCTGAAGAGACGGCCGACAGCTTCCAGCTTGACACTTATGACTATATCATCGACGCTATCGACTCACTGAAAGACAAGGCAGCACTTATCCTCCTGGCTTGTCGTACGAAGGCCAAGTTCTTTTCTTCGATGGGAGCAGCACTGAAGCTCGACCCTTCCCGCATCAAAGTAACAGAGTTCTGGAAGGTGCAAGGCGATCCGTTGGCACGGGCGCTGAGAAAAAAATTTAAATCGCAGAAGCAGTTCCCAAAGCGCAAGTTCCAATGCGTCTATAGCGATGAACTATTGGAAAACAAAGGCCATAATGCTACTTGCGGTACCGAACAATGTATGTGTCCGAAAGCGAAAAATGGTCCAGGCGACCAAAGTCTCCTGAACCATGAATGGTGTTCTTCGAAAGCCCAAATCAACGGCACCCTTGCTCACATCACCGCCATCTTTGGTTTTATGCTTGCAGGATTAGTGATTCAAGATGCCACAACAGCCTAATCCTCTTTCACAATGGGATAGAGCTCGATGAACTCACCTTGATGGTTTTGCCCGTCGTTGATGAGCTCGGCAAACTTCTGGCCGACGGTTTCGATATCGTGGAAACCTGGGAGGGACATATTGCCGTTGAGATCGGTAGTGGTGGGACCTGGGTGTACGGAGAAGATTTCCACAGGGATGTTGTTCTGCTGGAACTCAACAGCCATCACACCCATCATCGCGTTCTGAGCTGCTTTACTGGTGACGTAGGCCAGCGGATGCCAGTAGGGACTGATCTCTGAAGGCACAGTAATGTTGACGATACGACCGCTGTTCTTGGCAATCAGAGGGACGAGTGCCTTGGTGAGGGCAAAGGTGCCGATGAAGTTCACATCGAGTGTCTCGCGGATGACGCTGATTTCCGTATGCTCACTATCCACACTCATATCACCCGGGATACCAGCATTGTTGACGAGCAGGGACAACTCAGGATACTTCTCTTTGATCTCCTTGGCAGCCTCATCAATGTTAGCAAGGTCTTTCAATTCGATATTCACCCAGCCTAACACATCAATGCCCTGAGACCTCAATTCCTCAATGGCGCTTGAAGCACGCTGTTCATCGCGTGCGCCGATAATCACCCGCCAACCACTGAGGCCGAGATGTTTGGCAATTCCATTTCCGATGCCCTTATTGGCACCTGTTACTAAAACAATCTTTTTTCCCATTTTCTTCTAGTTTAATGTTTTGCGGATGCAAAGGTACAAACAAGTGTGCTAATAAACAAAAAATTAACGCTGTATTTTATAAATGTATCTCTTTGTCGACCACTTCACCATTCTGAATCTTGAAAGAATTCAGGTGAACACCTTCAAAAAGCGATAGGATGGCATAACGGATGGTGGGATCATTTGCCAGACGGAGGTCTTCCTGCGAAGGACGCGAGGGCGAGGCTGGATGACTATGCCAATTGGCGAGAATCTTCAGCCCTTTGCTTCGAGCATATCTCAGGGCAGCAAACTGGTCCTTGGGTGCGAAGGAAAAGTGTTCTGGCGAGTGGTCGATATTCTCCATCCAGTAGTGCTCTGTCACGACATCACCGTCAGGGCCGCTAGTACCCAGCAAGTAACCGCACGTCTCGTTGGGTGCGTCCTGCCGGGCTTGGCTAACTAATTTATCAACAATATCCTGTGGTATCTTCATTTTTCAATGCATAATTATCGTTCAATGTTTCAAATCACACGCAGCCTGTTCGTAGTCTATCAGGTGGTCAATGGTGGGGTTCGTGCCACAGATGGCGCATGAGTCGCGATGCTTTACAGGCACCGTACGGAACTGCATGGTCTTGGCATCGAAAGTGAGCAGACGATTTGTTAATAACTCACCAATACCCGTGAAGTATTTCAATGTCTCTGCAGCCTGGATGGTCCCCAGCATACCTGCGATAGCTCCCAATACTCCAGCCTGCGAGCAGGTAGGTACAGCACCCACAGGAGGCGGTTCTTTAAACATGCAACGGTAACAAGCCGTGCCTGGCAGATGGGTGAACGTCTGGCCGTTGAAACGCAGGATACCACCATGTGAGAAAGGCTTCCCCGCCATCACACACGCATCGTTGATGAGGAACTTCACAGGGAAGTTGTCTGTACCATCGACGATAAAATCGTATTCCTTGATGATGTCGAGTGCATTCGACGAGTCAAGAAACTCGTAGTAGGTGTCCACCTTCACGTCGGGGTTGATGGCCTTGATCTTCTCTTCGGCACTCTTCACTTTCGGCACACCCACGTCCTTAGTGAAGTGGATGACCTGGCGCTGCAAGTTCGAGAGATCCACCACATCGGCATCCACAATGCCAATGGTACCGATGCCTGCCGCAGCGAGATAGAGCGACACTGGAGCACCCAGCCCTCCGGCTCCCACCACGAGCACACGCGCGTTCATTATCTTTTCTTGTCCCTCTACACCTACATCCTGCAACAGGATATGTCGCGAATAACGCTGTATCTGCTCTTCTGTAAAGTCAATCATATAGATCCTCCTCCCATGAAATACAGGAAATCGACCTTGTCGCCTTCCTTGAGTTGAATACTCTCCCAGTCCTCTCGCTCGGCAAACTCTTCATTCACCTGCACGCTGACCATTTCTGGCTGCTGTACATCGTTCTGCTGAATCAGCTCACTTACATTGAGCGGCAGGCTTACTTCCTGCGCGTCTCCATTTACATAAATCTTTGCCATAATCATTTGAGTTTGAATCTGGGTGCAAAGGTACGGCGATTTTCACGATGCTACAATCCCATAGGAATGGTAAATCGCATACCATATCATGGGTATGCAAAATGCCGCGAATAAGTGATTGTGGGAGTGCCAAAACCGCCGTACCTTTGCAGCGTGATTCAATCACAGTGCGAAGTCAGGCTGCACCTCGGCATAGAGCAAGTTCTCAGCACCCGATTTGCATTGACTTTGCCACCCAGACTCAAACGCATAAAAATATGGCAGAAAACAAGAAACTAAGCATCATCGCCTTCAGCGGCGATTTCGACAAACTGACAGCAGTATTTACATTAGGTACGGGCGCGGCAGCTGTAGGGTACGAGGTGAACATCTTCTTCACCTTCTGGGGCCTCGACGCCATCAAGCAGAAACAGGGCCGAAGCTTTACCGGAGGCAACTGGCTGACGAAGATCTTTGGCTTCATGATGGGCGGTCTGAAAGCCACTCCCACGAGCCGCTTCAACTTCCTCGGTGCAGGGCCGAAGATATTCCGCTACTTGATGCGCAAGAACAATGTGGCAACGCTCGAAGAACTCGTTGAGGCCGCGAAGGCCCTCGGCATCAACCTCTATGCCTGTGAGATGGCGATGCACGTACTCGGTCTGAAGAAGGAGGACTTCATCCCTGAAGTGAAGGATGTGCTCGGCGTGGCTTCCTTCCTCCATCTCTCCGAAGGTGGACAGACATTATTTATTTAAATTGGTAAGGATATGGCAACAAAAGTATTAGACATCACGAAGGAGCATTGCCCGATGACCTTCGTCAAGACAAAGATTGAACTCTCAAAGCTCCAGCCGGGCGATATTCTCGAAGTACTGCTTGCTGAGGGCGAACCGCTCGACAACGTTCCCCGCAATGCCAAGGAGCAGGGCTACAACGTCCTCTCTGTAGAGCATGTAGAAGGCACTACACATAAAGTAACAATTAAGAAATAATACATTAATCATACATATTTAAACTCAAACGATTATGGCAGATTCTAATTTACAGCGCAGTGTGACCACTGCTACCGCCAGACGCCTGGCTACGACCACCAAGACCGCCCCACAGATGGGCAGTATCACTCCAAGACTATTGCTGAAACTCCTGCCTTGGGTACAGGTCTCTGGCGGAACATTTCGTGTGAACCGCACAAAAGTAGAACTTCGTAAGAATGACCGTCTGCCCATCCGGTATGTGAACGGCGTACCATCGTTCACGGCGAAGAACCTGAAGGCCATCCCTCTCTTCTCTGAGTTCGACGACGAGATTCTGAACCGCCTCGTGAGTTCGTTCGAGACCAAAGAGGTGGATGTGGACAAACTCTTCGTAGAGGAGGGCAAGGACAAGCAGCGCTTCTTCATCGTGGCGAGCGGACAGGCCGAGGTCATCAGCAAGGGTCCTCATGGCGAGGACCTGCGGATAGCTCTTTTGGGCGACGGTGAGTACTTCGGGGAGGCAGACCTGCTTGACGAGCAGGAATCAACGGTCAGTGTCCGAGCCATTACACCCACGGTGTTCCTTGGCCTGAAGCTGAAGGAACTCATCAAGTTTATTAAAGAGGTGCCTGATTTCCGCGAGACTTTCACCAAGGCTGTCGATAAGCAGTTGCGCCTGAAGGCATCGGTGAACGACAACGGTGAGAAGCACATCGATCTAGTGAGCGGGCACGAGGAGGACAACATCATCCCTGAGACCTACATCGATTACGAGGAGAATCCCACGGAATACCCGCTGAACACACTGCAAACCGTTGTTCGCGTACATACTCGTGTGAGCGACCTCTACAACAACCCCTACAACCAGCTCGAAGAGCAGCTGCGCCTGTCGATCGAGAGCATCAAGGAACGACAAGAGTGGGAACTTATCAACAACAAGAAGTTTGGTTTGCTGGCAGCTGCCAATCCCGCCTACCGCATCACCACCCGATATGGTGCGCCCACTCCCGATGACCTCGACGAACTGTTGTCACTCGTATGGAAGGAGCCAGCCTTCTTCATCGCCAATCCTCGTGCCATCGCCGCTTTCGAGCGCGAATGTACCTGGCGCGGCGTACCCCCTGTAACCACCGATCTCTTCGGCACGAAGGTTATCCTGTGGCGCGGCGTGCCCCTCATCCCGTCTGATAAGGTGGAGGTAGAAGGCCAGTACTTGACAGGTCGCGGCGTTGGCACGACGAAGATCATCCTCGTGCGCGTAGGCGAAAAGAACCAGGGTGTCATTGGGCTGCACCAGAGCGGTATCCCTGGCGAGATAGCACCTTCGCTCTCTGCCCGTCTGATGGGGCTCGACAAGTTTGGCGTGGCCTCATATCTGCTCACTAAGTACTTCTCGCTGGCCTCACTGACCGACGATGCCATCGCCGTGCTCGAGAACGTAGAGGTGGGTTATTATCATGATTATCAGCACAGGAACAAAGTCGAGAAATAAATGATCAGTATATCAGAAC
>JAEEQB010000036.1 GCA_016285075.1 Prevotella sp.
TCAGACATGCCATTATCAACTCTAAGAAGAGCCATTTCCTCAAGACTATCAGGTACAAGATACTCAGTATTCCTGCATATCTCGAAAAGAAAGGAGATAAAAATATTTTACGTCTTGTGAGAACCATGAATCAACGGCAGGCATTCCTTGGACTCTGGAGAACAACTGAAAACTTTGACATCACACGAACTAATTGGACCTAACGACCGATTTGGGTTTAAGCAATCTACTGTAGAGGTTCAAGCAATCTACAGACGAGATTCAAGTAGGGTGAAAGTCGGATGGAAAATGCGAAGAGATATCAGTGGGATTGTTTTTCAGAGGAAATTCTTGCATATCATTTGTAGATTCAAAATAAAAATTGTATCTTTTCACGCGAATAAACTAGAAGTGCTTTGCGACAACGTAAGCGCTTATGACCATCGGTTTGTCGCTTTTTGGGGACTATGTCGCAGCCAAACCTATAAAAACTGTAGCAAAAATTTTGTTATTTGTTGATTGTGGTATAACTTTGCAGGCAAAAATACTACTCCAGATACTCTCCGGGCATGCATCTCCGTCCGATGATTGCGTTCTGACGACATCGTGGCATAAAGACATCTAGAGCATCGTCAAGTTGAGTTAATCATTATGCAAGCTGGCATAAGGTCATATCGTATTCATACAAAACAGGGAGGCAAGTCATGTCGGCTTGTCTCCCCATTCTTTTACTCTATTACCTTTTCTACTTCTTATTAATAGCGAGGTCGATAGCAACGGCAACGGATACGGTTGCACCTACCATCGGGTTGTTACCCATACCCAGGAAGCCCATCATCTCTACGTGGGCAGGAACTGAAGAAGAACCTGCAAACTGAGCATCACTGTGCATACGGCCCAGCGTATCGGTCATACCATAGGAAGCGGGACCTGCAGCCATGTTGTCGGGATGCAGGGTACGACCTGTACCACCACCGGAAGCCACTGAGAAGTAAGGCTTGCCAGCGAGCACGCGCTCCTTCTTGTAAGTGCCGGCTACGGGGTGCTGGAAACGGGTGGGGTTGGTAGAGTTACCGGTGATGGATACGTCAACGTTCTCCTTCCACAGGATAGCTACACCCTCACGAACATCGTCGGCACCATAGCACTTTACCTTCAGGCGGTTGGGGTTGTTGCCGTAAGGAACCTCCTTGACAACATTCAGTTCGCCAGTGAAGTAGTCGAACTTGGTCTGTACGTAGGTGAAACCGTTGATACGGCTGATGATCTGGGCAGCGTCCTTGCCAAGACCGTTCAGAATCACGCGAAGGGGCTTCTGGCGAACCTTGTTGGCCATCTCGGCAATCTTGATGGCACCCTCGGCAGCAGCAAAGCTCTCGTGACCTGCCAGGAATGCGAAGCACTCGGTCTCCTCGCGGAGCAGACGGGCAGCCAGGTTGCCGTGTCCGATACCTACTTTACGGTCGTCGGCCACAGAACCGGGGATGCAGAAGCTCTGCAGACCGATGCCAATGGCCTCAGCAGCCTCGGCAGCTGTCTTCACACCCTTCTTGATGGCGATGGCTGCACCACAAACATATGCCCACTTGGCGTTCTCGAAGCAGATGAGCTGCGTATCCTCACACATCTGGTAGGGATCCACACCTGCCTTTTCACAAATCTCGTTGGCCTCTTCTATACTATTGATGCCATTCTCCTTCAGAGCAGCAAGAACCTGGTTGATACGGCGCTCCTGACTCTCAAACTGTACTTTTCTTATCATAGGAATAATCGTTTTTTAATTCTTAATTCTTCAATCTTAATTCTTAACACTCAATTACTCCTTACGTGGGTCAATAGCCTTCACTGCACCCTGCTCCTCGGTTGTGCGACCATAGGAACCGGTGAACTTCTTCATAGCCTCATTGGCGTCCATGCCGTTCTTGATAGCTTCCATCATCTTGCCCAGGTGTACATACTCGTAACCGCATACCTCGTTGTTGGCATCGAGATACTGTTTGGTGATGTAACCCTCGGTCAGTTCCAAGTAACGGGTACCCTTGGCAACAGTGCCATAGAGCGTACCAGTCTGTGAACGAAGACCCTTGCCCAGATCCTCAAGACCGGCGCCGATAGCCAGACCACCCTCAGAGAAGGCACTCTGTGTACGTCCGTAGACAATCTGAAGGAAGAGCTCACGCATGGCGGTGTTGATGGCATCGCAGACCAGGTCGGTGTTCAGAGCCTCAAGGATGGTCTTGCCAGGCAGAATCTCGCTGGCCATAGCAGCTGAGTGAGTCATACCCGTGCAGCCAATGGTCTCGACAAGTGCTTCCTGGATAATGCCGTCCTTCACGTTCAGGCTCAGCTTGCAAGCACCCTGCTGAGGCGCACACCAGCCAATACCATGGGTGTAGCCCGAAATTTCCTTGATTTCCTTCACTGCTACCCATTTTCCCTCCTCGGGGATAGGAGCAGGTCCATGATAAGCGCCCTTGCAAACGCTACACATGTTTTCCACTTCTTTTGAATAAATCATTGATAATAAAACATTTAAATGTTAAACAACTGTTGTTTCCTATTTGCAACCTACAAAATTAATCCTTTTCTTTGAGTATGCCAAGTAAGTGCATGCGCATTTAGAAATAATTAACATCAAAGAGGATGAATAGTAACAAATCAGTCTTTCAGCAATGACTATTTTGGTGACAAAAGTGCTCCACCTAGGAAATCATTCTTACGATGAAATTGCTATCTGGGTTGGCTTTGCACTGTCCTTACCCTGACTGAAGGGACGTTTCTCTTCAAGCAATCTGATGTCGAGATTCAAGCAAGAGAGTGGCACGATTCAAGCAAGAGAGTGGCATGATTCAAACAAGCGAAACGTCCCTCCTTATAATATACTTAGCTGTCTACAACTCGTAGCCTGCATTCACTTGTAAGCCAAAATTAGTGGGTGATTCGTCCCATCTGCTTCGTGTGATACGACTGTCCATAACTCCCTTCACTCCCGCTTCCATGGTGATGGTTAGGAAGAAGTGGTTGTAGCGAGTCATCATGCCTAAGTGGAGCCCACAGTCGAAACGCCGCCCGTTCATCTCATCTCCAAAGGTGGAGGGGTTGTCGCCCACTTGGTAACGATTGTAGATGTAGATACCCTTGGAGGCTGTGGTCTTCCCCCCGATGCCATAGGCAAAATAAGGACCGACAAGGGCACTGATGTTGAAGCGCGTGGCCAACGGCTTACCCGATAGGATCATGTCGATGGGCATCTCTATGTAGTTGGCATCAATGTTGACTATGCGTTCCTTATTATATACCTCGAACCGGCTGCGTGCTCCTTTCTGTGAGTAGAGCAACTGTGGACGAAGCCCCACTAAGCCGTATCTGAACAAAGGAATGATGGCACCGCCTCCGACGTTGAAACTGTTACGTGGGTCTAAACCAGTAAGACGGCTGTAGTTCCAACCTGCTGTAATGAATGGCTTGATGTGTTTTGTGGATTCCTGTGCCTTTGCCTGTAGCATGGTCAGGAAGGCAACCATGAGGATGATATGTCGTAAGTGGTTCATTGGTCAATGGGTTTGAAGTTGTTCCAATAGTCATACATATCGAAAGGAAGTATACGTTCATAGGTGGTTTCAGCGAAGAATACATGACGATCGTCTTCGTATAACTTCTCTACCATCCACATTTTCAAAGGAGTGAGCCTGGAAACCTGCATGTATTTCCATGCTCCGCTGTTCAACATATTGGTGCGTTCATCGTAGGTGTAAGCGAAACGGCGGCGTATGCTGTCAGTACCGTTATAGGTGAACTGTGTCACACTGTCTTCAGAGAAATAGTAGTGGCTGGGAAACAGGCCGCTGGCTTTGTGGTACTCATAGTCATCGGCATAACCTTCCTCGTTGATGATGCGCGTTTCTATGCGCCGCCAACCATAGTCCACCGCTTGATTGGCAAACTGCTCGGCAGGAATTGTGGTCAGATATTCGTACTCTGGCCTGCCATCGTCAGCATGTTCGTAATAGTAGTCGTCGTCTGAGCAGCTTGATGCCAGACCAAGCAATGCAAGCAGACTAAAAAGAAAAAGTTTTCTCATATGCATTTGGATTTGTTTTTCTTTCATAACGTATTTGTTTGCTCATCTTTGCATCAACCCATCAGGGATTAAGTTTCTTTAACCTTTATGTATTTGTAATCGTCGATATAAGGTCAAGAATGGTGATCTTGCCCCGTGTTCCTTTACACCTTGTAGCCAGGCTGTTTCATGTAAACAGGAAAAGGAGGGTAAGCCCGTATGCTTACCCTCCTTTTCCTGCGGTATGTCTGTAGGTCTTACTTGCCGGTCTCAGGAGCCTCGCCGATGAGTTCCATGAACTCGTCGAGCTTCGGTGTGATGATGATCTGTGTACGACGGTTGCGCTGCTTGCCCACCTCGGTAGTGTTGGGCTGGAGGGGATTGTACTCGCCACGTCCACCGGCAGTGAGACGCTTGGGGTCTACGCCATACTGATTCTGCAGGACCTGAACGACGCTGGAGGCACGTAGGCAGGAGAGGTCCCAGTTGTTGCGGATGTTCTCGCGCGAGATGGGCACATTGTCTGTGTTACCCTCGATGAGCACATCGTAGTCCTTGTAGTCCTTGATAATCTTGGCAATCTTCGAGAGCGTCTCGGCGGCGCGGTCGTTGATTTCGTAGGAGCCGCTCTTGTAGAGCATGTTATCGGCCAGTGAGATGTAGACCACTCCCTTGAGCACCTGTACGTCTACCTCCTTCAGCTCTTCTTTCGAGAGTGAGCGCGTGAGGTTGTTGGTGAGTACCATGTTGAGCGAGTCGCTCTTGGACTTCACCTCCACCAGATGGCGAATGTACTGGTTGGACTCGTTGATCTGGTCAACGAGTTTCTCGATGGAGATGTTGTTCTGCGAGGCATTGGTGAGGCTTTTGTCGAGTGATGCCTGCAGGGCCTGATATGCTTTCTTCGACTCAGCCAGTGCACGCTGCTGTGCCTTGAGCTGGTCTTCCAGGCTGGTGATGCGGGCGTTCTTGCCAGCCAGGTCTTCCTTGGCAGCCTGGAGGTTTTCAGTCAGCGACTTATTCTCTGTCTGGCAGTTCACCAGATCTTTCTTGCTGGCGCAGCTGGTCATGATCAGTCCTGCTGCGAGTGCGATCAAAAATACGTTCTTTTTCATTGTTCTGTTCAACTTTTTAATGGTTTGACGGTGCAAATTTACTGATTGGCTGGTAAAAACGAACGTTTGGTGCACCGAATTATGTTTATTTAACCACGTGAGCGGCGGGTTAAACGATTTTTATCAGTAACTTCGCGGCCAAAAAGAACTAAGCGTCCGTAATAACGACAATAAACCGTGAGATTATGATTACCCGAACACGTTTGATCATTTGCTTGTCATTCCTTATCTTCCATCTGTCATTCTGCACTGCTCTTGCCCAGCATGCGGTTACGGGTGTGCCTCATTGGTTGGCCGAGGCCCGCTCTGCAGAAATCAGCAATGTAAGCTATATCCTTCATTTCAACATTCCCGCCAACCGACAGGAGGCGGTCACCGGCACTGCCACCATCCTGTTTGACCTGGACGAGAAGCAGGATGTGATACTCGACTTTCAAGGGAAGCTGGGTGACAAGCGCGTGGTGAACGGTGTGGAGCGTGAGGTGGAATACAGCGATGAGCATATCGTGATACCCAAGAGATTTGCACGGAAGGGAAACAATGTAGTGGAACTGCAGTTCACAAGTCTGGATCAGGCGCTGAACCGCAAGGACGACTATATGTATACGCTCTTTGTGCCTGACCGTGCCCGCAGCGTATTCCCTTGTTTCGACCAGCCTGAGCTGAAGGCCATGTTCACCGTGGAACTAAGTGTTCCCGAGGGATGGAAGACCATAACCAGTTGTACGTCGAAACCCATCAGTACCTATCTGTTCTCATTCGTCTGTGGACGGTTTGAGGAGAAGACTTTCCAGAAGTATGGACTTCCCGTAAGAATACTCTACAGGGAAACCGATCCGAAGAAGGTGCAACAGCTGGAGGGTGTGGCCGACCTGGCGGCTCGCAGCGTGAGCTGGATGGAGACGTGGACAGCCATGGGCTATCCGTTTGATTCCTACGCACTGGTCATCCTGCCCGGCTATCAGTTTGGCGGCATGGAGCACCCGGGTGCCATCCAGTTGAGCGACCGTCGTGTGTTCCTAGGCACGAATCCAACACAGGATGAACTGCTGAGCCGTGTGGAGCTGATAGCCCACGAGACGGCTCACATGTGGTTTGGCGACCTGGTGACCATGAGGTGGTTTGACGATGTGTGGACCAAGGAGGTGTTTGCCAATTTCATGGCATCGAAGATCTCACGGAAGATCATGCCCGATGTGAACCATGATCTGAACTTCCTGAAGACCTACCGGCAACTGGCCGTTTCCACTGACCGTACGGAGGGTACGCACCCTATAGCTCAGCGGCTGGACAACCTGAACCATGCCTCGCTGCTCTATGGCAACATTATCTACGACAAAGCTCCCGTGGTGATGCAGAAACTGGAGGAGCAGGCGGGCGAGGAGCCTTTCCAGAACGGCATTCGCCAGTATCTGCAGACCTATGCCTATGGCAATGCATCGTGGGATGACCTGATACGCCACCTGCGGGCGCATAACCCCAATGCGGGTCTGCAGACGTTCAGCGACATATGGGTGAAGAAGAAGGGTATGCCTATTATCCATACGGAATATCGCAACGGTAAGCTTGTGTTCACACAGCTGGATCCCAACGGACAGGGTGTCTGCTGGCCGCAGAAGTTCGAGGTGATGGTGGGCAGCGACCTGGGAACCAGCCGTGTGTTCCCCGTGCGTATGTCGGCCAGAAAGGCCACAACCGAGATCAGTGTACAAGGAAAGCCCAGCTTCATCATGCCCAATTATTATGGTGAGGGCTACGGGCTCTTTACACTGGACAAAGACTACCTGCACTTGTTGTCGAAGCGGTTGCTCACTACCAAGGAAGAGCTTCCCCGCTATGCATTGGTGCAGACTCTTTACGACAACTATCTGGCTGGCAACCTGAAAGGTTCGTATTTCTCGGAGCTTTACCGAATGATGGAGAAGGAGAGTAGCCCGCTGATCCTCTCTACCGTCAGTGCACACATGCGTCGCATTGCCTTTGACGAGAAGAATGCCAAAGACCGTCAGACGCTGGAACTCTGTATGCTTGACCTCATCGATGTGAACCATTCCCCAGCCTGTCGTCAGGCTATTGTACACCAGCTGATGTACAGTGCTACGGCGCCACAGGCGGTCAATTATCTGTATAACTTGTGGCAGCGTCACCACGACCCGCTGTTCTCGGAGCGCGACTATATTCAGATGGCTTATCATCTGGCCATCATGCGACCCAAGGAGTGGCATAGCATCATCAGCACGCAGCGCAAGCGGCTGAAGGGCGATGACCTCTTGCGGGAGTTTGACTTTGTGAGCCGTGCCTGTACACCCAGCCACGACGAGCAGCAGAAGTTGTTCCAGCAGTTGCTGAGAACAGAGGAACATGAGGCGGAGCCATGGGTGCAGCAGGCTTTGGCATTGCTTTGCCAGGACACGCGTGAAGGGTATACAGCAAAGTACATCACCCCTGCGCTGAATATCCTGCCAGAGCTGCAGCAAAAGGGAGGAATCTTCTTCCCCTCAGGATGGTTGTCAGCACTTTTGGGGTGGCATAAGAGTCAGGAGTCGCGCCAGCAGGTACAGAATTTCCTGCGCCAGCACCCGGATTTCCCAGAGAACCTGCGCCGAAAGATCTATGAGCAGAGCTGGCTGCTGATGAACGGGAACCGTTAACACCGCCCCTGCTATTTCATTTCTTGTCTTGGACCGAGTCCGCACCCTTTGTCTCTATACGCTGGTCGCTCAATATCTCGCGTCCTGCATGGTAGGCATCGAAGGTTACGGGTGTACGGGTGAAGTCGGGTACGTTAAACGAATAAAGCGAGGACCCGTAATAATGAAGAGGATCTTGCTGAGGCAGCAGTAAGGGCTTCGACCAATGTCCTTTGTCGTCGACCGATGCCAAGTAAAGGCGGCTGTACAGACCGTCGTCGCGGCGTGAGGTGAACACTATCCAGTGTGAGTTCAGATTCCAGTTGTGATAGCTGTCTGCGCGGGGACTGTTCAGTGCTTCCAGCTCACGAGCCTCTCCAGTGGTGAGGTCGAGCAGCCATTGCTGGCTTTCCTCATGCCAGATGGAGAAATAGCCATAGTCCAGTAGCGTGAACAGAATATATTTCCCATCGTAACTGGGGCGTGGCCACGTCAGGCTTTTCCCCATCTGGGTGGCATGGAACAGCGTGTCCACCGTTTGGCCGAAACGGCCTGTCTCAGGATCAAAGGCTATGCGGCAAAGATCGTATTTCTCATCTTTATAGTGCATGGGGTAGGACTGCTGTCGGCAAGTCATGTAATAAAGCCATCGGCCGTCAGGTGAAAAGGTGGGTGTGTTCTCGCTCCAGTCCTTGGTCTGCAGCAGCGAGTCTGTCAGTATTTCATGCGTCTCAGGTTGGTAGACGAATACGTCACTCGACAGGTCGAACACCTCAATGCGGTTGTTGGCTGACGGGTATTGGCGGTTATGTGCTGTCTGCAGAGAGTCGGGGGCTGGGATGCCTACATGAAACCCTTGCCGTGTCTGATTGGTAGAGAAGGCGCAGTAGCGGCCTGTGGGATGCCAGTAGGGATAGACCATGGAACCACCTAGCAGGTCGCTCTTGGCCTTGAGCCACTCTCGTTGCCCGTTCCTTTGGAACATGGTGGCACCGTGATCGCCACGTACATGGAACACGAATCCACGCTCAGGATCGGTCTGGCAGGATGTATGGCAGTTGATGCACATGCCTGGCGCCTGGGTGTTCTCAAGGATAGGCTCTTCGTCGAAAGTGGCGAGACAGCGCTGGTAGAGTCCCATTTGGCTGTATACCTCATATCCCGGGGCGATACGCCGGTAGGTCAGTCCCCATTCTTCTAGAGGATAGTTGCTTACATGGACAGTGAAGTCGCGGTATTGTGTCCATCGGCCGTTCTTCTCCATGCAGACGGTGATAGTGAGCGTTCCTCCTTTGTTCTGTGATGTCAGTGTGTGCCAGTCGTCGATGTCGAAGTCGGCAAAGTCACCATTGGCGTGCAACTCCCCACCTTGGCTGCCTTTTACTGTTACGTCTATGCAGCAGACATCGGCCTGGGGGGTGCCAAAATTCAGAGGTGCCAATTCGGCAGGGATGGTCACCCCGATATAGTCGGGATAGATTTCTGGCAACTCATCGGCCTTCGTGACATCAGTTGGCACGTGGCTGCATGCCATAAGGAAAAGTGAAAGGGTGAAAAGATGAAGATGTGAAATGAGACTGCGCATGATCAACTATGAACTATGAACTGTGAACTATGAACTATGAACTTTGAACTTGTGAACTACTGGGTCAGATAGTACCATAATGTATGGCTGAAACGCTCCAGGCGGGGTGAGGACTTGCCCTCGTTGTTATAGATGGAACCAAACTCAGAGAAGTCGTGCTCAACCATAGGACTGACCATTCCCTTGGGTAGTGGTTGATGCTTCATCATGAAAGCAAAGGCCACTCCCTCCTGACAGACGCGGGGATTGAACGGGATGCGAGGTTGTACTACCTGCATGTATTGCATGAAGGTGTTCATGTCCTTCTGCAATAGAGGGAACATGAGCAGGTACTGCATGGCCATCTGGTTCTGTGGGTTGTGCAGGAACAAACGTCCGCAGATCTTGTCCAGTTCGCGTTCACTGAAGAGCAGATCGTTTGGCATGCTATTGCGACGCAGACGTCCATAGAGGGGGTGAGAATTGATCTTTTCCTCCTGTCCTAAAAGAGCTTCCGTGCGTTGCGCCCACTTCCGATAGAAGATGGTTTTTCTGAGCAGGTGTAGGTATTTACGAGCCACCTCGTACTGGCCATTCACAAGATTGGTCTCAGCCAGCCGTTTTATCACACGTCCGCTCTTGTTGTAGTTGGGCAGCGCCTCCATAGCCTCAAAAGCAAACCGCTGGGCAGTGTTGATAAGTCCTAACTGGAAGTAAGCCTCACCAGTAAGTTGTTGGGTGGAGAAGTTACGTTCAAAGGGTGGCAGCAGACCGTCGGATCCATGTTGGAAGAACTGAAAGCCCCGTTCGCATAACTGGTTGGTCATGGCCAAAGCCAGGTTAGTAGCACAGACACTCATAGGAAGGTCGGGTTGTTTCTGCTCTGACTTCCGGATGATGGCATTCCAGTTGCCAGTGCGTACCAGGTAGTCGTATTCCATCAGGTCGTAGGTGCGCTCTTCATAGCTAATAGGCACCAATGCGGCAATAGCTGCCGGCACTGCGAACCCCGCTATCAGTGCCACTTGCTGCCGTCCTTTGTTTTGCAGCAGGGGTTCAAGCAGCCCAGGCAGGTGGAAAAGCAATACCACAATGAAAGGGATGGCAATCATGATGGTGGGCAGGGGTTGCACATAGCGATAGTAGTTCAGCCCCATCCATAGTCGCTCGATGGGGAAAGGTAGCCATTGGGCAGACAGCAGGATGCATAGTACAACCATCATTGTGGCCGTGGCGGTGATTCCCACCTTTATCCACTTTCCTGCTGTATGACGGGTGTTGAGGCAAAGAGCTGTCACCAAGGCCATAGGACCAGTGAGCCAATAGAGCAAGGGTAGGGACAGAATGGCCACTGCCCACCAGCAGTAGATGTTAGGTGTTCTTATCCTGTTTAGCAGCAAGGTGGCAGCCATTACCATCAAAAGAGCTACCCCATAGGTCAGCATAACGTTCTCGCCTCCCATGACATACCACAGCAACAGGGGCGGTACGAGGCTCAGCCCCATGAGGTATCTCTCCTTGCGGAGAAAACCGAACGAGAGCCGATGCAGAACCATATAGAGCACGGCAAGGATCAGTGCCCCCACTACAATAATATTATAGAACTGAATGAGCAGTTCAGACAAATAACGGGCTGCGCCGCCAGGTTCTGCCAGACGGTTGTACAGGTAGTCGTCCGTCCAGAGAAACAACTGCAACTGCTCTTGGTATGCCAGTGCAGCAGGATAGCATAGCCACCAGAACAGTAGGATTGCCAGGCCCAGGGCCAATGTCAGTACCCACGAACCATGTTTACTCAGGAACTTGCTCATGCGTATCGGCATCAATTGTGACTGTGCTTCCGTCAGGCATCACCTTCTTGTATGTGTGTGGGAAAAGCCTGCTCAAGAAATCCTTCAGCAGACCCTCGTTCAGGTTCTTTGCCATTTTACGTGTGTACAACTTATAGACAATATGGATGCTGTCGGCCTCACGGGTTCTGCCTTGCTGGCGCAGTAAGGCAAGTTTTGCATTGTGTTCCTCTGTCACACTCTTCCATATCTCCAGACTGTCGTTCTGGGGTGTACCCGTAGCATGGCTTATGCTGTCAATGCTTACCTTCACATCGCCGGGTTCCGTCACCACGAGTAACGGCTGCAGTCCCAGACGATAGTGATAGTCCATCAGAATCTGAGCCATCATCACTGTATCGGTTTCAAATTCAAACGTTCCGTCCTTCACTTCGACGGAGTCTACATAGGCTGATGTCTTGGGACCGGTCAGTGGCACCAGGAAAATGCGCTTGTCGTTGTACTGTTCTGAAATGGTTCCGTGGATATGGCACGGACCTGTTGCTGTCTGCTGCTTATTCTGTCGGCAGCTGATGATCGTCACGGCTGTCAGCGCCATGATGCCTGCAAGAAGAATCTTCCTCATCGTTTTGTATGTTTTTTTATTTATTATTTCTCACCTTTACCCCTATTCTCTCTTCTCTGAACACTTGCCGATGAGCTTCATGTGCATCAAACTCCACTTTCTGTCTGGTGAAGTCTGGTACATTGTAGGAGTCCATCATCTCTGCATAGAACTTCCTTGGGTTGCGTTGTGGCAAGAGGAAGGGCTTCGTGATTTGTCCCTGGTCGTCGATTGATGCCAGGAACAGTTGGGCATACATGCCGTCTTCCCTTTTTGAGGAGAATACAAACCAGTGACTGTCTGTCGACCAGTTATGATAGCTCTCTGTCTGTGGACTGTTCACCTTGTCCATCAACCGTGTCTCTCCTGTCCTCAGGTCCATCAGACAGAGGTCGGCATCAGTTTGGGCTACAGGGAAATTGCTACGGCTCGATTGGCAATACATTATCCAGCGTCCGTCATAGCTGGGACGTGCCAAGGTATAGCTGAGGTTGGTGGCCGGTCCGTTGAGCAGTGTGTCTGCATTCTCGCCAAATGTTCCGTCGGCAGCATGAAAGTCTGTCTTGCAGAGGGAGCATTTTACCTGTTCGTACTCAGCAGGTACTCTGCATTTCTTCGATGTGCTGTAATAGATTGTCTTGCCATCGGGCGAGAAGGCAGGGAATATTTCCAAATCGGGCGTCTGAAGCTGAGGTGCTAAGAGAAGCTCGTTGGTCTGTGTATCGAGTACCATGATGTCGCTGAACGAATGGTAAACTTCAATACGCTGTCCCGTGCCTGTGAAGAATGCCTGATGGACGGCATTGGTGGAATAGGCACAATAGCGTCCGTCAGGATGCCAGTAGGCATAACTACCGGCAGCCTTTGTAGAGTCGGTCTTCGTATTGTACCATTGCTGCTGCCCATCACGCTGTATCAGTGTTCCGCCACCTTCTCCGCGTATCTGCGCGGTGAACAGAGAGGCATCGCAGCGGTTGGCTGTGTGGCAGTTCATACAACGGCCTGGCACTGCCGTTTCCGTCAGTATGGCGTATTCCTCGAAGCTATGGAT
The DNA here is from genome assembly GCA_016285075.1 of Prevotella sp. Taxonomy (GTDB): domain Bacteria; phylum Bacteroidota; class Bacteroidia; order Bacteroidales; family Bacteroidaceae; genus Prevotella. The sequence continues at coordinate 12,794 of JAEEQB010000036.1, forward strand.
GTCACGTTGGTAGATGCCGATGTCGCCGCCTACCTCATATCCCGGCTTGATACGTCGATAGGTAAGCCCCCAGTCATCCAAGGGGTAGTGACTGACATAGATGGGGAAGTCCTTATACTGATGCCATTGCCCGTCCTGTCCCAGCGCAGAGACGCTGAAAATGAGCTGTCCGCCCTTGTTCTGGCGGGTCAGTGCACGCCAGTCGCTGATGTCGAAATCAGCCCATTGCCCCTCAGCTGTCAGCTCACCGCCGTTGGAACCTTTTACACTGACGTATAGCTGCCTTACACCTTCGTCGGCCATGCAGAAGCAGAGTGGTGCTATGTCGGCAGGAATGGTCACACCGATGTAGTCGGGATATATTTCTGGTTGTTTGTCCACCTTCACAGGGTGGTCTGGCTTTGTGGTGCAGGAAAAGAAACACCACAGGAAAAATAGGAACAATGCCGAACTTGATTGTTTTCTCATCTGTTCCTCCTTTCTGCACTGATGCGTTTGACATAGTTAGCGTAGGGAGAGTCAGGCACATTGCCTTGCCGTTGGATACATAATGCCACATCCTGATAACCCAAAGGCATGCGTTGGTAGCCTCCATACTGCTGTACCATTGGCAGATACTGGGCAAAAGCCTGCACGTCGCCTTTCAGAAGCAGCTGCCCAATGAAGTAGTCCAATGCCATCTTGTTGTCTTTATTTCCCATAAACAGCAAGCCCAGCATTTTGTCCATCTCGGCATAGCTGAACAGGAAGTCTTGCTGATAGCGTAGTGCCTTGACTTTGGCATCGGCTGTAGCCTGCTGGGCCCAATGCCTGTAGAAAAGAGTGTTCCTGAGCAGACTGAGCTGTTTCTCTGCTGTCTTGAGGTGACCGTTTACCAGCATACACTCGGCTATTCGTTTGGTACAGCGGCCACTTTTCCTTCCGTTCAGGATGGACTCCTGGGTGTCGAAAGCATAACGCTGGGCAGCGTTTACCATTCCCAGACGCCAGAATACCTCCATCGAAGGCAGCATCGAGGTGAGGTCGCGGATTCTTGGCATTATAAGTGCATCTTCGCCACTCTGGTAAAAGTCAAACATACGATCGGCCAACATACGTTTCTCTGCTAAGGCAAGGTTTACGCAGACACTACTAAAAGATGTCTTGACCTGATATTCCTTGGCCCGTTCTATGATGGCATCCCATTGCTCGTTTCTCACCTGATAGTCTTGCCATATCAATTCATACATTTCGCGGTCATAGCCTTTGCTGATACCTGTCCATAAAAGAGCGATACATGCTGCATAGTGCACGATACCAACTCCAAGTCGGATCATTTTTGATGGATTCTCCCGGAGCCAGGCTTCCGTTCCCATTGTCACGACAGTCACCAATGGAATCATCCACATCAGAGTGGGACACTGCAATGGTATGCGATAGAATAATTCTGGTAACAGTACCATCTCCAAGGGCCATTGCGGCAACAACCACTGGTAAACAGCCAGATGCAACGAAAGTAGCCAAAGGGGTAGGGCGCAGCCAAGCCAACCGATGCGTATACTGCGCAACAGTACATAGACCCACGCCATCGGTCCTGAGGCCCAATAGATAAAAGGAATCAGGATGATGTCGCACATGAAACCCTTTGTCCCGCTGCTCTTGTTGATGCGTGCGGCTCCTGCGGCAACTGTCAATGCCACGGCGTAAGAGAGCAACGCATTAGGATCGCCCATCAGCCATAGCAGCAGGGTGGGCACGATCAGCCATCGGGTAATGCGTAGCAAAAGCATGAAAAGCAGAGCCAGCAACAGGGCTCCTATCCATTCTATATAATAGAACTGGACAATGAATTCGCCTATCCAGTCAGAAACACCGCCAGGCACGCTGATACGCTCAAGCAAGTAGTCACTTGTCCAAAGAAACAGCTGATATTGTTCGTGATAGGACAAAGCATGAGGAAAGCCTACGTACCAGAACAGGAATGCGCAGACTCCCAACGCTGCTGTCAACGCAGCACTTATCAACTTTGCCTTGGGTTTCTTCATAAGCGCGGCAAAGGTATCAATATTTTCTGAAACGTCCAAAGAAAACTTCAACAACTTTTGGTTTGTAGCTCATATATTTGTACCTCTGACCTAATGGTCGAAGGTACTTTCGCTCGGAAATACTCAAATAAATTTGGTATTTCGCTCACTTATTCGTACCTCTGACCTTATGGTCGAAGGTACTTTCCCTCGACAATAAAAACAAAAAAACTGTTTTTTGTTTTGTATTGTGCTCGCTTATTCGTACCTCTGACCTAATGGTCGAAGGTACTTTCGCTCGACAATAAAAACAAAAAAACTGTTTTTTGTTTTGTATTGTGCTCGCTTATTCGTACCTTTGCACCAAAGATAAAAATGAACAAAGAAGTATGATACAATCAATGACAGGTTACGGCAAGGCAGTCGTGACTTACAAAAGCAAGAAAATCCATGTAGAAATCAAGTCGCTTAATTCAAAGCAGCTGGACCTGCAGACGCGCATCGCTCCACTGTACCGTGAAAAGGAAATGGAGATAAGACAGATGGTGGCAGCCGAGCTGCTGCGTGGAAAGGTAGACCTGAGCATGTGGATAGAGCAAGAGGCAGCTGTGACGGCGACGCCTATCAATGGCGCACTCATTGAAAACTATTATCGCCAGATTCAGGACATTTCTCAGAAAACAGGAATCCCTTTACCCCAAGACTGGTTCTACACATTGCTTCGAATGCCTGACGTTACAACGAGCACGGAGCAGGAGGAACTGAGTGACGAGGAGTGGAACGTCGCTTGCAGCACAGTACGTGCAGCACTGAAGGCCATTGTGGACTTCCGTTGCCAGGAGGGTGCAGCCCTGGAGAAGAAGTTCACTGAGAAAGTTGACAATATTGAACAGCTCTTGGCGCAGATAGAACCTTACGAGAAAGGACGTGTTGAGAAGATACGCCAGCGCATCACCGACGGGCTGCAACAGATTCCCGGTGTGGAATACGACAAAAACCGTCTGGAACAGGAGCTGATCTATTACATTGAGAAACTAGACATCAGCGAGGAGAAGCAACGACTCACCAATCATCTGAATTATTTCCGTGAGACCATGCGTGACGGTCAGGGACAGGGAAAGAAACTGGGGTTCATCGCCCAGGAGATGGGACGTGAAATCAATACTACCGGCTCGAAATCAAATCAGGCTGAGATGCAGAACATCGTGGTCAAGATGAAAGACGAACTGGAACAGATAAAGGAACAGGTACTGAATGTGCTCTGACGATGCACATCTTAATGTATGATTGATGATGGGAAAAGGTAAACTGATTATAGTAAGTGCCCCCAGTGGAAGTGGCAAGTCTACGATAGTGAATTGGCTGATGCAGGAGCATCCTGAGATGAAACTGTCGTTTAGTATATCATGCACCTCTCGGGCTCCGAGGGGTATAGAACAGAATGGAGTGGAATACTTCTTCCTGACGCCTGAGGAATTCAAGGAGAAGATACAGAACGACGAGTTCCTGGAATATGAAGAGGTCTACGAGAACCGTTTCTATGGTACATTGAAAAGTCAGGTGGAACACCAAGCGGAAGCAGGACAGAATGTGGTGTTCGATGTGGATGTGAAAGGAGGCGTGAACATCAAACGCTTCTATGGCGACAAAGCCTTGAGCCTCTTCATCCAGCCTCCATCTATTGAGGAGTTGCGCCGTCGACTGGAAGGACGTGGAACGGATACTCCCGAAGCTATTGAACAGCGATTGGCCAAGGCTGAATATGAACTGACGTTTGCTCCACAGTTCGATCATATTGTGGTGAATGATGACTTACAGGCAGCAAAGGAAGAGACACTTCGGCTGGTCAGCGATTTTTTGTCAAATGAGAGTTGAATGTTGAAAACTACAGGTATCTTTGGCGGGTCGTTCAACCCGATTCATTGTGGTCACATCACGCTGGCTCAGCAACTCAGGGAGCAGGCAGGTTTGGACGAGGTGTGGCTGATGGTCTCGCCTCAGAATCCGCTGAAGCATGAAGCCGATCTGGCCGATGACCGACAACGGCTGCTTCTGGCGCGAAAAGCCTTGGAGGGGTTAGAGGGCGTGGAGGCAAGCGATTATGAGATGAAGCTACCCAAGCCGTCGTATACATGGAACACGCTACGGTCGTTGCAATGCGACTTCCCGGAAAGAAAGTTTGTCTTGCTCATCGGAGGCGACAACTGGGCAAAGTTTGAACGCTGGTGGCACTGGAAGGATATCCTTCGCCATTTCGACGTGGTAGTGTACCCTCGCGACGAGCACCCTGGCACTATTGAAGCAGAACTGTTGCCGGTATCGAGTACGGAAATCCGCCAAAGGGTGTGCAGGGGTGAAAGCATCAGTGGACTGGTACCTGAGTGTATTGTGAATGACGTAATAAAGATGTATAGCGAGTAGAACAGATATGCAAGCAATAATCTTGGCGGCTGGTATGGGCCGCAGACTGGGGGAATTGACTAAGGACAACACCAAGTGCATGGTGGAGGTAAATGGCGTGAGGCTGATAGACCGGTTGCTCGGACAGCTTTCTGAACTGAACCTCAGCCGTGTGATAATCGTCGTTGGATATCAGGGACAGAAACTCATAGACTATATAGGACAGCGCTATGAAGGACTGCTGACCATAGAATATGCCGAGAATCCCATCTACGACAAGACGAATAATATCTACTCGCTCTCGTTAGTGAAGGAACGGCTGCAGCAGGACGATACGCTGCTCATCGAGAGTGACCTGGTTTTCAGCAACCGCCTCTTCCAGATGATTCTTGCTGATCCGTACCCCAATCTGGCACTGGTGGCCAAATATGAGACGTGGATGGACGGCACGATGGTGAGGATAGACCACGAAGGCAACATCGTGAACTTTGTGCCAAAGAAAGCTTTCCGTTATGAGGATGTCGATCAGTATTACAAGACGGTCAACATCTATAAGTTCTCCAAGGAGTTCGCTCAACAGAAATACGTGCCTTTCCTTGATGCCTACTGCCATGCCTTGGGCAACAACGAATACTATGAGCAGGTGTTGCGTGTCATCACCCTGCTTGACAACGCCGACCTGAAGGCGCTGGATATAGGTAATGAAAAATGGTATGAGATAGATGATGTGCAGGATCTGGATATTGCCGAGACCATCTTTGCCGAAGGCGATGAGATGCTTCATCGTTTCAACTATCGTTATGGTGGGCATTGGCGTTTTCCCAAGATGCTCGACTACTGCTATCTGGTAAATCCCTATTTCCCTACCCAGCGCATGAAGGATGAGTTGCGTAGCAATTTCGATACACTGCTGACGGAATATCCGTCGGGTATGATGGTCAACTCGCTGTTGGCAGGCAAATACTTCGGCATCCGGCAGGACTATGTAGTGGTTGGCAACGGTGCGGCGGAACTCATCAAGAGCCTGATGGAATGCTCTTCAGGACATATTGGTGTGGTCTACCCTACGTTTGAAGAGTACCCCCATCGGCTCCGAAAGGAGGACATCGTTGCTTTCTTCCCTGACCATGAAGACCTGAGCTATACAGCAGATGACTTGATGAGCTATTTCAACGACAAGGACATTGACAGCCTGCTGCTCATCAATCCCGATAATCCTTCGGGTAATTTCATTCCTATGGAGGGACTGGAAAAACTGATAGAGTGGAGCCGCAAGAAAGGCATCAGGCTGGTAGTGGATGAGTCGTTCGTGGACTTCAGCGAAGACTTTGAGCATAACACCTTGCTCCGCAATGAGATTTTGGTATCCAGTCCGCACTTGGTCGTGATGAAAAGCATATCCAAATCCTATGGGGTGCCAGGTCTGCGCTTAGGTATACTTGCCAGCAGCGACACAGAGTTGATTCAGCGCATCAAGAAAGATGTCAGTATCTGGAACATCAATTCGTTTGCCGAGTTCTACATGCAGATTTTTGGCAAGTACGAAAACGAATACAAGGCCGCATGTCGTAAGTTCATCTGTGAACGCAACCGTTTTGAAAAGCTGCTTAGGGAAATCCCTGACATCCGTCTCTTGCCTACTCAGGCAAATTATTTCTGCATACAGCTGACGGGGACATATACCTCGGCAGAACTGACGAAGCTGCTCTTGGCTCGCTATAATATCATGGTGAAGGATTGTGATTCAAAGACTGGCTTGAAGGGTCGGAATTTCATTCGCATTTCCGTACGCAGTGAGGAAGACAATAACCGACTTATTGCTGCCTTGAAGGAGCTGATGAGGCCTTCGGCCTAAAAATGAAAATGAGGAATGATATGAGAATATGTATCTGTGGCGGTGGCAATTTAGGCCATGTGGTAGCAGGATTCCTCGCTGCCCGTGAGGACTGTGTAGTCAGTCTGCTGACGCGTCGTCCTGCTCTGTGGCAGCAACAACTGACCATCAGTACGCCTGACGGCCGGCAGTTGGTCGGACGGCTTGAACGCATTTCCAGTGAACCTGCAGAGGTAATAGCTGATGCCGACCTCATTCTGCTCTGTCTGCCAGGCTACTCTATACAAGAAGTCCTTCTTCAGATCTGCCCTTTCCTGAAACCTCGTACGCCTGTGGGCAGCGTGGTTTGCAGCACGGGTTTCTTCTTCGAAGCTATGGAGAGACTGTCCCCGGATACTCCTCTGTTTGGATTCCAGCGTGTGCCCTTCATAGCACGAACTACAACTTATGGACATTCCGCTGCACTCTTGGGCTATAAACCACAACTCAGTATTGCCATTGAGCATGCATCGGAGAAGGAACCGTTGAGAGCCACTATAGAACGGCTGTTCCGCACACCGGTCCAATTACTGTCCAGCTATTACGAGGCAAGTCTCACCAATAGCAACCCGTTGCTCCATCCAGCTCGGCTTTACACACTGTGGAAGGACTGGCACGAGGGGGTGGTCTATGATTCTCAGCCCATGTTCTACGAGATGTGGACGGAAGAGGCCTCCGAGTTACTGATAGCACTCGACTGTGAATTCTTCCATTTGCTGCGGGTATTACCAGTCCGTGAAGGAAGCATTCCCACCATCCTTGACTACTATGAGAGTACGGATGCGGCTTCACTCACAAGGAAACTTCGCAGCATAGAGGCTTTCAAGGGAATATTGGCACCGATGAAGGCTGTGGCAGGAGGATTTGTACCCGACTTCCAGAGCCGCTACTTCACCGAGGACTTCCCTTTTGGCATGCGCATCATCCAGCAATTAGCCCGGCAGCACCAGGTGGCTATTCCAATGATTGATAAAGTTTTGATGTGGGGGATGAAGGTCGCACAATAAGTGCCGAGTAATGAATGATAAGTGCTGAGTATTAAACAATAAAAGCCGAGTATTAAACAATAAGTGCTGAGTATTAAACGAAAAGAGCCGAGTAATGAACAACGAAGAACTACGCCAGCGTTATAATCCTGACGGTTCCCTGCTCCGCCGCCATCAGATGAGGATGCTCGACATTCTCATTGAGGTGGACCGTATCTGCAAGAAACATCATATTAGCTACTGGCTAAGCAGCGGCACGCTGATAGGAGCCTTGCGCCATAACGGCTTTATTCCCTGGGACGATGACCTTGACATCGAGATGATGCGTAGCGACTACCTGCGGCTGATGGAAGTGCTGCCTCAGGAGCTGCCTGAATGGTTAGCGCTGCAAAACGACAAGACCGACCCTGCCTATTTCTATTTCTATGCAAAGGTGCGTGACCGCCGCTCGCTGCTGAAGGAGACGCTGAACTATAATCGATTGTGGAAGGAGCAGGGCATCTACATCGACATCTTCCCGATGGAGCCGCACCCCATCTGGCTGCACAAGCTGACGGAGAAAAGCGTAGGTCACATGTACAAGATATGGCGTACCAGCACTGACGACAAAAAAAACATTCACCGTGTGCTCCGCATCTTCAAGCTGAACAACACTTTCCTGTTTCCCTGTCTACGCGCCCTCCTCTCACCTTTTCACTTTTTCACCTTTTCACCTTCAAAAGTCATCACCAGCGGCATGGGCATTCCCTTCCACAATCCCCGTTATGCCGACGAGATTTTTCCACTGACCACCCACAAGTTTGAGGGGTATGATTTTCCTATTCCAGGTAATGCCGATGCTCACCTGCGCCATATCTTTGGCGACTATATGCAGCTGCCCGACCTCAGCAAACAGACCCCACACGTTGCGGAGCTGGAGTTTTTCTGATGTTTCTTGTCTTGAGCTCAAACATCGCTATGATTTAATATTTTCAATATACCTTCATCAGGGATATGTTCCAAGTCTGACAACTCATATATCGTTTGATGCTCATTCTCACTGACTACGTCAAAGGGAAGTTCATGGAACACCTCGGCCAAGGGGCCGTTTTTCTTTGTCTTAACGAGTAAGGCTTGCAGACTGTTGATGTGGTAAGGCCGCAACACCTCATGGAGTGAAGTGATGATGGCACTTTCCACCTTCTTCTTTGCCACACGGCATGAGATGACGAAATCAAGAATCCGCCCACTGTTTCTTTCTTGCTGTATAGACATGAAAGCGATGATGCCATAGTCGCCAAACTTGTCCTTACAACTGAAGGCGTAGGCTAAGACATCATCCCTTGACAATAGCTGTCGGAACTCAACTTCACTGTAACGGTTGGTAGACAGGTTCAGCTGATTGCTTCGTGACACAAGCTCATAGCACCGCCTTTCATTATCCTTGCTAACAGGGAAGACTGTTAGTTCCATCTCCAGATGGCGCAGAAAAGCCTCATAGTCATCGGAATAGTTCTCTGCAAACTGCTGTCTTGAAACTTCCTGCATATACGAAAGCCTGCGCTTCTGACTTGTCTCACTCACCGGAACATCAAACTCGTCACGCTCTAACAAGCTTTGGAGATTCTGTTCATCATAAACCCTGACCATAGGAAGGGCTGTCTTCACCTCCTCCCTCTCCCGTATATTGTCATCAATGAATGCAAACGAATTGACACCAAGATTCAGCCGCTTGGCTATTTCTTTGATGTTCTGGCTCTTCTGCCCCCAGTTGATGGCAGGACAAAGGAAGTAATCTTGAAGGCCGAACTCCACCAGTTTATCGAAAGCCGGCTGAAAGTCATTCTTGCTGGAAATGGTGTTGAGTATTCCGCGCTTGTCAAGTTCTTTAATGACACTCACGGCTTCCTTGTTCACTATCACGTTGCTATCGTTGACAATAGTGCCTTTCCAAAGTGTGTTATCTAAATCCCAAACAACAACCTTCACTTTGTCTGCCGGCTGTTCTGCTTCCTGTTTCTTCAATTTGAACAGGTCGAGCCAGCTGAATACAATCCTTGTGTTGGTCTCTTCATTCATCGGGGTAATAAAGATGTACGTGCCGGCCTGATTGGGCTGAATATGTGAAATATCGATGCTTATCTGGTTGTCACCTTCTTTCAGCGTGAAGATCTGTGAAAACAGTATCTTATCGGTATTGTTGATTTGAACAAGTAATTGAACTTGTTCCTTTTGGCAGAGTCTGCAGTCAATATACAGTACGTCAAACGGTTCGTTTTTTATCACCCAATGACTCAGCGCATAGTTCTTATATCGTGTAAACCGTGAATAGGGTCCATAATTTGGAAACAGTTTCCGAGTGAGGTTGGCAACGCCAAGAAAGAACCTTGACAAGAACGCGTTTGCTTTCTCTGCAAACAAGTACGCCCTGTCTCCTACGGGGTGAGACACATACTGGGCTTCGAGCTTTGCCCATTTTCTGAATTCGCAGATGAATCCGTATGGGAAAGAGCCCGAAGTCTCGCTGATTTTTTGTATGCCGCCCAAAAGCCTCACGCAACGGTTGTCGGCTCTTTTCTGATAGTTTAGGCAGTGGTGATAGCAATAAGGCGGGCTACACTCCACGCAATGTTCCTCCCACATTAACAGGCAGCGTTTCTCGTATTCAAAAGGCAGTTTCCTTTGCTGCTGAGACCCTCCCGTACTTAATTTGTTGATAGAAAAGACTGTTTCAAGCATGGCTTTGGCTGTTTATAGGCAGGAATACGCATCCTTTTTCGGTATAGTACTCTAACAACTGTGGCAGTATGGCTCTTGTTCTATTCTCATGTTCATTGGAGAAATGAAAGAGCACGATGCAATTGCCTTGAGTGTCAAGACAGCGGTCAATGTCGTGACATACCTTTTCAAGACTGTAGTCTGAGCGCACATCGCCCGACTCTGCGTCCCATAACACAAGAGTCTTATGGCGAAGGGCATATATCTCCCTGAGGTTCAACATACCCCATGGCGGGCGAAAAAGTATGGTTTTGCCCGTTCGTTCGTCACATTTCTTCACGTCGTCTATATAGGCTCGTGGAGCTGTAGCGAGTCCGTTTATATGTGAATAAGTATGATTGCCTATGGAATGTCCGGCACTTCTTATTTGCTCGAAGAGCTGCGGGTTGGCATCCACGTTGTGACCACAGCAGAAGAATGTGGCTTTGGCCTGATACTGCGTCAATAAATCCAGGATGAACTCAGTGATTCCAGGCTCCGGTCCATCGTCGAAAGTCAGGAACAGCTGTTTCTGCTGGCTTTCTACTGGATGAAAAGCCAGGAATTTGCGGATAATACCAAAATAGGCACACTCCTTGAACTGCTGAAAAGATCCAAATTTCATAGCCTACAGTTAAGTTGCGTTGCTTTTGAATTGCAAAATAACAAAATAATCTTGAATTCTCCAAACATTTTATGATGAATTTCAGAATAAATGTAGTAATTTTGCAGCGAATTAGCAAAGTGCCAATGGAAACTGTAGTCAAGAAGCCACGCCTGGAATGGCTTGATGCCCTCAGGGGATTTACAATGATACTTGTCGTGGCTAACCACGTCAGCCGCGTAGGTTTTGAACAGAATTGGAAGTTCTCTTCCTCACTTCCTTTCCTTCTTTTGTTTCGTATGCCCCTGTTCTTTTTCATCAGTGGTTTCCTGGCATACAAAACTGCACAAGTGTGGAATGCCAGCACATTCAAGCAACTGGTAACGAAGAAGGTAAAGGTACAGATCATTCCTACTGTCATCTTCTTTTTCCTTTATAATGCGGTTGTCAGCCCCAACTTCATTGATGGTGTGATTTACCATTTCCATGCAGCTACGAAAGGCGGCTATTGGTTTACCATCGTCTTGCTTTGGATGTTTCTGATTTACTATGTGTTTTCATATCTCGAGAGTAAACTACGTATAAAGTCCTGTGTGCCAATTTTGACACTTTTCGTTATTTCGCTCTGTTTCTATGAGACGTGCTACATGCCAAAGTTGTTCCCATGGGCGCAAGGCTATAAAGGAGAACCCATCCAATGGCTTAACGACACCAGTATCAATCAGATATTCTATTTCTTCCCGTTCTTCCTGTTTGGAAATATAGTGCACCGCTATTGGGACAAGGCACAACAAGTCATGGACAGTAAATGGTTCTATCCCACGGTTATTGTTGTGGTCATCCTCTCTACTATGGATGTCTTGAAATGGCACAACCTGCGATTCGAGTGGACTAATCTTCCGTCCACCTTGGCTAAGTTCGGACTGCTCACTATTGTCTTCATGTACTTCCGCTACTATAAGGATCACTTTACCAAGCGGTCTGTCGTTGGAATCAGCCTTCAGTACATAGGACGCCGTACGCTCGACATTTATCTGATTCACTTCCTCTTCCTGCCAAACTTGCCGACCATTGGCTCGTTCTTCGACAAGTACCGCCATAACTTTGTACTTGACACGACGGTGTCTGTTTTTATAGCCCTGTTGGTCATAGGTTTCTGCATCATCACGTCTAACATATTGCGTGTAAGTCCATTCCTGCGCAAGTACCTCTTTGGACGTTAGACTTTTCTGCTATTTCTGTTTGTAGTTTGAGACTCAATATATGACTTTAATGATGGAAAAGAAACAACCTGCAAAAGTTGACGTTGCCGTACTGGTACTGTTCTTCAACCGCCCGGACATGCTTCGTAACCTGTTTGAGCAGATCAGGCAGGCACGTCCTTCACGGCTGCTGCTCTATCAGGACGGGCCTCGCAGCGATGCCGACCTTCCCAAGATGGAGGCCTGCCGAGCCTTGGTGGCTGACGATCAGATAGACTGGGAATGCGAGGTTCACCGCAACTACCGCGAGGAGAACTCCGGCTGCGACCCCTCGAGCTTCTACTCCATCAAGTGGGCCTTCTCGCTCTACGACAAGTGCATCAAGTTTGAGGACGACGACGTGCCTTCGCTCTCGTTCTTCCCCTTCTGCAAGGAGCTGCTCGACCGTTACGAGAATGACAGCCGCATCAGCATCATCTCGGGTATGAACTGCGACGAGGTGACGTCCGACCTGCCGTACGACTACTTCTTCACCACCACGTTCTCCATCAATGGATGGGCGACGTGGCGGCGAGTGGTAGACCAGTGGGACGAGCACTACAGTTTTCTGGACGATGCCTACAACCTGCGCCAGCTCGACTCGCTCATCCAGGAGCGTAAGTACCAGCAGGACTTCATCAATTTCTGCCGCTATCACCGTTCAGTCGGTAAGGCTTACTACGAGACCATCTTCCATGCGTCCATCTTCTTCAACTCAGGCCTAAGCATCGTTCCCCGTGTCAACATGATCAGCAATGCCGGTGCTACGGACGAAGGGACCCACTATTCCGGCAGTAATGACACCCTGCCTCGTGCAGTGCGCCGCATCTTCACCATGGGTCACCACGAACTGCAGTTCCCTCTGCGCCACCCCCGCTATGTCATGGAGAACGTGGAATACAAGGAGCGCGTGTTCCGCACCATGGGCTGGGGACATCCCTGGATTAAGGTAGGCCGCTCATTGGAAGAGCTGTGGCTGAACCTGCGTCGCGGCAACTTCAGCCGCATCTTCTCTGCCCTCACCAACCGCCTGCGCATCTGGACAGGACACTCCAAGTGGGACTAATACTTGCTTTGTACCAAGTTTTGGTAATCATGTTGTTTGGGTTATATGAACACAGAGACACAGAGACGCAGAGGTTTTATTCTTTGCGAATCCTTTAATCTCTGTGTCTCTGTGTCTCTGTGTTCCAACTTCTCAATTTCACAAAGAATGCCAGACAGTCGGCCAGTATCTGTACGTGCAACAGCTTCATGACTGTATAATAGAGTGTGCAGGCCAGCACCACGCGTGCAATCAACAGCAGCGGTAGCGAACCAATCCAATAGGTGGATACGCCTGTCACCGCCATAACCCCTACGGCAATGGTAAAGAAGGGCATGGTGTCCTTGAGGAAAGCCCAGAGCGTGTACCTCATGAGGCGGTAGACAAAGAAGTGCCATACAAACACCCATACAATGTTAAGAACGGCGTAAGCTATGACCATGTTCCTGATGCCGTAGGGTTTGAGCAGCACCAGCAGCACGGTAGCACAAGCACCGAGCGCCAGCGTCGTCCACAGGTAAATGTCGCTGCGGTGGTGGGTGATGATGGCATCGGACAGTAGTCCTGATATGGGCATGAATGCTCCGCACAGGCAGAGATAGGGTAGGAGCTCTGCCGATGCAGCCCACTTGATTTTGATGGCAATGACTATAAACTCATAGCTGACAAGCCCGAGGCCCAGCAGCAGCGGAAAGGATACAAAGGCAGTGAACCGCATCATCTTGCGCAGCACGTTGAGTTGGCGCTCACGTTCATCCTGAAGCCCTACAAGTACGGGCTGGTCTACCTGCTTCATCATGCTTTGGACCAACTGGAAGCACTTGGAACTCCATTGGAATGCCTGGTTGTAGTAGCCGGTGCTGCGTGCTCCGTAGTAACGACCCAGCAGGAAATTCATGACGTAGGTATTGAACTGGGTCAGAATGGCTGACAACATGAGCCTTACGCTGAAGGGAAACAGCCGGCGGATGGGCTCAAACGTAAAGTGCAGCGTAGGACGCCAGGGACTGAACCGCCACAGCAGCATTGTGTTCAGGGCGATATACAGAACAGATTGCGTGGCAAGCGACCAGTAGCCGAAATCCAAGAAAGCCATGCATACGCCCGTCAGGCTCGACAGCAGCGTAGCCGTCATGCCGCACCAGGCTATTTTCTTGATTTGAAGATTCTTGGTGAGATAGGCCGACTGTGCCATGCCAAAGCTGGAAAACACAAAGCCAAGGAACACATAGCGGGCCAAAGGTATCAGTTCGGGAATGCGATAATAGGCGGCTATGAGCGGAGCCGAGAAGAACAACACCACATAGATAACCAGTCCTGCCACGATGTTAAACCAGAATACGGCATTATAGTCATCGTGCGTTGGCGACTTCATGTTGATAAGCCCTGTCTTGAAGCCACTTGCCTGCAGCTCGTTGGCAATAACGGAGAAAATGACCAGCATGGCCGTCATTCCAAAGTCGTATGCATCCAGCTGACGTGCCAGGAGAATGCCGAACACCAAACCCAAGGCTTGCTGAGTCAGGTTGCTCAGCCCGCCCCAGAACAGGCCCTTCGCTGTCTTTTCCTTCAGTGTTTCCATGAGGATTGATTAGGCCGCAGGCCACCATTATCATTTATCATTTATCAATTATCATTTAGGCCGCAGGCCGCTACTTCTTCGTTTGGAGCAGGCGTTTTGAGAAATAGCGCACAGGGTACCAAACGGCAAGGAAGCCTACCAGCATCACCGTGATAAACACCAGTATTACATCCTCAGGATGCACACTCACCGGATAGGCGTTCACTACGAACGAACCGCTGCTGGAGCCGAGTTTCACAATGCCAAACGTCTGCTGGGCCCAGCAGAGCAGCAGGCCAATGACAATGCCTATCACGGCACCCAGTGCCGAGATGAGCCTGCCTTCGAACAGGAAGATGCGGGTTATCTGGCGGTCGGTGGCACCCAGGTTGCGCAGCGTCACTACATCGTCGCGCTTATCAATGATGAGCATGGAGAGCGAGCCGATGATGTTGAAGCAGGCCACCACGAGGATGAACGTCAGGAAGATGTAGGCAATCAGCTTTTCTATCTTCATGATCTTAAATGTGTCGTCCTGCTGCTCAAAGCGGTCTTGCACACGGAAACGGTCTCCGGCAATGCGCTGCATCTCGGCCTTCACCTTGTCAAAGTTGCTTCCGGGCTTCAGCCGCAGCTCCAGCGACGACACCATGTCCTGCTGCTCAAAGAGACGTCGGGCAAAGCCCAAGGAGGTAATGATGTAGTTCTTGTCGTATTTTGCCTGCTTCACGTTGAACAATACCCCTGGCGAGAACAGCTCGTCGGCCACAAAGCCATCGGTGGGATCGGCCATGTCCAACTGGCCTTCACGCCGTGGCGCATAGATGCTGAGTGGCGTGTCAAACCTGTAACCTGTTCCCAGCTGCTCTGCCAGCCGCAGCCCCAGGATGCCATAGTTCATGTCGGCGGCATGCAACTCAAAAGAGCCATCGCCAATGAGTATCTCGTTGATGTGGGTCAGGTCTGTGAAGTTATCATCCACACCCTTTATGGTTACCATTGCCTGATGGCCGTTGTAGATGGCCAGTGCTTGGTCTTCCACGCATTCCGTGGCCACTTCCACCTCGGGTAACTCTCGTATCTGTGTCAGAACGGGTTCGTCAGAAGCCACCGTCTTTCCCTTCACGGGTGTCACCTTCAGCTGAGGGTCAAACGTCGTGAAGAACGAGGCCACCAGGTCGTGAAAACCGTTGAACACAGATAGTGTCACAATCAGTGCCATCGTGGCTACGGCCACACCCACTACTGAGATGGCACTGATGACGTTGATGGCATTGGTCGATTTCTTGGATAGCAAATACCGCCGCGCTATATAGAACTGGAAATTCACTCTAAACTCTTAACTATGAACTATGAACTCTGAACTGTAAAGAACTATGAACTATGAACTTTGAACTATGAACTATGAACTGTAAAGGACTATTATGAACTTTTCCTCCCTCCCAACAGCTCGTCAATGCGGTCGATGTAGTCAAGCGAATCGTCAATGAAGAACCGTAGTTCGGGAATAATCCGCAACTGGTTGCGCACCCGCTGCCCCAGCGTGTAGCGTACTGACTTGTTGTTGGCCTCGATATTGTTCAGAATCTCTTCGCCGCGCTCTGAAGGGAAAATACTCAGGTAGGCCGTGCAGACGCTTAGGTCGGGCGAGATTTTCACCCGTGTTACCGACACCATCACGCCGTGCATCGAGCGTGTCTGCTCCTGGAAAATCACGCTCAGCTCCTTCTGCAGCAAGCGTGCTATCTTGTTTTGTCTTGTCTCTTGCATAACTATGAACTATGAACTATGAACTGTGAACTATGAACTCTAAACAAACTCATCTCCGTATTTGATCTGTACCTCGCTTACATACTTCTTGACGAGCGACGACGAGTCTCCTTTCTTGCAGATGAGCAGCACATTACCTTCCTCAGCCACGATGTAGCCGTCCAGACCGCTGATCACGCCCAGCCGTCCCTTAGGCAGTTTGATGATGTTGTTGCGGCTGTCGTCGAGCATCACTTCCGAATCCACCACAACGTTGTCCTCGGGTCCCCGCTGCAAGCACTCGTAGATAGCATGCCATGTGCCTAAGTCTGCCCATCCGAAGTCGCATTTCATTACATAGATGTTTTCTCCGTGCTCTAAGATGGCACTGTCCAGCTGCGTGTTCGGATAACGGGGATAGTTCTGTGACACATACTCCATCTCCTCTTCGTACGTGTAGTTGGGCTTCTCCACTTTCAGGTTGCGCAACACCTCAGGGAACTGGTTCTCGAAGGTCTCTATCAGATAGCGGGTTTTCGAAAGGAATGTGCCCGTATTCCAGTAGAACTCCCCGCTCTCCATAAACAACTTGGCAAATTCGCGTTCGGGCTTCTCGGTGAACGATTTCACCTGGTATACGCCAGACTTGCAGCTCTGGTCGCCTAACTGTATGTAACCGTAACCCGGCTCAGGTCTTGTGGGCTTTACGCCCATGACCAGTATGACATCGTTTTCCTTCACATAGCTGATGCCTGTCTCCAGGCTCCGGTGGAATGCTTCCTCATTGAGCACGATCTGGTCGGAAGGCACAATGATGATGTTGGCATCGGGGTCGCGCCTCAGTATTCTCATGGCCGCCCACGCTACGCTGGGTGCTGTGCCTCTGTTCACGGGTTCCACCAGTATGTGCCTCACTGGCAGGTCGGGCAGCTGCTCCTCCACAATGGAGGCAAACTCCCTGTTAGTGCAGACGAAGATGTTCTCCGGCGGCAGTATCTTCACAAACCGGTCGTATGTTATCTGTAGCTGTGTGCGGCCTGTGCCAAAGAAATCAATGAATTGCTTCGGAAAGCTCTCACGGCTCGACGGCCACAACCTACGTCCCTTGCCGCCTGCGAGTATCACGCAGTAGTTCCTGTCTCCCTCTGGGTGCATGCGACCGGTGGTAGAATGTTCATTATTAAGTTCCATTTTCAAGGTCTCAACTTTTATATTTTGCAAAAAAGTATCTGTTTTTCGCCCGCTAAGTTACGCATATTCTGCGAGAGAAGCAAAGTTTTTTAAGTTTTTTATCAGATTTCTTTGCTATTTACAAAAAAAGTATTAACTTTGCACCCGCTTTCAGCCCAGATGGCGGAATTGGTAGACGCGTTGGTCTCAAACACCAATGCCGCAAGGCGTCCCGGTTCGACCCCGGGTCTGGGTACAAGGCTTTTGAAAAAAACAAACAAAGAAAGGTGCTGTAACCACAATAAGGTTGCGGCACTTATTCTTTTTCTAAACACCACTATCTGGGTTGCCAATGGATAAGACGCCCTGAACGGGCAACAGCAGGGGTGAGCCTCCCAATACCCGGTGGATAAAACGCCCAGAAGGGGCAGCCCCCCTATATAGAAAGCCCCCACATGCCTGGGAATTCACCATTCACCAAATTCACCTTTTCACCTTCTGACGGTTTGAATGGATGCACCATACAAAACGGCGAGCTGCTCCCATGCTGCTCCCATTCCCCTCCCATTCAATTAACATGTCGTCAACAATTCAAAAGCAGTTAAACATGATGCATAAACAGATTCTCAGCCTATTTCTCTATCCGCTGTATCTCCTTGTCGCCTGGCTTGTAGAGAAGACCAACAGAACGGGTGGCAGCAGCTTTGTACTCCTTCAGCTCAATGGCGTTCCAGTCAATCTGGTCGGTGCGCTGTGCCAAGGGGGCATGGGGGATGAGGCTGCCGTCTCGCACCAGGATGATGCAGGGAATGGAGCCGGCTTCTATCTGCCGGTAGCCGCTCTGATATACCTTCCTGGTTTGATAGTCTATCCATTTGGAACTTCCTCCGTCCCCGCTCTGCGAGGGCAGGTACACCATGCGGCCATGGCCGCTTTCCATCAGAGGCGCCACAAGAATCTGCGATCCGAACATGTACTGGTCTTCCACGAGCCAGGCACCGGGGTCTTCGGGGAACTCTACGAGCAGGGCACGAACCATGGGCAGCCCGCGTTCAGAGCAGTCCTTGGCCTGGGCATAGACATACGGCATCAGTTTGTATTTCATCTCGGCACACTCGCGGAAAGCCT
The DNA here is from genome assembly GCA_016285075.1 of Prevotella sp. Lineage (GTDB taxonomy): Bacteria > Bacteroidota > Bacteroidia > Bacteroidales > Bacteroidaceae > Prevotella. Next base: position 31,290 of record JAEEQB010000036.1, read on the forward strand.
GGGTGAAGCTTTCGCTGATGAGCCACGGCTCGGTGGGTGGTGCTCCGTGGGCACGGGTGTGGCTGGAGAGGAAACCGAATGGCAGCCAGCGGCGATAGATGTCCTCGGGCGAGGCCGTCACAAAACCGCCCATGTCGTGGCTCCAGAAGGAGAAGCCGCTGAGGCCGAAGGACAGTCCACCGCGCAGGTCGCCCATCATGCCAATGTTGTTGGTGGCTGCATCGCCGCCCCAGTGCAGGGCGTAGCGCTGGGAGCCTGCCCAGGCAGAGCGTGCCCAGATGAGTCCTTCGCCGGGGTGTTCGCGTTCTATCGCCTCGAAGAGTGCCTTGTTATAGCGCAGAGGGTAAAGGTTGTGCTCGTAGAGTCCGCCGCGCTGGTTGTGATAGATGCCGTTGTAGGGTGCTGCCTCGCCGAAGTCGCATTTGATGGTGGAGACACCCTGGCGCATCAGCCCTGCTATCTTCTGCTGGTACCAGTCCACGGTCTCCGGATTGGTGAAGTCGAGGATGGCATCTTCCACAGGCATGCCGCCGGTGGCGTTCTGCACATGAAGCCCGCGCTCTATGATCTCAGGGAAGAACCGGTTCTTGGGCGTGAAGTAAGGCAGCTGCCACAGACACGTGTGGAAACCGTCCTTGGAGAGCTGTTGCAGCATCTTCACGGGGTCTTTGAAACGGTCCTTGGCAAACTCGTAGTCACACTGCCAGTCTACGCCAAACCATCCTGTGTCGAAATGAATGACGTCAGCGGGAATCTTGTGCTGACGCAGCTGGCGGGCTATCTCCAGTCCCTCGTCCTGCGAGAAGTAGGTGATGCGGCTCATCCATGTGCCGAAGCTCCACAGGGGCAGCATGGGGCTCTTGCCTGTGATGTCGGTATACTCATTGAGGATGTCCTTGGGGGAGCCGAAGAATACGAAGAGGTCTATCTGCTCATCTGCCATGAACAGCCGCTGTGCACCGATGTACGATGCGCCGAAGTCGGCAGTGACGGGTGCAGCGGTGTGCATGAAGATGCCGTAGCCGCGGTTGGAGAAATAGAAGGGCACAGGTTTGTACATGCCGTCGGTCTCCGGTCCTTGCGGGTCGGTGACAGAGAGGTGCACCTTCTGACCCACCTTGTTGAGCGAGGTGAACGATTCGCCGCAGCCATAGATGCGTTCGCCCGGCGAGAGCAGGAACACCGGATTGACGGAGCGGGAGTTGTCGGCACCACGCTTGATAAACGAGAAAGGCAGCAGCTTTACCTGCGTGGAGTCGTTGTCGCGTACATGCCGCGACTGGGTGAGGATACGTCCCTGGGCATCGCGCAGCACCAGGCGGAAGGGGTAGCGCTGCACCTCGACAGTGCCGAAGGGGCTCTTGTAGACAATGGCGTTGCTGCTGACTGTGGAAGGCCACGAGGCAGTAGCCTTACGGCTTTTGAAGGCGGGGGCGAACATTGGGTCGTCGGCATCGTCCTTCGGCACGATGGGGGTGGTGAGCATGCGGATGCGTACCGTACGGGGACTGACGAACTCTATCTGGAGCCGCAGCCGTGGGTCGTTGTCATAGGCTGCATCAGGAAAGTCCAGCATCTGCATACGTACAGGCCAGTAGCCGTTCAGGTTGAACGCCTGACGCGGCGACAAGCGGTAGCGGTCCCACTCCACCAGCCCTTCTCCCTTCGCTGCATCAAAACTGGCCAGAGAGTCGGCAAGAAAATAGGTGTTCGACAGGTCGCTGAAGTCGGTGGACATGTCTTTGGGCATGCATTGCAGGTACTGCACACCGGCATTGGTTTGGATCTGGGAATAGATGGTGGCGGTGGATGCCGCACACAACACGCCAAGCAGTAGTCTTCTCGTTATCATATTACTTCTTCCTTTTTTTTATTTTGACTGTGCAAATGTACAAAGATTACACGAAACTACCAAATGTTTACAAAAGTTTTGCAGGTTTCTGACGAAACGGCGTACCTTTCCTCGTACCTTTCCTCGCCGATGATTAATTGAAGTTTCCCACCCCAATAATGAACGTTAAGATATTATTTATCAAGAATTTGAGAGATTTGTCGAAGACCCACTGACCGTAAGGGAGGTAATTAGAGAATTATTGTTGCAGAAAAAGAATTGTTTGGAATTCCCCGTCGCAAGCGACTGGAACTCTGCGGACTGAAACGGAAATGCCTTGCCAACGATGGCAAGTTCGATGTAGGGACTTGCACGGTAGTTGCCTTTCAGCCTGGAGACCTGCCGCCAGTGGCTGACATAGTGGTTGGCTTTTGGCAGTGTATTAGTGAAAAATAGCAAATAAAACACATTTTTCCCATAAGAAATTTGCCAGTTTCGAAAATAATCCCTAACTTTGCACTCATCATTTAAGTAAGGATATACACAACGACATTGGTATATAAGGATTCCGACACGAAAAGGACTGTCGGAATTCTTCATTTTTTTACTGAAACAGAAAACAATTTAAAAAATAGAAAGAGATTATGGCATACATGTCACAAGAAGGCTACGACAAACTGATAGCCGAACTGAACTATTTGGAGGGCGTGGAACGTCCCAAGGCATCAGCCGCCATCGCGGAAGCACGCGACAAGGGCGACCTGAGCGAGAATTCGGAGTATGATGCTGCCAAGGAAGCCCAAGGCCACTTGGAGGCAAAGATCAACCAGCTGAAACTGGCTATCTCGGAGGCGAAGATAGTGGATACTTCGAGGCTGAGCACCGACTTGGTGCAGATCCTGTCGAAGGTGGAGATGACCAACCTGGCCAACAAGGCCAAGATGACCTACACCATTGTGAGCGAGAGCGAAGCCAACCTGCGTGAGGGCAAGATATCCATTACCACCCCCATTGCACAGGGATTGCTCAACCACAAGGTCGGCGACGAGGTGGAAATCAAGATTCCCCGTGGCGTCATCAAACTGAGAATAGACAAAATCACCGTCGGATAAACTATACATCTTTATTATTATGGATATTTTCTCAAAGATAGCAGCTGGCGAAATACCCAGTTACAAATGTGCAGAGAACGAGGAGTTCTACGCTTTTCTCGACATTAACCCATTGGTGAAAGGTCACACGTTGGTCATTCCTCGTCGTGAGGTCGACTATATCTTTGATATGGATGACGACGAGATAGCCCGCTATCAGGTGTTTGCCAAGCAGGTGGCTCAGGCTGTGAAGGCTGCCTTCCCCTGTAAGAAGGTCGCTCAGGTGGTATTGGGACTTGAAGTTCCTCATGCCCACATCCACCTCATTCCTATGCAGTCGGAGGCCGATGCCGACTTCCGTCGTGAGAAGCTGAAGCTCACGGAGGAGGAGTTCAAGGCCATTGCTGCAAAGATACTGGCAGAATTTCAGAAGAAGTAAGTCTAAAAACGAATCAATATATATTAAGGTATGATTTTTTTCTTTCAGACTCCCCAGAAGAGCGTGATAGCTACCGAGGTAGATCATCAGCTCAACGAACAGGAAATCAACGAACTGAACTGGCTGTACGGCGAGTCGACGCTTGTGCAGGCTACTGAACTCAGTGGGTTCTTCGTAGGTCCACGACGTGAAATGGTGACACCATGGTCGACCAATGCTGTAGAGATTACTCAGAACATGGGTGTCCGTGGCATCAGCCGCATAGAGGAATACTGGCCTGTTGCAAGCAAGGATGCCGAGCACGACGAGATGCTGCAGCGCATGTACGACGGACTGAACCAGGACATCTTTACCATCAATATCAAGCCGGAGCCTATTAAGCATGTGGAGAACCTGGAAGAATACAACGAGCAGGAAGGTCTGGCGCTCTCGCCCGAGGAAATAGAATACCTGCACGGACTGGAACGGCAGAACGGACGGCGGCTGACAGACTCGGAGATATTCGGTTTTGCACAGATCAATTCTGAGCACTGCCGCCACAAGATCTTCGGTGGAACGTTCATCATCGACGGCAAGGAGATGGAATCGAGTCTCTTTGCCATGATCAAAAAGACCACGCAGGAAAACCCCAACAAGATTCTCTCGGCCTATAAGGACAATGTCGCCTTTGCACAGGGACCCGTGGTCGAGCAGTTCGCACCGAAAGACCAGAGCACCAGCGACTGGTTCCAGGTGAAGGACATTGAAAGCGTCATCTCGCTGAAGGCCGAGACGCATAACTTCCCCACGACGGTGGAACCCTTCAACGGCGCCGCCACCGGCACAGGAGGCGAGATCCGCGACCGTATGGGAGGTGGCGTAGGCAGCTGGCCGATAGCTGGTACGGCTGTGTATATGACAGCCTATCCCCGCATTGACGGCGGCCGTGACTGGGAGGACATACTGCCTGTCCGCGAGTGGCTCTACCAGACGCCTGAGCAGATCCTGATCAAGGCTTCGAATGGTGCCAGCGACTTCGGCAACAAGTTCGGACAGCCGTTGATATGCGGTTCCGTGCTGACGTTTGAGCATCAGGAGAAGGCCGGGGATGGTGACACAACAAGCCAGACGAAGTATGCCTACGACAAGGTGATCATGCTGGCAGGAGGCGTTGGCTATGGCACGAAGCGCGACTGCCTGAAGAAGGAGCCTCAGAAGGGAAACAAGATCGTAGTGGTGGGTGGTGACAACTATCGCATCGGACTCGGTGGCGGCAGCGTGTCGTCAGTAGACACCGGTCGCTATAGCAATGGCATCGAGCTGAATGCTGTACAACGTGCCAACCCCGAGATGCAGAAACGCGCCTATAACCTGGTGCGCGCCCTCTGCGAGGAGGATGTGAACCCCGTCGTCTCCATTCACGACCACGGCTCTGCCGGCCACCTGAACTGTCTCTCTGAGCTGGTCGAGGAGTGTGGCGGCGAGATCGATATGACCAAGCTGCCTATTGGCGACAAGACCCTGTCGAGCAAGGAAATCATTGCCAACGAGAGCCAGGAGCGCATGGGTCTGCTCATTGACGAGAAGCATATCGAACATGTGCGCAAGATTGCCGAACGCGAGCGTGCTCCGTTGTATGTTGTCGGCGAGACTACCGGCGATGCACACTTCTCGTTCAGGCAGGGCGACGGTGTGAAGCCCTTCGACCTCGACGTTGCTCAGATGTTCGGACACTCGCCTAAGACCGTCATGCGCGACAACACCGTGGAGCGTCATTATGACAATGTCACCTATTCACAGGACAGAATCAACGAATACCTGGAGCGGGTACTCCAGCTGGAGGCTGTGGCCTGCAAGGACTGGCTCACCAACAAGGTAGACCGCAGCGTGACGGGAAAGATTGCCCGTCAGCAGTGCCAGGGCGAGATCCAGCTGCCCTTGAGCGACTGTGGTGTCGTTGCCCTAGACTATCGCGGCGAGAAGGGTATTGCCACCGCTCTGGGTCACGCTCCCCAGGCAGGACTGGCAGATCCTGCCGCAGGCAGCGTGCTTTCTGTTGCCGAGGCGCTGACAAATATTGTCTGGGCACCGTTGGCAGAGGGTATGGAGTCGCTGAGCCTCAGTGCCAACTGGATGTGGCCATGTCGCAGCCAGGAGGGCGAAGACGCCCGTCTCTATGCCGGTGTGAAGGCGCTGAGCGATTTCTGCTGCGAGCTGCATATCAACGTGCCTACGGGAAAAGACTCCCTGTCGCTGTCTCAGCAGTATCCCAACGGCGAGAAGATCATCTCTCCGGGAACCGTGATTGTGTCGGCTGGCGGTGAGGTGTCTGATGTCAAGAAGGTCGTATCGCCCGTTCTCGTTAACGACAAGAACGCATCGATCTATCATATCGACTTCAGCTTCGACCAGCAGCGTCTCGGCGGTTCCGCCTTCGCCCAGAGCCTGGGTAAGGTGGGCGATGACGTGCCAACGGTGAAGAATGCCGAATACTTCTGCGATGCCTTCAATGCCATCCAGCAGCTCATAGAGAAAGGCTGGATCATGGCAGGTCATGACATCTCGGCAGGCGGTCTCATTACAACATTGCTCGAGATGTGCTTCGCCAATCAGAAGGGTGGCATGCACATCAACCTGCACGACCTGTGCAGTGCCACGGATGGTCAAGGCTGCGACCTCGTCAAGGTACTCTTTGCCGAGAATCCCGGTGTGGTCATTGAGGTGAGCGACCTGCATAAGCAGGAGTTCAAGGACTTCATGGAGGAGGCAGGCGTTGGTTATGCCAAGATCGGCTATCCCGTGGAGAAGAGCCGTACCATCGAGGTGGTTTATCCTGCTGATGGTGGCTCAAATGCCACCAAGACGGCCTGTTTCGACATCGACGCCCTGCGCGACGTATGGTATAAAACCTCGTATCTGCTCGACCGCAAGCAGAGCTTCAACGGCAAGGCTAAGGAACGCTTTGAGAACTATAAGCATCAGCCTATCGAGATGAAGTTCAATCATGGCTTCACCGGAATGTTGGCGCAATATGGCCTTTCTCCGAGGAGGGAGGACCGTAGGGATGCCCCGAAGGCAGCCATTATCCGTGAGAAGGGCACCAACGGCGAGCGTGAGATGGCCTACTGCCTCTATCTGGCAGGATTTGACGTGAAGGATGTGATGATGACCGACCTGATAACAGGTCGCGAGACGCTTGAGGACATCAATATGATTGTGTTCTGCGGCGGTTTCTCCAACTCCGACGTGCTCGGCTCTGCCAAGGGTTGGGCAGGTGCCTTCCTCTTCAACCCCAAGGCCAAGGAAGCCCTCGACAAGTTCTATGCCCGCCAGGACACCCTCTCCCTGGGCATCTGTAACGGTTGCCAGCTGATGGTTGAACTGGGTCTGACAGGAGCCAAGGATGCGAAGATGCTGCACAATGACTCTCATAAGTTCGAGAGCGGTTTCATCAGTCTCAGCATTCCCCAGAACAACAGCGTGATGTTCGGCTCGCTGAGCGGTAGCAAGCTTGGGCTGTGGGTGGCTCATGGCGAAGGAAAGTTCTCGCTGCCAGCAGGTGAAAGCGCCTATAACATCATTGCGAAGTACAACTATCACGGCTATCCCGCCAACCCCAACGGCTCAGACTTCGACGTGGCGGGCATCTGCTCTGAGGATGGACGTCATCTGTGCATGATGCCTCACTTGGAGCGCGCCATCTTCCCCTGGCAGAACGCCTGGTATCCCGCCAACCGCCGTCAGAACGAAGTGACACCGTGGATCGAGGCTTTCGTGAATGCAAGGAAATGGGTGGAGGAGAAGCTGGGTCGTTGAAACAGTGAACGAGTGAAAGATTGAAATAGTGAAAAGTTGAATATCTATATAGAATCATTCAAGACATTCTTCAGAATTGGCATATTCACCCTCGGAGGTGGGTATGCCATGATTCCGTTGATAGAAGAAGAGGTGGTGAACAAACACAAGTGGGTGTCGCGCGAGGAACTGCTTGACCTCATAGCGATAGCACAGAGCTGCCCAGGAGTGTTTGCCATCAACATCGCCATCTTCATCGGTTATAAGCTGCGCAGGGTCAGCGGTGCCATTGCCACCTCATTGGGCACCGCACTCCCCTCTTTCCTCATCATCCTTGCCATCGCCATCTTCTTCAAGCAGTTTGAGGACAACCGGGTCATTGCCGCTATGTTCCGTGGTATACGCCCTGCCGTGGTGGCACTGATTGCCGTTCCGACGTTCCGCATGGCGCAGCGTGCCAAGATCACCTGGACCAACTGCTGGATCCCCATTGCCTGTGCCCTGTCCATCTGGGCATTGGGCGTCTCTCCTATTTATATCATACTGATTGCCGCTATCGGCGGCTATGTATACGGCATGTACATCAAACCCACGGAATAAGGAATGCCCCTCATAACTCTGCACTCATAACTATGAACTTTGAACTTTGAACTTTGAACTATGCGCTCGACCTTTGGTCGCTTGCAAGGCAAGAACTTTGAACTTTGAACTGTAAAGGACTATGAACTGTAAAGGACTCTGCACTCATAACTATGAACTATGAATTGTGAACTATGAACTGTGAATTGTGAACTATGAACTTTGAACTATGAACTGAACAATGCTTTACCTCCAGCTCTTCATCACATTCTTTAAGATAGGCCTCTTCGGCTTTGGCGGCGGCTACGGCATGCTGTCGCTCATCCAGCACGAGACGGTAGAGTCTCACCATTGGCTCTCCACCTCCGAGTTTACCGACATCGTAGCCATCTCGCAGATGACGCCAGGCCCCATCGGCATCAATTCCGCCACCTACTGCGGCTATACCGCTGCACATAATGCCGGCTATGGCGAATGGTTCTCCATTTTGGGTTCTGCCACCGCCACCTTTGCGCTGGTGCTTCCCTCACTCATCCTGATGGTGCTCATCAGCCGCCTGTTCATGAAATATATGCATACTGCCCCTGTCAAGGCAGTGTTCACCGGACTGCGTCCTGCCGTGGTGGGACTGTTAGCTGCTGCCACGCTGCTGCTCTGCAACAAAGAGAATTTCTCTACTCCGGCAGAGAACCCCTGGCAGTTCTGGATCAGCATAGCCCTGCTCGCCGCCACTGCCTTCGGCACCGGCTACCTGCGTATCAACCCCATCCGGATGATCTGTTATTCAGCCTTCGCCGGACTGCTGCTACTCTACTAAAAACAAACAGAAGATATGAAACCAAAGACTTATCATGGCGTGGTAGTCCCGATGGTCACGCCAGTAACCCAAGACGGACGGCTCGATACCGAGGCTGTCTGCCGTATTGTGAACTTCTTTGCCGAAAACCAGGTGTCGCCGTTGCTCATGGGCACCACCGGTGAGGGCAACAGTGTGAGCCAGGCCGACGGGCAGCTCTTTGTCGATACTGCCGTAAAAGCCGCCTCCGGACGCATCCTCGTCTATGCCGGTCTGACGGGCAACTGCTTCAGCGAGCAGGTGCGGCAGGCCGAAGTCTACACCGCGCTGGGTGCCGACGTCATTGTGGCCACCCTGCCCACTTACTATGCTCTGACCGAAGAGCAGATGTACGATTACTACAAGACGCTGGCCGACTGCATCACCGGTCCGCTGATGCTCTACAACATTCTGGCCACCACCCACATGTCTATTCCCGTGGACGTTGTCCGGCGGTTGGCCGACCACCCGAATATCGTGGGGTTGAAGGATTCTGAGCGCGACCTGGAACGCATGGAACAGTGCATCGCCCTAGCCCGCGGACGTGAGGACTTCTCCTATTTCTGCGGCTGGGCAGCACAAAGTGCCTGTTCGCTGGAACTGGGTGGTGACGGCATCGTGCCCTCTACAGGCAACTATGTGCCAGACATGTTCCGGCAGCTCTATGATGCGGCCATCTCCGGCAACATGGAAACCGCCTACCGCCTACAGCATGAGACCGACGAAATAGCAAGGATCTATCAGAAAGGACGTACCTTGGGCCAAAGCCTCGCTGCGCTGAAGGTGATGCTGCAGACAAAGGGACTCTGCGAACCTTGGATGCTCATGCCGCTGACACGTCTTTCTGCCGGTGACGAGGAAACCGTCCGGTCATCCGTCCTGAGCGTGTGAACCGTGAACCCTAACTATCAACCTTACCTATTGCAAACCTCATGATTCACTGGATTGACTACCTCATCGTATTATTGTCGATACTGGCTGCCATAGGCACTGGCATGTTCTTTGCACACAAGCAGAAAGACACGTCGCAATACTTTGCCGGCGGCGGCAAGATACCGGCATGGGCAGTGGGCATCTCCATCTTCGCCACCCTGATATCAAGTGTGACCTTCCTCGCCTATCCCGGTGCCGCCTATGCCGGCAACTGGATACTCCTGGTGCAGGGGCTCATGGTCCCCATAGTGCTGGTTGTACTCATCGGCGTCATCGTACCGTTGTTCAGGAAGGTGATACGACTGTCCACTTACGAGTATTTCGAACGCCGTTTCGGGCTCTTTGCCCGCTTGTACAGCTCACTGGCTTTTACGCTGGGCCATTTCTCGAAGGCAGGAACGGTGTTCTTCCTCGTGAGCATGGCGCTGGCCACCTTCCTCAACATCAATATCTATAGCATTGTGCTCGTGCTGGGCGTCACCATCATCGTGCTGACGCTGTTCGGTGGCATGGAGGCTATCGTCTGGATGGATGTGGCACAGGGATTCCTGCTCATCGGCGGCGGCATCATCTGCATCCTCATCCTCATGTTCGGCATCGAGGGCGGTCCTGCCGAGACATTCCGCATCGCCTCGGAGTACAATAAGATAGACTTCGGCCCCTACGACTGGAGCCTCAGCGAGCTTTGTTTCCTTGTGATGGTGCTGAACGGTGTTTTCTACGCCTTGCAGAAGTATGGCACCGACCAGACCATCGTCCAGCGTTACCTCGCAGCCAAGAGCGACAAGGAGGCTAAGAAAGCGGCCTACATCGGCGTGCTCATGTCAGTACCCATCTGGGCACTGTTCATGTTCATCGGCACAGCGCTCTTTGCCTATTATCACGCCCACGGAGCACCCCTGCTGCCAGAGGGCATCAAAGCCGACGAGGTGTTTCCTTACTTCATCGCCCATGAACTGCCTGTAGGCATCCGCGGCCTCATCATCGCCGCGTTGGCTGCCGCCGCCATCTCAAGCCTCGACAGCGACCTTAACTGTCTGTCGGCCATTGCCGTACAGGACTATTATATGCGCTTCCACCGGCAGGCTACCGACCGTCAGCAGCTGCGCTTCGGACGGTGGATGGTAGTGGTGGCAGGCGTAGGAGCCATCGGTGTGGCCTGCCTCTATATCTTCTGGGGAGGTGAGGGAGTGCTGGGCGCCCTGTTCTCGCTTTATGCCATCTTCTCGGCAGGCATCGTAGGCATCTTCCTGCTCGGGCTGTTCAGCCGCCGTGCCAACAAACAAGGGCTCTACATCGGCATTGCCGTCGCTGTGCTCTTCACAGCCTATGCCGTGCTCACCTCCACCAAGGTCGATATTCACGGAACAGGAGTAAAAGCCACCTTGCTCGATCTGGGCGAATGGAACTTCACCCATCATAAATACATGCTTGGCGTCTACTCACACCTCATTGTTCTCGTGGTGGGCTACCTGGCCAGTCTCCTTTTCAACACCCCTCTTGCCGACAAGGAACTCACCATCTGGGGCTATCTGGAGGAAAAGGAAAAAAGCAAGAATGTAAATAAGTAAAAAAAAGAAGGATATGAAATCAATCACCCTTTTGCAGCCACAGAAGATTGTGTTTGGAACCGGCTGCATCCAGACATTCGTTGACGATTACCGTGAATTGGGCCTCAAGCATCTGTTCGTGGTGACGGCTCCTCCCATCTTACCCCTCGTCGAGCCGGCCTTGGCCGAGCTGCAGTCTGCCGGCATCAGCATCAAGGTGTTTCAGGATGTCATGGCAGAACCCACTGTCAATGATTTCAAGACGATACTTGAGTCGGCCCGTACGTTCTCTGCCGACAGCGTAGCAGGCATCGGTGGCGGCAGTGTGCTTGACCTCACGAAGCTTGTGGCAGCCTTCGTCCGTAGCGACCAGCAGGTGGAACACTGCTTCGGAACAGGGCTTGTCAAGTCCAAGGGCCTGTGGTTTGCCTGCCTGCCTACCACGGCGGGGACAGGCAGCGAGGTGTCGCCCAATGCCATCCTCCTCGACGAAGCCGACCACCTGAAGAAAGGCATCGTCTCGCCTTTCCTCATTGCCGATGCCGCCTATGTAGACCCCAGGCTGACGTGGACCGTGCCTGCCAAGGTCACCGCCGATACGGGCATGGACGCCCTGACACACTGCATCGAGGCATATACCAACAAGTTTGCACATCCCTCAGTCGATATCTATGCACTGCAGGGCATCCGCCTGATAGCCGCCCATCTGGAACGTGCCGTGAAGGACGGCCAGGACGTGGAGGCCCGCGAGGCCATGGCCTTCGGTTCCCTCTATGGCGGTCTGTGCCTGGGTCCCGTCAATACAGCTGCCGTCCACGCCTTGAGCTATCCCCTGGGCGGCGAGTTCCACATTCCTCATGGCTTGTCCAATGCCATTCTCCTGCCTTCGGTCATGAAGTTCAATATGCCGGCTGCCCCCAAGCGCTATGCTGACGTGGCAGTCGCCATGGGCTGTGCACCGGGAGCCAACGTCGAGGAGACCGCACGGCGCGGCGTCGACTTCATCTGTCGGTTGGCTGCTGAGGTGGGCATACCCGACAAACTCATAGCGCTGGGCATTCCACAGACAGCCGTCCCCAGGATGGCCAAGGCGGCCATGGGAGTGCAGCGCCTGCTGAAGAACAATCCGAGAGAAGTAACCGAGCAAGATGCCCGTGATATTTACAATAGTCTTTATTAAAACATGAAACCCATATTAGCCATTACAATGGGCGACCCTGCAGGCATCGGTCCTGAGATTACGGTACGCGCCCTGAACAGAAAAGAGACCTACGAGAAGTGCCGCCCCATCGTCACCGGCGATGCTGCCATCATGGAGCAGGCGGTCAGTCTGCTCGGCTTACAACTGAAGGTGAATGCCGTGCAGGAAGTCAAGGATGCCAGGTTTGAGTTTGGCACCATCGACGTGCTCCACCTCCCATGCGTCGACCTCTCCACCTTCGAGTTCGGCAAGGTGCAGCCACAGTGCGGCAATGCCGCTTTCCAGTATATCAGGAAAGCCATTGAACTGGCCATGGACGACGAGGTCGACGGCACGGTGACCGCACCGTTGAACAAGGAGGCCCTCAACCTCGCTGGTCATCACTACGACGGCCATACGGAGATCTACGCCACGTTCACCAATACCAAGAAATATGCCATGATGCTCGCCGATGAGAACATCCGTGTCATTCACGTCTCCACCCACGTCCCACTTCGCAAGGCCTGTGACCTGGTGAAGAAAGCCCGCATCATCGAGTGCGTGGAACTCATCGACGATGCCTGCCGCCAGTTCGGTATCGACCATCCCCATATCGGCGTGGCCGGCCTGAACCCCCATTCCAGCGAGAATGGCATGTTCGGCTACGAAGAGGCACAGGAGATCATCCCCGCCATAGAAGAGCTGCAGCAGCGTGGCTTCGACGTGGAAGGACCCGTTCCGCCCGACAGCATCTTCGCCAAGGCCCGCTGCGGCAAGTACGACGGATGTGTTGCCATGTACCATGACCAGGGACACATCCCCCTGAAGGTCTGCGCCTTCAATTGGAACAAGGAGACAGGCAAGATGGAGAGCGCCTCCGGTGTCAACATCACGCTGGGGCTGCCCATCATCCGCGTGTCTGTCGACCATGGCACTGCCTTCGACGTGGCAGGCAAGGGCATTGCCAACGATTCGGCCATGACCCTCTCCATCGACTATGCCACCCGCATGGCCATCTATAGAAGAAAGGTGAAAGGGTAGGAACGTGAAAAGATGTAGTGCGTGATGGTGGTGATAGCCGATGACATAACAGGAGCAGCCGAGGTGGCCGGCCTAGCCTTTCAGAGCGGTCGGCAGGTGAGACTGGTTTGCAGCGGTCCTGCTGACGATTGCTGCGCTGCTTGCGACACGGATGCTGCTTGCAATGCGGGTGCTGCTTGCGACACGGGTGCTGCTTGCAACACGGGTGCTGCTTGCAACGCTGATGCTGCTTGCGACCCTGGTGCTGCTTGCGACACGCTGGTGGTCGCCACCGACACCCGTTCCATGACGGCAGCCGATGCCATGGCCGAAACCCGGCGCATCGCTGCCCGCCTCTCCCTGGCGGGGTGTGGGGCGAGACATCTTTTCAAGAAGACCGACTCCGCCCTGCGTGGACATGTCGTGGCCGAGCTGACGGCGCTGATGCAGGCTTCGGGCTGCCAGCGTGCCGTCTATATGCCTGCCAATCCCTCCAAGGGACGCATCCTGCGCCGTGGCATCTGTTTCATCGACGGCGTGCCCATTCACCAGACAGCCTTCAGCTCCGATCCCGAGTTTCCTGCCCGCACCTCCTGCCTGCGCGAACGCTTCCCCGATGCCCAGTCCCATCACATCCTCATGCCCGATGCCGAGAGCGAGGCCGATATCCGTCGTATCATTACCCGCTACGACGATGGCACGACCCTCTTCGCCGGCGCCGCCGACCTGTTCGGCTGCCTTCTCCCGACCCCTTCCCGCAGAAGGGAGACAGCTGCGCCCGAAGCCTTCCCAGCAAAGGTAGGGGAGGGGAGCCTCCTCGTTCTCTGCGGCTCCACGCAGGGCAGACCTCTCGACACCCGCATCCCCGTCAGCCCCATGCCCCTGGCAGTCTATGACGGGCTTGCCGACCTCAGCCTTTGGGACGTGGGAGCCTACTCCCGCTGCCACAGCCTCGTCCTGACCATCCCCCACCACCATCGCACCGGCAAGGAGACGGCAGTCCATCTGCGCACCGTCATGGCACAGATCACCCGGCAGCTCGTGGCAGTCCATCGTCCCGACCATCTCGTCGTCGAAGGCGGGGCAACAGCATGGGCAGCCCTTCAGGCCCTCGGCTGGCACCGTTTCACCATCGTCGGCCAGCTCGCCCCCGGTGTTGTACAGATGCGTGCCGACGGCGGCACCCTTGTCACCCTGAAGCCTGGCAGCTATCCGTGGCCTTTCACCTTTTCACCCTTCTGATTTCCCCGTATTCATCATCCCCCCCTTGTTTTATGGACGTACAGATAGAACCCACATGGAAACAGCACCTGCAAGGTGAGTTCCAGAAACCCTACTTCGCCCGGCTCGCCTCACAGGTACGGCAGGAATACCAGTCCTCGGTCTGCTACCCTCCCGGCAGCCAGGTCTTCAGTGCCTTCAACCTCTGCCCCTTCAACCAGGTGAAGGTTGTCATCCTCGGCCAGGATCCCTACCACGAACCCGGCCAGGCCCACGGGCTCAGCTTCTCCGTGCAGGACGGGGTGCCCTTCCCCCCTTCCCTGCAGAACATCTTCAAGGAGATACGCGATGACCTCGGCACGCCCGTCCCCACCTCAGGCAACCTGACACGGTGGGCCCGTCAGGGTGTGCTCTTGCTCAACGCCACGCTCACCGTCCGTGCCCATCAGGCAAACAGCCATGCCACCTTGGGCTGGCAGACATTCACCGATGCTGCCATCCAGGCCCTTGCCACCCATCGCCAGCATCTGGTCTATATGCTTTGGGGCGGCTTTGCACGCGGGAAGGCCTATATGATTGACCGTCAGCACAACCTTGTCCTTGAGTCCGTCCATCCCTCGCCGCTCAGCGCCAATCGTGGCGGTTGGTTCGGTCAGCACCAGTTCTCACGCTGCAACCAGTACCTCGAACAAAACGGCATCACCCCCATACAATGGTAAAAAACTCCGCCCTCATAACTCTGCGCTCGACCTTTGGTCGCTTGCAAGGCAAGAACTATGAATTGTAAAGAACTATGAATTATGAATTATGAACTATGAACTGTTAAGGACTCCGCACTCATAACTATGAATTATGAATTGTGAACTATGAACTATGAATTGTGAACTATGAACTATGAACTGTGAACTATGAACCGTCCCCTCCCTCCCATCCTACAGATAGGCGATGTGCTTATCTCCTCCGACATCCTGACGGAGCATTTCTGTTGTGACCTCTCTGCCTGCAAGGGCCAGTGTTGTGTTGAGGGCGATGCCGGCGCCCCTGTCACCATGGACGAAATAGCCGAGATAGAGGACTGTCTCGATGCTGTCTGGGGCGACCTCTCTGCCTCGGCACAGAGCGTCATCGACCGTCAGGGCGTGGCCTATACCGACGAAGAGGGTGACCTCGTCACCAGCATCGTCCACGGAAAAGACTGTGTCTTCACCTATTACGGCACCTTGGACGACCGCGACACCCGTCAGCCCATCAGCGACTGCTGCCTCTGCGCACTCGAAAAGGCATGCGCTGCAGGAAAGACACGTTTCCCGAAACCTGTCAGCTGTGCCCTTTACCCCATCCGTGCCAAGCAGTTCTCCAACGGCACCGTCGGACTCAACTACCACCGATGGGATGTCTGTGAACCTGCACGAAGGAAAGGCGCAGAACTCCGTCTGCCCGTCTATCGGTTCCTCCGCGAACCACTCATCCGACGCTTCGGAGAAGCATGGTATCAAGAGCTTTGTGAAGTCGCAGAAAGTATCACCGGAGCACAGGTCGGTTAGGAAAGAAATGATCATAATTAGAATAATTAACTAAAGTATCCCACCCTCATAACAGCCTCAGCCGGACTTCAGGGCAGAGAGAACGGGACTTCGCAGGTGCAAGGTCCAATGCGAATGGGAGAAAGGTGGGGGATAAAACGCTTTTGCCTATACGCAAAACACCTTGCGCCTATACGCAAAACACCTTACGCCTTAACGCAAAATCTCCTCGCCTGGACGCAAAAACAAACGGCATTTTTTTCAATGACTATCACGGGAACAGACCGCGCGAACATCGAGCCAGAAACGCCCTGAAGGAGGCAGCAGCTGTAAGCTCAGGTCATGCCCTGGGAAAAACAGGCGTGGTAACCATCGCCCTATAAGGGCAAAGTATCAATGCTATGTACTCCCCCCCAATAAAAAACTCAAATTAATTTGGTATTTTACTCACTTATTGGATAAAATTCTCACGCTCGGCAAAATATATCCATTTATTTGTCCTCGCTTAATCGAATTTTTCGTACCTTTGCAGGCGGAAATGGCAATCTGGCGGCAGAAGCCGCCTGATGTAAGGGAATGCGGTGAGAGTCCGCAACTGTTCCTGCAGCTGTAATCCCCCGTGTAGAAAGGGTTTGCTTGTATGACGCCACTGACATATTGTCGGGAAGGAAAAGCAGGCCGGGGAGAGTCAGAAGACCTGCCATGGTGAAAGCTGAAAGGGAAAGAACACCTTCCAGACGAAAAAGAGTAGCGCTTCCGCTCAGGAGTTAGCGGTTCGTAGGACGGAATGTTTTTATGAGAAGTAGACTGATTGTTGGACTGGCACTGCTATGCTTGGTTCCATCATTGA